>NZ_JASDCF010000031.1 GCF_030408035.1 Psychrobacter sp. APC 3426
GGGTACAGCCTGACTTTATAAGCTTTTAGGATTTGTTTTGGCATGAAGCTATTTTACCATATCAAAAGTCTGACGCATTCATCCCTCTACTTTAGAAGTAGGGGAATTCTGCGCTGAAAATGTTAAATTGTCATAATGTCGTGAAGAATAATGCTTTTAGATCCCCTCTGCCATGCCAGAGGGGTTTTTTATTAGATGGGCATTTAACTGAGAAGGCCCTAAAGCATTTTGATATTGCCTTTAATACTCAATAAAAGTACAATCCTTTATTCGTAAAACTAGAATTAATTTCATTAATTTTTATTGATTCGCTTACTTTTATGTAATACCTCATGTCATACCTTAATTTTTTAGGAAATGTTTATGTACTGGATTGCTATTATTTTCTTATTGATTGCATCACTCGCTTCGCTCTACTATTTTATAAAATCTTTGCTGGTAATTGGGCGTCATAACGTTCTTTATGCTGTTCTTGCTTTTTTCTTCGCACCCATTGTTCATATCGTCTTTTATCTTACTCAAAAAGAGAGTATTTCTCTTCAAGAGCGCACATCTTTCAAACGCTATTTCATGCTGATTGCCGCGACCATTGTTTTAGCGTTCATCATGATGGCACTGGCGCCAAGTGCCATAAATAATGCTGCCTATTATTACTAAGCGGTTAACGCCTTAAGCATAGAAAAGGGGTTAGCAGTTGCTAACCCCTTTTATTGTTTTAATGATTGAGTAACCCCATTGCGTAGCATAAAACATCTTTGCACTTGTCAGCCGCTCCTATGCTGTGTCAGTATTGGCGTCATCAAATTATTTTCAGCTTATAAAAAATCAGTAGTAGGAAATCGGTGTCTATGAGTGAGTTATCAGAGCAACATTCAGATAAGCAAGATAGTAAACATTACCGCTATCTGGTATTTATTGGGCGCTTTCAACCGTTCCACCGTGGGCACAAAGCTGTCATTGATGAAGCGCTAAAACGTGCTGATGACGTCATTATGCTGATTGGCTCAGCCAATTTGCCACGTAGTTTACGCAATCCATTTAGTGTCGCTGAGCGTGCCGCTATGATTAAGGATGCCTATTCAGCAGAGGAAGCCGCGCGTATTCATTGCGTTGGACTAGATGACGCCCTCTACAATGACACCCGTTGGCTACAATATGTGCAAGCAGGCGTGAAGTCTGTCACCGGTGATTTGCAGGGTAATATTGGTTTGATTGGCCACTCTAAAGACAGCTCATCATACTATCTATCGCTATTCCCCAATTGGGACTCGGTCTCAGTGCCCAACTATCATAACTTATCAGCCACTCCTATCCGTGATAGCTATCTGATGGGCGCTACTCCAACGCCTGAGCGCACACCTGAGTCAACGCGCAAGGTATTAAACGAATTTAAAAAGACAGAAGCGTATCAACAGCTGCATGAAGAAGCGGATTTCATCGATAAATATAAAAGACAGTGGGAATCTGCGCCCTATCCGCCTACTTTCATGACTGCTGATGCACTGATTGTACAATCGGGACATATCTTGCTAGTGGAGCGCCGTAGCATGCCAGGGCGTGGTCTATGGGCATTGCCTGGAGGCTTTTTGAATCCCAAAGAGACGCTTTTTGATGCTTGCATCCGTGAGCTGCGTGAGGAGACTCGTCTGAAAGTTCCTGAGCCAGTATTGCGCGGTTCTTGTCACAGTCAGCATACCTTTGACGATCCTTATCGTTCAGCGCGTGGTCGCACAATTACTCAAGCATTTTATTTTCAGCTAAAAAATGACCCTAAAGGTTTGCCAAAAGTAAAAGGTGGAGACGATGCAGCCAAAGCTTTTTGGTTACCACTTGCTGAGCTTGATGCCACCATGATGTTCGAAGACCATTATGCGATTATCACGAAAATGGTTGGCTTATAGCGTGATTGATAATTGACGCTTCGGTGCATGATTTTCACGCTATAAATCCACGACAGTTTATATAATTTATTGACCAAGTATGGTTTTATAAGTTTGATTCTGTGCACTTATTCATAATGACTGCTTATCGTTTTTAGTTTGCATTCTGACTTATTTTTTCTACTTACTTGTTTCTGCCGGCACCGATAGACGGTAATGGCTCACCACCACCGCAACTGTCATTAAAAAAAGCAGCTGCGGCATCTCAACGCAGAGGAGTTCTGTGATGTACACCAGCAATTTGAACAATTTAATCTTAAATAGCGACAGCTATAAAACCTCACATTGGGTGCAGTACCCAAGCGGTAGTGAGTATCTGTCCAGTTATGTAGAAGCGCGCAAAGGCGACTACGATGTGGTGTTCTTTGGCTTGCAAGCTTTTATCAAGGAATACTTAAGCACTCCCATCACTCATCAAGATATCGACGAAGCCGAAATGGTCATTCAAGCGCATGGCTTGACTTTTAACCGTGCCGGTTGGGAGCGTTTGGTCGATAAACACGGCGGTTATATGCCGTTACGAATCGAGGCCATTCCTGAAGGCAGTATCGTACCCGTCTCGAATGTCGTCTGTCAGGTTATCAATACCGACCCTGAGTTTTATTGGCTGCCAAGTTATATCGAGACCGCCCTACTACGCGCTATTTGGTATCCATCCACCGTCGCTAGCGTCTCTCATTATTGCAAAGGCATCATTCGTAAAGCCTTAGAGAAGTCAGCGGACAATATCGATTCGCTCACTTTTCGACTGCATGATTTTGGCTCGCGCGGTGCTTCTAGCCAAGAATCCGTCGCGCTCGGTAGCTTAGCGCACTTGGTGAATTTTGCAGGTACTGATTCGATAACGGCATTGGTCGCTGCCAGTCGTTGGTATCAAATGGATAAAGACATGCCTGCATTTTCTATCCCTGCAGCTGAGCACAGCACCATGACCGCCTGGGGCCGCGATGGTGAGACAGAGGCCTTTGCCAATATGATTGAGCAGTTCGGTGGCACAGACAAAAGCTTTTCAGTGGTGTCTGACAGCTATGATTTGTGGAATGCCATTGATAATATTTGGGGTGGCAGCCTAAAAGACGATGTCAAAAATATGGGGGGCACCTTGGTCATCAGACCTGACAGCGGCGACCCTGCTAAAGTGGTTCGTGAGGCATTAGAGCGCTTAGCAGTGAAGTTTGGCACAACCACTAATAGTAAAGGCTATAAGGTCTTGCCAGATTATGTGCGTGTCATTCAAGGCGATGGCATCAGTCCGCAGAGCTTGAGTAAGATTATTGATGTGATACTAAAAGCAGGATTTAGCGCAGACAATGTCACCTTCGGTATGGGTGGCGGGCTATTACAGCAAGTCAATCGTGACACCATGAGTTGGGCAATGAAAGCCAGTGCTATCTCTATAAATGGGACATGGAAAGATATCTACAAAGACCCTGTGACCAGCCGCTCTAAGCGCTCAAAAAAAGGTCGCTTAGCATTGGTTAAAAACGCTAATGGACAACCAAAAACCATTAAGGCTGAAAGCTTATCCGCTGATGTAGACAATCTATTGCGTGATGTTTATGTCGATGGCAAACTATTAATTGAAGACAATCTCACCACTATTCGGGAGCGTGCAGGATGGTAGCCTCTCTTAATTTATCCAAAAAAGACCTGCTTCTTGCACCTATTTATTTGTATCAAGGCCTCAAAGTGAAGCGTGATACAGTACGCCTCCCCGAACCAGAAGGTGAGAGGTTCGGTCGGGTGCAACTGCAGTCATCTACTGATACGGCAGCAAATACATACAAGCAATCACTGCATCTAATGATCGTTGGTGACTCAGCAGCAGCAGGCGTCGGCGCCCTAACACAACAAGAGGCCCTGGCCGGCAAGCTGATACCTGCCCTGCAGCAACAGCAGGTTATTCATAGCCAGTTTGATGAGCTCGTTTGGTCATTGCAGGCGACAACAGGTCATACCAGCTTTGATATCTTGCGTCGTTTATACGTATTACCAACGCCGAATGAAGAAGTAGATGTTATGGTAATGAGTGTCGGCGTCAACGACACCACATCTAACGTCTCAACCACCAAATGGCGACAACAAATCGAGCAGATAATCGCTATCGCTCAACGTAAATTCGGCGCGCGCAAGCTTATATTTTCAAGCCTACCACCGATGGCACAGATGCCAGCACTACCTGCGCCACTTAATGGTTTTATCGGTGCTAAAGCCACAGCGCTTGACGAAGTATTGCAGGAAGTATGTCAAACACATCATGGCGTACACTATATGGCAGCAGACTTTTCGACGATGGCAGAAACACATAGTAAGGGCAACCCTATAGACAGTGCCGCTATGTTTGCCAGCGATGGTTTTCATCCAAGCAGCATCACCTATGGTTTTTGGGCACAGCAATTGGCAGCGCTCATTGCTCAGCTTGTTGCCAACTCAAAGACCTAAGCTTATTTATAAAAGCCATTAATTAGTTCACTTTAGAAACAAAAAAAACCGCTGAATAATCAGCGGTTTTTTTTGCTTAGCAAAATAATATTACGCAATAAGCGTAAATTACTCAGCAGAATCAGCGGCTTTTTTGTTACGGCCACCGAATGCACCAAAGCGTTTGTTGAAGCTAGCAACACGGCCTTCAGTAGAAGTTTTACGCTGCTCGCCAGTATAGAATGGATGCGACGCACTTGAGATATCAAGTGGGTAGTATGGGTATTCTTTACCTTCGTATTCACGAGTAGCTTTAGTCTTAGCCGTTGAACGAGTTAAGAAAAACACGTCAGCGTTGGTGTCATGGAACAAAACTTCTTGGTAATCAGGATGGATATCTTTACGCATAATAAACTCTCTATGTCCGATGTATGTATGGCACTTTTGCACAGCATCTCAAACGATGTAGCAAGCCAAAAATAACATACGTAACTGAGGCACTAAGGACATTTATAAGGATGGCAGCTGCATCACTGGCTTATTCCAGCACCCAACACCATGCTTATGCTCACTTAGCCTTTCCCCAGCGGGAAAATCAAACCGCGATTTTAACGGTTTTTGCTGTTTGATGCAAGCAGCACGTAAAGCAATTGTGGGTGCAACAATCATGCTACTTGGCATACATCCATCTCAAGTCTACTAAAACAACTTTCGCTATACTGAAACGAGTCAAACTGACTGTTGGTTTTACCATACAGGATTAAGCTAAGGCGTTCACACTGTATGTCACAGACTATCGCGATAATGACTGCCCTTTCATGACATAAAAAACATTCTTGACGTCATATATTCAATAAATTACATAAATACCTTTCACCTACTTGTGAAACTTAACCTTTGTTGTTATATTCATATATACGGATTTACGAATATATTACATGGCGCTAAGGGAGCAGAAAGATGGATACAGTAAAGGTAGAGTTTTCTGATATAAATAAGAGTTGGGATAAAGACATAGCTGACTATCACTTTGACATATATCACCTATCTGGTTGGATTGCTGCATCAGCTATCGTAGATCAAGGTACTCCCCAAGGTGTGGTTGCTACTTATAAAAATAAAAAGGTTTTCTTACCTATCATCATACGAGAAGTTGATGCAGAGCATTGGGACGCCACCTCTACTTATGGTTATGGCGGACCCTTAATGGATAAATCATTGACTGATGCCGACTTGGACATTGTTTTAGAGGAAGTTAGGGGGTTTCTCTTTGAAAAAGGCTGTGTGTCTTTATTTATGAGATTGCATCCAGTCATTAATAAAGCATGGATTCCTACCGTTGGCAAAGCATTGACTCATGGATTGACTTTAATGTCTGACTTAAGAAAGTCTGAAGAAGAACACTGGAGTGAGACACAAAACCGACATCGTAGAGGTATTAAAAAAGCATTAAAAATGAATGTCGTCACAAAAATAGAGCGCTTAACGAAAGAAAGCGCGGTAGTTTTTTCTAACATTTATAAAGAAACCATGGCTCATGTAAAGGCTGATCAATATTACTTTTTTGATGATGATTACTTTTTCAATTTACTCGAGAACTTGCAAGATAGAATATTGCTCATAACCGCTTATCAAGATGGCAAAGCCATAGGCTCATCTATCTATACAATCTGTAAAGAATCGGGGATTATGCAATTCCATCTTGGCGGCACACTCAATGCCTATATACATTTGCAACCCTCTAAACTCATCACTCATGTAGCGCGTAATTGGGGTAGAGAAAACAACTTTAAGACACTACACCTTGGTGGCGGTGTAGGCGCCAATTTGGATTCCTTGTATGAGTATAAAAAAGGCTTTAGCTCGCAAGAATTAATCTTTAAAACCTATAGGCTTGTCGTCAATTCAGAAAAGTACACAGAGTTAGTAGCAGGTATTTGGTTTACTGAAGATGATTTGAACTCTAACTTTTTTCCTTTATACAGAAAATCGCCTACTAAAGAAACAGCATTGGTAAACACACAAACTGAGTCATTAGCGGATACTTAATAGGTTGGGTTTATCAAAAGTAGGTCTCTTGACTTTTAACCGCAATGAATTAAAGAAAGCAGCCATTATTATGGCTGCTTTCTTACTTATGAAAACTGAGATTTAGTCTCATCACACTCATTTAATATTAAACACTACTTGGTTTTAACGATATGCCAAACACCAAGTTTATTATCGCCATCTTTGTCACCAACTTTCGTATCATTGGCGTAGAAATATAATGGCTTACCATTGATAGCCCATTGATACTTACCATCCTCACGTTGAAAGGCAGCAAACTGACCAGAGGCTTTAGCATTACTCGGCGCCATAAATGCTGGCCAGGCGAGCAAGCAAGCTGCCCCGCACTCTGATTTATTCATTGAGTCTTTATCAAAAGTATACAAGGTCATATGGTTGGTGGCATCGACTAGCATGCCATTCTTGCTGGTCACTGGAGCGGTGTTATTGCTGGTCGCTTGCACATCATGCATGCCGGAATCGTCGTTGCCGAACACATTGTTTAAGGTTGAACAACCTGTCAGCGTCAGAATGCCTGTTAAGGCCGATAACATTAGAATACGTTTCATAATAACTTCCTTGTTGTTAAACGTCATGATTGATTGGTCTGAAATTATCTCTGTCCTTGTGGTGTTAAACTGAGTACTGGTTAAGTCGTGACTTATTATGCTGCCATGACATCACCACTCTTTTCCCACACCTAAATTTCAAGCAGTTTTAATATAGCACATACATAAAACCAGTCTTGTATCACAAAATATAAATTTACAAAAGCGCCTGTACTTTACAAAAAAATAATTTGACGCTGACTATGTCCTTATTACTGATTGGTTAACTGAATAAGAGTCAGTCTCTCAGCGACACTGATGTATGCTCATAAAGCCTTCTATCTATGGGCTCCTGGCATGGCTATTTACTGACAAAACTCATGTAAGCACTTACGTATTTGCTCTCATATTAGTTTTCAATTTTCGTAAAATAAACCTAATGAACAGTCAATATGGTTGAGTATTGATGAAGACGACTATAGTGGCGGATGACAGACGTTGAACTTGACTCCTTCTGCACGCATATCAATAGCCATAAGACGATCAATAAAAAATCTATAATAATACATTCAATCAATAGTCAAAGCATCACTCTTTGCTGAAACTATCAAGGATACAACAACGACAATGATTCAATCGGTTAATAAAAAATCTCAATCAAGCATCACTGCTACAACCTCTACGCCAGCAGCTGACATCTCAAACAACAACCACTCAGCAAAACGCGTTGGTATTCTTGGTGGCGGTACAGCAGGAGCGACAATTGCCATTCGTTTGGCAGCACTAGGACTTGAGACGTATTTGTTTGAAAAGAAAAAATCACTGATTGACGGACCACCGATGTGTCATCTACATGCTGGCGGTAATTTATATCGTGAAATCCCTGATGAGGACTGTGTTGCACTGCTCAAACAATGTATCGATATTCTGCGACTTTACCCCTATACCATTGATGTGCGCCCAACGGTATTTGCCGTACCGACTCGCGACGAAGGGCTACCTGAAGATTTGCTACCACGCCTTGATATTCTGACAGAGGCTTATCGCAAGCTGATTGCAACAGATGGCAATAACAAAGTCTTAGGCGAGCCTGAGGACTACTATCAGCTCTATACTCACGAGCAAGTGTTAGCATTGTCTGAGCGTGAGCAAGTGGCGGTGCCAAGCACGGTTGACGAGTGGATGATACCGGTAGCTAAATATCTGGACTTAAATAAAGTCAAATTTCCACTGATTGTTGTCCAAGAATATGGTTGGAACATCTTTCGCTTAGCAGCCTCTGCACAGCTGGCTTTAGAAGAGTATGAGCATGCGCATGTCTTTACTGACACAAAGGTTCAGCAAGTTATGCCTGTAGATTGCGAGAATTGCTCTAACGCTGATCATCATGTCACCAAGTGGCGTATCGACTATCAGCAAGCCGGCAGTGTAAACAATGACTCTCAAGCTGAGTCTATCGAAGTTGACTATCTCATCAATGCGTGCGGTTTTCGTACTGGGATTATCGATGACATGGTGGGCGTTGAAGTCAAGCGTATGGTCGAGTTCAAATCCTCTTACATTACCCATTGGGGTGAGACTGGTGGGCAGATACCTGAGATTATCATCTATGGTCAGCGTGGGACGCCAGACGGTATGGCACAGCTCACTCCCTATCCGGGTGGCTATTTCCAGATTCATGGTATGAGCAAAGCGATTACCCTATTCGATGACGGATTGGTGGCCTCTAACACTGATAGCGCGCAACCTCATCTGCCGCAGCAATATGTACATTATATTGAAGATGGTTGGGACAAAGCCCCGCTGCAAGCTCGTAGTCAGCAAGCGATAGATTACGTGGCTGAGTTTGTACCGACGTTTCATAGCGCGCGCACAATCGGTAATGCACTATATGGCGGACAGCAGATTCCTGGTCAAGACGATACGCTACGAGTGGCTGATGTCAGTCTCTATTCTAATATCCGTTATGCACGAGCGGAGAATGTCAAAGCATCTTCGACCTTGATTGCTGCCGATCAAATCGTTAATGAGCTGACGGCGCTTGGCCTGATAAAAAATGATACGGTAGAAAACCGTCAACGCTATGCACACGAATGGTCTTATCTGGTGCACAATGATAGTTCAGCCATCGATAAGCTAGCACGGGTACTGGCGAAAGAGCGTGGATTCCCACTAGCGATGGCTGGGGTAAATCGTAGTGTGCGTCAATCGACATTGGCCAATCTATCATCTGCTAGTAAGTAACCGCTGTTTTGAAATGCTGGTTTATGACTAGCAATAACAGTTGGCATAGAAAAGGGAGCAAGTAACCGGTTGTTGGTTACTTGCTCCCTTTGGATTTTCATACTGCTTCTTATATTGCATCCACTATATAGAGTTACCAGCTGAACAATATATAGGCACTGGCTAAATAATGAGCAATCTAAATCTCGCTACCCGCCATTTTTTCGGTATCGACCGCATCGTCTATCGTCACGACTGTCTGTAGCATCTCTATCGCTTCGCTAATAGTATTGCAAACTACCAAACGATCAAGATCTTGCTGCTTCATAAACCCTTGCTCAGTGGTGTATTTTAAATGCTCAATCATGCGGTCATAGAAGCCATTAATATTGAGGATAATCATTGGTTTTTCGTGTTGATATAGCTGACGCCATGTGGCGATTTCCATAATCTCTTCTAGTGTACCCAGACCACCTGGCAAGGTGATAAACGCATCGGCATACTCTGCCATGACGGTTTTTCGTGTGTGCATGGTGTCAGTCAAATGCAAGCGGGTCAGCTCATTATGAGCAATTTCGTGTTTGAGCATAAATGTTGGAATCACACCCACCGCCTGCGCGCCACCTTTGATAACTTCATCTGCCACCGCGCCCATCAGACCAATACTAGCGCCGCCATAAACCAAACCCATACCATTCTCTGCTAACGCAAGACCGAGCTCGCGTGCTGCCTGCTCATACACCTCGCCATTGCCCATACGTGAGCCACAATAGACCGCGACCAAAGGCATCGTTAGTGAGGCCTTATCCACGGCTTTTTCGATATTGGTAATGTCTTGACTGGTAATCACTTCATAAGTGTCATTGTTAATTTTCATCTGCATAGAGTTTCCTTAATTTTTATATCGATTGTTTTTATTGAGTACTCGTTTACGAAGTACTTAGTTAGTAAATACCTACTCTTAAAACACCTCATTCTTGACGCATATCTATCCTTGTAGGTTCATTTATTAATGTCTAAATAAGCAAAAATAAATAGCGATTAAAACGGTGATGAATAATCTGACCTAAGATGAATAGCATAAAACTTGGAAGTCACAATTGAGTGCCTTGCTTGCCCGCATTTATCTTAACATAAGCAATGCTATCACGTGGCTGTGACATGCGCGAAGTGATTTATCAATACGCAATAACTACATTTTTTAGCGTGTCGTGTTGATAAATAATTCTAGATAATCCGCCACTACCGAAGACAAAAACCATAAAAACACCCATAAGAAAACATCAAGGTATAAACCATGGAAAAATCTGATATCGCTAATCAAATAGAAACCTATTCACTCAGTATCATGACTGACCGCAACCAAGCCTTGGCAGCGACTGTCTATCGTCCTAAAGAAGACGTCAAAACAGCGGTCATGATAGCGCCTGCTACTGGCATCAAACGTCAGTTTTATCATAATTTTGCTAACTTTTTAGCAGAGAATGGCTTTGGTGTACTGACCTTTGATAATGAAGGCATTGGCGAGTCTCTGTCATCTGACTTGGCTAAATGTGATGCGTCTTTAATCAGCTGGGGACGCCATGACATGCCAGCCGTACTGGATGCCCTGCAAGACGAGTTTGCCGATGCTACTTATCATCTGATTGGTCATAGCGCTGGCGGTCAATTAATTGGCTTGATGCCAAATTACCAAGCGATCAAGTCTGTATTTAACGTTGCCTGCTCATCCGGTCGTATTAAAAACATGGACATGCCTTATAAACTCAAGGCGATGGGTTTTATGGATGCTTTTATTCCTCTCACCAACTTGACCTTAGGCTACACCCCATCAGATAAAATCGGTATGGGCGAACCGCTACCGCGCGGCGTGGCTAGGCAGTGGCGCGAGTGGTGTAATGGCGCAGGCTATATTAAAACGGCCTTTGGCAAAAGCATACACACCCATTTTTATGATGAGCTGAGCATGCCTGCAATGTGGCTGGGCTTTAGCGATGATGAAATTGCCAATAGCAAAAACATGGATGATATGATTCGCGTCTTTACTCAAATGCCAGTTGAAAAACGCTTTTTTGAGCCAAAAGAATTTGGGGTAAGCAGTATCGGTCATATGCGTTATTTTAGCAGCAGAACCAATGCTAAAGCCCCTGAGTTATGGCAGATGGCAATAGATTGGCTGAATAAGCAGCCCTAAGCTTAGGGTCTGTTCTCATTTTTCGATTTTTCCTTCGCTGCTTCTGCTTTGACCCGCTTGTTCAAGGCAGAGTAGAGCGATGGCTGCATATTATGGATATTACCCAACATCCATTTCACATAGTGGAGTGGCACGTCTTTAATCAGCTTACCTTTATGTTTCCCAAACGGCATCTTGCTCACAGGATTGGCTTTATTGGAGATGGCATGAGCAGCAGCAAAGTCCGTCGGCGCTATCTCTAAGCGCTCGCAGCAGGCTTGATAGAGTAAATAACACATGCGCGCATCACCGAGCGCATCATGAGCGGCAATCGTCATTCTACTTGCTTCCCCTTTACCTAATAACTGCTCGATGCATTTGGACTGACCATAGGCGCTCCACTCTGGAAAAGCGATGCGCGCCAGCCGCACCGTACATATTAGCTTAGCGGACGGACTGCCAATCACCCGCCAATCAAAGCGCACATTATGCCCAATCAAATACTGCGGCAACTCAAACGCATCCAACTCAAAGCGCTCAAGACCGGCGACATCATCATCGGTAATACCATGAATTCTAATGACCACGGGTGATATCGAGCGCCCACTATTAAAGTATTTCATCCACTCAAATCCCGTCGCTACATTAATAGTCGCCACTTGAATCGGACGCGGATCACGACCTTGATCGGTTTCGGTATCGATAATCAGCGCAGTATCAGTCATAAAGATTTAGCCATAGCAAGTTGGGGGTAAATGACAGCCAGCGCTCACCATTTAAAAAGTGCGTTATATTTAGCGTTATATGAAATGAAATTTTTCTCTACTGCCTTTTCATTTATGGGGCTAAAAGTCCAATATAACAACTGGGCATAACAACCAAACACAACAATGCGATACAAACGCTATAGAGCAAGACCCTTATAATATCAATTGAATTAATATAAAACTTAGTATAAAAACCAAGAGATGTCGATGCCAGAGAATCTAAATCAACAGCCACCCAAGCCAACGTTTTTGCGTCGTGCATTAAGCGTATTGATTAGAGCTGCTGTGCTCTTGGCGCTATTATTTGTATTAGACAAATTACTACCAAGCATCAGCCAGCACACTCAGTCGTTTGTGGTTGCCAAATGGCAACAGCTCAGCTTATTACAGCAAGAGCTACCGACAGAGAGCAGCCTGCCCAGTCCGCTACCAGAACAGCATCTAACCGATACATGGGGCGCTGCGCGTAGTCAAGGTCGTACGCATGAAGGTATTGATATATTTGCCCCGCGAGGCACACCGATTCAAGCGACGACACAAGGCATCGTAAGCAAAGTGGGTGACAATACATTAGGTGGGAAAGTGATCGTCATCGTAGGACCAGGTGGTGCAGGACATTACTATGCGCACCTAGAAGATTATGCCGATATTAGCCCCAACGACTGGGTCAATGCTGGCGATATCATTGGCTATGTCGGTGACAGCGGCAACGCCAAAGGCACACCGCCGCATGTACATTATGGTATTTATATCGATGGCAGTGCTGTCAATCCTTATCCCCTCTTACAAAAGAACTAAGGGGTGTGAGCAGAGCGTACATGAGTGGCTGGAAATACGGCGCTAAATGTCGACCCACGCCCTTCTACCGACTCAATTTGCAAGTTTGCCTGATGCTGATATAAGACGTGTTTGACGATGGCTAAGCCCAATCCTGTACCACCAGTGGCACGGCTGCGACCTTTATCAATACGATAAAAACGTTCCGTCAAACGGGCGATATGCTGCGGTGCAATGCCGATACCATCGTCCTCAACCGCAAATCGGCAGCCCTCTGCAGTATTCGCCCAGCTGATCGTTATATTACCGCCCTTTGGTGTGTATTTGATGGCATTAATCACTAAATTGGACAGCGCACTCGTTAAATACATCTCTGAGCCGTATAGCCCGTCATAAGTATCTATCTGCAAGTGAATACTATGCCCGTATCCAGCATTATAGGCTTGCGCATCGTCATAAACGTGAGTCAGCAGTTTGGTCATATCGATATAATGCAGCTCGTGCGTCTCTTCGATTTCGATTCGAGACAGCAATAATAAATCATTAACGATTCTATTCATCCGTGCAGTTTGCTGAGTCATTAGCTCAAATCCGCGCTTCCAATGCGGCGGCATATCCGGCTGATCTGAAAAGTTTTCAAGATAGCCCATCATCACTGTCAGTGGCGTGCGCAGCTCATGCGAGACATTGGCCACAAAGTCTCGGCGCATCTCCTCCAAGTGATGTAAACGTGTCACATCATAAATAATAAGCAACTTCTCATCACCAAAAGGTGTGAGCTCACATTTTAGATAACGCTTAGGTGCATGCCATGACTCGATATGCACACCCTCGTCAGCTATCGTTGTCGCCTGATAGTATTGGCGAAACTCAGGCGCACTAATAAAGTCAAAAATGCACTGACCCTTATCTGACACCTGCAATAACAGTAGGTCCTCAGCAGCCTGATTCCACCACTCTAGCCCATCATTGTCATTGAGCAGAACCACTGCATCTCTTAATGCGCGTAGTGCGCTCCTGATTTTTTTCAGCTGATCTGTGCTGTTCTGTTGAGTCGCTAGCGCTGACTGTTGTTCGTTGCCTTGTGCCGATATTAGCGTGTTCATTCTTTTTCCTTATCACAGCTCTTGTTACTGCCCTTATCACTACTCAATGTCTGGCAAAGTGCTGTGCATATGCCAATTAACATATAATTTATACAGCGAATCGACACAGCCCATCAAACTGATTCAATAAGGCTAGATAACCGATAACCAGTGCCGCGCACGGTTTGTATCAATTTATCACAGTCGTATGGACGCAGTAATTTGCGTAAGCGCTTGATATGCACATCAATGGTTCTATCTTCGATATAGACATTACCGCCCCATACTTGGTCCAGCAATTGTGTACGAGTATAAGCGCGTTCTGGATGACTCATAAAAAACGCTAACAGTCGATACTCGGTGGGACCGACATCGATAATTTGACCAGCCGCCGTGACACGCTGGCTTTTTGGGTCGAGACTTAGATTACCTATATCGATGGATTTATCAGCACTTAACGCGTTACTACGACGCAATACGGCTTTAATTCTAGAGACTAACTCACGTGTAGAAAAAGGCTTGGTCATGTAATCATCCGCACCAGCGTCCAGTCCGTGTACCTTACTGTCCTCTTCGCTTTTGGCCGTCAGCATAATGACTGGTATCTCAGAGAGCAAATCATCACTTTTGAGCATACGACAAAAATCAATACCGCTTTTGTCCCCAGGCAGCATCCAATCCAATAATATCAGCGCTGGCCTGTGGTCAACTACTTGTTGATGGGCTTCTGACACATCCGTTGCCTGCAGACTATCAAACCCAGCTATCTCTAGTGTCATGACGACCATCTCGCGAATCGCAGGCTCATCTTCGACAATCAAAATTTGCTCATTATACATAGGACATTCTCAGTAATAAGGGACAAAACATAGCCTATAAAAAAGGCGATCAATACACGCCAATGTCCGTCTATTAAACGTCTTAATTATGACAGTTTGATGACATTTGCCATTTAAGCGATGCGCAGTTCTTTTCATGCTTCTTATTTAGCTTACTTCCAATATGAAGTTCAATGGCCCATCATTGACACTCTCAACTTGCATATCTGCGCCAAACTGACCAGTGGCAATATTGGCATGCTGAGTCTTGGCATAATCAATCAGTTGTGCAAATAATGCTTGCGCTGCATCTGGCGGCATCGCCCCGCCAAAGTCAGGTCGACGACCTTTGTCAGTTTTTGCCATCAGGGTAAATTGCGATACCAATAACAATCCGCCACCTACTTGTTGGACATTTTTATCCAATTTACCGTACTTAGCAGGATTATCATCATTGTCAAAAATACGATAGGTAAGAATTTTATCAATCATGCGCTTTGCGCTTTGCAGACTATCATCAGGTCCCAAACCGATATAGGCCAATATGCCTTGCTCTATACGACCGACACACTGCTCATCGACGGTGACACTAGCACGCTGCACCCGTTGTATAAGTGCTTTCATTTACTGACTCCTTACAGATTATGCTCATACAATAATATGCTGTCCATGATAAAATACAGCCACTAACTTACTTATTAATAATTACATCACACCCTATCTTGGTAGCCTTATTATGAATTTATTCACCACCTTACAACAGCTTGTCCCGCAGCAACAGCTGAGCAAAGTCGCTGGGCGTTTGGCCGCTAGCCGCCACCCATATGTCAAACGCACTTTTATCCGTAGCTTTGCCAAAGCTTATAACGTCAGCTTGGATGAGTATGAGCGCCAGAGTCTCAATGCTTATGAGAGCTTCAATGACTTTTTTACTCGTGAGTTAAAAGAAGACGCCCGCCCTATCGATGCGACTGGGCACGGTATTGTCAGTCCTGCTGATGGTATTATTTCTCAGCTAGGTCAGATTGACGACCATAAACTCCTGCAAGCCAAAGGTCGCTACTATGACGTCGGTCAATTGCTCGCTGATAGCGAAGATGGCAGTTATTTTGCCGATGGTAGTTTTGCGACAGTTTATCTCGCGCCAAGCAACTACCACCGCGTGCATATGCCATTTTCTGGTACCTTAACCAAAACTCGTTATGTACCGGGCACGCTATTTTCTGTCAATAATACCACAGCAGCCAATGTGCCTGACTTATTTGCCCGTAACGAGCGCTTGGTATGTCTATTTGATACCGCATATGGCAAAGCGGCAGTGGTTATGGTCGGCGCCATGATTGTCGCTGGTATCGAGACTGTAGCTACGGGTAAAATTACGCGCACTGAAGATATTCAAGAAGCCGATCACGACATGAAGCTTGAAAAAGGCGATGAACTTGGACGTTTTTATTTAGGTTCAACAGCAATCGTAGTGTTGCCAAAAGGCGCAGAAGCAGCATGGCAAGACAGCATGCAAGCCAATAGTGTGGTGCAAATGGGACAGCTATTGGGCGTTACTAACCCTAAATAAGTTGGCTATCTCATAATAGAAACAAAGCCCAATTAACCGTCATTGTTGACGCGTCATTGGGCTTTTTTATGCATATCAATCAATGACTCTTTTTTTATGCATCAATCAGCCACCCTTGCTGCGTCGCATGTTTGATGCTTTTTGCTAGCCAATTATGAATACTGGGAAAGCTATCCTTAATAAATGCATGTGCGCCAGCCACCTGCGTGCGCGTAACGCCTAACGCTATCCACGTTTTTCCTTCAGTATTTAGATTCAGCAAAAATGGCAATAAACGATCCACCACTCTCAGTAGCTCAGCTTCTTTACTATCTCCAGTCTCTTGTTCCTCCCAGACCTCATTCAAGTGAGCAATGCCGTTACCACGCTCTGCTTGCAGACGCGCAATACCCTGACGCTCTTCAATATGCGCTGTGCTACGCGTCTTGGCATATAGAAATGTGTCACCCGCATCAATCTCACCAAGATCATGCACCAGTGCCATCTTTAGCAGTTTTTCATGACTGACATCCAGCTCAAACAACTCAGCGATTGACCAACATGCCATCGCTAAATGCCAAGAATGCTCGGCAGAGTTTTCTTGGCGAGTGGTTCCTGTGACATAGCTACGTCGATTAACACGTTTTAGGGCGTCTAATTCTAATAAAAAATGCGTCACATCCTCTATATCAACTGTTGAAGCGAGCGTTTGATTGGTTAAGGAACTATCATTCAAAGGCGCATCGATTGAAGACATGCTTTTTAAAGGTGCATCGCTTAAAGAAGTAGAGTTGGTTGGTGTCATCGTTTTCTCTAATATGGCTAATAAGTTTTATAGCGCTCTATTCACGCGGTGACGGCTATTATGATAGCTAAATGACTTAAGTCTCTATCTTGCCTTATTTAATTGGCTATTTAATCAAATTGCTGATGGTTTTAAACGCAGGGTCTTTGCTACTACGGCACAGCTCAAACAAGATAGACTCAACGGTGCTAATCACCCCGCCAGCGCGGCGAATACGGCGAATCGCTTGTTTCTTATCATAAGGAAAGCGCGAGCCAACCGCGTCGCCAATGATAACCGGTTGCATACCATTGTCTAGCAAGTCAAGCGCCGTTTGCATGACACAAACGTGGGCCTCAGCGCCAAACAATAAAACAATGCTACGGTTCTGCTGGGCTAAGTGATGCCATGAATCATCATTGTCACAAGCGCTAAACGTCACCTTTTCAAAACTCTTGCTATTACTCTCTTCCAATATCTCACGTATCTCAGGTATGGTGTCACCAAGTCCTTTTTTGTACTGCTCGTTGAGCATGATAGGAACGTCTAGTGCTTGCAAACCCTTTATGAGAGTGACTGTTTTTTTGACGATATTTTCATAGTCATAGATATGTGGGGTAAGGCGTTCTTGAACATCGATAATCATCGCTTGGGTATTTTCACGGGCGATGCGATAAGTGCGATCGGTAATCATAGTAGACATAGTACACTCCTTGTACGACTGACATTGATAGCTAGATTATAGTTTTAACTTATATTGTCTTTATTAAACTGGCTTTATTCGCTCAACTCTCATTTAGTCATATATTTCTGAGGGCGTCAATGGACATGGTTTTTTAATACCAACTGCTTTAAGAGGTTTCAATCAAACAAATCCTGCATTTCACCTTTACTGTATTTGAAGCTGGTGACTAATTTTAGAAACTCTTTTTTATTAGGAATACTATCACTATCTTCTAATATTTTATTTCGTCTCAGTGCAACGTATAATGCAATAGCATTTGCTTGACAGCTAAAAGATTTCTTTGGATTAAACTCAATATCTGTAAAGGCATCATATTCTAACACTTGATTTTTAAGTTCACTATTCAAGTTCAACACGTTTAAATACAACCAATTATAAAAAGCAGTTTTTGGTTCAATACCCCATCTATCACCTTTATGCTCGAAAGCGACAACATCACCTGAATTTTTTAGCCTTTCATCTCTTTTAGCTTCTAATGAACTTTTATATCGAATATCATCATAAGGCCCTCCTTCTTGAAACACCTTTGATGACTGATAAAGACTCTCGACACTAGCTTTGTGACCATTGAGAAGATCAATTTGAAGATTGAAAGCACTAAGCATAATACCTAATTCAGACTCAGATTTAGAGGATATCTCTAATACACTTTTATTAGGATATTTTTCTTTAAAAGCGCAGTGAAGCGACTCGACTGATTTTTTCTTTTGTGCCACACTGAACCCAGCAAACCATTCAAAATCTAAGTTTTCAACAACAACTAACTCTTCATTTGAACTACCAGGTATAAATACTGGACGATTAGCCATCTCTATATCTCCTTTTATCGAATACTATATCATTCTCAGTAACCTTATAGCCAAGCTCTCTAACCCAGTTAAGGCTCTCATCTTGATGATGAATATATATTTCTTCGATGAAATCGACCGGAATATCACTTAAGTATAGTATCTCTGCTTGGTTGTCATAAGTATAAGTTGGTAACGATTTACCTATAGGCGACTCAAACATCTCTAAAAAAGCATTACACGTCATTCTTTCATCAATAGATAAATTTCTCACCTTATTAGATGCCGCATTCGTATGACAAAAAACTGCTTTATTAAGGTAATTAAAATCTTTAATTCTATTTGATATGCATCGCTCTCTACCGTATAAAAGTGAAGGTGAAATTTTAAGCACTACCCAATCTTCATTGCCAGTTTGTTTTCTATATTTGTAGAACATTTTAAAGTTTGGATGGCTGAATGATAGTGAAATAGAGTCTAAAATACCATCTAGCCTCATCTGATCATTAAACGTATATTTAAGACTCATCTTGTTAAGGTTTGTTCTTGTTAAGACACCATATTCCAAGATAGATGCTAAGTTCGACTTATGTGTAAAATGATATATGGAACTAATATTCTTGCGCTTATTCTCATCAAAAGCTATTCGACCTGCCAACTCTGACCATATTGATATATACAACCTCTCATCAACCTGTGGAAACTTTGATTTAAAATACTTATCAATACATTTTATAGCTGGATATTCTTTTCTATTTGATAAATAGAAACGTATCTTTAAGAAGTCAATTAAATACCCATCTATTTCTTTTATGTAATGAGAAACATCTTCAAAATAATGCGGCTTTTGAGTCCTTTCTCTTTCAGCTCTTTCTCTTTCAGCTCTTTCTCTTTCAACCCTTTCTCTTTCAACCCTTTCTCTTTCAACCCTTTCTCTTTCAGCTCTTTCTCTTTCAGCTCTTTCTCTTTCAGCTCTTTCTCTTTCAACCCTTTCTCTTTCAACCCTTTCTCTTTCAACCCTTTCTCTTTCAACCCTTTCTCTTTCAACCCTTTCTCTTTCAACCCTTTCTCTTGTAGCTTTTTCTCTTCTGATCTTACTGTACTCATGGTTGATAATATATTTTTCTTCTTTAGGAGAAAAAAAACCAGATTTACTACTTTTTTTTATAACTAGATGAGATATTTCTTCGTATCGACCAGCCTCTTTGAAGTTATCAACTATTGATGTAACATCTTCATCAATACCGTCTAAACCCATACTCTTAATAGACTTGTTAATATCATCAATGTCATCTAACTCAGATAACCAAACTAAATGTTCTTTCTGCTTTTTAAGAATATTTCTTTTTGATTCTATAATATATTTTTCAGTCCTCTCTTCAAAATCTTTATTAAACTCATCTATATTTTCACTCAGTTCATAAAGGAATTTATTAGTTTCATCTTTAGCTTCTTTAGCAAATCTGATAGCAGATCTCACATCTTCAGATTTTGATGTTGAAGTAAAAAACCATACAACAATAAAGACAATAATTATTAAAAAAATTTCCATGAGAAACCTATAAACATATATCCATAAAAAATGCCTCTAACATTACGCTAGAGGCATTCGGTTTACAAGATATTCAGAAAAATAGTTTACTTTTATTGATTAAACACGCTCAATGATAGTAGCGATACCTTGACCAAGACCGATACACATCGTCGCTAGACCAATTTCAGTGTCTGATTGCTCCATGGCGTTTAGCAAGGTAACCGTGATACGAGCACCCGAACATCCTAGTGGATGACCTAGTGCAATTGCGCCACCATTGATGTTGACGATGTCTTGCTTGTCCGTCAAGTTCAAGGCTTTAAGTACTGACAAGCCTTGCGCTGCGAATGCTTCGTTTAGCTCGATGGTTTGCATATCATCGATGCTCATGCCAGCGCGCTTAAGTGCTTTGTTCGTGGCAGGTACAGGGCCATAACCCATGATAGCGGCATCACAACCAGCAACAGCCATGCTACGAATACGAGCACGAGGCTTAAGACCTAAATCTTTGGCTTTTTGTGCGCTCATGACTAGCATTGCTGACGCACCGTCAGACAGTGCAGATGAAGTAGCAGCAGTTACTGTACCGCCTTTAGGATCAAAGGCTGGACGTAGCTTTTGCATTTGCTCCATTGTCGCATCTGGACGAATCACTTCATCAACGGTGCATAGCTGCAGACGACCAGCGGCATCATGACCTTCGATACCGATGATTTCATTGTCAAAACGACCCTCTACCGTCGCAGCCCATGCACGGCGATGTGACTCAAGACCGAAGGCGTCTTGCTCTTCACGGGTGATGTTGTTCATACGACCAAGCATTTCCGCAGTCAGGCCCATCATGTTTGAAGCTTTTGCATAATGCTTTGACGCTGCTGGGTTTAGATCAACGCCATGCATCATGCCAACGTGACCCATGTGCTCAACACCGCCAATGATGAATACATCACCTTGGTTTGTCATGATTTGGGCGGCAGCAGTGTGTAGCGCCTGCATAGATGAACCACATAGACGGTTGACGGTTTGACCGCCAGCGGTCTTTGGAATGCCAGCGAGCAGACCGATGTTACGACCGATGTTTAGACCTTGCTCTAGGGTTTGGTTGACACAACCCCAGATAATATCTTCGACATCATTGGTGTCAAAATCATTACGTTCTACCAAAGCACGTACCAATTCAGCTGAAATGTTATCAGCGCGAACATGGCGGAACATACCGTTTTTGGTTTTGCCCATTGCCGAGCGTACGCCATCTACGATGACCACATCTTTTGGACTTAAAGTTGTCATACTATCTTCCTTTTCAATTTTTATTGTCAGTGTTGTCGACTCAACCTGGCTCTATAATCGTCAGCCTTGCTACCAGTACGATGTGTATCTTGGCAGGCAATCTGACTGCATTGACCTGCTATTGAACCGACTAAAACGGTACGTCTGCTGTTCACGCTATCGATATAGCCATTGCTATCCGTCTAGCTAGCAAACGCACCACACTTATCCTAATACGGTATATTTATTACGCTGTTGCGTAAAAAGTCTCGCCTGCTGCTGCCATGTCGCGAATCTTTTGCGGGGCTTCATAGGCTTTGCCAAGATGTGCGTACTTTTCACACAGTGCCAAGTAGTTATCTAGACCCATTTGGTCGATATAACGGCAAGGACCACCGCGGAATGGCGGGAAACCAACGCCCATAATCATCGCCATATCGGCTTCAGATGGCGTGCTAACGATGTTGTCTTCTAGGCAGCGTACGGTCTCATTACAGAAAGCCAGCATGGTGCGGTCGATGATGGTTTGATCATCAAACGTTTGCTTGTCGCTATCTGTCGTGGTTTTGAGTAGCTCGTAAGTGGCTTCGTCAGCGACTTTTTTCGGCTTGCCGCGCTTATCGGTTTCATACTTATAGAAACCAACGCCGTTTTTCTGACCTAGGCGCTCGTTCTCATATAAATGCTGAATCGCACCTTTATAGTCAGGCTTCATGCGGTCAGGGAAACCTTCTGCCATCACTTCTGCACCATGTACGCCCGTGTCTAGACCGACCACGTCGATTAGGTAAGCAGGACCCATCGGCCAGCCGAATTTTTCCATGACTTTATCGACATGGACGAAATCAGCGCCTTCTTTCAATAGCAAATCAAATGCGCCAAAGTATGGGAACAATACACGGTTGACTAGGAAACCTGGGCAATCGTTAACCACGACAGGCACTTTACCCATTTTAGAGGCTAAGGCAACAGTCGTCGCGATTGCTTCTTCAGAAGATTTCTCACCGCGGATAACTTCAACCAATGGCATACGATGTACTGGGTTAAAGAAATGCATACCAACGAAGTTTTCTGGACGCTCAAGCGCTTCGGCTAAGAACGTAATAGAGATCGTTGAGGTGTTTGATGCTAGGATACAATCGTCCTTTACCAGACCTTCTACTTCTTTTAGTACCGCACGCTTGACGTTTGGATTTTCTACCACCGCTTCGATAACGATGTCAGTCTCAGCAAAATCACCATAGTTCAAAGTAGGACGGATACGGCTGAGCGTTTCACCCATTTTGGCTGGGGTCATCTTTTTGCGTTCAACCATTTTGCCAAGTAGCTTGCTGGCTTCGCCCATACCAAGGTCTAATTGCTCAGACTTGATGTCTTTCATAATAATTGGCAAGCCTTTGCTGGCTGCCTGATAAGCGATACCGCCGCCCATGATACCAGCGCCAAGTACTGCCGCTTCATTGATTTCATGCGCTTTTTTGCTGTGCTGCTTCGCTAGCTTCTTAACCAATTGGTCATTCAAGAACAGACCAACCAAGCTTTCTGCTTGTGGGGTCTTCGCCGCTTTTGCAAAGTAAGTTGCTTCGACTTCGATTGCTTTATCACGTGGCAGATTCACATGCTTTTCAATCGCTTCAATCGCAATTGCTGGTGCTGGATACTGCTTAGGATTTGCTTTGGCAAAAATCATACCTTTGGCACTGTTGAATGCCATCGCTTGCTCAAGCTGATTTAGCTTAACAGGTGCGAGCTTCTCTTCACGCTTCGCTTGCCAATCAAGCTCACCTGAGATACATTTTTTGACTAGGTCAATCGCTGCATCTTGCAAGTCATCTGCAGCAACAGTTGCGTCAACCAAGCCTAATTTTAAAGCTTCTAAGGCTTTTTTAGGCTTACCAGTAGCAATGAGCTCAAGCGCGTTATCGATACCAATCACACGTGTACTACGAACCGTACCACCAAATCCTGGGAAGATACCCAACTGAGTTTCTGGTAGACCAATAATCGCTTTGTCGCTCATGACGCGATATTCACAAACCAAGGTCATCTCGCAACCACCGCCAAGCGCTGCGCCATTGATAGCGGCTACTTTAGGAAATGGCAGATCTTCAAAGCGGTTAAATGTGTCATTAATACTAACCACCCAATCTTTAATCTCACTTTCTGGGTTTTTAAAAGAACCAACGAATTCAGTAATATCAGCACCAGCGATAAACACGCCTTTGCTTGATGTCACGATAAGACCTTTTACGTCATCGGCTTTTTCTAAAGCACTGACCGCTTCGCCAAATTGCTTATTGGTCTCAGCATCAAACTTGTTCACGCTCTCATTTTCGGCGTTGTACTGCATGTTGGCGATGCCATCTTCTAGCATTGTCACCGTGATGCGATTTCCTTGATATACCATTTGAAACTCCTTGCTATATAACGAAAGCTACGTCTTAGATTAAAATAAATAGCCAGTTATTGTTAGTAAAACGGGTAATAGCACTGTGCGCCTGCAATGTCATGAAGACAATCACATAACTGGCGTACAAGTGAAGATATCTTTATTATCCAGCGCTCAACATTTATGCATAATGTGCATAAGCTCATACATAAAACTGATGCATAAACACCTATGGCGCTTTATTTATATACTGCTGTTGCAGGTACTGATATTAAAAGTGCTGACTAAGATATGGTGCAATTACTGCTCGTGATGAGTGAATAATGGCCGTAGAACCACTTACTCGCTGCATCAGACCATTTCTACGCCAATTAGTGTAGGGGATTATGCCCCTCACTGTCACAAGCTAATACCATACTCGCAAGTCACTCTTAAGTCGATAGTAACCCTTTACCTAACGGCCAACGTGCTTTAAGTGACTGGTTGCATACTGAGCTACTTACACTCTTATCAGAACACATCACATCGCTAAGTTAAATCAGCAATACGTAACGAGGGCTTGTTGCATTATGTCGCGCTTTTCTGACAGTCTCTTTAACATTAAATTATTAAAAATATGTCATTGATGATATCTGCCACATAAGGAATATAATCTATCATGCTACACTAACGGTATTTTTCTTATATCCCTTATAAATGGTTGGATTATGACTGTCTCTCCTACTCCTCGCGTGATGTCTTTTAATAGCTTTAATAGCAGTGTTAATAATAACACTGACCACGATTTCAGTAATAAAACAGAGCAATTTCATCACGCCGTGCGTGCGCAACTCGCACAAGATATTGATGTGCTGTTTGCTTATGCCGAGCTACCAAGTCCACTGATTGATGCCTGCCGTTATGTGATGACCGGTCAAGGTAAGTTGGTACGCCCCTTATTGGTCGCCAGCGCCTTTGACAGTGTCAATCAGAGCAATACGAATGGTCACTTTAATGACAATATCAATAACAGCAATGCTGATAACAATATTAATAACATTGCTAGCAATAACAATGAAAGCGCTGATGATGAGCACCTTGATAAAGAAGTCAATCAAAATGGAGCCAATCAAAACAACGATTTAGAGTCGCTATTAGAAAATGACTCCGACTATGATATGGCGCGCCGTGCAGCATTAGCCGTAGAGCTTTTGCATACCTATTCATTGGTGCATGATGACTTGCCGTGTATGGACGATGATGACCTGCGCCGTGGTCAGCCGACTGCCCATATCGTCTTTGAAGAATCAACCGCACTGCTGGCAGGTGACGTACTACAGACGCTCGCTTTTGAAGTGTTGACTGCAGAGCTGCCAACCTTTGCACCTTTTGACGCAGATATCGCAAGTCAGCTTATCGCGATATTTGCGCCGCGTGCCAGACGCATGGTTTCGGGTCAAATGCTCGACCTTAATGCCGAAGCCAGTACAGACATCACACAAAGCGACTTGGAAGCCATCCACCGTGACAAAACCGGTGCGCTCATTGAAGCAGCAATGCTGATGGGCGGTATCTGTGCAGGTGCAACAGCGCCACAGCGTATGGCACTACAAGAATGTGCGCAGCACATTGGTCTCGCCTTTCAGGTACAAGACGATATTTTAGACGTCACCACCAGCACCGATACACTTGGCAAACCTGCTGGCAGCGATGAAAAGTTAGACAAATCTACCTACGTAAAATTGATGGGCGTTGAGCAGGCAACCAGCTATGCGCAATCTCTCTTTAATGACGGACGTGCAGCCATTATCCGTGAGTTAAGTAGTCGTGAGCTTAGCGGTAAAAAAGACAGCGCAAACAATAACGCACTGTTGGCACTGATAGAATGGCTATGGTCACGTAAAAAGTAAGCTTATTAATGATAAATTAAAAATAGCAAAGGGTGGTCAACATGGACAGTACCCCTACTCCGCGTATTTATCTTGGCACCGGCGGTTATAGCGATACCGACTTACTCGGCACGCTATATCCCACTGGTACCAAAAAAACGGATTTATTACGCGAATACGCCAAACAATACGGCGCGGTCGAGATTAATAGCACTTTCTACGCGCCCATCGGACAAAAAGCCTTTGCTGGCATGGTCGATAAAGCCTACGTACAAGCAGACAGTGCGTTGAAGTTCGCCGTCAAACTGCATCAAGACTTTACTCATGCGCGCAAGGGCACAGCTGAACACGCCCAAGCATTTTTGAATGCCCTGTCTCCACTGATCGAAGCCAACGCTCTCGCGCCACTACTACTGCAATTTCCACACGGCTTTGACCGTACCCGTGAGCATCGGTTGTATCTGGCAAACCTTGTCAGTTGGTTTCAAGATTATCCACTAGCCGTTGAGTTTCGCCATAATGGTTGGCATACCCCGCAAGTGGTTGATAGTTTTATCAAGCAAGGTTTGATTTGGTGTAGCGTCGATTACCCCAAAGTCAGCGGTCTACCACCGTCACGATTGATATTTACCGAGCGCACGGGCTATCTGCGTATGCATGGTAATAATTTAAACTGGTGGGATGCGATGAGCGCGGCTGACCGTCATGATTATCGCTACAGCGAGGCGGAGATGCAGGAATGGGCGCAAGCGATTGCCAATCAGCGTCAGCACTTTGATACACTCTATATCTTCTTTCAAAATACTGTGAATGCGCATGCTTATTATAATATTGCAATGCTGCGAGAAGCGTTGGGTAAGTTTGGGTTTGAGGTGTTGTAGGATTAAGTTTAAATAATAATCTTAACTATATTTGTAGGCTGGTTTTTTTAACCCAGCTTTAAAACTTTATAAAGACACAGTGCTGGGTTAAAAGCCCAGCCTACGTCTACGTCTACTACGCTATCTACAGCCTGAATTTACGTTTCCTGAGGAGGAATATAATATGATGGATCCCGAAATAATAAAAATAAATATCGAGCAAGAGATAGATGGATTCGAACGGACAACTCTTACTCGACTATTAAGTAGTTTTGAAAGTATTGAATTAGAAGCTATAGAAAAAAGAAAGCTATTTCTTGAAAAGAAATCAAAGAGTCTTGATCCTGACATAGATGATGTAGGAATGATAGAAGAAGATGCTTATTTTGAGGAAGTTAATCACTTTTTGATTGAACAAGAGTTAAAGCAAGAGTTTTTAAATTCTACAGCAGTCTGGTTATTTCATCTTTTTGAGCGACAAAAAATAAGAGCATTTGGTTCAGCCGATACTGATATATTGAAGCCTCTATTAGCTCAAGATAATTATGATCTTGATTCCTGTTCTGATTGGAAAGCACTGAATAAAGAGTTAAGGTATGTTGCTAATGTGATAAAGCACGGATTTGAGGGTGACTCTGGACGCAATTTAAATAAATATTTTCCAAACCTTATAGTTAACGAAAGTGTCGTTTTGACCAAAACTGATATTCAGCGTTACATCAAAGCTTTGAGAAATTTCTGGACAAAAGCATTAGAAGACTAATCAGAAACATATTAAACCAAAAAAAAGGACGCCTCTCAGCGTCCTTTTTTATTAATCAAATACTTGGATTAAAGATTACTCTTCAACACCAGCATCTTGACCTTTGTATTTAGCGTTTGCGTAGTCCCAGTTCACTAGTTTGTCTAGGAACGTGTCAACATAGTCAGGACGACGGTTACGATAATCGATATAGTATGCATGTTCCCACACGTCACAAGTCAATACCGCTACTTGGTCATGTGCAAGTGGTGTATCAGCATTTGCTGTTTTAGCAATTGACAGTTTGCCACCGACTTTATCAGCGACTAGCCACGCCCAACCTGAACCGAACTGAGTGAGTGCAGCGTTTTTAAACTCTTCACGGAACTTATCATAGCTACCGAAATCTTCTTCAATTTTAGCTTTCAAGTCGCCAGTAGGTTCGCCGCCGCCATTGGTTGGCGTCATGCAATTCCAATAGAACGTGTGGTTCCATACTTGGGCTGCTTGGTTGAACATACCTTGCTTGCTGTCATCTTTAGCCGTGGCTACGATTATTTCTGGCAATGTTTTGTCTTCTAGACCAGAACCCGGTAGCAACTCGTTAAGCTTAGTCACGTATGCATTATGATGCTTATCATGATGGAACTCTAAAGTTTCAGCACTGATGTGCGGCTCTAAAGCATCTTTTGCATATGGTAGGTCTGGTAAAGTAATGTTTGACATAGTTATTTTATCCTTGCTTATTTCGCCACTCATATTTTGCCTATCTTAAAAAGACAGGCAAAATATCGAGCTAAATTGGCTGAGTTTATTGATTGAAATGAATTTTATCGCTTAATACGTTTGATACTTTGTATTTTTAAACACAATATCACGTATTATTATGAATCCAAAATTAACTTAACTGTTATTCTTTGCCCTAAAGCCAAGTCGTTGACTTTATAAGCCTTTATTAACTTAATATTCACAAGCTATAAGATATAATTCACTGTAGCTTGGCGCCTATTATAGCAACAGTGAGCGGCAATATCAGTTACCAAATGTTATAGACCGTACAATCTGTATAGCAATAAGTTGTTTATGCACAGATTACGTAAGCTATGTTATCGCTACTGCTATCTGTTAATGATTGGTTATTAATCAATAACATGCTCATTGAATGACAAAAGCTAGAACCGAATATTACAGTCCTAAATAACCGAAATGACTTTATGAGTAACAGCCACATGAAAAACACCAGTTTCACCAACGCCAATGACACTCAGCCACAATCGGCGTCACCAACCCATTCATTACAAACAGCGCCAACCAATCAATGGGTTCTCGCCAGTAATAACAAAGGCAAACTGGCTGAATTTACCCGTTTGTTTGCTGAAGCGAATTTGGATATAACGATTGTCCCGCAAGGTCAGCTCGATATCGAAGATGCCATTGAGGATGGATTGAGCTTTGTAGAAAACGCCATTATTAAAGCGCGTCATGCCAGCCGTATCAGCGGATTGCCTGCGATTGCCGACGATTCAGGCTTGTGCGTACCAGCATTGGGCAATGCACCCGGCATTTACTCTGCTCGCTATGCAGGCGTGCACGGCAATGATGGCAAAAACAATGCAAAGCTCATCGCTGATTTGCAGCCTATCCGCGCAGCGAAGCCAGATGCTCCTATTAAAGGTATGTTTGTTTGCGTACTGGCAATGGTGCGCCATGCTGATGATCCGCTACCGATTATCGCGCAAGGTTTATGGCACGGTGAGATTTTGGCGGCGCCGCATGGTAGCGGCGGTTTTGGTTATGACCCATTGTTTTGGCTACCAGAGCTTCAAGCGACTGCTGCTAGCCTGAGTGCTGCTGACAAAAACAGCATCAGTCACCGCGGGCAAGCGATAGAGCAGCTATTGGCGCAACTGCCTTTATAGCTTTTGTCACTTATAATCTGGTTTATCATTTCTAAACTGGCTTGTCGTTATTGCCAAACCGTAGTAGCCAAACAGCCAATTTCATCTGGTGTGACGCTACTATAAGATTAAACGCAGAGATAAAAGTACTCATCACAGCGCGCTTAGCCACATGGTAGATTGACAAGAAATCAGCGGCAAACAGATAATTTTTACTTTAATAAACAGATAGATTATACTGTTCTACTTTTAAAATTTTGTTGAAAGCCGTTATTTGTCTGTATAATTCAGCAAAAAGCGTTATTATGCGATGCATTGACGGTTTATTATTGATATTCGATAGCTTTATCACATTGACAGTTTCATCTTTTGATAGCAGTTATTACTATGGGCGATTGCTCAAGGTACTGACTGCGAGACTGTTGGCTATCGCTATCCCCTATTTATTCCAACGGCAATCAGCAGCACATGCCCGTATTTTGAGGCAAGATTGTCTATTATTCATTATTTAATCCTAAAGGTGTAACTAACATGGCTACAGATTTGCAAGTCACAACCAACAAGCTATCTAATAAAGAAACTCAGCTAACGGTTAAAGTACCCGTCGAAAAAATTCAAAACAAGGTCGAAGGCCGCATTCGCCAAGTTGCGAAAACTGCCAAGATTGATGGTTTCCGTAAAGGTAATGTGCCTATGTCACATATCCGCTCTCAGTACGGTGCTGGTATTCAACAAGAAGTTATCAACGACGTCATCCGTGACACCGTGTTTGAAGCCATCAAGTCTGAAGACATCCGCGCGGTTGGCATGCCTAACATCGACGACGTAAAACTAGAAGACGATTTCTTGGTTTATCAAGCCACTGTAGAAATCTTCCCAGAAGTTGACGTCCAAGGTATCGATGAGATTGAAGTTGAGCGTCACACAGCGACAGTTAGCGACGAAGATGTTGACACCATGATTGAAAACCTACAAAAGCAACGTCAAGAATTCGTTGAAAAGAAAGGTAAAGCAGCCAAAGACAACCAAGTTACTTTTGACTTTGAAGGCTCTATCGACGGCGAAAAATTTGAAGGCGGCTCATCTGAAGACTTCAAATTGGTTATCGGTAGCAACCAGATGATTCCAGGCTTTGAAGCAGGCATTAAAGGCATGAAAGCTGGCGAAGAAAAAGTCATTGACGTGACCTTCCCAGAAGATTACCAAGCTGAAAACCTAGCTGGTAAAGAAGCTCAGTTCAAAATCAACGTAAAATTGGTTGAAAAATCTAAGCTACCTGAAATCGACGAAGAGTTCCTAGAGCTATTCGGCGTAAAAGAAGGCGGTGTTGAGAAATTAAAAGAAGACGTCCGCAAAAACATGGAACGCGAAATCAAAAATGCTGCGCGTAGCCAAGTGAAGCAAGCAACGTTTGATGCTCTATTAGAAAAGAACGAGTTTGATGTACCAAACGCCATGCTAGAGCAAGAAATCGAGCGTCAACGCAACATGATGATGCAACGTTTTTCTCAGCAGTTCGGTGCGAACGCTGACAGCTTCGATAAAGACATGCTGCCAAATGAGCTATTTGAAGAGCAAGCACTACGTGCTGCCCGTCTTGGCATCATCGTTGCCCGCGTTATCGACACCAAAGGGTTAGAAGTTGATCAAGAGCGTGTTGAAAGCTTTATCAAAGAAGCCGCTGAAAACTACGAAGACCCAGCAGAAGTCATCGAGTACTACACCAATGATAAACAGCAGCGCGCTAACATTGAGTCTGTGGTACTAGAAGACCAAGTGGTTGATTATCTAATCGAGCAAGGCAAAGTAACTGACAAAGAAGTCAGCTACCAAGACTTGCTAGCTGCTCAGCAACAACAGCAGCAAGGTATGTAATTTAGCGCTTTAGCGTTACTGCTCTAGAATGTATCATAAATGCCCTAACACTTTGTTAGGGCATTTTTATTGGTGGTTAAAGGCGGTACTTAGACGAAATTTATCCATAGTTTATCACCAAGCCCCTTGATAAATGCCCATAGACGCCTTATTAATAGGGGGTCATTTATCATTTTTCACATTAAAAAGTTACTATTGCTCTCATAAAAAAGTTACCATTAGTTCAATTATTTTTAGTGGCTTTTTCAATAATCATTATTAGCAATTATTGATTCTTAAACATTAGCGGTATATGTACTATCAGACCGCCCTAAGAGAAGTTATTGCTCAGTCGCTATGACGAACACTCAGCAATGTTTACAATGATAAACACCAATAATAACTTAGCCAATCGCTAACCCAATTTCTTTATTTTATGTACTTATAAACAGGACATCTTTATGACAGATTATGATCGCATCACTGCCAACCCGCATTTCGATATGCTGATGAGTGCGCACAACGACGTACAAAACACTCAAAATGCACCACAAGCGGCCTTAGTGCCAATGGTGGTTGAACAATCTTCACGCGGTGAACGCTCGTTTGACATTTTTTCACGCCTACTACGTGAGCGTGTTATCTTTTTGACCGGTCAAGTCGAAGACCATATGGCCAACCTGATTGTGGCTCAGTTGTTATTCTTAGAAGCTGAAAACCCTGACAAAGACATTCATTTATATATCAACTCGCCAGGTGGTTCAGTAAGCGCGGGCTTGGCTATTTTTGATACCATGAACTTTATCAAGCCTGAAGTATCGACTATCTGTATGGGCGGTGCTTATAGTATGGGTTCATTCCTATTGGCTGCAGGGCAAAAAGGCAAACGTTATTCGCTGGCCAATGCTCGCGTGATGATTCATCAGCCATCAGGCGGTGCGCAAGGTCAGGCGACGGATATCGAAATTAATGCCCGTGAAATTTTAAAAACTCGTGCTCGCTTAAATCAAATCTTATCTGAGCGTACTGGTCAGCCATTAGAAAAAATCGAAAAAGACGTTGAGCGTGACTTTTGGTTAGATGCTCAAGAAGCAAAAGAGTATGGTCTGGTTGACGAAGTATTAGAGCGCCGCCCTACTTCTCTATAACTAGATAACTGGCATATAGAAGCCTTGAGCAGCATCCAATGCCTTGGCGCGTTGCGTTTTGGCATTGATGCAAACCATCAGAATACTTGTAAGCTTTACATTTTAGGAGCGCCTTTTATGGCAGAAGATAACACCCCGCATTGCTCGTTTTGCGGCAAAGCCAAAAGCGATGTACAACAGCTGATTGCCGCTGACGATGCCAATATTTGTAACGAATGCATCGAGCTATGTACTGACCTTATTGCCGATAGTGCAGAAGACGGTGATGACGATAGTGACATTGACACCTCTTGGGTCAATAAAAAATTACCAACGCCAAAAGAGTTGCGTGCCAAATTGGATGAATATGTCATCGGGCAAGACGCTGCTAAGAAAGCGTTGGCCGTGGCAGTTTATAACCACTATAAACGTCTAAAAGTCAGCCAAACATTGGCCAATGACAGCAAAAAAGCCAAAATTGGCGCTGACGATGCCATGGTTGAATTGGCGAAAAGTAACATCTTGCTGATTGGTCCAACGGGTTCTGGTAAGACTTTATTGGCACAAACGTTGGCGCGTCTATTAGATGTGCCTTTTGCGATGGCGGATGCTACGACTTTGACCGAAGCAGGTTATGTCGGTGAAGACGTCGAAAACATCGTACAGAAGCTATTGCAAGCGGCTGACTATGATGTCAGCAAAGCTGAGCAAGGCATCATCTACATCGATGAGATTGATAAAATTAGTAAAAAAGGTGACAACCCGTCTATCACTCGTGATGTATCAGGTGAAGGCGTACAACAAGCCTTGCTAAAGCTAATCGAAGGTACGGTTGCTGCTATCCCGCCTCATGGCGGACGTAAGCATCCACAGCAAGAGCTGATCCAAGTCGATACCAGCAATATCCTCATCATCGTTGGTGGTGCATTTGCTGGTCTTGATCAAGTGATTCAGCAGCGTACTGAAAAGGGCGGTATTGGCTTTAATGCTGATGTCAGCTCAAAAGATGACAGCCGCCGTAGCTCAGACTTGCTACAACAAGTTGAGCCAGAGGATTTGATTAAGTTTGGTCTTATTCCTGAGCTGATTGGCCGTCTGCCAGTATTGGCGGCACTACAAGAGCTTGATGAAGAAGCGCTGGTACAAATTCTAACCGAACCGAGGAACGCACTGGTAAAACAGTATAAGTATCTGTTCGATATGGAAGGTGCTGAGATTAGCTTTACTAAAGAAGCGCTTGATGCCATTGCCAAAAAAGCCATGGAGCGTAAAACAGGTGCCCGTGGTCTGCGCTCTATCGTTGAGAATGCCTTACTTGAAACGATGTATGAGCTGCCATCAATGGAAAACGCCAAAACGGTGATGGTTGATGAGCAAGTGATTAATGAAGGCAAGACACCTAAAATTGCTTAATTTATGGTTCAATTCAGACAGTTAATTGCAAATAATTGGCTGTCATTATTGGCTGTCACTGTAAAAAAGCGTCTGGCATATCGTGCTAAGGCGCTTTTTTTATGCCTGTATGTTGGTTTTAACGTATTGTTTGAAAAATGACAGCGGCGTCTATTAATGATAAGTAGATAAAAATGAACCACCCACCACCTATAGAGGTAGGGGTTTCTTAGGTAATACCCATACTTGATACGATGTTTTGTATCAGCGGTTAGGCAAATGGACTAAGCTAACCCCGTCGTACCGACGGTTTTGATTGTT
>NZ_JASDCF010000032.1 GCF_030408035.1 Psychrobacter sp. APC 3426
GGGTACAGCCTGACTTTATAAGCTTTTAGGATTTGTTTTGGCATGAAGCTATTTTACCATATCAAAAGTCTGACGCATTCATCCCTCTACTTTAGAAGTAGGGGAATTCTGCGCTGAAAATGTTAAAATCATGCTAAGGTAGATTATCTCTCTACATTCTTATCTTCAAGGCCTGTCGTTCACCGTCAACCTTAGGTTTAAGTACTGAATATCAATTACGATAACAAAGGACTGTTCATTATGCTCAATAACGTTACTGCTATGGCGAGCTCATTACGTCAACACCTGCCTTTTTCATCCAATGAAGACCATGACATCGCTCCTTACTACCGCAAGCATGTTGCTGCCATCACTGGCGCAGGCTCTGGCATGGGGCGTGAGCTTGCCATTCATTTAGCAAAAATGGGCTGTCATGTCGCGTTATCAGATATTAACGCTGAACAGCTAATACAAACCAAAGAATTGCTCGTCGGTTACGATATCCAAATGACCACCACGGTACTCGATGTCTCAGACCATAAAGCCGTTGAAGCTTGGGCAGATGAGGTGATGAGCGAGCATGGCAAAGTGAATTTCATCTTTAATAATGCAGGTGTGGCACTCTACTCTACCGTAGAAGGCAGTAGCATCAGCGAGCTTGCATGGGTGATGGATATCAATTTTTGGGGTGTGGTCTACGGTACCAAAGCATTTTTACCTTTGATTAAAAACAGCGTTAAACTCAGCGAAACCCAGAGCAGTGTTGCTAAGACAGACAATAAGTCACGACAGTTTAATGAGCATGGTCATATCGTCAATATCTCAAGCTTGTTTGGTTTGACTGCTCAGCCGTCACAATCTGCGTATAACGCTAGCAAATTCGCTGTGCGCGGCTTCACCGAAAGCCTGCGTCAAGAGTTGGATATTCAGCGCTGTGGCGTGTCTGCGACCTGTATCCATCCAGGTGGTATCAAAACCAATATCGCCAACAGTGCACGCGGTAATGACAGCATAAACGACATTGGCATGCGTACTGGCCCCAAAGCTATCAGAAGTTTTAATAAGTTTTTGAAATTTGATGCCAGCGAAGCCGCTTGGATTATCTTACAGGCGACCGCGACCAATCAGCCACGTTGCTTGATAGGTAATGATGCTAAGATGATTGATGCCGTACAGCGCGTATTTCCATCGACATATAGTCAAATACTAAACGATGTGAATACGCTCTCTCGCAAGCTAAAACCACGTCGTAATAAAAAGCCAAGCACTGCCAAATAACCTACTCTAAAAGTTATTCCTCACGAAAAGGGCTTAAACATAAATAATGTTTAAGCCCTTTTCTTATTTTTTATCAAAAATGTTTTTCAATTGAGGTGTAACTCAAGCCAAAAACACTTTACGTTTTTATATACTTTAGTGATTTATATTTGATACAATCATGTTTCTAGCAACTTACCGGTTGGTTACTCAATCAATCTTTTGCCAAAACAAAGCTTAGTACTGTCATCATGACAACTAAATTATCATATAAATACAAATGTAGATATTATTTTTGATAATAAGGATATTCCAATGAAAACACTTTTACGAGTCAAACCCTCTCTTCTTATGGCCACTATTCTCGCTATCGGTGCTACTAGTATCAGTGCCTGTAGCGAATCAGGCACCAAAGCCGTCGACCGCGTCGAAGAAGCTGAAGCTTTAGCTCGAGTCAAATCACTCGAAGCACGTGCCACTGAGATTAAGAGTGATATGGCTGCCAACCCAGGTGCCAAGCTGAACATCAGCATGCCTGATGAATCGACTATCCCTGACGATGAATATGGCGCTGCCGTCCGTCGAGGATTGGAGCTTGCCAATCACTCCTATCGTGAGCTGCCGAACAACGTGGGCAATAAACTTAACTGTACCAGTTGCCACTTAGGTAATGGCTCAGAGGCATACGCGGCCCCCTGGAATGGTCTGCCAGGTATTTTCCCCATTTATCGCTCGCGTGATGCACGCGTCAACTCATTACAAGAACGAGTCAATGGTTGCTTTCAGCGTTCAATGGATGGCAAACCTTTAGATATGGACTCAGACGAGATGAATGCTTTTATTTCTTATATGACTTGGTTGTCGCAAGACATGCCGATTGGCGTGTCACCTGAAGGCCGTGGCTTTGTAAAGGTTGATAACACGCTGACGCCAGATCCTGTAAAAGGTAAAGAAATCTTCGCTCAAACCTGTGTTTCCTGCCATGGTGATAATGGTGAAGGTCAGTATAATGACGATGGTACTTATGTCTATCCAGCCATCGCTGGTGAGAACTCATTTAACGATGGTGCCGGTATGGCACGTACTTACAAAGCCGCTTCGTTTGTAAAAGGTAAGATGCCATTTGGTCAAGGCAATACACTCAGTGACCAAGAAGCCATCGATGTGGCCAGCTACTTTACCCAGCTACCACGCCCTGTGAAAGCAAATAAAGACAAAGACTGGCCAAAAGGCGGTGCACCGGTAGACGTACGTCGTTAATAACACATAAACTATTTATGGGTCGCGAAAATATCCATGCAAAAAGCCCAGTTAATTTAAATAACTGGGCTTTTTGATTTTAGAGATTATTGAAAGCATTAAAACCTATAAAGCTTAAGGCAGCTTCATATCACCAGCAACTAACCAGCCCATACGGCGCATTGCATAAGCGACGATACCCGCAATCACTGCTGGTAATACAAACATCAATAAAATAATCGCTGTCCATAACTGTGTTGTGCTCATAATTCCTTGTGATGCTTCAATAACGCCGAACACCCCAACCAAGCCAGCGGTGCCCATACCAGCGCCTGTAGCCGTACAGGCCAGCCCAAAGCCTACCGTCGCGATAGGGCCGACGATGGCGCTAGCGACAACGGCTGGCAATAAAATTAATGGTTTTTTTAGTACATTAGGGATTTGTAGCATGCTCGTGCCAAGACCCTGAGAGACCACACCGCTCACGCCGTTGTCTTTAAAACTTGCCACAGCAAAGCCAATCATATGCGCGGCACAGCCAACGACAGCCGCCCCACCAGCCAAACCGCCCAGTCCAATAGCGATACAGATAGCCGCGCTTGAGGTTGGTAGTGTCAGTAGAATACCGACCACGACTGCTATCACAATGCCCATTAATAATGGCTGTAACTCAGTGGCCGCTTGGATACCTTGTCCAATGGCATCGACAGCAGCGACGATAGGTGGATTGAGTAGCGCGCAAACTAATAGAGCTACACCGCATACTAGTAATGGCACTAACAAAATATCAAGCTTGGTCTTGCCAGCGACCCATGTACCAGCACGATAAGCAAATACCGATGCCAAATACGCCCCTATTGGATTACCGGGCAATGCGACAAAGGTTGCAGGTCCACCCACTTGCGGCGTGAAGAGCGTCCCCGCCATTAGCGCTTCAGAATGGGCGCCAAGCATACCTGCTACCAAGCAGCTAAGCATGACCAATGTTGGTGCTTTGAGATAATAGGCAATACCAACGCCGATACCCGCACCCATCAATACTGACGCCAGCTTACCGACTGCAACCAGTGCAGGCAAATTTAACCAACCACCGATTTGCGAGATAATAAGTCCAGCAATCAGGGTGACAAATAACCCCAAAGCCATACCAGTAAAAGCATCGATGAAATATTTTTGAAAAAATGCTTTAATCATGCTGGTAGGTGGTACCGAGTTAGATACAGTCATAGCCATACTCTTTGTGAACGTTTTGATAATAGAAATATAATAAAACAGCTAGGGAAAATTTATTCAACAAAAATAAGAGATAAAAAAAGCGTCATTGCGACGCTTTTTAATTCTTAATAAATGACTAAAATCATTATAAGTGACCAAATCTAACGGCGCTGTTCAACGATAATAGAATCGATACCATTATTTTGTAGGCGCTGCTGGGCTGTGCTCACAGCTTGACGGTTATTCATCGGGCGTGAAATGACTTGATAGATTGGCAGACCATTACCCGTTGTATTCTTAACCACTCTAGCGTCGACACCTGCCATCAATACTTGGGCACGGCGACGATCGGCTTCATCAGCATCGCCAAAGCTATTGATTTGCAAAATATACGTTGCTGCTGGCTTAGCGGCCTGAACGCTAGCCGTGCCTGCAACGGCATTATTAGCGCGATTGGCAGTGTTGCTATTGCTGCTAGGTGTAGAGCCGTCGTAGGTCGCATCTTCTTCAACAATGACAATGTCGTCACTATTATCATTGGTTGCCCCGCTATTCGCGTTATTACCACGACTAGGTTCAATCACCGTGTTTTCTGAGATGCCAAAGTTGCCTGCATTGTCGTTACGGCTGGCTGAGCTGTCCTCTGGTTGGATCACAACAACATCAGGCTCAAAGGCGCCAATGTCACTGATTCGATTGTTATCGATATCAGCGATGTCTTCATCAGGAATCGTTGCCATCTCTTGATTGGGTAAAATATCATAGAACTCATAATCACCATTATCAGTATCAGTATCAACGCGTGGCTGCACCTGACGGTCAGGATCGTTACCAGCAGTGCTATCAGCAGGACTGAAATCGAATAATGGTGAGAGGTAGATAAACACCCCAATCATCAGGGTCAATACTGCCCCGACGAACATCCATAATAAGCCTGATACGCTACTTGTTTTGCGTTTTTCAGTCGCACCTTTAGGTTTTTTGGCTAACATGGATCTGGTTCTCCCTACTGAATCTAACTATCATCAAATTATGGTTACTGGCTGTCTATTTATACTACATGCTAGACGGTGCAGACAACCCTAATAAACCAAGTCCATTGGACAATACTTGGCGTACCGCTTTAGACAAACGCAAGCGCGCTTGCATTAAATCCATCTCATCTTGGCTCGGTGTCTCACCTGAGGTCAAGCTCACTGGCAAGATACGGTTGGTGTCATACCAACCATGGAACAACGCAGCCAACTCTTTTAGATAGTTGGTCAATACATGAGGCTCGTAACCGGTCGCGGCACGCAGTAATGTCGCCGGATAGCCGGCAAGCAGTTTAATCAGCTCACCTTCGTTAGGTGCGCTGAGCAAATTTTGATGTGCTAAGCCAGTTGCATCATCTACTGCAAGACCACTGTTTTGCAGCTTTTCTAATACGCGGCAAACACGCGCATGGGCATACTGAATGTAATACACTTGATTGTCTTTACTTTGTGATTTGGCAAGCTCTAAATCAAAGTCAACGTGCACCTCAGGCTTGCGTGCCACATAATAGAAGCGCGCTGCATCGTTACCCACCTCAGAACGCAGCTCACGTAGGGTAACAAACTTGCCTGAACGTGATGACATTTGTACTTTTTCACTACCGCGCCATAATGCAACAAACTGTACGAGCACTACATCTAGGCGCTCTGCATCAATACCAAGCGCCAACAGCGCCGCTTTGACCCGTGGAACGTAACCATGGTGATCTGCGCCCCAAACGTTAACCACTTTATCAAAACCACGATCGAACTTGTTTTTATGATAAGCGATGTCAGAAGCAAAATAAGTCGTTTGGCCATTCGCTCGGCGTACCACACGGTCTTTTTCGTCACCAAAATCGGTCGATTTGAACCAAATATTGCCATCTTTTTCGTATAAATAGCCTTTTTCGTCTAACACTTGCAAGGCAGGCTCAATCTCACTATCAATCGACCTCTCGCTAAACCAGCACTCATAACGCACGCCAAAGTCGTTTAAGTCGTCTTTGATATCGGCCAAAATACTACTTAATGCCGCATTTAAAAACAGCTCATAGCTATCGCCAAGCAAAGCTTTACTATTATTGATTAACCCATCGATATGCGCTTCTTTGTCACCTGATAGTAGTGTCTTTTCACCGTCAGCATTTGTCTCAAACTGTGCATCTTCTGGTACATCTTTGGCAACGTCTGCAAAGCGATGCACATAGCTGGCACCATGTTGCACTTTTAATGTCTGAGCGATATCACTGACATAGTCACCTTGATAGCCATTGACTGGGAACGTTACCTGCTCGCCATTGGTTTCGAGATAACGCAGATAAGTACTGGTTGCCAAAATGTCCATTTGACGACCCGCATCATTGACATAGTACTCACGTGTGACGTCATAACCAATGGCTTCAAGCAGGTTTGCCACGCTCATACCAAAGGCAGCACCGCGACCATGACCGACATGTAGGCTTGACGTTGGATTGGCAGAGACAAACTCAACTTGAATCTTTTGCCCATCGAACTGGTCACTTAAACCGAAGCGGTCTTGCAAAGTAAAGATATCGTCTAATACGGCAAATTTGGCTTCAGCATTTAAGAAGACATTAATGAACCCTGGGCCTGCGATTTCTACTTGGCGAATATCTTGATTGTCAGGTAAGGCGTTGACAATTTTTTCAGCCAATTGGCGTGAATTGGCTTTTGCAGCTTTGGCAGCAGTCAGCGCGATATTACTGGCAAAATCACCATGACTGAGGTCTTTAGTACGAGTGATTTGGCTGTTATTTTGCCAATCAGCAGGCAACACATCTTCAGCCTGTAAGGTTTGAATAGCTTGTTCAAATAGTGCGGCTAAGGTATCGATTTGGGCTTGTGACATAGGGTTATAAACTCAGTTAAATAAACAACAAAAACGGTGTGAAATTTGGCGAATGTGCACAGTCAATAACGGCTTATTATAATAGCGACTGACTATCCAGAGGAGAAATTAGTACAAAAAGATAAGTAACCTATAAATATAACAATCTTTGCGCTGTATTGCACTATTTACGGTAAAATTAGCGTCAAAATACAACACTTTACGCCATTTTAAAGCGAGACCTTTGATGGCGATAAAAAAGCATCGCTCAAAGAAATCTCGCTCAAGGATAACCATCAGTCATTGTAGCGTTACTGTTGCCTACGACTCTACAGGAGTTTATACCCAACAGATTCCACGTTATAATGACGGTTTGTATTGCTGATCGTCTATTTACCTCTCGTTTAACTGATAGATAAATGCTCAATTGACACAGAGTTATGGGCTTTTTCACCCTTATTGTAAAAGCTCTCAAAAACGATAGTGCAAATAGATACCGCGTTACTTACTTTATAGGATTACCTTATGTTTGCTATTGCTGCCAGCACTGTCACCAGTTGGGGTCTGTACGTACTGCTCCCGATATTTATCGCATTTCTGTTTTTTATTATGTGGGACATCTCTAAAAAATCCGAAGCCGGTCGTGCCGGTACGTTTTGGATATTTTTAGCATTAGGGGCAGGTTTTGTGGGCTTCTTACTCAAGCTATTGCTAGAAGTTGCCTTTAAGAAATGGCTGATTTAACAAAATTCCGCAGAAACCCCCTATCTCTAAGGTAGTGGGTGGTTCATTTGGCCATATTTTTGGGTGTGATATTGCCTAATACATAATGGGCAATCATTCCGATAACCACACCCCAAAATACTGAGCTCAATCCCAAAAACTGCATGCCAGAAGCAGTGGCCATAAAAGTTATCAACGCCGAATCTCTTTGCTCATCGTCTTTCATCGCGATATGAATATTGGCAGAGATAGCACCAATAAGCGCCAGTCCTGCCAGCGCTGCGATTAATTCTTTAGGTAGCAGGCTAAATACCGCCACAATACTACCGGCGAATAACCCACCTAAAATGTAAAACACACTATTGGCAATACCAGCAATATAACGCCTATCTTTACATTCGTGAGCATCCATCCCAGTACATAAGGCGGCGGTAATAGCTCCCAATGTAATAGTAATGCCACCAACGCAAGCCACTGCCAAAGAAGCAATACTAAATGTACTGACAATGGGTTTGGCTGGTGTGTCATAACCACTCAAGCGCAGGATAGCCATACCGGGCAAAAACTGTCCGCTTAAGCTGACAAGAATGAGCGGAAGCGCAAGGTTGAATACGGAGCGCCACGTCCATTCTGGCGATATAAATTTAGGTATCGTTATTGCTAAATTAATATCGACAGGGTTCATTTTCCCAAACAGCACACTCAATATAACGCCGCATGATAACACCCAAATCATGGTATATCGTGGTGAGAAGCGTTTGGCCAATAAATAGCACGCCAACATACTAAAGACGATGACAGGCATGGTATCCATCGCCACAAACAGATCCAAACCAAACTGAAATAAAATACCCGCCATCATGCCAGCGGCAATACCGTTTGGAATCCACTTTAGGATCTTATCAAATGATCCGGTGATACCGACTAAAAAAATGACAATGGCAGAGACAATATAAGCAGCAACCGCTTCATTGATACTCATCTGCGGAAATAAAGTGACCAGTAATGCTGTACCGGGTGCCGACCAACCAGCCACAATAGGTGTTTTATATTTGATAGATAAATACATACCAGGTATGGCAGCACCGATAGAGATGCCCCAAATCCAAGACGCCATCATCGCATCGGATACTTGCGCTGCTTGGGCGGCCTGAAAAAATATCACCAACGGCCCTGCATAAGCAATAAGCACGGCTAGAAAACCGGCTACCGAGGCGGACAATGACCAGTCTTGTTTTAGGGTTTTTATTAAACTTGCCATATTGCGTCCTTGCAACTCAGCAGTAATCAGTCAGTATGTTTATAAAAAAGCATATGACCTTGATGGTCAGCACTTAATTAGCAGCGTTTTCTAATCGAAGTTACTTGTTGGCAATGATGGTCGCACGCATCGGTGCAGGATAACCTTCCAAGGTCTTTGTAGCATCATTGGGATCTAAGAAGTCTGCTAACGAATGATAAGTCATCCATTCGGTTTTGCGCTGCTCCTCAGTCGAGGTCATTGCCACATCGACGCAACGGACGTCAGTGAACCCTGCTTTTTCTAACCAACCGATTAATGCCGCCACCGACGGTAAGAAATATACGTTATTCATCTGCGCATAACGGTCATGCGGCACCAGTACGGTATTAGCATCGCCTTCAATGACTAAGGTCTCAAGCACCAACTCACCGCCTTTTACCAGTTGCCCTTTGAGCTGTTGCAAATGCTCAAACGGTGACTGACGATGATACAGCACACCCATGCTAAATACCGTATCAAATAGCTGACTGTGCTCAGGCAAGGCTTCAAGCGGTACGGGAATATAATGGGTACGGTAGCGGCCTGTCTCATGAGCGTCTGCCGTACCAACAAAATGACGAATCGCCATAAACTGATGGTAAAACAAGCAAGATGGATCAATGATGATCACCGTATCCGCGCCTGCCCCTGCCATACGCCAACCATGATAACCAGAGCCGCCACCCACATCGAGTACACGCCGACCTTTTAATGTGCCCAAATGCGGTGCGACTCGCTGCCATTTCCAATCACTATGCCATTCGGTATCGATCTTAATACCTGACTCATCATCGCCAATCTTACCACCAATTTGAAACGGCCCTTTACGCCACGGCATCAGCTGCTTGAGCAGTGCTGTCGTTTGTTTGCGCTGAGACTCATTAAGACTTGCCTCAATCGTTAACGTATCGCTGTTGAGATTGACATTATTGACGGTTAGTTCTGGCAAACGCGCCACCGACGCTTGGTAAGCAGGCGCGTGCGCATAGTTGGCTTTGTCTTTGATATCACCCAGCCACGTTGGTAATTGCTTGAGCCACTCATAAGCACTTGGCTGCTGCTGCGCCAGTACTAGCAAGGTTAAATACAGTTCACGTTCGGCGTGGAGAATAGTGTCGTTAAGCATAAAAGCGGATTACCATGTTAATCAAAGGATACTGTAAAAGACGGTATTGCCAAGAATGGTTTTTATTTAAACGCCACAATCGACACAAAGTTCAAAAACTGAAACCACGTCAGATGACGCGCGAAACCTACCTTATCCAGACGCGCATGATGCTCTTCTAAGGTATCGGTAATGAGGACGTTTTCTAGCGCATTACGTTTGCCACTGATTTCCATCTCGGTATAACCGTTGGCACGTTTAAAATCATAATAACGCTCAACCAACCACGCATCGTACTGCTCATCAAAAGCATGGGTCTTTTCGGTCAGCACCAGTATGCCGCCCTCACTCAGCGCATTATAGATAGTTTCTAATACCGCCACCCTATCTGCAGCTGGTAAAAACTGTAAGGTTAAGTTTAAGATGACCATGTCACATGGCTCAAGCTTGACGTCGCGGATATCAGCAGTGATGACTTCAATATCATGTTCAGGATAATTATCCTTAAGTAAAGTAGTCGCTTCAGTTGTCATCGCCGGTGAGATATCTATCGCTTTAATCTGCAAATCTTGCGGCTCAAACTCGCCCGCCAGTGTCATGCTTGCTGCGCCAAGTGAGCAGCCCAAATCATAAATTCGGCTGACACGCTGACCACTATCGCTCTGCTGGCGATACTTACAATGACGACGGGTAAATATAGGCAGCATCGCCAACACTTGACCATAACCAGGAACACTGCGGCGAATCATATCGGGGAAGCACGCCACCACTTGCTCATCGAAAGAAAAGCGCGCCGCTTTATCAAGTGGCGTGGTGAATAGAGTATCGTGTTTGATAGCAGGCTTAGATTGGCTCATGGTGCGACTCATTTTTGATTTTTGGTTTCCATAATGGAACTTTGATTGGGAAGTGTTCAGAAAATTCGATTGATGCCATTAGCCCAGGGCAGACTAACGTAGCAAAAGCCCATTATAACATTACTGTTTGTTACTTATCGCGTTTGGCTCACCTGCTAAGCTGATTAGCAAGCGCTGAGGCTAAAAAATTATTGTAAGCAATAAGTTATCAGAAGTAATCTGTCATTGAAAAATGAAAGCATTACAACCAAATAAAGACCTTAGCTCACCTTTATAGCAACAGATATAATAATAGGGAAAATTATGCAAACCATTATATTAGGCGGTGGCTGCTTTTGGTGCACCGAATCAGTATTTTTATCCGTAAAAGGCGTACAATCTGTCGTGTCAGGCTACATGGGTGGCGATGCGGTATCTGCCAACTATGAAGCGGTCTGCAGTGGCGATACCGGACACGTTGAAGTTATCAAAGTTGAGTTTGATGAATCTATCGTACCGTTAGAAGTGATACTCGATGTGTTTTTTGCCACCCATGATCCCACCACGATGGATCGTCAAGGCAATGACGTCGGTAGCCAGTACCGCAGCGTGGTGTTCTATACTGATGAAGATCAAAAACCAACCGTCGATCGTACGATTAATAAACTGCGCGATATGGGCGTCAATGTGGTCACAGAAGTACATCCTGCTGTTGAATTCTATCAAGCGGAAGAGGCACATCAAGACTTCTTTAATAGAAACCCAGGACAGGCTTACTGCAACTTTGCGATACCACCAAAGCTTGCCAAATTACGCAAAGAATTTAGTAAATATATGGTGAGCTAAACACTTACAGATATTCTTGTACGCTACAAAAGCCAAGGTTTGATACGCTTGGCTTTTTTATTGCTTTTAACAGTATGATAGCTAGCAACAACCTCTTAGGGTTAATTATATGAATCCAGAATTTTGGCAATCGCGTTGGCAGCAGGGTCGTATTGGCTTTCATAAGCCTGAGGTAAACCCATTATTAATCAAATATTTCAATGAGATGAATCTACCTGCTGGCAGCTGTGTACTGGTTCCTTTGTGTGGTAAATCGATTGATATGGTTTGGCTAGCAGCACAGGGCTACGACGTGGTTGGTGTTGAATTGGTTGAGTCAGCCGTACAAGAGTTTTTTGCTGAGCAAAGTATCTCCCCTACTGTACATCAGCATGCAGATAATTCCGCTATTAAATATTATCAAGGACAGCTCGCAAATCAAACGATTACTTTATGGGTCGCTGATATTTTTGCACTGACGGCTGAAGATATCGGTGATATTGATGCAGTTTACGACCGGGCGGCCTTGATAGCGTTACCAGAAGATATGCGTCCACAGTATAGCGAGCAGATACGTAAAATGAGTGATCTTGCAACACAGCTATTAATCACGCTCAATTATGACCAAAGTCAAAAGGATGGCCCGCCATTCTCTGTGAATAAGACTCAAATACAGCAGTATTATGGCAATTATTACCAAATCACTGAGCTTGAAAATGAAGCCTCGACATTGAATGCCAATGCAGCGCTGAGCGTGACCGAGCATGTTTGGTTATTGAACTCAGCAAATGATATATTCAATACTCAGTAAAATTGACAGCTTACATGAGTAGGCGAGACTGGGATGAATTTTTTTGCAGCCTCTGTCGAAACACGCACAGCACGCAAGAAAAACTTGTACCAGTCACACTGTGTTTTTTTATACTAACCTGACGATAGTAGTGAACTCTCATGAAAATTTTAATCAGCTTAGTAAGCTTCATTGGCTTTTTACTGGTGGTATTGCCTGGTCCTTTGTATAAATACAGCATCGTCGATTTGGGTACTGCGTTTGCAGGGTTTACCCTAGGAATGATGGCTGGCGGTGCTGCGTTGATCATTCTGTTATTACAAGCATTATTCAAACGTCAAACGCTCACATTTGGCAATACCCTCGTCACCGTTATGTTCTCCGCTATCGCCATCATTATGCCACTCAGCATGTTGAGCAAAGCCAAAAGTGTGCCACCTATTCACGACATCTCAACCGACCTGAAGAACCCGCCTGAGTTTGTGGCCATTGTCCCACTACGCGCTGATGCACCAAACCCAGTCGAATATGCTGGTGAGGAGACCGCAGAGCAACAACGCACAGCTTATCCTGAACTGAAAACCTTAACCTATACGCAACCAAAGTCTGAGCTGATGGAGGCTACCGAAAAATCTGTCAATAATTTGGACTGGGAGCTCGTAAATACTGATACAAGCGCAGGTATCATTGAGGCCACAGATACTACAACATGGTTTGGCTTTAAAGACGATGTGGTGATACGTGTGATTGATAACCGTAATGAGCGTCTGGTCGATATCCGTAGTAAGTCACGAATTGGCGGAAGTGACTTGGGTAAAAATGCTGAGCGCATTCATGACTTTATTGACGAGTTGGATGAAGTCTTGGCGGAATAGTTAGGTTTATAGAAACTCAACATTGATATTTTATACTTATCCCCATTGAGAATACTTGGTACGTTAGCTGGATTTTCCACATTAAACCCTCTCCTAACCTCACGCCACCGTCAATTTATAGTAACAGCGTACTTCGATACCTTTTCTTTACTATTTAGATTGGTTACTCTAAGTCAATATTAGCATTATTCGCCTTGTTTGCATTTTAAACGACAACTTTAACGTTTATAGGATATTTTCATGCGTTTGACTCCATTTTCTACTCTCTCATTACTTAGTGTTGCGGTTGGACTGAGTTTTGCTGGTACGGCACAAGCAGCCAAACCTGATGCCCCTTATTTATCCAATAGTGAGTTTCAGCAGTGCCTTGATGGCCTCAAAAACTCTAGCAAATTTCGCGGTGTGGACAGCTTTACTTTTAATAACTATCGCCCAAGCGAGCCTGACCCTAGCGTCATTCAATCACTGAACTATCAGCCTGAATTTCAAAAAGATGTTTGGGATTATTTATCAGCGCTAGTCGATAAAGAGCGGGTAGAAGATGGTATCCGTGCCAAGCGTCAATGGGGTGACACATTACGTCAAATCGAATCACGCTATGGTGTTAAAGCAGAACACGTACTGGGCGTATGGGGTGTTGAGTCAAACTTTGGACAGACATTGGGCAAAAAGCCCTTGTTTGAATCCTTAGCAACATTATCATGTTTCGATCGTCGCCAAAGCTACTTCCAAGGTGAGTTTGCCAATGCGCTCAAAATCGTCCAACGTGGGGATATCGCGCCAAGTGACATGACCGGCTCTTGGGCAGGGGCGTTTGGGCAGACGCAATTTATGCCAAGCACCTTTTTGGAGCTAGCAGTAGACTTCGATGGTGATGGTCGCCGTGACTTGGTCAACAGCGTACCTGACGCGCTGGCTTCAACAGCCAACTTCTTGGACAATCGTGGCTACCGTACTGGCGAGCCTTGGGGTTATGAAGTCCAACTCCCTAGCGGTTTTTGGGCAGCCTCTAACCGTAAAGATAAAAAATCTATCAGTCATTGGCGCAATCAAGGTCTAACACTGGCTAACGGTAGCCCACTGCCTTATGATTTGAGTAGTGCAGGTTTGTTATTACCCGCTGGTATGGAAGGTCCTGCCTTTTTAGTCGGCAAAAACTTTGATACGTTTTATTCGTATAACGCCTCAGAAAACTACGCATTGGCCATCGCTCACCTATCAGATTTAATTACTCGCGAAGACAGTAGCAAAACTGACTTTGTCACTGCGTGGCCGACAGATGACCCAGGTATCAGCCGTCAGCAAGCCAAAGACATCCAACAAGCATTATTAAACGCCGGTTATGACATTGGCGGGGTCGATGGCATCATCGGTGACAATACCCGTACCGCTATTCAGCAGTATCAGACCAGCAAAGGTATTTTCCCAGCTGATGGGCGCGCAGGACAAAAGTTCTATCGAGCTATTATAGGCAATACGGCACCTAGCCGTGTTCAATATGGCAACCAGTACGGGCAGCCAACCAACAGCCAGCCATTAACACCTGCGCCTGCTGATCGTATGGGGCAACTGATTCAGCAGCAGAGCACTGCGCCACGTATTTACTCACCGCAACCATCAGCGCAACCCTCAACGTCTAGCAACCCACGTTATCGCCGTGTTACTGGTGCAGATGGTGTTGTAAAGCTGGTTCGTATTGATGAAGGTTCATAGCGTATAGCGCGTTATCTACTTACCTCACTCTTATCTACTCGAGTTGAGTACTTAACAGCAGTCAACAAAAAAGCCATGCTAACTAGTATGGCTTTTTCTAATTTGCATTCACTAAATTTGTAGTTATCAAATAAAGTTATTTTAATAACAACGGTTTAGCAATGCTTAAATCAATAATTGTCTCTTAGACAATAGGAGGTGGGTTTGGTTGACCATTGTCACCGTCCCAGTTTTCACGTGCTTTGTCATCTAAGTCGGCTGGTGTTTTTGGTTCCCACTTACCATTTTCTTTCCAAGTCGCATCGCCCCAATCTGCATCTTCTTCCTTTCTATCCAAATCTTTATAAGCTTGGGTAGGATCGATGCCGCGGCGCTTCATGTCTGCCACTTGCTCTTCTAATGTATGAAACTGATCAGCATCATGCATAGATTTTTCTAAGCTATCAATCTCTCTTTTTAACTCATCGGCTTTAGAGTTACTCATCGTCTGCTCTCCTTAGTTGGTCAGTATTATTGTACGTTATGTCTTTTTAATAATGATTGTATCAATCGTCTTAATACAGGTGATAGTCTGCTATCGATATCTGATTAGTCTTATTATCACCAGTCTTGGGTAGATTCACAACCGTTGACGCGTATGCTTTGTATTACAAAACGTAGTCATCTAAGCAGATGGTTTTGAGATGTCTAAAGAGAGGGTGGCTTTGTAAGACTAAAAAAGGAAGGGTGTTAGAGAGAAATAGTAATACTTAAGGGTTAGGCTTTGCATTTTTTAGCAAATTTTTGGCATAAAAAGTCAACTTCCACAGCTCTTGTGATACTCGAGTGCCATAAGTTGCTAGCTGTATCCAGTTTGCCCCAACCAATTGCCGCTGCAAGCAGTTCAAATCGTCTTGAGAAATCTGGCAACGTGAGACAGCATGCACATTTGGCATATCTTGTTTGATGTCTTGTTCAGCTTTTGACGCTATTAATCGATTGATCGCATTTTGTAGGCCATTGCTCGAAAATGCGGTCGGAATCTTTAATAAAGTAGCCAACACCTCTTGCCACGTTAACGTCATGGGTCTCACCACATCCGTCAAGTTCCCGCCTTCATAGGCTTGGGCGCTATAATGAATGTCAATGGACTCTGTCAATATAATAGGTTTGCTGACGGTATCATCTGCAAAATCATCTTGAGTTTGGGGTTTTTTGTGGATTACTTTCTTAGCCGGCAGACGCTCAGATAACTTCTGGGCAGCCGTTGTTTTGCTAAGCTCAGTCAACTCGTCTTCAGCCTTTATCCAACCACCGGTCGCGCCACGTTTCGTGACAGCATTGTAGTAAGCTTGTACCAGAATTTTTTCGATATCATCTGCCGTCTCGTAATAATATATCTTATTATCTTGCTTGGTCACAGAGTTGATGAACTCTTGCAACTGCCGACTGATGCTCGCGTCTTGATGGTGGTTTTTGATTAAAATAAGCAGTGGTTTGAGCTTGGCTTTGGCGTTTAGATAGCTCAGATGCATTTGGCTAACGCCCGTTTTTTGCACCGTACCATAGCTATCGCCAACGAGCATCAATGCATAGTCACAGGAGTCGATACACTGCCGCCCATACAATGACGCTTTGGGTAATTGACTTGATACATCATAAGTTAGAAACGCGCGCGCCTGAAAAAATATTGCTAGGCTATCCAATACCAGCAATTGATCGTTGTCAGCACATATGACGTGGATATGATAGCGACGGTTTGGCACAATCACCTCTAAGCTTCAGTCGTGACGTAAGTAAGATTGAGATAATAAACAACAATTATCTTGTTTTTGCACAGACTAGCATAATCTTGCAAAGATGAACCTAATTAATTCAATTATAGCAATATGAGTAGAGATTATGACCCTAAATTCTTATTAACCATATTCGTATAATTCATTTTTGTCACAGTACGCTCGGCACATACAGTCTCGGTATCATTGTTTTAATAACAGTTACTTTAACAGCAATCACTTTAACAATAGGTGTTTAAAAACATGTGCTTTAACAATAACCACTTTAATAATAACCACTGCAATTACAATCAGCTTTGGTAGCGTCTATTTAAAATAGTATGCCAATACCGTCTCTTTGCCAAGCAATCGCTCTATTAAAACGCCCAATTTATCATCGTATTTGGTGGCATAAAAAGTCAATGGTGACTGACTATCATCACCTAACATCTCTTGTGTCGCTGTTGATTCGTTATTTTTTTCTACGCCAACATCACTTTTATTGTCGTTAGCAATGGCGGCAAGCTGATGTGCCACCAATAGTTGCTGAACCCTCTCTGCTATCGCCTGTCCAGAATCAACAACCTGTATCGACAACTGCTGCTGCGCAATCTCCGCCAACAAAAATGCTTTGAAAAATGGATAATGAGTACAACCCAGTACCAATTGATCAATACCAGCATCAGCAAATAATGTAAGTTGGTGGCGCAGACGTTGAGCGGTATCATCCTGTTCTGGCATGCCAGCCTCTACCCAAGGCACCAACTGTGGGTCAAAGTACTTAGTAACCTTTGTACGGTTGGGACTAGCGAAACCATCAATGACATCATTGAGTAATTTACCATTTAATGTGGCCTTGGTCGCCAATACTGCCACATGATGGCTTTGACTGGCCAATACCGCGGGCTTCAATGCCGGTACTAAGCCAACAATAGGCAGATGCGGATAACTGCGTCTCGCTGTTTCTAAAGCATAAGCTGATGCGCTATTGCAAGCAATGACGATAAGCTTACAGCCTTGCTGAGACAACCATTCTACTGCGGTGAGTGTTAGCGCTTCTATATCCTCACTATCACGATTGCCATAAGGCACATTGAGCGTATCAGCATAGTAAACATAACGCTCAGCGGGTAGCTGCTGTGCCAGATGTAGATAAATCGACAGACCACCAACACCCGAGTCAAACAGTCCAATGGGTGCTTGACGGTCTTTATGATTGGTAATGGCATTGTTGATAATAGAATTGCTTGCAATCACATTGTTTGGCATAACAGCACTGTTAGCAGCAGCGGATTGGTCATCTGTTTTGGTCGCACTAACACTAGCACTGACAGAGCTTTCAGTCCCTTTAATTTTAAATGTACTAGGGTGCGCCTTAACCACATTTATCATGTCATTTGCGGTGATATCCATGGTTACTGTACTGCCATTTTTATAGTCATATCATTGTCTTCATACTGGATCTTCATGTTGGGTCTTCATGTTGGGTCTTCGTGCTGAGGCTTCGTGCTGAGTTGGGTGTTAAATACTACTAGCGTTTATTGATATTGTTATAGAGTGCTAGCGATAGACAGTCACCGATTACTAAGTGATTAACCGCCGTTTAATTAACTGGCATGGAAAGTTGATGAGACTTCCAACCACTTTGTAGGGTTAATAACGTCTCACCATCTTTCTCTGTCAATTCGCCAATCTCTGCCAAGTGAAAAAATGTATTACGGCCAATAAGTGCCGTTAAACCATTTCTCACTAGCATATAAGGGCGAATTTGCGCCTCGGTTGCTGAGTCATGATGGTTTTCAATTTCCGATTTTGCATTGCCGTCATGACGGTCACTGACTTCATCTCTGTTTTTAGGATTATACGCCTTTAAAGTGATAGGATGCTCATCATCTAAACGCACGACATCACCTGTGGTGGTGGTAAATTCCAACCAACTCATATTACCCTCATTAACGATGCCAACATCATTGATTAATAACGGCGCATCTTCGACTTGGATTCGGATTTTCTGTACGGGTGTCTTTAAAAAATACTCTGTCACCCCTCTATTTTCTTCTTTCCATAGAATAGTCGCAAATAAGCTGACCAATGACTCACGGGTCATTTGCCCGCCTTCATGCCACCACTCTCCATTGGCCTTAATGACCAAATCCATATCAGCCACATTGTCAGGATGCCATTTTTCTAATGGTGGTATGGCTCGCCCCTCTCGCACCCCTGCACTTGTCTTTAAATACTGGCTCAGCGCGTCCATATTAGAGAGGTCAGACGGCACGTCATTTGGGGCTTTCACGCTTTTTTCCTGACTATTATTGAACATGTTATTATCATTATTCATTTTATAATCCTTTACTCAGTATTCAAAGTTTGGCAAAACTGTTATTACTATAAATTTTAGTTTCGGGTATGATGAAACCATATCATCATCATAGCCCCGTTACCTCAATATTACCTTAACATCGATACTCATAAATGCGTATCGTGTTTGTAGGACTTTTCTTTTATAATGAGTAACGATTTTTTATTGAAATGGTCAAGTGGGTGTTGGATTAATGACGCATTTTGCGTGGTATGTTGATACCTTTGGATAACTCGGTCTCAGCAGCGACGTGGTCAATTGATACCGCAAAACCAGTTTTTATTGGGCAGCCATATGTCTGAGTGACGTTAGCGCCGCAAATCTATTATTCAATTGTTAAGCTAATGATGCCCTGAGATAAGCCACTACAAGTTTAGGAGTAGGTATGCAAGAGCAAGACAATCAAAAGCCAGTCATTGACGGTGATACTGTGAATGCTGATGCACCAGTAGTAGAGACAGAAACCGCTACTCTAGATAAAGAAGAGACAGCAGCTGTACCAACTGAAGAGGCGGCAGCAGTCGCTGTTGAAAAAGAGCCAGTCGCCGAGCCAGTCGAAGCAGAACCTGAGATTGAGCGCGAATCAATGGAATTCGACGTCATTGTCGTCGGTGGTGGTCCTGCAGGTTTGTCTGCTGCCATTCGTCTACGTCAGCTCGCTATCGAAGCTGGTAATGATGAGTTTATGGTTTGTGTGGTCGAAAAAGGCTCTGAGTTCGGTGCTCACACTTTGTCTGGCGCGGTCATCGAGCCACGCGCTTTAAACGAGCTGATACCAGACTGGAAAGAAAAAGGCGCACCATTAAACGTGCCAGCCACTGAAGATCGCTTCTACTACTTGAATTCAGCCACTCGTTCAACCAAGGTTCCCGACCCGCTTATTCCCGCCCCAATGCACAACGATGGCAACTACATTGTTTCATTAGGCAATGTCGTTCGTTGGTTGGCCGTACAGGCTGAAGAGCTTGAAGTCATGATGTTCCCAGGTTTCCCTGCTGCTGACATTCTATATAATGATGACGGTTCAGTACGTGGTATCTTGACTGGCGATATGGGCGTCGCTGCCAGTGGCGAAGCCAAGGCTAGCTTTGAGCCTGGTTATGAGCTACTTGCCAAGTACACTATCTTCGCTGAAGGTAGCCGCGGTCATTTGGGCAAACGCTTAATCAGTCGTTTTGGTCTTGATAAAGACTCTGACCCTCAGCATTACGGTATTGGTCTAAAAGAGCTGTGGGAAGTTGCGCCTGAGAAACACGAGCAAGGTGTGGTCATGCATGGTCTTGGTTGGCCATTGACTGAGACAGGTTCTACTGGTGGCTGGTGGTTATACTTTGATGAAAATAACCAAGTCAGCTTTGGTCTTGTCGCTGACTTGTCTTACCACAACCCATATATGTCGCCATTCGATGAAATGCAGCGCCTAAAAACCCACCCTGTGATCAAAAACGTATTAGAAGGCGGTAAGCGCATCTCTTACGGCGCACGTGCGTTGACCAAAGGTGGCTTGAACTCACTACCGAAGTTCACCTTCCCAGGTGGCGTATTGGTCGGTGATGACGCGGGATTCTTGAACCCTGCCAAGATTAAAGGCACGCATACTTCTATGAAGTCAGGCATGCTAGCTGCTGAGGCAATTTTTGAAGCATTACAAGCTGACCGTCAACATGACGAAGTAGTGGCTTATACCACTATGTACAAAGAGTCATGGCTGTACCAAGACAACTATGAGTCGCGTAACTTCTCGCCTGCGATACATCGCATGGGCCTGTTTATGGGTGGCGCGTTTACCTTTATCGAGCACAACTTGTTGAAAGGTAAAATGCCATTTACCCTACATGACAATATTCCTGACTACGATCAGCTAGAGCGTGCCGATCATGCTTATCAGCCAACTTACCTCAAGCCTGATGGCAAGCTGGTATTTGATAAACTGTCGTCAGTATTTGTCTCGAACACCAACCATGCTGAAGACCAACCAACGCATTTGAAATTGACTGACTCAACAGTGCCTATCTCTATCAATTTACCACTATATGCTGAGCCTGCTCGCCTGTATTGCCCAGCTGGCGTTTATGAAGTGGTAAAAGACGCGGAAGGTGCTAAATTTGTTATTAATGCGCAAAACTGCGTCCACTGTAAGACCTGTGATATCAAAGATCCTTCACAGAACATTACCTGGGTAACGCCAGAAGGCGGCGGTGGTCCTAACTATCCAAACATGTAAACCACGTTTGAGATAACGGTTGCTCTAAATGATTAATTGTTCTGCAATAAAAGACCGCCCTTATTAAAGGGCGGTCTTTTTGTGGTTATACATCTAATAGCTCAATGATGAATACACAATCTTAATCTGTCCAAGCATCACGGTTGGCTTCATCTTTTAGTTTCACAAAGTCATCAGGGTCAAACTTAATCTGATCACCTGTTTTACCCTCTTTTACTTGACGCTCATAGTCACGCAGTATTCTAAGGGCAACGGGAGACAACAATAAAATAGCCACTAAGTTGACTAGAGCCATCAAACCCATTGATAAGTCAGCAAAGTTCCATATCGCAGGAAGGCTAGCAATTGCGCCGATAAACACCATACCCAATACCATAAAGCGGAATATCATAATCATCACTTTGGCGTTCTTGGCACCAGAGATAAATTCGAGATTCGACTCACCATAACTGTAGTTGGCGATAATGGAGGTGAAGGAGAAGAAGAAAATAGCAATGGCAACGAACACCACACCCAAGTCACCAACATATTGTGACAGCGCCAACTGAGTGAGCTGAATACCTTCTTGCTCAACATTAGGATCGACCACACCAGATAAGATAATGATGGATGCGGTTGCCGTACAAATAATAAGCGTGTCCATAAAGACGCCCAGCATTTGCATAAACCCTTGCACTGCTGGATGGTCGGGATGGCTTTTTGCCGTTGCTGCCGCATTAGGTGCTGAACCCATACCCGCTTCGTTAGAGAAGAGACCGCGCTTGATACCGTTGATCATTGCTTGAGCAATACCATAACCAATAACACCGCCTGCTGCCTGCTCAAAACCAAATGCTGATTTTACAATCAAGGCAATCGCTGCTGGGAACTGGCTAAAGTTAGTCACGATAATGAATAATGCCAATAAGATATATAAAATCGCCATCACTGGTACGATTTTACCCGCAATACGAGCAACCGAACGCAAACCGCCGAATACCACTGGTGCTACCAAGGCAACCAGTACGGCACCTGTCATCCATGTTGGGATACCAAAAGCTTCATTGGTTGCCTGTGCAATCGTATTTGACTGCACGCCATTAAACGCTAAACCGAACGCCACCAACAAACACAATGAGAAAAATATCGCCAGCCAGCGTTTGCCCAAACCTTTTTCAATATAATAAGCCGGTCCACCACGATAGACGTTATCGTTATGCGGTACTTTGTATGCTTGTGCCAAAGTTGATTCGATAAAACTGGTCGACATACCGACAATCGCTGTCATCCACATCCAAAACACCGCACCTGGACCACCGAGGTAAATGGCAATCGCCACCCCTGCCAAGTTACCCGTACCGACGCGCGCTGCCAACGAGGTCATCAAAGCTTCAAACGAGCTGATGCCACCATCTTTGCGTCCTTGGTTGGATACACGCAATAGTTTCCACATATGACCAAAGTGGCGAAACTGAATAAAACGTGTCGCAACAGTGAAATAAAGACCGGCGCCGATAAGCACGAACATCAGTAGTCCATACCAAGGGTTATTAGCAATCAACCAGTCGTTATTACCCCAAATAATACTAACACCGTAATTCACGATGCCATTAAACCAGCCTGCTATCCCGTCATTCATACTGACTCCTTATTAACACTTTATCTGTCTTGCTTGTCTGTCGAATTGATATCTTGTTTTGGTCAATTAAGCTCTTAATGAAACGTAGCAAATGCCTGATACCAAATTATCATGTGCATTTTATAGATATTGAACCACTAATAAGTATCACGTTCGGTTATTAACTTTATAACTTTATTTTTCAAATAAATGTTACTAAGGGTTGATATCCTATAGAATGTATTAAGTAACAATTTAACAGCATAAATTAGACCATTATCGTACTATTTCAGTAACGTTAGTCATCGAAACATTGTTCGTCATACTAATTTTTATATAATTCAAAAAATGCATGCTGATTTGTTTATGGTTATGTGTATTTAATATTGATAAAATAATGTTATAGATACTCACAAACCCTAATATTCATTTTTCAGCATAAATATTTTTGATTTGAATATCTTGATTGTTAGAAGTATTAAAATGCTTGTCAGGAAGACAAGAGTGTGAAAAAGACAGCGGATTGTCCTACCCTCTCCATCTCTTCCTCGATAGACGTTTTCCTTCTTATAAGACAGCTTTATTAAAAGTGACCAGTCTCATATTCGCCCATCTAATCATTGTCTTTACATAAACAGTTTTTGATGAGTCGCATATGCTGCCATACATAGAACCTGTCACTTTTGATAACGCTTATTTTATAAAGTAGCACATACCGATTTTTTATAACGCTTTAAGGGATAAAAAACGGTCAAAGCCTATTTGTTATTGTTGGTGTTTTCGCAATCGTTTTAATCATTTGGTAATAGCAGTCTATCTAGCAAATTTTTGCTATAGATTTAATATCGTTGCAATCGATAAGTGCTAAACCACATGATTTATAAGCTTAGACTGACAGTGATGTTTCAGGCAAGACAAAAGGAGTTGTTCCATGGAAAATCACAACGATCCATCCGGTTATTGGCGTGCCAATGTCCGTCTCATCCTAGGTAGCCTAGCCATTTGGGCACTAGTTTCTTATGGTTTTGCTATTCTTTTGCGTCCTCTGTTAGCAGGCATTAGAATCGGCGGTACTGATCTAGGTTTCTGGTTTGCTCAGCAAGGTTCTATTGCAGTCTTCATCATCTTGATCTTTTTTTACGCGTGGCGTATGAATAAGCTAGATAAACAATATGGCGTAGACGAGGAATAGCACTATGAGTCAATTTACAATTAATATTATTTTTGTGGGTCTGTCCTTCGCTCTCTACTTCGGTATTGCGATTTGGGCGCGTGCTGGTACGACCAGCGAATTCTATGTGGCTGGTGGTGGTGTGCATCCGGTCGTAAACGGTATGGCAACGGCTGCTGACTGGATGAGTGCGGCGTCATTCATCTCGATGGCCGGTATCCTTGCCGCTGGTGGTTATGGTGCATCGACCTATTTAATGGGTTGGACAGGTGGCTATGTACTGCTAGCGATGCTCCTAGCGCCATACTTACGTAAGTTCGGTAAGTTTACGGTTCCTGACTTTATCGGTGATCGCTTCTACTCTAAGACAGCGGCTATGATTGCCGTGGTTTGTTTGATTATCGCCTCGACTACTTATGTTATCGGTCAGATGACTGGTGCTGGCGTTGCTTTCTCACGCTTCTTAGAAGTAGAGAACGACACGGGTCTTATTATCGCTGCGGTGGTTGTATTCTTCTACGCAGTACTTGGTGGTATGAAAGGGATTACTTACACGCAGGTTGCGCAGTACGTCGTTCTTATGATTGCTTACACCATTCCAGCAGTTTTCATCTCACTTGAGTTAACAGGCAACCCAATTCCCGGTCTTGGTTTATTCTCTAACCATACTGAAGCAGGTATTCCTTTATTAACCAAACTCGATCAAGTAGTCACTGATTTAGGCTTTGCCGCTTATACGGCTGACGTTCCTAACAAGCTAAATATGGTGCTGTTTACCTTATCGCTTATGATTGGTACTGCGGGTCTGCCCCACGTTATCATTCGCTTTTTCACGGTTCCTAAAGTCGCTGACGCACGTTGGACAGCGGGTTGGACCCTTGTATTTATCTCATTACTATACTTTACCGCCCCTGCAGTGGGTGCAATGGCGCGTCTCAACTTGATCGATACGATCTATCCACAAGGTGTGGAAGAGCCTGCGCTTACTTATGAGCAGCGTCCAGATTGGATGAGAACATGGGAAGATACGGGTCTTATTAAATATAACGACCTAAATAACGATGGTCGTATTCAGTTATATAACGACAGTGGATTGGGTGCGGCTCAGCTAGCACTCAACACGGCTGAAGCAGAAGGCGGAGATGTTGCAGCTGCCACTGCTGCTGTAGCAGAAGCTCGCACAGCACATGATCTAGAAGTGGATGGCCGCTTTGCCAATGCAGGTTGGGCAGGTAACGAGCTAGACGTCAACGCCGATATCTTAGTATTGGCTAACCCAGAAATCGCTCAACTGCCACCATGGGTTATCGGTCTTATCGCTGCAGGTGGTTTGGCAGCAGCACTATCAACAGCCGCTGGTCTACTACTTGCCATCTCATCAGCCATCAGTCATGACTTGATTAAACGTAATCTTAATCCAAACATTACCGATAAAGGTGAGTTGAGAGTGGCACGTATTACCATGGGTGTTGCCATTGTGGTTGCTACTTGGTTAGGACTCAATCCACCAGGATTTGCCGCACAGGTGGTCGCCTTAGCCTTTGGTATTGCAGGTGCTTCACTGTTCCCAGCATTGATGATGGGTATTTTCTCTAAGCGTATTAACAACCTTGGCGCTATCGCCGGTATGTTGACAGGTCTGATTAGTATCTTGGTTTATATCTTTGTATTCAAAGGTTGGTTCTTCATCAGCGGTACCGCTAACTTCCCTGATACCGAAGAGTATTGGTTGTTTGGTATCTCACCATTATCATTTGGTGCGATTGGTGCATTGCTTAACTTTATCGTCGCCTTTATTGTTTCTTATGCGACCAAAGCGCCACCGCTGCACATTCAAGAATTGGTTGAAAGTGTTCGTTCGCCACGCGGTGCTGGTGGTGCAGTCGACCATTAATCTTACGAAGGATGATATATCTTCTGTTACTATATATCACTCACAGGCAGTCGCTGCTTGTGGGTGATTTTTTATCTCAGTACTATTATAAGAATTTTTATAAAACTTTTAGGTTTTAGCAAATATCCCTAAATAAATAGCTGTCTGTTTATTTAGGGATATAAGCAAGATGACCCAACGATTAAGGAAGATTTTTTATGCTTTTTGAGTTTATCGCTACCATTGCCGCCGCATTTGGCATGGCTGGACTGGCACTCATCATAACTCACCTCACTAAATTGGCAGGAAAGCGTGCGCCGAAATGGCTGATTCCCCTGTTTGCAGCGATTGGTATTTTTGCTTTTCAAATACATCAAGAGTATAACTGGTACGGCCAACAAGTCAGCAAGCTTCCTGAAGGTATAGAAGTGGTAAAAACGGCGGAAAGCACAGCATGGTTTCGCCCATGGTCTTACGTTAAACCACAAATATTACGCTTTATCGCAGCCGATACAGGCAATGCTACCGTGCAAGCAGACAACCCAAATATATATTTGGTCAATCTATATTTGTTCGAAAGACGTAGAAGCGTGCAGAAAATCCCGCAAGTCATAGACTGCGCTACTCCTGCACGTGCCGATTATATATTCCCAGAAAAGGGCAGCACGCTATCAATTGACGAACACGTAAAGCAGACTACAGCATGGCGCGAGCTGGCAAAAAATGACCCGCTATTTACCAATGTCTGTGAGGATAGACTATGAACTACCCACCACCTAAAGAGGTGGCGGTTTCTTAGGTAATACCCATACTTGATACGATGTTTTGTATCAGCGGTTAGGCAAATGGACTAAGCTAACCCCGTCGCACCGACGGTTTTGAGTGTTGCCAGCCTTAGTCCTTCGTTTAGGATATTGATACTGGCGTTGATGTCTCTATCGTTGGATTGCAAGCAGCTGGGGCAACTCCATGATCTCACCTGTAATGGTAGCTCAGCCTTAGTCAGTAAGTGACCACAGCCTGAGCAGGTCTTAGAAGATGGATACCATCTATCAACCTTGATTAGCGCTTTACCGTACCATTCAGCCTTGTAGTTCAGCATGGTGGTGAAGGTTGACCATGAGCTGTCTGATATGGCTTTAGATAACTTTCTATTCTTAACCATGCCTTTGACGTTTAAGTCCTCAATCGCAATCACATCGTGGTTTTTGATGAGACTGAGTGATAGCTTATGCAGAAAGTCTTTTCGGGCATTGGTTATTTTCTCATAGACCTTAGCGACTTTAACTTTTTGCTTTTGATAGTTGCGGCTGTCACTGAGTTTGCGTTGATCTGCTTTAGCAACGGCTCTACGTTTGGTTAATATTTTTTGCTCTCGCGCAAGCTTATGTTGCAGCTTAGATAGAAACTTAGGATTAGCAACTTTGCTGCCATCTGATAAGACGATAAAGTCGGTCAGTCCTAAATCAATGCCTATTTTTGAGTGAGTTTTTGGCAGTGTTGTAGCGATGGTTTCAACCAATAGACTGACATAGTACTTGCCTGATGGGGTGCGGCTGATTGTCGCTGATTTTATTAAGCCATTTACCTTGCTTGGAAATTTAGCGTTGATGTGATCTATTTTAGGCAGTTTGACAGTGCTGTCTGTGATCGCCACTGTGCCCTTTTGGTTATTAGTCGTATAACTATCCTTAATTCCTTTTTTCTTGAATTTTGGGAAGCCTGCGCCTTGCTTGAAAAACTTACTGTAAGCCGTCCGAAGGTTTTGCTGTACGTTAGCCAGTGCCAGGCTATTGACTTCTTTGAGCCATTCAAATTCTTTTTTATAGTGAGCAGGAGTGTTTTTAAGCTCGGTCTTATGCTCGTTGTAATGATCAACCTTGTCACTAAGCATCCTATTCCAGATAAAGCGTGTGCAGCCGAATGATTTGGCAAAGAATACTTGCTGTTCTTCATTGGGGTATAATCTTACTTTATGGGCTTTTAGGATTTGTTTTGGCATGAAGCTATTTTACCATATCAAAAGTCTGACGCATTCATCCCTCTACTTTAGAAGTAGGGGAATTCCGCGCTGAAAATGTTAAAACTGCTGTAAATAGGAGCAAAAATGGGGCAATCAGAGCAATTGACTAAAAAGCCCCTATACATACTAGGGCATGTCTGCACCTGATTACCCCAAGCACTTATATTATGTATATATCTAATAGCGCGTGGCTTTTGCTGAGTAAGTATGTTTTGAGTTAGCACCTAGTAAAAGTCCAGCACATAGACCGCCAAAGTGCGCTGCAAACGAGATGCCTTGTTGCGGCATCAATCCTTGCTTGATGGTCAACCAATAGCCAGTCCCCATCACAATACAAGCTATCAGATAACCCCAACGCCTTGCAAATACGGCTCCGCCTATCATGTAACCGAGCATCGCAAAACATAGCCCTGATGCGCCAATATGAATAGAAGAAGGTGAGCCAAGAATCCATGTAACCAGTCCAGAAGCAATGACCAGTTTCAATACCGTGCGATAAGCATTCTTCTCAAACAACCCAAATAAGAATAAAATTTGTAATAATGTCAGGGTATTGCCCATCAGATGGGAAAAATTGCCATGCATGGTCCAAGAGGCAAATACGCCAATCATACTACCCAGGTCTAAGGCGCGCGGCACAATGCCAAAGATATTCCATAATCCAAACAGCACTATTTCGTTTAGAAAATACATGCCCCACATTGGTATTAATACAAATGCATATAACCCAATAACCTGCTTTATTCTTACTGTAATTAGAGTCAGTAATTGCTGCCAATTCATATAAAACCTTATCCTTTTAAGCCAGTTTTTAGACGTAAGTTAATGGTCTGTAGCAAAAAGTGATGGTTCCATTGGCTTAAACAGCAGCTCAGCCTCCTTATCGGCAGTCAGATAGCTATCACCATGTAATAGCGAAGTTGAATGATAAGGCACTAACGCAGTAGGAATAAAACGACGCGCTGCATCGATATGCTTTATAGAATCATCGAAAAAAATGTGTGGCGCAAATGTTCTAAGCACGGCTGTTTTTTCTAAACCACCCAAAAAAAATGCCATATCAACATTCACACCCCACTCTCGCAATGTCTTAATGGCACGCAAATCGGCAGGTGCGTTACGAGCGGTTACTAATGCTATTTTTATAGGAGAGTATTTGAGACCTGCTGGCAGACGCTCTTGTAGATTTGACAGCTTAATTAACAGCTCCGCATAAGGTCCTTTTTCAATGGGTAAGTCACGCATTTCTGCCTCACGATCGTGAAAAGCACGCAGACCTTTTTGCTTATATAGCAGCTCACCCGAATCATCAAACAACACCGCATCACCATCGAAAGCAATACGAAGCTGCTCGGTGTCAAGCTCATAGGTATTGACTGGCGTTGCATCAAGTATCGCACAAGCACAGATATTGGCATCGGCAACTTGCTGTGCATCTTCACGATTGGTGGTCAAAAATAAATCCACATTGAAATCCTCAATGTAGGGAGCAATAGGACTTCCTGATATAAATGCGGAACGCGAGATATTGATACCATGATCAAGAATAGCATTGAGCACTTGAATGCCAGTATCGGGACTACTTTTTGAGACGATAACCACTTCTACCAAAGGTGCTTCGAGCTCCCCATCTTTCTCTGGACAATCATTACAATATTCATTGAGGTTTAATAGAGCCTGAATCAAAGGATAGCCTGCCCCTATCGCCAAAGGCTCATTTTCACGCTCAGTCATATAATCGCGAAACTCTTTGATAGCGCTATCAGGACGCTGCTGTAGCAACTGTAATAGGTGACTCTCAGATTCCGATAAATCAAATAGCGCAGTTGCAGAAATTGCGACGATCAGCGTGTTACTAAAATCAACGGCCATGACTCTCTCTACTTATAAATACTGTATAAAATGAATGCCAACCAGTTTACTACATTACCCAGCCTTAATAATGATAAGAAAAGTTATTATGAATTACCTTACTAAAGCTCAATTGATGAGAACATCGATATCATTTATGGTTCTAGATATCTAATGCCATGGAGGTTATATAACGCTTATATCCAACTTAACATTTATGAAACTGACCATCGCTTTGTCCATAAAAAAGGCCACATTGTTATAAAAACAATATGACCTTTCCTATCAAAAACTGATGCTTAAGATGAACCTTAAAAATTTATCCAGTTATCCCACCTTTACCCTTTTATTAATAATACTTAATAAAACCTAAGATAATAATACTAAAGAGATGGCAGGGAACGCTACTAAAATGACCAGTCGAATGACATCGGAGACAATGAATGGTGCCACCCCTCTAAACATATCAGACAGCTTGATATGCGGTGCCATTGCCTTAATCACAAAGATATTCATTCCCATCGGCGGTGTAATCAACCCAAGCTCTACTGTCAATACAGCAATAATACCGAACCATACTGGATCAAACCCTAGCGCTACGATGATTGGATATACCACTGGAATGGTAATCACCAACATTGCTAAAGCATCCATGAACAGTCCCAAAAGGAAGTACATGATTAAGATGCAAATGAGTACCACCATCGGACTGACAGCCAATGTGCCTATCCAACTTGCTAACGTATAAGATAAGCGCGAAACCGAAATAAAATAACCCAAGGCTTCCGCGCCCAGTAGCATAAAAAACACCACGGCTGATAATGCTAGGGTCTCAATGAGCGACTGTTTAAGCCCCTTCATACGCATGCCTTTAGCGAAAGCATAGGCCCAAGAAACAAAAGCCCCAACTGCAGCACCTTCTGTTGGCGTAAACAATCCGAAGAAGATACCAGCAATAATCACAATAAAGATAAAGCTAAAAGGAATAAGTCCGGTTAGTGAAAGCAGCTTTTCTTTCCAAGAGGTCGACTCGCCGCGACGTGCTAAGTGAGGCTTCCAACGCACCATTATCATCACAGTAATCGAGTACATGACCATGCCTAAAATACCAGGTAAGAAACCGGCAATGAACATGTCACCAACCGACTGCTGCGTTAGGATGGCATAAACAAGCAAAGCAATACTTGGCGGAATCATAATACCTAAGGTACCGCCTGCAGCTAAAATACCGCAAGCAAAGCCTGGTTGATAACCATACTTTTCCATCTGCGGCAGCGCAACTTTAGTCATGGTAGAGGCCGTGGCTAAAGACGAGCCTGAAATGGAGGCAAAGATGCCGGAGGAACCAATACCGGCAATACCTAAACTCCCCCTCACTCCACCAAATATGGTTCGGGTCGCTTCAAACAGTTTGCCTGCCATGCCTGAATGGGTGGCAAAAACCCCCATTAAGATAAATAACGGAATAGCACTAAAATCGTATTTTGCTAGGACATCCACCGGAATATCCTTCAGCATCTGCAAAGCACCACTGGGTGCAGTCACAGCACCAAAACCAACCAAGCCAACACCCAGCATAGCAAGTGCTACTGGCACTCGCAAAACAACCAGGAGAATCATAACAATTAAGCCAATGGCACCAATAATTTCTGGACTCATGCGCCTGTCTCCTCAGCGTCAAAAAACTCACCTGTTTTAAAGATATTAATAGATTCAATCAAGGAGCGGATGGCAAGTAATAGACTTATGACAGCACTAAACGCATAAATAGGCATCATCGATACACGAAGGTCTTGGGTAACTTTACCGTACTCTATAGCATCAACGGCACTCTCAAAGAGTCCCCATGAAAAGATGACACCGATGACAAAGAAGCCCATCATAAAGGTGCCCATCATGTAACCTTTTATGGCCTGGGGCATCTTTTGGGTGAATACATCAACGATAATTTGTGAGCGCTCAACAAAGGCGGCAAAGGCCGCCAGCAAGGCAAATAGCATGAAGTAAGAGACAATTTCTACACTGCCCTTGACGGTAAAACCAAACTCACCACCAGTGAGCTTGAAGACATAGCGAGCAGTGACATCCAACATGGTTGTCAGAACAATGATGATAAGACTGACGCCACCGATGAACTGACATAACCTTGAAATGAGTGTGCTGATTTTGACCAAGTAGGCCATGCGACAACTCCTCTAAGTTAAACCTTACAAGCGGCACTAGCTGCTTTGGCTTTTTCATAAACAGCATCTGCGTCTAAACCTAAAGCATTGACATCAGCAAGATATTTATTTGTTCCTCTTTCAAGTGGACCCTTCCAATCTGGGTCGTTAAGCGGATCAGGAATTTCTATAATTTCGTCACCTTTATCTTTAGCAGTTTGTATTGCCATCTGATCATGCTTATCAAATACTTCACCGACCTTGTTGGCAAGTGCCATACCTGAGTTTTTATCAAGAACTTGCTTTAAATCATCAGGTAAAGCTTCGTATTTGTCCTTATTCATCGTAACCATCAGGGCTGAACTATAGAAAGGAATGTTGGTGTGATATTTAGTGATTTCATCGATTTTAAAGGCAGTTACGGCCTCCCAAGGGAAACTCAAACCATCGACGACACCGCGTTGTAGTGACGTGTACATATCATTAGCAGGTAATCCTACAGGTGACGCACCTGCGCTTTCAATAATATCACCAGCGACTGCAGAAGGACGACGAATACGCATCCCTTTCATGTCTTCAGGCGTACGAATGAGCTTATCCGTCGTGTGTAGAGAGCCTGGTCCAGCACCATACATAAACAATAGATGCGAGTCTTCATACTCACCAGCAAGGGTGCCATCGTCATAAAGCGTTTGAAGCATACAGCCCATTTGAGTGGCTGAGTTTGATAAACCAGGAAGCTCAGTGATTTGAGTCAAAGGGAATCGTCCATTGGTATAACCATGCGCTTGTGAACCAATATCTATCGTACCTTTTGCTGCAGATTCATAAGTCACATCCGCTTTTGCAAGACCCGCTGAAGGGTATAGCTCAACCTTAAGGCGGCCGTTAGAATCTGTTTCTATCTGTTTCGCCCAAGGCTCGAAGACTTCTGTACTAATTGAAGAAGTTGCTGGCCAAAAATGTGAAAAACGCAGAACAGTGGTTTCTTCAGAATTCGCTGTTGCACCATCAGTAGTGTCAGCAGATTGATTTGAGCAGCCTAAAAGGCTAATGGCGGCCAATGCACCAATTGAGAAAAGAGGAGCTAACTTCATTATCAATTCCTTTTGATAATTATGAGTGGGAGATAAACCTATATTTAGTATGTTCTTGAAATATCTGTAAGATATAAACACCGTTGTTTCAAGGTAGTACTAAAAATACCGTTTAAAATTAGCAGCTATAATGATATAAGTCAAATCATTTTGAACGTATACGTCATTAATAAATTGCCGAGTAAACTTTATAAATGTGCACCAATAAAGCTGCACTAACTGTATTATTACTTTATTAATCATTAAATATCCAGCAAAATACAAAAAAGTGCGACTAAAAGTAAAATGCTCAACACAAAAGAAAACCCCCTTAGCGATTACGCCAAGGGGGTTTTACTTTTAGAATAGAGAGCTGACGATGACCTACTCTCACATGGCCGGGGCCACACTACCATTGGCGCGATGATGTTTCACTTCTGAGTTCGGGAAGGGATCAGGTGGTGCCATC
>NZ_JASDCF010000033.1 GCF_030408035.1 Psychrobacter sp. APC 3426
TCAAATAATTCACAATCAAATAATTCACAATCAAATAATTCACAATCAAATAATTCACAATCAAATAATTCACAATCAAATAATTCACAATCAAATAATTCACAATCAAATAATTCACAATCAAATAGCTCATCGCAACACAACGGTGACAAGCGCCCTTATGCGGTTGTCTTGTACGGTGCAACAAGTTTTGTCGGCCAAATTACTGCTCACTATTTAACGAGCTTCTTATCTAATGCGAAAAACAAAGATGGTTCGAATGTCACTTGGGCAATTGCCGGTCGTGATGAAGAAAAACTAATCGAGTTGCAGTCCAAACTTGAGAGCAAAGTAGATACCATTATCGCCAATAGTAATGACTCAGCCAGCCTTGACGATATGACCAAGCAAGCGCAAGTTATTATCTCAACTGTCGGCCCTTACCTGAAATACGGCGAGCCTTTGATTAAATCCTGTGCAGAAAATGGCACCGATTATGTCGACCTCACTGGTGAGGCTATCTTTATCAAAGATATGATGGATAAGTATCAAGAGACTGCTAAGAAAAGTGGCGCGCGTATCGTCAACTCTTGCGGCTTTGACTCTATCCCGTCAGATTTAGGTGTCTACTTCACACAAACCAAAGCGGAAGAAAAGTTTGGTGAGGCTTGTGATGTGATTCATATGCGTGTCAAAGCAGCAAAAGGTGGCTTGTCAGGCGGTACCATTGCCTCGATGGCGACTATCTTTGAAGAGGTTGGACAGAACAAATCACGCCGTAAACAAGTGACAAACCCTTATCTGTTAAATGATGATAAAGATGCGCCTAATGTACGCCAAGACAATGTCAGCAAACCCGAATACGACAGTAAGCATAAGCGTTGGTTGGCGCCTTTTGTGATGGCTAGCATCAATACTCGTATCGTCCATCGCACCAACCAATTACTCGACTATGAGTATGGTCGCGAATTTAAATACGACGAAGCCATGTGGATGAAGGATGGTGTTAAAGGTAAGTTATCAAGCTACGCCATGAGTGCAGGCTTGTTTGGCTTTGCCACAGCGATGATGATTAAACCAAGCCGTGAGCTACTCTCAAAGCATGTGCTACCAAAATCTGGCTCTGGCCCCTCTAAAGAAGAGCAAGAAAATGGTTACTTTGATATTCGTCTGTTTGGACAAACGAGCAAAAACGACACCATCACGACTAAAGTGACAGGGGATAAAGACCCTGGCTATGGCAGCACCTCGCGCATGTTGTCACAAGCGGCACTGTGCTTGGCACAAGACATCCGTAAAGAGGATGTCGGCGGTGGCTTTTGGACGCCAGCTTCGGCGATGGGTGATCATTTGCTAGCACGTCTAGAAGAGCATGCAGGTCTTAGCTTCGATGTTGTGGATGGCTAATCTGATCATCAAAGACGACAAGATGACTCTTAACCTTTAACCCTTATGTTGTGTTTAATCACCGTATCTTGTGAGCAAGGTACGGTTTTTTTTGACTTAAATTTTTGAAAAACTTCCAAGCAGATGTTAACAAATACTAATAACGTACTTTTTTGGTGAACGATGTTGCCCGTTTTCGATTTTTTTATACATTATGCTACACATCCCTAGCCTAATGTCACAGCCATATTGCAACAGTTGCAGTAGGATAAAAGGGGTTGGGGCATTATTTCAAATGAACACTCTTTATCCGAATGCTTTTATACATTATGCCTTTATAAACACAGATGAATAAAAAACAGACGCAACTAAAATACAGCCGTTATAGATGGAAAAACGCCAAAGATTGGTGTTGCGCTGGTGTTATTCAGAACTACGGTTATTTAGATAGAATCAATAAATACTTAGAATAAGCAAAATATAACTATTCACGACAATTAAGAGGAATTAATAATGAAATTGAACGTATTAACTGCCGCCGTAATCACTTCAGGTCTTGCTATGTTTGCAAGCTCTGCTAATGCCGCCGTAACCACTGATAGCCATGGCAATGTTGGTTATGATACTTATGAAGAATGTGTCACTGCGGTCAAAGATGGCTCAGCCAAATTCTATACCCCTTACACTTATCAAAACCCAAAGCGTCAAGCTGGTGAAGCAACGGTTAAGAAAATGAAACTGTCTGAGGTGATGATTCCTCAAAGCGTGGTTGACAGCAACAGCCTACGTAGCAGCGACTATTCAGCTGGCGCCTGTGACCTCGGTGTTGGACAATCAAACGGTCGTTACGGGGTGTCAGGAGCCTTGGTTGGTAAATACGTCCCTATCGCAGCTGATATGCCTGTCAACGTCTATATGGACAAAGCAGGCAACCCAGTTCGCTTAAGTATGCAGCAGTGCGACAACCATTTCGGTGGTAAATTCCCAACGCCTATCGTGAGTGAAGCAAAAGCCCCAGAAGCACAAGTGGCCGTCACAGAAGAGCGCAGCGTAGAGCCAGTCGTCGTTGAGACCACTCGTGTGATTCGTCCTGCTAAATACAGTGTTAAGGAAGTCATCATCGCACCAACTGATCAAATCAAGCGTGTTAACACTGCTGAAGGTACGGCTATCGCTATCGAAGATGGTGCCAATCGTACTGTGGTGGTCGGCGAAGAAGCAGAAGCTGATGCGCTCGACAACACTGAAATCAATCAGACCTTCCCAGTAACTCGCGTACCTAAAAATGAGGTTCAGCAACGTGTGGTTGATGTAGATACTGGTGAGTATGTAATCGTTGAATAATTTGCTAGAAATCGGCTTGAGGGTATCGAATAATTAATAGTGATGGTTTCATAACGTCACAACCATACATCAAGCTGTTAGAAGAGTAATGAGTTTACTACTGAAATACCAGCCATAGAGGTGGTATTTTGTTTTTGTAAATAAGCATGAAATGCTAAAAGCAAATTATCGATATTAATAATGACTAATCTATAAATTTTGGAGCTTTATAATGAACAAGAATGCCTTATCATTACTTATGGGTGCTGCCATCATCTTACCAACCGTAGCAATGGCTGCTCCAGTAGAGACAAACGATACCAAATCTGCCAATACTCAACAGGTGACGCCAGCAGAACAGTTGAATGCGCCAGTAGAGAATACCTTGCAGTCTAAAGTCAAAGGTCCAGACGGCGAACTACTTGCCACACAACCTGGCGCAGTTGAGACTGATGAATCTGAAACTGTTGAAGACGATATGGATGAAGCAGAAAGCGAGAATAGCAATGATGCAATAGCTGCGGTTGCCCTACAACCTGCCCAGCCCACTCAGCCTGCAAAATCGCTAAACATGCAACATAGCGATGCTAGTTATCAACCATTAATTGCTGGTGAAGGTGCAACTGATAAAGAAACAACCGATGCCGCTATCACCTTGCAAGAAAAGAAAAAAGACACACGTGGTGAGCTATTAGCCACGCAGCCTGCGGATGTTGAATTTAAAGAAAACCGTCGTATCGCTGTGTCGCGCTAAGCACTAGTCTCTTAATAATTGCCCATAATAAATAGCTGTTAGTTAAGTAATAATCAGTTTTTAGCCAACTATATTATGTGCAATAAAAAACGCAGCCATTAGGCTGCGTTTTTTATTGCTATATTAACTACATACTATTTCTTAGTCTTGGTCACGCCCGCTTCTTGTAACAGCGCCCCAAGCGTCCCCATCTTGCTAGGCGCTTCAGCTTTCTCAGCTCTAGGCGCTTTGCTACGGTTATTGGCGTTGTCCTTATCTTGACGGTTGCTACGCGGCTTTGCTGGACGCTTATCAGCGGCTGGGCGGTTGCTGCGTGGACGACTGGCTTTATCATCATTGCCAGTGCTTGCTGCAGTAGACTTTGCGGCTGGGCGTGCTGGTTTTTCAGACTCAGGCTTCATACTAAAACCAATACGGCCACGTTTTTCATCAATAGAGATGACACGTACCGAAACGATATCACCTGGCTTAACACGGTTCATCGGATCAGCAACGAAGTCATTGGCCATCTGAGAGATATGCACAAGACCATCTTGATGAACACCGACATCAACGAAACAACCAAAGGCTGTGACATTGGTGACGACACCTTCAAGCTGCATGCCTTCTTCTAAATCTTTAATGCTATTGACATCTTCACGGAAATTCGCAGTTTTGAACTCAGGACGTGGATCGCGTGCCGGTTTGGCCAGCTCTTCGATAATAGCAGTTACACTAATATTGTCATCATTTGCCGCGAGCGCAGTCGTATCGATGGTGTTTAATACACCATCGTTACCGAGCACTTCTGGCAATGCCTTACCTGTTTGCGCCAGTAAGCTATCAACCAGCGCATAGCTTTCTGGATGCACGCCAGTGGCGTCAAGTGGGTTGCTACCGTCATGGATACGTAAGAAACCTGCTGCTTGTTCAAAGGTCTTAGCACCTAAGCGCGGGACGTTTTTGAGTGCCTCACGGCTATCAAATGCGCCATGCTCTTTACGATAAGTGACGATTTGCTGGGCGACGTTCTTATTCAAACCAGCGATATGAGCCAAGATGGCAGGGCTCGCCGTATTTACATCAACACCAACGGCGTTCACGCTGTCTTGAGTAACTTTATCAAGGCTATCCGCTAACTGGCTTTGGTTCACATCATGCTGATATTGACCAACACCAATCGCTTTGGGGTCAACCTTCACCAGCTCTGAGAGTGGGTCTTGCAGGCGACGAGCGATAGATACCGCGCCGCGTACAGAGACATCTAGGTTGGCAAGCTCATCACTAGCAAGCTCGCTTGCAGAATAGACTGATGCGCCAGATTCATTGACGATAACAGCTTTGGCCTTTAGACCATCATTAGCAGCCAATATCTCTTTAACCATCGCATCTGTTTCGCGGCTAGCAGTACCATTACCGATAGCCACTAAATCAACGTTATAAGTACTTAATAACTCATCAATGACTTTTTTGGCTTCATCCATCTTATTATCAGGAGCAAACGGATAGACAGTCGCCACCACAGGCTTGTCTTCGCTATCTAGCATGACGTGGCCTTGGGCATCGACAATCGCCATTTTGACGCCATGACGAATACCAGGATCGACACCTAAAATGACTTTACGACCAGCCGGTGCTGACATGAGCAGATGCTGTAAATTATTGGCAAATACATCAATTGCATCAGCCTCAGCAGTCAGACGCTTTTCAGTCAACAAGCGATGTTCGATATGCGGACGCCATTTGTCTTTCCATAAGCTGCTAGCGGCTTCTGCTAAAAACTCACGGCGCTCAGCTGGCGCTTTAGAGTCAACATCGAAATGACTGATGATTTTTTCGATAAACGGGGTATCTTCCCCTTCGATTTTGAGACCCAAGACATTTTCTTGGCGACCGCGTAGCATCGCTAATAGACGATGATTGGGCAGACGCGCAAGGCTTTCGCTATGCTCAAAGTAATCTTTGAATTTCTCGCCGACTTCACGCTTTTCTTCGCTAGCAACACTAGATACGATACTCGCCGTTTTAGCAAAGCCACTACGCAGGCCATCAAGCAAATCTAATGCTTGCGTCCATTCATCGATGATGATGGCTTGTACGCCAGCCAGTTGCTTTTCAATATCACTGAAATCAACTTCTATCTCATTACCATTATCATCAGAGATACTAGCTGGCGCTTGATAATCAGCCAATGCCTCTGTTGGGGTAACTTCTTGCGTCAAGACCGCTTGCGCTGCAACGTCAAGACCAGCAGCACGTGCTTTGGCGGCTGGTGAACGGCGGCGCGGACGATATGGCAAGTAGATGTCTTCAAGCTCAAGCTTGGATGTCGCATTATCAATACGGGTCTGCAGCTCGTCAGTTAAATTGCCTTGCGTGCTGAGCAGCTCAGTAATTTTTAGGCGACGGGTTGCCATGTCACGCTCGTAATTAAGCGACTTCTCTAAAGCTCGTAATTGCGCATCATCAAGATTTTGCGTCTTCTCTTTGCGGTAACGCGCAATAAACGGAACAGTCGCGCCTTCATCGTAAAGTTTGACAAACGCATTGACTTGAGCAGTCTTAATGCCAAGCGCGCGAGCAAGCTTGTCGTGAATATTCGCGTGTGTGGTTGCATCCAAAACCTGAGATTTTGTCGAGGTTTGAGATGACGTTAAGGTATCAGTGCTACTCATATACGTATCAATCGTTGAGAAATGTAGTTTTGCATTATAGCAAAAGCTGCATGAATAAAAATCCTTTTTATCTTTTCGTTATTTATATGGTGTTTTACGGCTCAAATCCTGTGATATCGTCCGTTCTATCGCTTTGTTAAACAAACGCATACAGCATTTGTCCTTATGGGTGATGCAATTAGCGGTGCAATCTTATACACTAAAGTATCAATAGCACAAATATTGCTATGTAATACCGCACTGAACAATAGTGTCTATTTTTATATATTTCCTCAATGGCTAATGGCTCGATAATGAGTGTTTCAATAATCAACGGATTGGCCATTAAGTAACGACCGTATTTTTACCCGCGATTTTTAATAATTTTACTAATAACATTTTTATGAGAAATTTCTACTAATAATAATTTTTATAAGAGGATGCCTGTATGACAGATAATAACAGCCCCGATACTTTGACTCAGCGTATTTTGGTCGTCGATGATGATGCCCGTCTGCGCTCTTTGTTACAGCGCTTTCTAGAAGACGATGGTTTTGTCGTGCGTACAGCGCATGATGGCAATCAAATGGACAAATTGATGCAACGTGAGCTCTTTTCACTGGTGGTATTGGATTTGATGTTACCAGGCGAAGACGGTATCAGCATCTGTAAGCGCTTGCGTGAAGACAATGGCGATATTCCCATCATCATGCTGACTGCCAAAGGTGGCGATGCAGACCGTATCGCTGGTCTAGAAGCTGGTGCTGATGATTACCTACCAAAACCCTTTAACCCAAAAGAGCTATTGGCACGTATCAAAGCGGTATTGCGTCGTCAAAATCGTGAACTGCCGGGTGCGCCAAGTCATCAGCTAGAAGTGGTTGAATTTGGCCCATGGACGCTTGATTTATCGACCCGTACCCTTAAACGTGATGGCAATGTGGTCACTTTGACGACCGGTGAGTTTTCAGTATTAAAAGCCTTGGTTCAGCATCCGCGTGAGCCGTTGACGCGCGATAAATTGATGAATCTGGCTCGTGGTCGTGAATGGGGTGCGATGGAGCGCTCTATTGACGTCCAAGTGTCACGCCTGCGTCGTCTGATTGAAGACAATCCTTCACAAGCACGCTATATCCAAACAGTTTGGGGTGTTGGCTATGTATTCGTACCAGACGAAGCCGAAGTAGAAGCCGCTAGAAGTGAATAGAATGTTCTTTTACTTTTTTTAAAAATAGAAAACCCTGCCACAGATGTGCAGGGTTTTTTATTGTCTGATAAATAGTGCTGCTCAGCTCAATGAATATTGTTACCCAATAAACAATAACGCAAAAAACTTAGCGCAATTGACTGTCTTTACTGCCGCGGCGATTGAATAATTCAGCCGCTCGCGCTTCTTGCTCAAGCTCAGTCTGACAGCCAACACAGTGCTGAATCCCAGGCACCGCTAAACGGCGCGCTTCTGGAATAGGATTGCCACATTCATCACAAAACTCAGCGCTTTTACCCGTTGGCAATGCACGTCGTGCCCGTTCTAAGGCATCATTGACAGTTGCATCCATCTGTTCGTGCTCAGCGCCATCTCTTGACCAACCACCCGCCATAATCTCATCCTATTTGTTATATTATTTGCACTTAAACCATTGCTTAAACTTAAAAACAAAAGTCTTTAATAACAAATAGATGGGGTTTATTATCTATAATTACAAGCGGTTAGACTGTATAGAAACCATGGATTGAGATATACATTTTAAAATAAAACCTGGTCTCAAAAACGATAAACCATCACTACTCTTTCGGTTGCAGCGCAACCACTTGCCCACGTACACCGATACTGTCATCACTCATTAGGCAGACATAACCGGCCATGATATCTTCAGGGGTTTTTAAACTCATCGGATTCTCCCCTGGATAGGCATGCGCGCGCATGTTGGTACGTGTACCGCCAGGATTGACACAGTTAAAACGCAGGTTGGTGGTGTTTTGCGTCTCTTGGGTAAAGATATCACTCATGCCCTCCACCGCTTGTTTTGACAGCGCATAGGCACCCCAAAAGGCGCGTGGGTGCGTACCGACTGTGCTAGAGGTAAAGACGATAGAACCGTTTTTAGCGTCCTTAAGCAGTGGGAGCAGTGCCTGAGTCAACATAAAGGTCGAGGTAAAGTTGACCTTCATCACTTGGGCAAAAGTATCAACATCGTACATCTCAAGCGGCGTCAATTGACCGAGCAGACCCGCATTGTGCAAGATGCCATCTAATTGACCGATTTCTCTATCAATCAATCCTTCTAATTGCTGCATTTCAGCATAGGTTGCACCCTCTAGATTCATCGGTAGCATGGCTGGTTGCTTGCCACCAAAGCTCTCAATCTCGTCATAGACGTATTCAAGCTTACTGCTCGTGCGCCCTAACAACAGTACGGTAGCACCATAACGCGCATAAGCTAAGGCAGCAACGCGTCCGATACCATCACCAGCACCCGTTACCAAAATAGTCTTACCCTCTAAACAATTATCAGGTGGCACAAAATTACGAATCTCGTCATGAGTGAGAGGTTGAGTAAGATTTTGCGTGGCTTGTTGGTTATTATCCATACTATTTTGCGGCGTAGCTGGCTGATTGGTATTGTCACTCATGGCATTACTCACTGCTTATAAATTAATAGTTAAATATCAGTATAATGAAGTACTTACATCTTATATCATCAAAAATCGATATGGTTAACGGCACTTATATTTAAATGTAATTAGTTAACCGCAATTAATAAAAAAGACCGATTGTTAACAGGAATGGTTTATAAATAATCGAACTTACCAGAAGAGAGCAGCAATTTATTCAACTGCTCAGGGGTATCAGTAATATAATCTGCGCCCCATTTCTTTAGGTTTTTTTGATCCTCAGGTGGGATATAACCATAAGCCGCCAAAATCGTTGGCATACCAGCAGCGTTACCCGCTTCGATATCACGTATATGATCGCCGACATACAGCACACAGCCGGCAGCACCACGAGGAATACCCAGTTTTTCTAATGCCACATACATCGGCTCTGGATCAGGTTTTGAGCGTGATACATCATCAGGACAGACCAAAACAGCACAGCGCTCATCTAACTGCATCTTGCTGAGTAGCTGTTCTGATAAATAACGCGGCTTGTTGGTGACGATACCCCAAGGCACACCTTTCGCTTCTAATTCTGACAGCACTTCATCGAGCGCACCAAACACGCAGCTATCAACACATATTTCTGCTTCATAGTCATCTAAAAACTGCTGACGAAAATCAAGTAAGGCCTCTTCGCTCACATCAAGCTGGTCATTATGACGCAGCATCAGCTGTACCATTGCTGACGCACCCGCAGAGACTTGCTCGCGAATTTCAGCTTCTGGTGGTGCTTGCCAATCGTTTTCATGGCTCATCTTACCGATGATACGGACAAAATCAGCAGCAGTATCGATTAACGTCCCATCAAGGTCAAATAAAACCGCTTTTACAAATTGGCTCATAATGAATGCTCTTAATATTAAAAATGTGTTTCAGACGAAATGATGACGTGAAGTGAATCGATTACAGCGTTACACTAGATTTAAACCAATGGTTTTTGTACCGCTATCATATAATTGACATCGACATTTTGTGCCAACCAGTAACGCTTGGTCAGTGGGTTATAATGTAAACCGATAATATCCTGACGGGTAAAGCCCGCATTGACTGCCATCTTATCGAGCTCCGCTGGGGTGATGAATTTGGCATAATCATGAGTACCACGGTCTAGCAAGCGCAATACGTACTCTGCCCCAACGATGGCGAACAGATATGACTTTGGATTGCGGTTAATCGTCGATAGCACACAAACACCACCTGGTGCCAATAGCTCAAAGCAAGCCTGCACAATCGAGCTAGGATCTGGCACATGCTCCAACATCTCCATGCAAGTCACCACATCGAACTGCCCAGCGTGAGTTTTTGCTAGCTCCTCTACTGGAATGTGTTGATAGCGCAACGTCTCATTCAAACCGCTTTGCTCTGCATGCAGAGCCGCTGCTTTTAAATTCTCGGTACCTAAATCGATGCCCGTGACATCAGCGCCGCGACGTGCCATTGATTCTGACAAAATACCGCCGCCGCAGCCGACATCTAACACCTTTTTACCAACAAGCCCTGTCTCAGCTGTTTTATCGGCACTTTTATCCACATAGTCGCTTTGATAACCGCGTTTTACATTTTCTTCTATCCAGTTAAGACGCAATGGATTGATTTCATGCAAGGTTGCAAATGCGCCAGTATTACTCCACCACTCGCTTGCCAAATTATTGAACTTCTCAACTTCGCTTGGATCCACGTTTATCGTGTTAGCCATTGTATTATTAAGGTTTGCTTGCTCATTTGCAGGAGGCGCAGAAGGGTTGGCTGAGCTCATAGATTTTCCTTTATTGTCATTATAGGTGTCGTCGTACATTATAGGGTTCGCTGATGTTATATCTCACAACACCAATGGCACGATTATGTGCCTAATATTAGCATGAGAGCGGCAGCTTTGTCGTGAAGTACATCGTCACTGATTGTGAATGTCGATACTGTAAACTCGAAGATTCATCAATAGTAGGAAAAGATACCTCAAGCGATAACCCAAAGACAGGCAATCTACTATCGAGCGTAAAAAGCTACAAGGTAAAAAAACCATAAGCTATAACTTATAAGTAAGGTACCTTAAATAATAGCTCACAGCTTTACAACCGTTAGTTAAGAATCGGATTCACAACCACCTACCTTTTACGTTATCATAGTCAGTAAACTATGATAACTCGTGAATACTCGGCGTTATCTCGATTATGCCGTTTCAAACAATATGAACCACCTGAAGCGGTATAAATGCTCCAACAAACCCTAAGTCTATACATCTCAAGGATAAAGTATGAAACGTGTCATCACAATGACTGGTCTGGCCATGGCTATTGGGCTTGCCACTATGGGCGCACAGGCTGCCGACTATGTCGCCGGAAAAGACTATCGCGTACTAGACAACCCAGAAAAAATCAGCGGTGATGCTATCATTGTTCGTGAGTTTTTTTGGTATGGTTGCCCGCATTGTAACGTTCTTAACCCGCATATGGAAAAATGGGCAAAAACCAAAGACAAAGACGTGGCGTTCTTCAAAACCCCAGCAGCGCTTAACCCAGTTTGGGAAGCCAACGCCCGTGGTTTTTATGCCGCTCAGCTGTTAGGATTTGAGAACAAAACTCATGACGCGTTATTTGATGCGATTCATAAAGACGGTAAAAAACTATTTGATCAGTCATCACTGAGCAAATGGTATGCATCAAAAGGCGTTGATGAAAAGAAATTCAACAGCCTTTATAACTCATTTGCCGTTGGCACTAAGATTGGTCGCTCACAAGCAGGGGCTAAGCGCTACCAGCTCTCTGGTGTACCAGCCGTTGTGGTACAGGGCAAGTACGTCGTCACTGGTGAAAGTGCCACAGTACCTAAAGTTGTAGACTTTCTAGTAGATAAAGCGCGCGCTGAAAAGAAGTAATGTCATTGTAGTTACTCATATAGGCAGTCTTCTTTATAAGTAGCCATGCATAAAAAAGCCAATCATTTATTGATTGGCTTTTTTTGTCTTACTGTCTCGTACAAGATAGGTTGATATTAGACCTATAGTTAGTGAAAAGTAATATCGATACATCACGCGCTGCTGATATCAACTTTTCTTGCTTGCTGTGCCTGCGCAGACAGAGGTTACAAAAAATTGATATCAGCAACACCGTAGCGTTTTTAGAATATTTTGACTATAGACTTATTATCTTCCTGGATAATGACATCAGCCACACGTGCAATATTTGCTCAAAAATCTCTTAAACACTATTTTTTTAAATCCGATAGAATAGCGACTTCGCGTATATAACTGGCTAGGTCTTGTTTAGACTCTGCCATCAGTTCATCATCATTGGTATGCTTAGCATATTCAATCCAAAGCAATAACTGATACATACTATTGTGCTCAGAGGCTTTGTATTGTTTGACGAATTGCTTAAGGGTGCCTTCATCATTGATATTTAGACGCTCAGACCAGCTCTCTATTTTAGAAACTTGTTCTTTAGGAAAATAAGCGTCAAACAATGCTTTTATCAGCTCATGGCGATTTTCTTCAATCATAAGTTTGCCAACACGTTTGGTCTGACGATTACGTGCATTGGCACTGGTGATATCGGCAAGCGCCATCAATTCAGCCATAAAATAATCACTGGCTGGCAGACTTTTTAGCTGTTTTTTCGATAAGCTGGCAAGCGGTATTGATAACTGCTGCAAGCGCTCATGGGCTTTTTTGAGTTCTGTGCGCGAAACGCGCATATCCTGTTCTGACCAGTCAATCATAAAAGATTTCCAAAATAATGAATAATAAAATCAATACTGTTTGTTAGGTAAAAATATTTGTCAATAACTACCAACGGCTTTTTTCCCGATGTTTTGCCAGTACCTTAACGCCCTGTGGAACCGTTGCAGCCAGACGGCGCTGCAGCGTATCAGTGATAAACACTGAGCGATGCTTACCGCCCGTACAGCCAATTGCCACCGTCACAGTATGACGATTATTGTGCAAAAATTCCGGCAGCCAACGGCTTAAGAATTTGTCGATATCGTCGGTCATCTCTGCCACTTCTGGATAATCTGCAAAAAATGTCGCTACTTCATTGTCGAGACCTGTTGATGCTCGTAACTCAGGATTCCAATGCGGGTTGGGTAAAATTCTGACATCAAAGACAAAATCAGCATCGATAGGACTGCCGTACTTAAAGCCAAACGACAGTAGATTAATCACAATCTGATTCTCCATACCGATGTGTTCACGCAAACTGTCTTTTAGCTGATGGATATTTAGACTACTGGTATCAATTTTGATATCGGCATGACCTGCAATAGGCTCTAACAGCTCTACTTCTCGTTTAATCGCAGCGGGTAGGTTAAAAGCGATATGTCGCGCATTGTCACTGTCGATATCTTGCGACATCAATGGATGCACACGTCTAGTCGCATTAAAACGCGCTATTAAGGTGCTTTCTTGTGCGGTGACATAAACAACTTTAACCGCATGCTTGCCATAAGTGTCTCTTAAGGTTTCATAGGTCTCTGCAAAATTAGATAAATCAGCACGTGGCGTTCGAATATCAACGCCAAGCGCAATACGGCAGATGCCACTCTCATTGACCAGCTTGTGCGCAGCATTCGGCAACAAGGACAGTGGCAGATTATCAATCGAATAATACCCTAGGTCTTCTAAAATATTTAAAACTGAGGTCTTACCAGACCCTGAACGACCTGACACGACTAGGATACTGAGCTTATCAATACTCGATGAGTCCGCTACTTGCTTAGTTTGGTCGTTACTTTTATCCTGACTTACATCCATGGTTTATCCACCCTAGTTCATTGCATCCTGCAAATAACCACATCATGACAGCTGACTCAGCATCATTAATTAACAATCACTATTTGAAAGTCACCAGTTGATTGTCTAATAAACGTGCACGTCCCAACCAAGCAGCCACTAAAATGATTAAATCTTGTTTTTCTTTATTGAAGATTGCAGCATCATTGGCGACAGGAGTTAGCTGAGCCGTTTTTATTTGTAGATAATCTATAATAAAACCAGCATCTGTAATACGCTCACGTGTTTCTACTAATAGTGCTTCAAACTCTTTCTGACTATGTTCGCAATTCAGCAACTTCTGTGCCAGACGTTGCAACTCTTGATGAAGTACGGGTGCTATTTGTCTCTCAGCTGCATTTAAGTATTGATTGCGTGACGATAGCGCCAAGCCATCAGCAGCCCGGACAATAGGCGCACCTATTATTTTAATCGGGTAACTTAAATCGCGTACTAACTGCTTAATAATCGCCAGTTGCTGGTAGTCTTTTTGACCAAATACAGCCACATCAGGCTGCACGATGTTAAACAATTTCGAGACCACAATACCAACACCGTCAAAGTGCCCAGGACGTGATTGACCACATAATTGAGTGGTGATTGCACCAGCGAGGACGGCAGTCGGTGGCGGCAATACTGGGTATATCTCGTCAATACTGGGCGCAAACACATAATCTGCCCCGACCGTTGCTAGCTTTGCGACATCCTCATCCAATGTGCGAGGGTAGCTATCAAAATCCTCTCCTTCGCCAAACTGAGTAGGATTGACAAAGATACTCACCACCACGATATCGGCATGCTGCTTAGCGATTCTTACTAACTCAAGATGACCATCATGCAGATTGCCCATCGTTGGCACTAGCGCAATACGCTGCTCACTGCGGAGTGGTTTTAGCGTGTCTTGTAACGCAGCAATATGATGATGGATATTAGGCATCAAAAGATCTTCTTATCTTGTTATTGGATTGTATATAGTTTTTGCGGCTATTGAACGGTGCGTGGAACGCACCCTACCAATTTTACTGGATCATTCTTATATCTAGGTCATTCTTATATAAAGAAAAACTAATCGAATTGGTGCTGCTCAGTTGGAAAACTGCCTTCGCGTACCGACTGCTGATAAAGCGCAAAAGCACCTTCGATACTATGGGCGCTATTGCGTTCATCGGTCAAAAAGTCATGGACAAAGCGTGGCACTCGGCCATGTACCATACCTAGCATGTCATGCATCACTAATACTTGGCCGTCAGTATCGGCACCTGCGCCAATACCAATCACTGGTACAGCTACCGATTCTGTCACTGCTTTAGCGAGCTCAGCTGGGACGCATTCTAGTACTAGCAGTGCGGCCCCTGCAGCGACAACTGCTTTAGCATCAGCAAGAAGCTTATCAGCCGCTTCATCACCGCGGCCTTGGATTTTATAACCACCAAAGACGTTAACCGACTGCGGGGTCAAACCAAGATGTACACAAGTTGGTGTACCTGCTTGCGTTAAAGTTGTGACCAAATCACAAAGCTCACTACCACCTTCAATCTTTATAACGTGCGCGCCGGCTTGCATTATCTTCCGGCTATTGGCTATGGCTTCTGGCAGGGTCACATAACTCATAAATGGTAGGTCAGCTAAAATCAGTGCATGCTTGTTACTACGGGCAATGTTAGCCGTATGATAAGCCATATCGTCAACGGTTACAGGCAAGGTTGAATCATGGCCTTGTACCACCATGCCTAAGCTATCACCGATCAAAATAGTATCAATCTGTGCCTTGTCCATCATTCGTGCAAACATCGAGTCATAGCACGTCAAACAAGTAAACTTGGTGCCTTCTTTTTTAAATTTATTTAAAGTAGATAACGTCGTCATATGACCCTCGATTAATCTGCAATGCTTTTAACTTATTAATAACTGTTATTCTGTTTGTGATCAAAAAACTTAGCAATTGCTTGATATATAGTCATCCTAAACAAAACAAGCACAAAAATTGTGATGCGCTATTGGGATAATTTTTCCTTGCTTGCTGTGCCTACGCAGACAGAGGCTGCGCAAAATTTATCCTAATAGCGCTATATTTACTTTATAGTTGATTCAATTCAATAATAAATTAACTATAGTAGCTTTAAGCCTGTCCAATCTTTACTTTGTGGATAATCATCTATCGATTTGCCAGCAATTACTAGCTCTGGTGCTAGCTCTTGTAGCGGTATTAAGACAAAATTACGTTCAGGCAGTCCAGCATGCGGTATGGTTAGTTGCGGCTCTGCAATTTGCGCTTCACCGTATAACAAAATATCGACATCCAGGCTACGTTCACCCCAACGTCTTATGCGTGCACGCTTAGCTTGCTCTTCTAGCTGCTGGCAAAATGCGAGCAACTCAAAAGGTGACAACGTTGTCTCAAAACCAACGACTGCATTGACGAAGTCTGGCTGATCTTGCGGCCCCATAGGCGCTGAAGCGTAAAATGAAGAAACACGAACATCTCGTATCTGTTCATGCTCTCGCATTACTGCAAGTGCTTGCTGCAAATGCTCTACAGGTGAACCTAACTCATTAGCCAGATTGCTACCCAAGCCTACATAGCAAGTTACCCAATGGGCGTTGCCCGTATCGTTATCCATATTTGGCATTATCGGTACTGGGCTGACGGCGGCGACGCTTCGATGGTACAGGGCCTTTATTGTCAGTCACATTACTAGATCCAACTTTGCTATTAGCAGCTTGGCTGGCTTTAGCAGACTTTGCTTCTGTCGTTTTAGCTGATTTTCTCGCTTTCGAAGGCGTAGTCGCTTTATTAGTTTCTGTCTTGTTTTCTGACTTGTTTTTTGGCGTAACTTCTACATGCTCTACCGTCTTCTCAGCTTTAGTATTAGCCTTACCATTAGACTGAGTTGCTGGCTTAGGCGCTTTTTTTGCGTACTTCGCAGCAGCTTGGTCGTTATTGTCAGCTGGCTGCTTTTCTACATTGCTTGCACTGCCTGCACGATTAACAGTATTAGCACTGTCTACAGTAGGCTGACGGCGACGACGCTTATGCGGTATCGGCTCGTTATTCATGCTGACTAGCGCCGGTGACCTTGCCACCGAACGGGTAGGATATGTGTTAGCAGAAGATGGCTTAACATCTGACTGCTTTGCCTCTAACTGCTTAGTATTAGGATGTTTAGCACCACCTGAACGATCGTCACTTGAACGTTCAACTTTATCATCAGATTTCGTATCCTGATTGCGTTGCTCTTTCTCAGCCGTTAATCTTTTAGTAGCTGATTTTTGCTGTACAGGCTCTTGGCTACGCTCAGACTTATCAGCACCTGATAGCTGCTTTTGTAATGGTGGCACGACTTTTTCGTGCTCGATTACAAACAATGGCGCAGGCTTAGCATTATGGCTATGGCCTTTGTTCGACGCTTGGTTACTACTACTGGCAAGAGACAACTGCTGTAGCTGAGCAAGCTCATTACTGTCTTGCTTTACCTGTTGCGTGGTGTAACCCTTGTTTTTATTGCTATCAGATTGCTTAGCAGCTGTTGACTGGCTTGCAGCGCGGCGACGGCGTGATGGAATGTTTGATGAATCATTCACCACTGCTTGCTCAGTGCTATGCTTTTCAGTACTGCCATTGGCTTTGCTATGCTGAGTGTTTTTTTGATTAGACATCGATTCATCCGCTGTATATGCCGCTGTATATGACTCAGGCTTTTGACGATTGCGTCCGCGCGCGCGTTGCACTTTTTTATAAGCACCGCGACGAATATTTTCGTCAAATTCATAAATAGCTTTCTCTTGATCTTGCTCAGACAACGTCTGATAAGTCTGCCACCAGTCGCCCATACCATTGGTCGACTCTGATAGCGGATGCTCAGCATCACCGCACTGCTCACGTAATAATAAGAAATCAAAGCCTGCACGAAAGCGCGGGTGCTCAGAAAGCTGAACGATTTGCTTGCTACGTGGGGCGGCAAGTTTTGGCTGCAATATCCAAATATCACGGATGAATTGCTCTGCGAATTTAGGGATAGCCGTCTTGATACGCTGACGGTCGATGACTTTGCTAGCCGCATGCATTTGCGCTTCAGCAAAAGGCATATTGCGCTTTTTGGCCTTCTCTAACTGATGCAGATAATTTTCCCATAACAGGGCTGCATAGAAAAACGCCGGATTGATACTTTTACCTGCGGCAATACGTTTATCGGTATTAATAGCCACTTGTTTCACTAAAGCACTGGCTTCAGAAGGTGGATAAATGATTAAACTATCAATCGCACCTGACTCAAACAATAATGGTAACAATGGCACTAGATAGCCGCCAGTAAACATCTTTTGTGTTTCATCATAGAGACGATGCGGTGATATTTGCTCAAGCAATGCCCAATTATCATCATGAAACTGCTGAGACAACTCTTCGTCAAAATCAAATCCCAATTTGGCTTTGAAACGTAACGCGCGCAGTAATCTTACCGGATCTTCTTCGATACGAACGGGTGCATGGCCTAATAGGCGAATGACTTTATTATCAATATCTTCAAGCGCACCGCAAAAATCATGAACCACGCCTTTAAGTGGCTGATAATAAAGTGCATTGATAGAGAAATCCCGACGTGAAAAGTCTTGTTTAATATCGCCCCAAACATTATCACGCAAGATCATACCGTCTTGATTGGTATTAGCATCACTAGTTGGCGGGCCACGAAAAGTAGCGACTTCAATTAGCTCTCGTCCTGAATACACATGTGCCAATTGAAAGCGGCGACCGATAATGCGGCAGCGCTTGCCAAAGACGTCTTTGATTTCATGCGGCTTGGCATCAGTCACAGCGTCAAAGTCTTTTGGGCGCAGACCCAATAAGGTATCGCGCACACCACCACCAACGATATAGGCATCAAACCCAGCTCGGGTTAATGTGGCAATCACTTCAGTAATGGAATTGGGTAATTCAGATTTATTCAGTTCTAACTGCTTGGCGGCACGCTCGGCCATGCATCTACTCCTCGCCGGTATTCTTTAACCACCCCTGACCAACACAGCGTTTATCAGGCGGATGTATTGACTAGTTTAACAAATTTTGCACGCAGTAGGTGCGTTATGACATTTAGTTACGTGCAATTTTGTCAATATTGGGGTTAATCAAAGCAAAATAATGCCCTTAATGTTGCACACTTAAACGACTTCGATTTTTCTCAACGGTTTTTGCACCGATACCTTTGACCTTTGCTAACTCATCAACGGTTTTAAAATCGCCAAACATGTCACGATATAAAATAATCGCTTGGGCTTTGCTACTACCGATACCGTTTAGTGAAACCAGCTCACCTTCGCTAGCACGATTGATATTGACGATGGCTTGTTCGCGCGCTTGGGTTTTAGCATTCTCTTGTGCCAAGAGATACTTATAAGCACTTTGTGGATTATCAAAACAAGGCGCCGCATTCCCACTATTTGGCATCATAATAAACAAAGCGAAGCCGAACGCAGCGTTCGTTATTAAATTGATGAACGAGGCTTTATAATGAGCGCTCATGACGAGCGTTCATATTGTTTCGCCGCTTCCCATAGTGCATCCATCTCTGTTATATCGCTATCTTCGATGCGCTTGCCAGCAGCAACCAGTTGCTCTTCAATATAACCAAAACGTGACTTAAACTTATGCACGCAAGTAAGGGTCGCTGCCTCAGCATCGAGATTTAATTTGCGCGCGACGTTGACCAGCGCAAACATACAATCGCCTAGTTCTTTTTCAATCTCTCTAATATTGGCTTTGCTTATGTCATATTTAGCAGCAGTGTTGGACTTCTCTGTCAGCTCAATCTTTAATTCACTAATTTCTTCCTCGAGTTTTTCAAACGCTCCTGTTACGCCTTCCCAATCAAAACCTAGTTTTGATGCCTGCTTTTGTACATCCTGAGCTTGCATCAAAGCACTGCCCGCTTTGGTTTTATCTAAACGCCGCTTGGGTTTACCACGTGCCTCGCGCGCTTGCTGCTCCTGCGCTTTGATTTCATCCCAGCGCTCCTTAACCGCCACTTCATCTTTCAGGGTTTCAGCCTCAAATACGTGCGGATGACGGCGAATCAGCTTCTCTTGCAAAGTGGTAATGACATCGCTCATATCGAAACGACCTTGCTCAGCGTACATCTGGCAATGAAAGACAACTTGCAACAGCACATCACCAAGTTCACCTTTGATATCTTCGTCATCATCGCTTTGTACCGCTTCACCCAGCTCATAGGCTTCTTCAATTGCATATGGAATGAGGCTATGATTGCTTTGTTTTTTATCCCACGGACAGTCAGTACGCAATCTTGCCATCAGTGCCAACAGGTCATCAAGTTGCCCACTCGCTTCTGGAGTGCCTTGCACAGGTTCGGGTGCTAATATTTTATTTTCTACAGTACTCATAAAAGTTGCTCTTATACTTTTAATTGTTATTGAATAGAATCACATTAACTTAATAACGATTTTGTCATTAGTGTAGCATTGAAAGCTTAATAGCCTATAATTGTGTTATCTACTTCGTTATTTGGTGGTGTTCTAAAAAGTATGCTGGCATCAGACGTAGCCATAATTGACATAAAAGAACACCAGATCGAATACTTTAAAGTGATTATCAAGCTTTTTTGAGAAGCAATAAGTCTTTCTAACCGCCCGACGCAATCGGTGTCTAAGACGGCAGTTATTGCCTTCAATGCCTACCGTATGCTGTTTGCCAATTCGTTTGTTATCACTTTTAAAGGCGGTTATAAAACTGTCCCAGTTGTCCATACTGATAGAGCCATAGCTGACTGTGAGCTGCTTTAAACGTGCTCTTAACTTCTTAGCCGTTTTTAGGTCACGTTTGCCCCAGACATAAGCGACAATCTCATTAGTAGCCCGGTCATAAGCGTAGATGAGCCAGACTTTACGCTTCTTGCGATACACGTAAGTCCAGAACTCATCAACCTCTAAGCGTTCATAATATCGCTTCTTAGGCGCGACCTTATAAACAGATGAGCCTATGGTGCCAAGTACTTTACCAATGCTAACCTTGGCTATAACAGCTATGTCTCTAACACCGCAGCCTCTAACAGTCATCAGTCGTATGAGATCTTCTATTCTAGAGTGACAGCCGTTATAGGTTACCGCATGATCGCCAATAAATTGGCGTTTACAGTCCTTACATTGGTAGTTCTGCTTACCATAGCTTTTTATACCATTTTTCTTTAGACTAAGACTGTGACAGTCGGGGCAATTGATCTGTATTTGTGTCTTCATAACCTCAAATATATCATCTTGCTTCGGCTGTCACCCTTCCTTTATTACCCCAGCATACTTTTGATACACCACCCGTTATTTTACCACTGCTTTAGCGCAAGGAATCTTGTCATTATGTCTACTTCTGCGACCACTAGCTACCAGCCAGCGCCTGAATTTCATCCTATTAAGATTAACTCTTTTAAAGCCTATGATATTCGCGGTGAACTTGGGGTCAATCTTGATGAAGATATTGCTTACCGTATCGGGCGTGCCTTTGCGCAGATTTTATATCAGCGTTATAGCGCCGCTAATAGCTCAACTGAACTAAAAAACTTAAAACCTGCCATCGTTATCGGTAGTGATATTCGCCATTCAAGCGAGCAGTTAAAACAAGCGACCCTTAAAGGTATTATTGACGCGGGTGTTGATGTCATTGACTTGGGCATGAGCGGTACCGAAGAGGTGTATTTTGCCACCAGTTACTATCAAACGTTAGGCGGTATCGAAGTCACTGCCAGTCATAATCCTATTAATTATAATGGCTTAAAACTGGTAAAAGAGCATTCAAAACCCATTAGCGCCGATGATGGGTTAGTAGAGATTCAAGCATTGGCAGAATCAGGACAGTTTGCTACTGCTGACAAAGCTGGAAAATTGCAGTTATTAGACGATAAAAGCGCTTATGTTAATCACGTCATCAGCTTTATAGATACTGATAGATTAAAACCGCTTGAACTGGTTATTAACTCAGGTAACGGCAGTGCAGGCCTCGTGGTTGATTTATTAATTGACAAGCTGGCACAAGCGGACGCACCCATTGAAGTGATTAAACTGCATCATACGCCAGACGGCAACTTCCCCAATGGCATTCCCAACCCTATGATTGAAGCCAATAGAGTGGCTACCCAGCAAGCAGTACTGGCAAACAAAGCCGATTTGGGCATTGCCTTTGACGGAGATTTTGACCGCTGCTTTTTATTCGATGAAAGCGGCGAATTTATTGATGGCAGCTATGTGGTAGGGATGCTGGCGCAGGCGTTTTTAAATAAATATCCAAATGAATCCATCGTCTATGATCCACGAGTAATTTACAATACCGAAGCAGTCATCGAAGAACATAATGGCAAGGCAGTCATCAGTAAGTCTGGACACTCATTTATCAAGCAAGTCATGCGCGAGTCAGGCGCAGTCTATGGCGGCGAGATGTCCGCTCATCACTACTTCCGTGACTTCTTCTATTGTGACAGCGGGATGATTCCATGGCTATTAACTATTGAGCTATTATCCATGACTGGTAAGACGCTCTCTGAGTTGGTCACTGGCTATATCAAAGCTTATCCCAGCTCAGGTGAGCTAAACTTTCGTCTCACCACAAATGATGCACCAATTATCATTAGCGCTATCGAGGATAAGTTTAGCGCTGAGAGCCCAAGCAAATCGATGCTTGATGGCTTAAGTCTCGACTTTGGGGAGTGGCGTTTTAACTTGCGTGCATCGAATACCGAGCCGCTGATCAGGCTGAATATCGAAACTCGTGGTGATGAGAAGTTATTAGCCGATAAGATACGAGAAATAAAGGAGTGGCTTGGAGCACAAGGTGCTGTTTTGGCTTAAGAGTTTTTTGCAGAAAAATGTGAATTTAAAAACAAGCGCCTGTTAACATAGATATTAACAGGCGCTTTTTGTTGTTTAATAAAACTGTTTAATAAAGCAGGTTATTTAGCACGACCAATACCCATATAGCCACCTACCAAACGCTCGATTTGCGTGCGGGTTAATGCGTTTTGCGCATCAAAAATAGGTTGCGCCGTCTGATTAATTTGGTTCACATCTAAGTCACTATCTAAAGGCCAGCTCATGATAAACAACGCTTGTGTATCAACCAATGGCGCATAAGGATCGTCAACCAATTCTAATAAAGGCTGCTGACCATATAGTGCTTGTAGTTCAGTCTGTGCTTTGTCACTATAGACCAGCGTCTGAATATTATAAGACCACAGTAGCGCTAATAATGGATGGATAGCAGATCCTACAGTACGCCCTGACCCTGATTTATAACTACCACCCCAAATCATCACGGTCTTGTTATCGATAAAGCCATCAAAATATTGCCAAAATTTGCGGAATATCAGCTCCTTTTGATCTTCATTAATATGTATAACTGACTGTAGCAATGGCATATCCACGCGGCTCGCCTGCCCCGACTGCTGCAATTGCAAAAGCTCAGTAGGCAGGGTATTACCACCAAAACCCCATCCCGCTTGTAGGTAACTACTGCCAACGCGATCATCCAAACCCATGATATGACTGACTTGCTGAATATCAATATCATGACTATCGGCAAGACGCGACATCTCATTCATAAAGCTAACCCGCGTCGCCAGCATACTCATAATACTGCTACGGGCAAACTCTATCGTAGCGATATCCGCATAATGACGAGCACGAGCTTGTTGCATCAAAGGTTGCAGCGTACTTAGATGCTGACTGCTGCTATCCGCTGTCTTTTCACCAAGTAGCCACAAGGAAGGATTCAACATCGAGCTATAAGCATCACCGTCTTGTAAGAATACAAACGGTATGTAGTATACCCACGCACGTTGCAAGCGTTGGGCGAGTGCTGAGATATGCCCTAATTGCTCAATGCCACTTATAATCACAGGCAACGTCTGCTGATGACTATGATTGAAAGCGGTAATCCAGCTCTCCTCCAACCATACTGACTTTATACTGTCCAAAAATAACCAATAAAGCGCCACTTCTGAGCTTTGTTCGCGGTCGCTATCATCATTATGATGAGATGCTTCACCTGTTATTTCATAGATTTGCAACAGCTTATCGGCGCTACTTGGCAACGCTTGACTGATAATCTGCTCTTGCTGATCATACATCTGCCATAACGCCTGCAAATGGCGCTCAAAGCTATATTGCTGCAACTGCTGCTCTAGCATCTCTAAGTCTGCATATAAATGTACAGTCTGACCTAAGCTTGCTAGCACCACGGCACTGGTAATGGCTTCGATACCATGACCAATGATGACACAGACTTTTGCTTTATTATTAATATTATCGGCATGGCTTAGATTAACAGGCATCTTATATCCTTTTTTGATGGCAAAACATTTAGATTATAATTACAAAAACTACCTGACTCTAAACATGTTGGCGTAGGCTGTGGCTTTAGCGAAGCAATGCGCTATATTTTCCAAAGTATCTTACAGAAATTTTATTTAAAGAATTTCTCTTGCGAAACTAAAATTGCAGTGCAATTTTTTAACGTTTCTCAGGGCTAAAGCCACAGCCTACAAGAAAGTCTACTAAATTGAAATTTGGGCAAAGTTATAAACTTTAAGATGATAGCTTTAAAATGACAACTGCTAAGACAGCTGTCTAATATGCTGTAAGAGCTGATCGGTGGAGGTATCAAATTGACCACTGTCCTCTTGCTGCATCGCATGATGCACCGACTCAGCCATTTGCTTGCCCATCTCGACGCCCCATTGATCAAACGGATTGATATCCCAAATGCTGGCCATGACATAGACCTTATGCTCGTAAAGCGCTATCAATGCGCCTAAGCTATGCGGCGTCAGCTCATCAATCAGTAATGTGGTTGACGGTTGATTCCCATGGTAGTACTTATATTTATCCGCATGAGATACTGTCTTTGGATCGGCCAGATCTGTTACAGCCGCATTGCCAAATGCCAATACTCGACTTTGCGCCAGACAATTCGCTAAAGACAATTCGTGCTGTTGTTGCAATGATGAGTTTCGCGCCTCATCACCGTAGCGACGTACGCAAGCGATAAAGTCACAGGAGACCTGCTGCGTGCCTTGATGCAGCAGCTGATAGAATGCATGTTGCGCATTTGAGCCAATTTCACCCCATAGAATTGGACACGTATCATAGTCAATATGATCCCCATTCCGAGTAACTGACTTGCCATTACTCTCCATCTCTAGCTGGGTTAAATAGCTGGGTAAATATCCCAATCGACCGTCATAAGGCAATACGGTGTGTGCATTTACTTGTAAAAAAGTACTGTTCCAAACAGCCAGCAAGCCTAGCAATACTGGTAAATTATCAGCAAAGTCCACCTGTGTAAAATGCTCATCCATACTATGAGCACCGCTCAATAAAGCCTTAAAGCCACTCATTCCAATACGAATAGCAATAGCAAGTCCTATCGCTGACCATAAAGAAAAGCGACCGCCGACCCACTCCCAAAGCTGCAACTGATGCTCAGGATGAATTCCCCAAGCACTCATTTTTTCACTATTGGCTGAAATGCCAATAAAATGCCGACGCAATACACTATCTTCTGTACCTGCACGGAGCTTTGCCGTTGCAAGTAGCCAAGATAATGCTGTCTTAGCATTTGATAATGTGTCAACCGTACCAAAGGATTTGGAAGAGATAATAAATAGCGTGGTTTCAGGGTTTAAATGCTTAAGCAAATTATCAAGCTGAGTACCGTCCATATTAGAGACAAAATGCACCTCAATGCTGGTATCCGCCCATTCATCAAGCGCCGTAGTCGCCATGAGTGGGCCTAGATCAGAACCGCCAACCCCAATATTGACAACATCTGTAATTGCCTTGCCAGAAAACCCGCGCCATATACCATTGCGCACGCGCTCAGATAGGCGCGCTACTTGTGACAAACTATGATGTACATCAGCGACGATATTTTGTCCATCGACTTGTAATGTCGCTGTCGCTGGCAATCGTAATGCTGTGTGCAATGCAGCACGCTGCTCGCTGGTATTTACCATCGCCCCTTGTAGTAACGAATCAATACGAGCATCTAGCTCACAACTATCAGCCAAACTCAGTAAGTTAGATAATACTGCCTGATCGATACGCTGCTTACTAAAATCCATATACAGCGCACCAGCCTGCACGCTAAAATGCTTAGCGCGATAATCATCTTGCGAGAATAGCTGTGCAAGCGACCATGGATGTTTTGCAAGCGTCTGTAGTTGCTGCCAGTATTTAGAATGTCGAGCACTGCTATATGTCTTGTCGCCCTTTATCTCATTCATCAGCTACTCATCATCTGCTAATTGCTGCTCGGCAAAGTAGATGAATGCCTGCATATACGAGCGCATACTGCCTGCATCGTAGCTATCACCACGCATGGTCGTGACATGGACACCATATTCACTAATGAGCGCGTCAATCGCATCTGTCAGCTGAATCTCACCACCGACAGATGCTTTCGTATTGGCTAAGTAATCAAAGATATGGTTGCTAAATACATAGCGCCCTACCACAGCCAGATTTGAAGGAGCATCATCTAAATTGGGCTTTTCTACAAAACCAGCCACTTTAAAGCTAGTATTAGTATTTATTTCTTCACCAATGTCATTAGTATCACTGAGCTTTTCATCTAGTTGAGCGATACCATACTTATGTATGTCTTCATCCGCTACTTGATCGACCAATATCTGTGAGTGACCATCTGTAGCAAAGGCATCTAGCATAAAAGCCAAATTGTCAGCAGACATATCAGTGGTAAATGGATCAAGTACGACATCAGGCAATAATACGGCAAAGTCATGCTCACCAATGACTGGTCGCGCTGCCAGTACTGCATGTCCCAAACCTAACGCCTTACCTTGACGTATCATCGACACAGTCACATCTTCTGGCAACCAATTTAAGCTATCAGCCAACTCATCTTTGCCTTTATGACGCAATTGGTTATCCAATTCCGCATTGATATCAAAGTAGTTTTCTATCGCGCTTTTTTGTGCATGACCGACCAAGACAATATGCTTAATACCTGCTGCAATCGCCTCTTCAACCACGTAATGAATAGCAGGACGATTGCCAAGCGGTAACAACTCTTTTGGCACAGATTTCGACAATGGCAGCATACGGGTGCCAAAGCCTGCGACAGGAATAACGGCGTGAGTGATGTTGTTAGGTCCAATCATATAAATACAGCACCTTGTTAAGAAAAGTTTTATCTTTCAAAAGAATATCATTATTTTAAAAATAACAATAACAATAACTACAATAAGCCATAACTAAAATATCGTTTGAACTTCCTACTTCTTAGCCTTCAAGATCAGAACAAGCCGCTTTCTCAGCCAATAACTTTTTAATAACGTCTTCTACTTCAACTGTTTCATTCTTATCAAAATCAAAATATTTAGGATACAGGATATAGGCAGCAGCAAGAATCTCCTCTACTGTTCGCTTTACTTTCCGCCGCAAGTTTGGCTGACGATCATCGGTGACACCCCAACCAGAATAAAAAGGACAACCGAAAGTTGTAACTGATATGTTCCTTAGTAGAGCCTCAAACCCTGCTTGAGAGGTTATCGTATACACATGATCAATTGTTTCTAATGACTGTGCAAGTGGAATATCATCTACTAATACCTCACAAATATCGGCGACCTCCTTTGGGTCTGAAAGCATTTTACGCTTTTGAAGTAAGACATCTGGATGAGGTTTGTAGATAACTTGAGAGGAAGGATTTTCACTTACTGCTAAACGTACTAAGTCATTGTTTGTAATCGGGCTTGCGCAACCATATTTTATAGATGCGTCATCCTCAACTTGTCCAAGAACTAAAACCCGTTTTTTAGTTTTTTCTCCATAGATACTATTTATGTCGACATCAGAACTATGGTTATACTTGCTTATGCCAGTATTTAATAGTGTGCTTTTTAGTCGTCTAGCACGGGCTAACAACTCTAAATCTGAGGCAAAGTCATAATTATTGAGGATATCTTCCAACTCTGATACTTGTTGTGCATTAAAGTAGATTGTTTTGGAATCAAAATTTAATGACATAGGTGGAGTATGCTCAGAACCCAAACCTATTGAACGTATAAAACCATCTTCGACATATGTAATTTTTGCACTACTGTCTTTAATGATTTCAGGTAAAGTCATACCCCAAACCAAAACCTCAATATTATTATCGATAATATGAGGCAGATACTTTCTTTTGAGTAAAGACTCATTCAAGTTTATAGGAATATATACAATTGTTTTATTTGGATAAAACTTCTCTAAGTAAGGTCGTTTCCACTCTTTAATATTAAAAGCAAATACAGTTTTTTTTGGATCTACTTTAAGGTGTTTACGATTATTGATAAAGTCAATAAAGAACTGCTTGGGATTTAATACTAACTTTCTGGTTAATCTATACAGTATCATTAAGAAACCTATTAAAAAGTCACTTTCTTAAAGCGACTTACTTCATTTCCAAATTTGTGATATCAAATCGAATTTATTATTAAGTTATGCTAAAGATTTTAAGGCTTTTATATAGCTCTGACGTTTAGGCTGCAATTTAACTGCTTCTAGTAGCTAGGCCTTGGCTAGTGATTTATTACCTAACTCTAAATAAATCATAGCAAGATCATACTTGGACTGATATGAATCTGACCATCTCTTTTGAATATCTTGATGTACCTTTACAGCCTCTTCTAGTAATCCAATCCGACGTAGGTAATACATGAAATCAACATGACATTCGACAATCTCTATCTTAAAGCCAATATAAATAATATATGCTTTTCACAACTTGATACGCTTCAGACTTATATAGTAAGTATTTTTTAACATCAAATAGATGTATATCAAATGAGTATGAGAAAGATTTTATCATGCATTAAGGCATCTGTTACGACTTATGTGAGATGAGATTTTAGAAGTACGAACATAAGTATAAATCATAATATCATAATAGACTAAATTCTACGTTACGATACTGTCTTGGATAGATAGTATTTCATGAGATATTGCTGTATGTCATTATCGACTACCTACCTGCAAAGTGTTATATTGAGACCCATTTGTACAAGTAGCTGAACTATATTTGTAAGATAGTATTATCTCTTAGATTAATAGCTTCTGCAAACGAAAGCCGTAAGGCTATTAAAGAATATTGTCAATTTAATCTTTCATAATGATAATGCTCTACAAATTCATACATATTGAGACAATTTAATGAAAATTCAAAACCTAGCTTTTTTTCAAAACAGAGATACAACTAAAACAGAAGTGCAAGTTTATGGTACTCCATACCATTGTGCTCAGGCAGAACTCATTGAACGATATAAAAAATTATCTTTAGAAGACTTTTTGGAACAAGAGGCACGCCACGGAATTGGTAATTATGCAATAGTGGACTTCAACCATCTAACCACCAGAGTAATTACTTCTACTGCATATTGTGGTGGTTATTTCTATGAAGATTCAACTGGCGTTCGAGTAGGAACTACACTCAAAAGCGTTCTTCCTGAAAAGCCTATTTTTGATGAATTCGGGTTATGTTTTTTCTTGACACCTCACCCTAAAACAGCTTTTAGTCAAATGCCATTGAGTACTGTCTTTAAAAATGTATATCGTATTCCGCCTGCCTCAGTATTTGAATTCACTGAAGGTGTGAAAACTAACTCGTACTTGTATCTATCATATGGTCGTCGTACTGCTCCACCTGTAAGCTTTGAAGATGCATTGTGGGAAGTGGCACAGAAAATGTCTGATTCTTTCAAAGAAAAAAACATTAAGCCTATATTGTTTTTTTCGGGTGGTGCTGATTGCTTAGTATTATATTTAGCGTTAGCTCACCTCATGGGTAAGGATAATATTCGTGTCATTACTATGCAAACCTTAGGTAAAAGATCAAAATCAAATGGACATGAAAGAGCTGTACCTGTAGCTAGAAACTGCGGCATGAAAATAGAAATCTTACCAGATAACTCATTAACTTCACCAAATGTTGCTAAATTAGTAGCTTCGATGATGAGTAAAGATATGATTGGCTCAGTTTCTCCTCATTTAGCATTAGAAGATTGCGATGCAAATGTACCTATAATCCATGGTCAAAACATGGATGCAGTTGCTTTGAACACTATGGATGCAATTCAGTTTAATTTGGAGAAAGGCTATTTAACAGATGCTATTTTACCAAAAGTTAATGAAAAGACTGAACTAAAACAGTACAAAGCATTTATTAATAACTTGGTTAATACAGCAGAGTTTTTGAGTGAGACTGAGTTTCAAAAAACCTCAGCTAAATCTTTTGCAAAACAATTTGGTGGTATCCCCGATCCAGAGCCTGGCGGTAAAGGAATTATACGGGGTTTATTAACAAGCCAATATCCAAATGTTCTACCTTATCCTAAGCGTCCTGCAAGCCACTGTAAAATGCTTGATGCTGCGAATAGAGAAGTTGAACTGTATAAAGATTTCGTGAATGAAATAGACTTGGCGGGTCAGAGAACCGCTGATGTTGCACGCTTTTGTACCTATTCAGCTATTGCTTCTAAGCGATTAACAACATTTTCAATATCTTCAGGTAGTCGACCTGAATTATTAGCAATGTCTGGGCCAATAACTTCATATTTTATAGGCAAGAAGAAGAGTATGCTTGAAGCTAGTCAGCCCAAGCGTGAAATATATGACTTTATCAAAAAAATGACAGGTAAAAACTACTCAGAACTAGTAGTTCAAAACTCTGAGGATCGTATTTTACTTGATGAGTTAGATATTTCAGTACGAAACGAAGATAAACTACTAACAGATTATTCTGCGAACCTTAAAGTTGACAAATTGAAAATTCTTGACTGTATTGAAGATGAAAGAATCAAATCTAATATAACTAAGTTATTTGAAGAAAAAATAGGCAAAGCTCCAGGCTTTGAACGCCAAATACTTAATCTAGAACTTCTTTTACTAAGTCATCAAGAGGATAGTGAGTTTACGAACCCTAATCAAAATGTCAAAAAAAAAACACCCTAAAATATGAAAAACTACTTTCTATAGGTAAAGATTTAGAGTCGCAGAAAAAAACACAGGAAGCAGAAAAAATATATCAACAGGCTTTTGAGGATTACCCTGAAGAGCCTGCTAGTTTAGAATGCTTAATTAATATTTCTCAACGCAGTAAAAACTTCCATATTGTCATAGAGCTGACTCAAATTTTTATTATAAAATTTCCAAAAATATGGAATAGTTATTGGCAAGATTCAAAAGTCGAAAATAAAATACATATTGGATATGTAAGTGCTTTATTACACGTAAATAAAACTGAAAAAGCAAAAAATATCGCTTCTACTTTGTTAACCAAATATCCAAACAGTGTCTCAGTACACTATGTTTTAATGCTAATACATCAGAAGATAAAAGATTATCATAATTCTTTTAGTTATTTTGAGTCATCTATCACACTCACTGATAATGAATTAGTGAAAAAGGATTTGATAATCTTATCTAAAACAACCTTTACTGAGCTAAGATTTTTTGATAAATACGAAGATCTAATAAATGAGTTAGTAGAGAAATTCCCTAACCGACCTGACGTATTATCGGCTTGGCTAGAACTACCTATGTTAGCTCTTCCTTTGATAAAATCTTGGGAAATAAGCATTAAGAAACTTCAAAAGATATTAGACAAAAAAAATCCTCATATAAAGTTTTTAGACAAATATGCCGGTCTACTACTTTCTACTGAAAGAATAGAAGAAGCTGATGACTTTCTGCGTCAGCAGCTTAAAATTCGACCTAAACATTTAGGTCTTAATAGAAAATATTGTATTTGTGCTCATCATAGAAAAAATTGGGAAGAAGCAGAAAGGAGACTCGATAATTATTATAGTCTTTTTCCAAATGACAAATCAGATACCTTTTTTTATTATATGCATGTTTTATATAAACTTAACAAGTTCGATAAGTTGAAAACCAAATATAAAAAATTTAACTCTATAAGATTTGAGAATATTAATAAAAACGATAATTTAGACGAACTTCAAATTCGTTTGCTATTAAGAGATTACGAAAACCTCCCTATCTTAAATACTGTCATACCTTTCAATATAAAAAGCAAATTTGAGAGACTCTACGATGCCAATAATATTTCAATAAGAAAAGTGATTAATAATCCTGAAAGTGAAGTTCTATTTGTATGTCTTGGCGGCATACATCCCTATGCACCTAAACAGTATACGTTGAATAATTTTGAAAATACATACTACTTTGATAAGACTGTAAAATCTAAGGAACAAAGTCACTCCTTTCAAGGTCTAGCAAATAAAACAAAACAATTTAATTACCTGTTAATAAACGATTTTAGTAGCAGTTACGGGTTATTGAATAAAGATTTATTTTTAAAAAAAATTGAAGAAAGTGTAAAATCAATAAATCACAAGTACTTAGTTTGTATTGGTAGTTCAGCTGGTGCCTTTTCGAGCATAATGATTGGTCAATTGCTAAAAGCAAATGTCGTATTTGCTTTTATGGCGAGAACTCAGGCATTCCTTAGTCGAACTCACGAATTTTATCGAGACTTACATATAAGTTCGCGTTTGTTTAAACCTCAAGATATAGATATTGGATATCTGCAATATAGAAGTGGAGGTTTCTACCCTAAAGTGAACCGCCCCGGGATTGTCGGAGACTCAATTTTCTGAGAGAATACGACAATGAAAACACGAAACTATACCCCTGAAATGCAAGAGCGAGCCGTCCGTATGCTAATTGAAGCTAAAGACGACTACCC
>NZ_JASDCF010000034.1 GCF_030408035.1 Psychrobacter sp. APC 3426
CATTCATAGTACGATTGGTTATGTGTCGCCTTTTGAGTTTGAGAGACGATACTATGATAGTCTTACTGAGTCAGACAAAGCTGCCTGACTCAAGCAATCCACTCTCCGATATAGTCGGGGCGGTTCAAAGTCTATATGACTCTATGCGAAAATCAACCTTTGGATATTATGTCTACATACACTTTAGACAGAAAGGATCCTAATTTGCATATTACTTACTGTTATAGCGATATACATAATGTTATGAAATATTTAGGGGCAAAGAATATATATACTGAAATAACTAAAATTGTCGACAGAGAGTTAAAGAATAAATTTGAGTTGCCAATACAAACAGACATTTTCACCCAATTAGAAGGCTACAAGTATAATAGTCAGGAAGCTATTTAATATACTCCGTAAGTTTCAGAAGTATATCTGATAGTTTAGAAGCTATTACTTGACATAAAGGTAAATAGCTTCTATTGACTATTACGGGAGTTTCCTAAAAACTGTGTAACTGCTTATAATCCATTAACAGGAGAATAAGCAATGACTACTCAATCTGACATTAAAAAACTGGCCGAGCAAATGGCTGGTAGCATGAAAAGCTTTGATGACATCAAAGACTTCCAAAAGCAGCTCATGCAATCCTTTATCGATACTGCCTTAGAGGCTGAGATGGAAGACCATCTCGGCTACCCCAAGCATGAGAAAGCAGATAAACCAAACAAGCGCAACGGACACACTAAAAAGACCGTCCGCAGTGACACAGGCGATCTTGAAATCTCTACCCCAAGAGACCGTGATAGCAGCTTTGAGCCTGTACTCGTTAGTAAGCATCAAACCCGTATCTCAGGTCTCGATGACAAGATCATATTCCTTTACGCCAAGGGTCAAACCACCACCGAGATTGTAGAGAGCATTAAAGAGCTCTACGATGTCGACATCTCAAGCTCTCTTGTCTCAAGAGTCACCGATAACATATTAGAGGACATCACTGCTTGGCAGAACCGGCCGCTGAGCAGTGTTTATCCTATCGTCTATTTGGACTGCATCGTCGTGAAGATACGTCAAGACAAGCAGATCATCAACAAAGCCATTTACCTAGCCCTAGACATCAATCTTAGCGGTAAGAAAGAGCTGCTTGGTATGTGGCTCTCAGAGAATGAAGGCGCTAAGTTCTGGCTAGGTGTTCTTACCGAGCTTCAAAACCGTGGCGTACAAGACATCTTAATCGCTTGTGTTGACGGTCTAAAGGGCTTCCCTGATGCCATTAACACCGTCTATCCAAAGGCACAGGTTCAGCTGTGTATCGTACACATGGTGCGCTATTCAATGAAGTTTGTGCCGTGGATGGATAAAAAGGCCGTAGCGGCTGATTTAAAGGCCATCTACGGCGCTGATACCCTTGAGATGGCAGAGGCCAATCTTGAGCACTTTGATGAGACTTGGGGCAAGGAATATCCGCATGTCATCAAGTCTTGGCGTAATAACTGGGAGGGCCTAACAGTGTTCTTTGAGTACCCTAAAGACATCAGAAAAGTCATATACACTACCAATACTATTGAGTCACTGAACAGTGTGATTCGGACAGCGGTGAATAAGCGTAAGGTGTTCCCATCTGATCACGCAGCTTTCAAGGTAGTCTATCTAGCAACCCAGCAGGCATCCAAAAAGTGGTCGATGCCAATCCGTAACTGGACGTCTGCTCTTAATCGCTTTATGATTATGTTTGATGATCGCATCAGCAGGCATTTAATCTAAATGGCAGTTACACAGAATCTGGGATGGTCTCACTATTACAGAGTAATAAAACCCTGAAGCATTAATTATTTACTTTCCTATTCAAATCTAGGTATTTACCCTTAAACTTTTCATTCTTATTATTTAGTAAGAATGCTAGCTTAAACGATTCTAGAGCCTTTAACTCATTACCCTCTTCTACTTGCATATTACCTCTAGCATAATAAGCTTTAGCATAGTTTGGGAATTTTTGAATTAAAATATCTAAAATATGTAGGCTAGTATTTTTATCACCTAGCATTCTAATAGCATGTGAATACTTGAATAAATAGTCTGCATTATTGGGAGCTACTATGGCGGCACTTGCTAGATAATTCGTTGCTAACTGATACTCTTCCTTCCGTAAATAACTGTCTCCAATTATATACAACGCACTTTCGAAAGCGGGAAACCTAGTGAGTATTCTTTTGGCATAAAAGATGGCCTTTTCAAAATTGGCAGAACCAAAATTCTGATATGCTTCAGCAAGGTCGGCAAACAACTCATCATCGTATAGATTGAAATTTCCTAAGTTCGAAAACAGCTCCTTTTGAACCATACCTGTAGAGACAAAATTCATCAACAATGTATATAGCTTACTAGAACGTGAAATCACAGAAGGTACGAAATGATCAGTTCCTAATAATGAGTAAACTTTAACGTTTTCAAAATCCCTTATATAACCTGCATTAATCAGGTCTTTAGGTGTAGATTCACCGATTATCATATGTATCGTTCTATCAAAATTGGATATTTTTTCTAATAGAAAATCTTTCTTTACTATATCCTGTTCCAAATTTTGAATACTTCTAGAATACGGCTCTCCCAATATAATTTCAGCTGGAAATGATAGTATATTGGCACCTAATTCTATCCCATAGTGAATAGCTGCATGACCACCCATGCTAGTTCCAACAGTGTACACCTCTTTGACATCTAAATGATTTATCCATTTTTTAAGACATAGTATTGTCTGATCCAAACTTGCTCCTAAACTTGGAATTCCATTTAAGTACCATTGATTAGAGGGATCGTTTACAAAAATGACATTCTCATCAATTTCTCTGCCTAGTTGCCAAAAATTAAATTGATTTTCTTTCATATTAATTGCAGCAAAGAAAATAACTAACTTTGACGAACTTGGTCTGACAAATATAGAATGATTATCACCTTTCAAAGGTGTTGGAAACTCACTGTTACTCATCGTTTAACAACTTGTCGAGTATTCTTTCATAGCCATGCTCATCAATAATAGTTTTTAGATTTTGTCTATGTGATTCAATTAGGCTAGGCTCACTCAAGAAACTTCTTAGATTCTCTGCAAACTTAGCATCATCAAGTTCATTAAAGTTTGAAACATATGTCATACCGCCCAACTCATCCCAACCTACACATTGATTTATTTGATTATCAGCAATAGGTATTAATAGTGCCGGAATACCTAGATAGGCAGCTTCAAATATAGTAGTTCCACCACCTAAAACTGCAAAACTACAGGTAGACATTATTTCTGCCATATTTTCAGGACTGATCATAAGCTCAATATCTTTAGAGCCATTTGAGCTTATCCAATTAGATACGTCTCCAATATTTTCATTCTTATCACTAACTACTATGGTTAATTTCCAATTATTGTCTGCAATAATTTGATAGAAGTTTTTTAAAATATAGAGAATAGCACCTCTATCACTACCGCCACCAAAAGTCATCAAGATTCTTTTTTGCTTGTGGCACTTTTTGAGCTCATCATTAAAGAATATTGGTCGCAATATGCAGTATTGAGGACCTAACAAAAACTCTACATCGTTATACAAAACATCTTTTTTATAGAATTCCGCTCTTTCATGTGGGCTACCGTTTACTACCAGATTAGCCGCAAAATTTTGCTTTTTACTAGCATCATATTGCTGAACGATCCTTACATTTTCTTCGCGCAATCTTTTCTGATGTTCTCCATCAGATCGATAATCATCAATAATAATATGCTTTGAATTGTATTTTTTCAAAACACTAAGATGAAAGTCAGCTTCACTTTCAGAGCTTAACCAACTCTCTCTGGGAATCCATTCAAGAAAATTGGTTTCGTCAGTTTTATCTTTTAAGCTAAGAGGTGGGCCAATCATAATCACGCCATACCCTCTTTTGCATAGCTCCGTAGCAAGCACTCTGCATCTGACCAAATGGCCAAATCCAACGTTAGTACTTGCTAAACATCTTATAACGACTATATCCAATTTATAATCCTATTCAATAATTTCTAATGCAAGCTTTCTCACGTTCTGATCACCCTTAGTCAAATAACGATTTACATCTTTATTAAACCAGTATGGAGGATAAAGAACTTTATTGGTGACAGGCCTTGAGTGATATCTGTAGTCCGTCGTAAACAGACTACTCCCCATATAAAAAAGCCATAATGCTGATTTGTATCTCAACTCATCGTCACAGTCAAGTCCGACTTCACCTTTTAACATTTGTTCGAAATGCAATCTATCGTTTGGCGAAGGGTGCCCGACCGGGTAGTCGACCGTTCCGAAATGTCCACATAGAATAGCGGGTATATCCATTACACCTAGCTCAATACTAGACGTACCGTTATAAACGATTGCAAAGTCTATCAAATCTTTCAAGTCATGCATTTTGAACCAATTATGGTCTAGAAATATTACATTCTGGTTTTCTTCCTGAATAATATCTCTAAATACGGCATTCCCAAATGTTGAAATTTGCTGATTTAATTCATGTGGATGAGGCTTGATAAGTAGTAATGTATCTGTGCCATTAACCGTTTCAATAGAATGATTGATCCAGTCCTTCATATCTGAATGTGCAGCACCTCCATCAAATGGAACTCCTGAATCATAGACAACCTTGCCAAATGCACAAACTACTTTTTTGCCAGCTGCTCTCCAACTATTAATGTATTGAATAGCAGCTCTCTTCTCAACAGAATCGTCATCATAAGAGACGGATCTCTTTACATTTGTAACGCCACTTACCGTTTCTAAAATCTCTTCAGCACGATATTTGTTTTCTTGGTAGAAAACTTCAAACTCCTCTGGTAATGGGAAGCTAGCAGACCGTGTATGAGGGTACTTCGTCATATTTCTAACAACACACTTAGAAGATATATTAGTAGAGAAGTTAGAAAAGTAGTTTTGATATCCATTTGCAGAATGTATGCAAAAGAAATCTTTAGGATCTCCGTATTCCTCGCAATAAAAACGATAGAGTGCATCTGGTAATCTTGCATTAAACTGTACGATAAAACCGATTCTTAATCCAATATCGTCTTTTAGCTTATGAATATTGTCTAAAACAGTCGCTGCCGACTTTGTTGTAGTGTAAATATTTTCTAAGTAGTTGTTTAATGCTGGGCAAGTGTAATCTACGTCATAGATACGTTTGTTAATAGCTGATTCTTCCCACAAAACATGAGATAGATCAATATCTTTCCACTGCATTTTACCTTGACTCAAATTGATATCGAATTCTGCATCAAGTTCAAGCTTAGAGTCCCTCTTTATTTCTCGATTCATCGTTATGACATCGATGAACTCATTGATGTATACATTGTTCGTTTTTTCTGTCGGCAAAAGACCTTCTGATAAAGGTATGACGGCCCAACCCAATCTTTTAAGCTCCATGAGAAGAACGATAGGCGTTTTTCTCAACTGCTCTATAGATCTTGGAGTAATAAAAATTACTCCCTGTGGATTTTTGGGCTGTGGAATACTTTGATACAGTACGGCCGTATCCTTCAAAAATTTAAGCTCGCCTGACCGTTTGACCAACGACCAACTAGTATACGGACATAAATTATGACTCCGAGATAAGAGAGAAATGTGAACTCCTCTAGTTATCTCTTCTGCTTCTTCAAACTTTTTAAGTCTATGAAGAATTTTTACATAAGAAAGAGCACTCTTTGACTCCCGTACTTTTCTTGGCTGCTTTGAAAAGAATTCATAAGCTAATTGATACTCTTCTGCTAATATAGCCCAATCCAGAAAATGCTGAATATCTGATGCATGCTGAGGTTTTTTATCATTTAAATTCAGTATTTTTTTAGATATTTCATAATTGTCTTTACCATCTTCCATAAGTGCAAAGGCGGCAGTCCATACTGTTGACTGACCTGCATCTGACATTGCGATTTGAATAATTGCCTCTTTAGCCGGTCTATATATAGCATCCTGCCCCAAAGACCTTCCTACATTCATTATTGTTCTTAGAGTTTTTACATTTTTCAAGGTTCTGTCTAGCAAAGATTGATTAACAAACTCGTTAATTTCATCCTCTAATGAAACATATAAAGCTATCGCCAACTCATAGTTTTGATGATAGCTAGGAAGACGCCTAATACCTTCTCGCCTTAAAGCATAAATAACTTTGAGCTTTTTATCTAAAGTCTTTGCTTTATCAAATGCTAATTGACATATATTCAAATAATCATGATGAAGCTTACCCTGCAAATATGGCTCAGCATAAAATAGAATAAGATCAGAGGTCAACTCAGGATCTTCTAAGTCATGATCGGATAACAAGAACTCTAACTCATCGTAATTTTTGTTCTTTAAATTATCACCATCTGCCCACTTCATATTTTCTCTTGCTACAAGATCGAGAACTCTCCAAACCTTTAGCAAGGCCACTAATTGTTTATCTCTGACCTTAATATTTTTAGCTTTATTTAATTTGAGCTCTACAACTTTACTTGAAATTAAATCAGATGCTTCTTCAAACCTCTCTTGCTTAGCTAGAGAGATAACTGACAAATATATCAGTAGAATACTATCAGGGTTATTGCCTATCAGTCTTTCAGCAACTGCGCCTAAGTCTTTTAGGCCTTCTTCTGAGTTCAATAGCTTTTCAAGATGCAAACCATATTTTCTTTGAGAAGTAACCCGTAGCTGCTCATTACTTACCAACTCTTGCAATGTTTCTTCTATATCATGACTAGGACTTTGATTCACTTTAGTGATTAAGAAATCTTTGGCCTTAAAAAACTCTAATTCTTTAGCTTTTAAGAACTCTTTTGCTTTCGAGAACTCTTTAGAATCCAAGAGTTCTTTTACTTTTGCAAACTCCTTCTTCTCTAAAAAATTATTCGTCTCCAAGATTTCTTTCGCCTTAGAAAACTCTTTAGATTTTAAAAGACTTTTTTTTGCTTTTTTGAGCCAGTAATGAGTCATAATCAATTCTCTAATTTATTCCAATCTAACGGTGTGCCTATACTCATATCTGATGCAGCCCTTTTACCAATTACTTTATCAAAATATTTCGGTGCTAAACCATGTCCCGGTCTTATTCTTCTAATATTTTCACTTGTAATCAATTCACCAGCTTTGATATCACTAACAACATAAATAGATCTTCTATTTTTTCTTGCTAGTGTATCAGCATCACTTACTCCGTAAGATACACAACCCATAGCCTCAGCAGCAGTTTTGCATTCAGTCACAAGCTGTTTAAACTGGCTCGGTGCCAAAGAGAATGCTGCATCGATGCTACCCTCATCATCTTCTAGCTTAAAATGTTTTTCAATAACAGTTGCACCTAGCGTTGTAGCAGCTATTGCAGCACCTATGCCTAGCGTGTGGTCAGACAAACCCACCTGACAACCAAACAACTCTCTCATATGGGGAATGGTTCTTAAATTTGCTTCTGATGCAGGAGCTGGATAACTACTAGTACACTGTAAAAGCGTCAGCTGAGAGCAGCCATTTTTTAGAGCAGTATTCACAGCTAGGTCGATTTCAGAAATAGATGCCATTCCAGTAGAGATAATCATTGGTTTCTTTGTTTGAGCAACATATCTAATCAAAGGAATATCAACACATTCAAAAGAAGCAATTTTATAAGCTGGAACCTCTAACGACTCTAGAAGGTCTACTGCCTCTTCATCGAAAGGAGTGCTAAAACATAAAACATTTTTTTCACGTGCTCTATCAAATATAGCCTTGTGCCACTCATACTTTGTTTGGGCTTCTTCATATAAGTCGTAAAGTCTTCTGCCATACCATAATGACTTTTTGTTAGTCACTTTGAAATGGTCGTGATCTAAATTTAAGGTCATCGATTCTGGTGTAAAGGTTTGCAACTTTAGAGCGTCTACACCTGTTTGTGAAGCGTGATCGACAATCTTTAGTGCTTGTTCTAATGAGGCCCCGTGGTTCCCTGACATTTCTGCAATGATAAACGGAGTTGGATCATTTGCTTTAGCGTCACCTTTGTATAGAGCTTCCTTCAATGTATTCATTTCAACTCCTTATTTGCATTATAAGTATTTCTCATATCAACTAAAGCCTCTTTTAAATTAAACTTAGGTGTCCAATTTAATTGATTCTCTATTTTCTGAGTTGATAGAAAATTATCTACGTTTCTAATTTTTATATTTGAGATGATTTCAATGTTATCAGTATTATCAAAAACTTCATTAACTGTTTCTGCCATTTCTAAAATAGAGTATGCTTTACCACCGCCAACATTAAAAGTACCTGCTACTTCTTTAGTAATGGATAAGATTATTGCTTCAACAACATCCTTAACATACACCTCATCCAAATAAAACTCGTTATCTTGGGCGGTAAGCTTTTCTTTGTTTCTAGCTAACTTTACAAACCTCATCAAGACTGGAGAGTCCTTTTCTCCTACACCAAAACACTGAGACAGTCTAAAAATAGTACTTTTGACATTGTTTTTTTGACAGTAATAGGTGACTAGCTGCTCCCCCATTAACTTTGACAATCCATATATAGTATTGGGATGTGTAACCGCATCTTCTAAATATGGCGTTCTATCCATTTCGGAATATATTCCAATGGTAGAAGTCAGAACAACTTGCCTGATTTTTGCCTCACATGCTGCTAAAAGCAAGTTTTCGGTCATCTTTATATTGGAATCAATAAAGCCACTTAGCTTAGGTTTTTCTTCACTTCTAGTTAATCTTTGACCAGCTAAGTGAACCAACACATCACCTTCTCGAAAAATATTTTCTAGACTATTTAGCTCATAGTCTGTCTGAACAAAACTTACGCTTTGATTCTCACCATTTTTTTCGTTACTTCTCGTTAAGCAGATAATTTCAAAATTCTGCTGAGCGGACTCAACTAAATGCCTACCAATAAAACCTGTCGCACCTGTGACTATGAGTCTCATTCATCTTCCCACTTATCTTTTGGAAATTCAGCAACGTAGTAACCTACTACTTCTTTTTTGCCATTGATGATATTAATCGCTTCTCCATTAGAGTATCTATATTCATGATATAGAGCATCTACTGGAATAGGGAAACGTTCTTCTTCAAATGTTTGACTCGGTTGTGAATGTTGAAAAATCAATTCGTAGTATTTATTATCTTTCAATTGCACACGCTGCATACTTTGATGCTTATTTAATAACACCTCAATTGTTTCAACTAGAAAGCTTCTATTTGTGGCATGCTGAATAAGTCTCCACATGTGACAGCCATCCAATCTCGGAGCGATTTCGATAATTTTGACTCCGTTCGTAGTCGCTTTCATTTGAAAATATAAAGGTCCGTTTTCAATTTCTAATGCTTTTACTACATTAGAAACCAATTCAACAGCTTCTTTCTTAGTATCTTCGTCAATGTTTACACAAGGAATTAGATGTCCTATTGGTATACCAAAATATTCATCGTTATAAGTTAAACGTTCAGATAGTATGTCAAATACAATTTGGCCTTCTGAAACTAGCACATTACACGATATCTCCACTCCATCTAGAAAGTCTTCAATCACTGCAGTGTTGTTTGACGAAAATTGTTTAGCATTTATAACTGAGTTCTTTAGCTCATAAGCATTGTTAACTTTTTTTACACCTCGCTGACCTTGTGCATTAGATGGCTTTACGATACATGGGAACGTATTCCATTTGTTACTGTCATCAATGTCATCAACTTCTACATAGTTAACAATACTAAGCTCAATGTTATTCAAAAAACTTCTTAAATCTTGCTTATTATCAAGTAATCGGATTAGCTCTTCTGAATAAAAAGTAGGCAAGTTGAGTTTGCTAGACACCTGTACTACTGATTTAATCGCTGTATCTGATGATACTGAATATACTAAGTTAACATTATTATCTACTGCTATCTTTGATACTGCTTCAATATCACGAATGTCAACTTCATAGAATTTGTCTGTGTATTTAACGCCAACTTCATCAGATCTATTTGAACAACCAATAACATACCAACCCAACTCTTTCATTGTTTTGATTAAATCAAGTTGCCCTGAGTTTGTACCCAGAATTAATATTGTATTATTCATTATTTGTCCTATCTATTGATTAGCTGATACATATATTCGGCTCTTTCCCAATCTTCTAATGTATCAATATCTTGTACGAAATGTCTTGGTATAACTATCCCGGCACTATCAGAGCCAAACATGTTTTTTGTAGAGGTAGTTTTTAGATTTCTCCAGTAGAACTGACCTGCATCTTGATAAGCCTCTTCCAAATCTTGGCTACGACTACTGAAGTTTTCTGGCCAAAACATTTCGCATCGATCATCATGATCTAATTTGAAGGTTCTTTGTATAGGAAATGGCATTGTAGTACAGCTAAAGACATTTACGACATCTGAGTTGTTTAGTTTGTTATAACCTTCTACAAGATACTTTTCTTGAAGAAGTGGTGCTGTAGCGTAGATGGTACAGAGGTAGTCATAGTCAAGGCCATTTTCATTTAAATAATGGATAAAATGATTTATCACATCTTTCGTTGTTGCAAAGTCATTACTAATTTCTTCAGGCCTTAAAAAAGGGATTTCAGCACCATATTCTTTGGCTACAGCTGCAATTTCCTCGTCGTCTGTAGATACAATCACCTTGTCAAAACAGCCACTTTCCAATGCTGCTTCGATAGAATAAGCAATGATTGGCTTCCCACAAAAATCTTTTATATTCTTCCGAGGGATACGTTTACTTCCACCACGAGCAGGGATCAAGGCAACACTAGTCATATTAAAACACTCCCTAACGTCTGCACTACATATTCTTGCTGCTCCTCTGTCAAATCGGGATACATAGGCAGACTAATTGCTTCTGAATAGTATAACTCCGCCTCAGGAAAATCACCTGCCTTAAATCCTAGATTTTGCTGGTAATAAGGCTGTAGATGCACTGGGATATAATGCAGGTTGACACCAATATTAGCAGCTCGCAACTCATCAAATACTTCTTTATGAGATTTTTGAATCTGGTTAGTTTTGAGGCGTATTACATACAGATGTAGCCCAGAATATCCTTCTGAATGCTGATAAGGCGTTACTATGGGTAGTTCAGCTAATAAGTTGTCATAGTTATTGGCAAGCTGATGGCGCTTATCAGTGATAGCGCTAAGACGCTTTATTTGTGAGACACCTAATGCAGCCTGCATTTCAGTCATGCGATAGTTAAAACCAAGCATCACTTGTTGATAGTACCAAGAACCATCTGGCTCATGAGTCATCAACTCAGAATCACGCGTGATACCATGACTGCGTAGCAACTCCATCTTTTGTGCCAAGTCTTTGCTATTGGTAGTAGCTACGCCGCCTTCAGCAGTCGTAATGATTTTGACTGGATGAAAACTAAAAATAGTAATGTTCGAATACTGGCAATTACCTATTGGCTGATTTTTATACCTACCACCTATAGCGTGTGAGGCATCTTCAATAATAAAAAAGCCATATTCCTTAGAAAGCTCATAGATGCCTTCCATATCGCAAGGCTGACCACATAGATGGACAGGAATAACTACTTTAGGTAGCTTACCTTCTGCTTTAGCAATTTGCAGCTTTTCTCTTAAAGCTTGAGTGGATAAGTTATAAGTCTGAGGGTCAATATCTACAAAATCTACAATAGCGCCACAGTATAAGGCACAGTTTGCTGATGCCACGAATGTAATAGGTGTCGTCCAAACGATATCATCTTTACCCACACCTAAAGCCAAACATGCTACGTGCAAAGCAGATGTGGCACTATTCATTGCCAGAGCATATTCAACGTTGCACTGTTCTTTGATAGCGTCTTCAAACTCAGGAACCTTTGGCCCCTGAGTAAGAAAATCGGATTCTAATACCTCAACAACAGCACTGATATCTTCTTTAGTGATATTTTGGCGACCATACGGTATGAAATTCATTATATTTTACCAATTCTATCTTTATTTTCTTGTATCCAAGACTCAAGCTCTTCTCTTGGCATCCATTCAGTATTGTTATCACTTGAATAAACAAAACCTTCTGGTACTTTTTTACCATCTTTCACACGTTCTGGTGAATTACCCCAGTTATTGATCGTCGGTAATATCTTAAAGTGCTCAGCGTATTCATAAGTATAATAAGAGTCTTCAGCGCCGATCATTTGCTCATGTAGTTTTTCACCTGGTCTAATACCTATAATCTTAGTTTGAGCTTCTGGTGCTACGGCTTTAGCGACATCCATGATATTCATTGATGGAATTTTCTTAACATAGATCTCTCCACCTTCCATGTCTTCAAAAGCATGCCATACAAGCTCAACACCTTCTTGTAAAGTAATCATAAAACGTGTCATACGGTCATCAGTGATAGGTAGCTCACCTTTCTCCTTAATCGATAGGAAGAATGGAATAACCGATCCACGTGAACCCATGACATTGCCGTAACGTACTACAGCAAATTTTGTGGGATGCTGACCACTATAAGCATTTCCTGCTACAAATAATTTGTCGGAAGTAAGTTTAGTAGCACCATATAAGTTGATAGGGCTACTTGCTTTGTCAGTTGATAATGCAACTACACGCCTTATCCCTTTATCAATACAAGCATCGATTAAGTTCATTGCTCCATGCACGTTAGTTTTTACACATTCAAAAGGATTATATTCAGCAGTTGGCACAATTTTTGTAGCAGCCGCATGTACAACATAATCAACACCATCTAGCGCACGATATAGTCTTTCTTTATCTCTTACGTCTCCGATAAAAAACCTTACCCGTGGATCATCTTGGAAAAGCTTTGCCATTTCCCATTGTTTCATTTCATCTCTCGAAAAGATAATAATTTTTTTAGGATTATATTTTTCAAGAGTCATGGGTATAAATTTATGGCCAAAAGAACCCGTTCCACCAGTTACTAAAATCGTTGAGTTGCTAAGCATTTCCTTTCCTTGAGTCTTTGGATGTATTTTAATAAAGCCCAATAATAATGGGACTACCTTATTTTTTCAATGTATTTCTAGTATATGACTGTCGCTAAGCAACATATCTTTTATTAATTACATAGTCATAGACTGTTATAGTCACTGCACTACAAAAGAGTTATGTTTTGGATGAATATCATAAAACAATTTAGATAAGTCATTTTCCATCCAGCCTTGGCGTAGAGACTTCACTTGAGCCCACTTCTTCTCGATAGGGTTCAGATCAGGACTGTAGGGTGGTAGCCATAGAATGCGATGGCCGTGTCTATTCAATAGTTTTTGAATACGCTTATTTTTATGAAAAGTAGCGTTATCCATGACAATCACACATTTTTTCTTAAGCTTTAGTATCAGCGTGAACTTGCACCAGTGATAGAAAACCTCTTTATTAATGTTGGTCTTTAAGCAATCGAGTGCAAACAGCATTTTGCCATAGAGCGCACCAATGACATTGGTTCTATCTTTGGCTTGCCAGTTATAACGGTCAATGCAAGGGCTACCAATAGGCGCGTAACCATAACGGCGTATCGTCTCACTTTCAAAGCTACTCTCATCCATGTAGATAATAGCAAAGCCCTGAGCGATGTAGTGGTTAAGCTTGGCCAGATAAGTCGATCTTCTCACAGGACAGGCTTTGGGATGCTCAAGTGTCTTTTTTTTGCTAATACCAATACGCTTTAAGGCTTTACTAATACCTGTTGGGCTACATCTGAAATGCTGGGCTCACTCATAATGGTAATCGTTAGGGTGGTCTTTGACATCTTGAGCTAGGGCTTCATCCTCTATTTTGTAGGGCTTGATGTCTCGAGTGGTTTTACTGTGGAGACGCTTTTTCCACTTCTGGATGGTCGTTGGACTGATATCATAGAAAACAGCAGCTTCAGCAAAGGTCATGCCCTCATCTAAGCTTTTTAAAACTTGTTTGCGATAGTCTAGGGAGTAAGTCATGGTCATTTATACTGATAATCGTTTAGTCGATTTATTTTATAGCACTTTTATGGTCAGGTGAATATTCTTCTTACTTTAATTCCCTTTGCTACTTTTGCAAGAGGTCTAATCTATATTATTCATTTATAACCGTTTGGATTCTTGCTCTGCCACCGCCAAGTATCTTGGCACATCTCAGTGATAGATAGCTTGGCTTGCCAACCTAATAACTCTTTGGCTTTATCCGCACTGGCATAGCAGCTGGCAATATCCCCTGCACGGCGGGCAGCGAATTGATAAGGGATGGGCTGTTTAGAGACTTTGGTAAACGCTGCAACCAGATCTAATACTGAGGTGCCTTTACCCGTTCCTAGATTAATAGGTAGAAAACCGACTGAGCCAGTTGTATCCGAACCGCTTTTTGAGCTGGTTTGTTGCTGTAAATAATTTAGCGCTGCAACATGACCTTGCGCTAAATCAGTGACATGGATAAAGTCACGGACACCTGTACCATCGATGGTAGGATAGTCATTACCAAAAATACTGAGCTTTTCAAGCTTCCCGACTGCCACTTGCGAGATATAAGGCATTAGGTTATTCGGGATATCGTTTGGATCTTCGCCTATCTGTCCTGAAGGATGCGCCCCTACTGGATTAAAGTATCTAAGAGCAATCAGATTCCAACTAGCATCGGATACCGCTAAATCTTCGAGAATATACTCCACAGCAAGCTTGCTTTGTCCATAGGGATTGGTACAAGAGCGCTGCGAGGTTTCATCGATAGGCAGAGTTTCAGGATCGCCGTAGACAGTGGCAGATGATGAGAAGACTAGGTTTTTGACGTTATACTCTGCCATGACCTCTAGTAAAGTAATGCTGCCACTGACGTTGTTATTATAATATAACAATGGCTTAGCGACGGATTCACCTACTGCTTTTAGTCCAGCGAAATGAATAACACCGAAAAAATCATGTTCGGCGAAGACTTGTTTGAGTGTCTCAGTATCACGGATATCACCTTCAATAAACTCAATCGGCTGAGCAATCAGGGTAGAGACACGATTGATCGCTTCACGGCTACTGTTAGATAAGTTATCGTATACAACAATATCATAGCCTGCTTCATGCAGTGCAATACAAGTGTGAGTGCCAATATATCCAGCACCGCCAGTTATCAATACTTGGTTTTTCATAGTATTTTTTGCATAAAAAAAAGACACCTCATTGTAGAGGTGTCCTTGCTTTTTTTCAATGTAGTTTTAGTAATCAGACTGTAGGCTTATGCCTAACTTACCAACCAGTAACTTCTTTCAGCTTATCACCGATTTTAGCTGGATCGCGAGTATACGCGATGCCTGCATCTTCAAAAGCTTTAAATTTCTCTTCAGCAGTACCTTGACCACCAGAGATGATAGCGCCAGCATGACCCATACGCTTGCCTTCTGGAGCAGTTACACCAGCAATATAGCCAACCACTGGCTTAGTAACATGGTCTTTGATATAAGCAGCAGCTTCTTCTTCAGCAGTACCGCCGATTTCACCGATTAGAATGATGGCTTCAGTCTGTGGATCGTCTTGGAATAGTTTTAATGCATCAATCTGGTTCATACCAGGGATAGGATCACCACCGATACCGATACAGGTTGACTGACCAAAGCCAAGCTTAGTGGTCTGCGCAACCGCTTCATACGTTAGTGTACCAGAACGTGAGATGATACCCACTTTACCTGGCAGATGGATATGACCTGGCATGATACCGATTTTGCACTGACCTGGAGTAATAACGCCTGGGCAGTTAGGACCAACCATGCGTACGCCGTCTGCTTCCTCGATATAACGCTTGGCTTTTAGCATGTCGATAGTCGGTACGCCTTCAGTGATCACAACGATCAGCTTCACGCCTGCATCTACTGCTTCAACAATAGAGTCTAGTACGAATGGTGCTGGTACATAGATAACTGAGGCGTCAGCTTGAGTCGCTTCCATCGCTTCAGCCATGGTGTTGAATACTGGTAGACCTAGATGCGTTTGACCGCCTTTACCTGGCGTTACACCGCCAACGACTTTAGTACCGTATTCCATAGCTTGTTCAGAGTGGAACGTACCATTTTTACCAGTGAAGCCTTGTACCAATACTTTGGTATCTTTATCAATTAATACACTCATTGTTTTTTCCTTGTATTCGGTTGTCTTGTAATGGCAGTTTACTATCTTATGTCTCGTTAAATACTAACGATGCTCAATTGACTATAAACTGCCATCACGCTTTGACTACTATGTTTAAGCACCTAAATGGATAGGTTTATGCTTGAACAGCATCGACAATTTTTTGTGCAGCGTCTGCTAGACCTTGGGCTGAGGTTAGTTTTAGACCAGACTCTTCTAGAATCTGCAAGCCCAATTCAGCGTTGTTACCTTCTAGGCGTACAACAACTGGTACTTGTACGTCGACTTCTTTAACGGCAGCGATAATGGCTTCTGCAATCATGTCACAACGTACGATACCGCCAAAGATGTTGATTAGAACACCTTCAACACTGCTGTCTTCTAGAATGATTTTGAACGCTTCTACAACGCGATCTTTAGTTGCACCGCCGCCAACGTCCAAGAAGTTAGCAGGCTTGCCGCCATACAGTTTGATAATATCCATCGTCGCCATTGCAAGACCAGCACCGTTTACCATACAACCGATGTTACCTTCTAGGGCAACATAGTTTAGGTCAAATTCAGCGGCTTTTAGCTCACGCTCATTTTCTTGTGTTTTGTCTTGTAGCGCTGCGATTTTTGGTAAGCGATACAATGCGTTTGAGTCGATACCAATTTTGCCATCAACACAAACGATTTCGCCATTTTCGCGAACTGCTAGCGGGTTGACTTCAAGTAATGCAAAGTCGTTTTCGATAAATGCTTGATAAGCACCAGTCATGATTTTTACAAACTGGTTGATTTGCTTGCCTTCAAGACCTAGCTTAAATGCAACATCACGTGCTTGGTAAGGCATGAGACCTACTAATGGATCTACGCTTACTTTAAAGATTTTTTCTGGTGTCTCGTTAGCCACTTCTTCGATATCAACACCACCTTCGGTTGATGCCATGAAAGTCACGCGACGAGTAGAACGGTCAACAACGGCACCAAGATATAGCTCAGTCTGTACTGGGTACATGTCTTCTGCAACCAATACAAAGTTAACTGGTTGGCCATCAGCATCGGTCTGGAACGTCACTAGGTTAGTACCGATAAGCTCTTCAGCCACTTGCTTGGCTTCTTCACGAGTTTTAACCAGCTTAACACCACCAGCTTTACCACGGCCACCAGCATGTACCTGCGCTTTAATCACAGCAATGTCAGTTGGCGTCTTGTCAAAAGCAGCTGCAGCTTCGTCGCCGTTATGGGCAATGATGCCTTCTTGAATTGGCAAACCGTAGCTTTTTAATAGCTCTTTTGCTTGATACTCATGTAAATTCATTGATTGTATCCTTTATTTTTTACAATTAATAAAAAGTGAAAACAAGTGCGCACATATACATATGAAACATGCATTTGGCGCACTTATGATCGCGGTGAACGCTATAACCACCCCACCGCAATCAGGTTATAAGTCGGTACTTATCAAACTAACTACTTATTTCTTGCGCTTTTTACGCTGAATGGCGTGAATAGCACGGCCATCTGCAGATAGAGCGGCTTCATGTACGGCTTCTGAAATCGTTGGATGCGCGAACGTCATCAATTGCAAATCTTCAATACTAGAAACAAATTCCATCGCAATCATACCTTGATGGACGATATCACCAGCACCAGCAGAGATAGCATGCATACCTAACAGACGGTCTGTTTTGGCATCAGCAACCACTTTAATAGACCCTTGCGCTTCGCTTTGAGCGAGTGCACGGCCATTTGCCGCTAGGTTAAATGAGCCTGTTTTGACTTCATAACCGGCTTCTTCAGCTTCTTGTTCAGTCAAGCCAACCCATGCGATTTCTGGATGCGTGTAGATGACATTAATAATAGTGTCGTAGTTGACCTGAGCTTTTTCGCCATGGATACGCTCGACGGCCATCATGCCCTCTTCCATTGCTTTATGCGCAAGCATTGGACCACGGACTAAATCACCAATAGCGTAAACGCCATCAAGATTGGTTTTGCACTGATCATCGACGTCGATAAGACCGCGTTCAGTCAAGGTGATACCACTGTTTTCGCCAAGCAGTTTTTCAGAGTATGCACGGCGACCAACACAGACAATTAGCTTATCAAAGCTTTCATCCGAGGCTTCACCTTTGGCTTCGCTAGTAACGACAACTTGATCGCCTTTCACTTCAGCATTGGTTACTTTGGTATCAACACGGATATCAAGACCTTGCTTTTTCAGCATTTTACCCGCTTCTTTCGCGATGTCTTTGTCAGCGGCTGCTAGGAAACTTGGAAGCGCTTCATAAACCACGACTTCCGCACCCAAGCGACGCCATACAGAGCCAAGCTCAAGACCGATAACACCAGCACCGATGACGCCTAAACGCTTGGGTACTTCAGTGAAATCAAGCGCGCCAGTAGAATCAACGATACGGTCGCCATCGGTTTTTGCCACAGGAATATCGATAGGTACAGAACCTGCCGCAAGAATGACGTTTTTAGCAGTGATGGTCGTTTCACTGTCGTCTTCTAATGCAGTAAATTTAACTTTTTTGTCCGCGCCTTTACCATCTTCCAACGTGCCCCAGCCTTGTAGCCAGTCAACGCCATTGCCTTTTAATAGTGCTGCAACACCACCAGTCAACTGCTTGACGATGCCTTCTTTACGAGCAATCATTTGCTCGATATCGATAGCGACGTCACCAGTGCTGATGCCATGCTCTTCAAGGTCATGCTTGGTCGCTTCATAACGATGTGAGCTATCAAGCAAGGCTTTTGATGGGATACAGCCGACGTTTAAGCAAGTACCGCCAAGTGCTGGCTCGCCTTTATAAGTACGTTTTTCGATACAAGCAACGCTCATACCCAGTTGGCCTGCACGAATCGCTGCTTCGTAGCCGCCAGGACCGCCGCCGATAACGACTAGATCATAATTATCTTTCATAGTACGTTCCTATTTTCTAATTTTATTTAGGACTTAAGTGATTGATTGTACTGTTGATAAACTGATGAAAATCTCACTCTATAACCAATACGTTATTTGAGTGAAACCCTTTCTTTATTCATCGACAGAAACAATCACCACCACCAAAGTTAAAAAGCTTGTATCAGCGATTGCCAATACAAGCTTAGAAGCTTACAGGTCTAATAGAAGCATGGTAGGATCTTCGACCAATTCTTTTAGCGTCACTAAGAATTGTACTGCCTCTTTACCATCAATCATACGGTGGTCATAAGACAGTGCAAGATACATCATTGGTAGGATTTTCACTTCACCATTAACCGCCATTGGGCGATCGTTGATGGCATGCATACCCAGGATAGCGGTTTGCGGTGGGTTCAAAATAGGCGTTGACATGAGTGAGCCAAATACACCACCGTTAGAGATAGTGAATGTACCACCAGTCATCTCGTCTAAACCAAGCTTACCTTCTTGGGCACGACCACCTAACTCACGGATTTTAGCTTCAACATCTGCCATGCTCATGCGATCGGTATCACGTAGTACTGGAACCACTAGACCACGATCTGAAGATACCGCAACACCGATATCATAGAAACCATGATAAACGATGTCATCACCGTCTAATGAAGCGTTCACTGCTGGGAAGCGCTTAAGGGCTTCAGTCGCCGCTTTTACGAATAACGACATAAAGCCTAAACGGACACCATGACGCTTTTCAAACTGTTCTTTATACTTAGCACGCATGTCCATCAACGGCTTCATGTTAACTTCGTTAAACGTTGTCAACATCGCAGTTTCTTGCGTCGCTGACAATAGACGCTCAGCCACACGCTTACGTAGACGAGTCATTGGAACGCGTTTTTCAGTACGCTCGCCTGTTGATTCAGCGACTGGACGACCACTGTCAGACTTGATAGAGCTGTCCGCTTTTAGCGTTGGATTAGCCATATCAGTCTTGGTCACACGACCACCGCGACCGCTGCCTTCGACGTTTTTAGGATCTACGCCACTTTCTTTGGCTGCTTTACGCACGGCTGGGCTTTGATCTTTATGATCGGCTTCGTCTTTTTTATCAGTTGCTTGGACTGGCTCACCGCCATCCGTACCTTGTTTGGCTTGAACCGGAGCTGCTGGCTGATCTGGGTTCACGGCAGGAGCATCATCTGAGCCAGAATCGCTGTCAGCACTGCCAGTTGCGCCTGCTTCGAACTCTGCGATTAGCTCGTCAGATAGCACGGTGTCGTCAACTTGCTTAACGATTTTGGTCACAACACCATCATCAGGCGCCACAACTTCTAGTACCACTTTATCGGTTTCAATTTCGGCCAATAGGTCATCACGGTTTACTTGCTGACCTTCAGTGACATGCCATTCAACGATTGTGCCATCGGCAACCGATTCTGGAAAAACGGGGGCTTTGATATCAGCCATCGATATACTCCTTAGATTTGGATATTCATATTTATTATTAAGTCGTGATAGGCAGTCAATACCGTTTTAAATTACTCATGTGGTATTACAAGGTACTGACTGTCATCGCCTGATTCATGTATCTTTTATAACTTGTTAACTATTTAAGCTATTACTTAGACAACTCATCGACACTAATGCCAAGACCGCCAGCAATCAATGCTTGCTGCTGCTGAGCATGCAATTTAGGTGAACCTGTCGCAGGTGCCGCACTAGGAGGACGTGCCACCGGCTCCATGACTTTCGCCTTGGTTGGATGCGGTACAACAATACGGAACATATGAGGTGCTAAATAATACCAAGCGCCTTGGTTCAATGGCTCTTCTTGCGTCCAAACGATTTCTTGCAGATTGCTATATTTTTCAATCTCAGCAATCAAACGTTTTTCTGGCAATGGATACAGCTGCTCGATACGCACGATAGCCACATGGTCTAGACCCAATGCGCGGCGCTGCTCTAGCAAGTCGTAATAAACCTTGCCGCCACATAGCACCATACGAGTCACTTTGTCCGCGTTGTGGTCATCAATCTCTGGTAAAACCGTCTCGAACTTACCTTTGGCGAGCTCTTCTAGGTTTGAGGTTGCTAACTTATGACGTAGCAAGCTCTTCGGAGACATGACAATCAATGGCTTACGAATTGGACGTACGGCCTGACGACGTAGCGCATGATAAATCTGTGCAGGTGTCGTCGGTGTAATCACTTGCATGTTGTCTTCAGCACATAGCTGTAAGAAGCGCTCAAGACGAGCAGATGAATGCTCTGGGCCTTGACCTTCATAGCCATGCGGTAACAACATCGTTAGACCACAAACACGCTGCCATTTGGTCTCGCCGCTTGAGATGAACTGGTCAATAACAACCTGTGCGCCGTTGACGAAGTCACCGAACTGCGCTTCCCATACGATTAGTGCGTTCGGTACTGTCGTTGCATAACCATATTCAAAAGCCAGTACCGCTTCTTCTGACAATAGCGAGTTATAAGTCGCAAAACGTGCCTGTGTCTCACTGATATGTGATAGTGGCACATACATGCTGCCGTCATTGACGTTATAGATTTCACTGTGACGATGAGAGAAAGTACCACGACCAACGTCTTCACCAGTAATACGTACCAATACTTCGTCATTATCAACCAATGATGCATAGGCCAAGGTTTCAGCGGCACCCCAGTTGAGCGGCTCTTCACCCGTCTGCATCGCTAAACGTTGCTCGACGACTTTTTGCACCTGACGCTGTAGTTTGTAGCCCTCTGGCATTTGAGCCATACGGCGACCATACTCTTTGAGCTTTTCGATGTCGACACCAGTTTCCCAGTCATCAACCAAGTCATGGCCCAGATACGGTTTCCAATCGACAAACAGCTGTTCATCAGGATCACTGACCAAAGAATTCACCACGTAATCACCACGGTCTAACGACTCACGGTAGTTATCTTCGTAGTTTTTCGCATCGTCTTCACTAATGACACCATCTTTAATTAACTGCTGTGCATAAAGAGTGCGGGTCGTTGGTAGCTTTTTAATAACTGCATACATCAATGGCTGCGTGGCCGATGGCTCATCAGCTTCGTTATGACCGTTACGGCGATAGCAGAACAAATCGATGATAATGTCTTTATCAAACTCATGACGGTAATCAAGTGCTAGTTGCGCGGCAAATATCACTGATTCAGGGTCATCACCATTCACATGTAGAATGGGTGCATGTACCATTTTCGCCACATCAGTACAATATTCTGTTGAGCGCAAATCTTCTTGGCGACTGGTGGTAAAACCAACTTGGTTATTAATAACGATATGTACCGTACCACCAGTGGTATAAGCACGAGTCTGCGACATTTGGAAAGTTTCTTGTACCACACCTTGACCGGCAAAAGCTGCATCACCGTGCACAACGATTGGCAGTACTGAGTTACCGTCTTTGCCATCTTGACGTGCTTGGTCATTACGACGAACTTGACGTGCGCGTACTGAGCCTTGTAGTACTGGTGCGACAATCTCGAGATGCGATGGGTTAAAGGCTAAGGCCAAATGAGCCTCACCACCTGGCGTCATCACGTTCGATGAATAGCCATTGTGATACTTAACATCGCCTGAGCCTTTTTCTGGCTGAACCTTGCCATCGAACTCATCGAACAAATCAGCAGGGTTTTTGCCCAAAATATTAACCAAGAGGTTTAGGCGTCCACGGTGCGCCATACCGATAACCATCTCTTTGGTGCCATAACCGCCAGCACGTTGAATGATTTCGTTAACAGCAGGAATAAAGCTCTCACCGCCTTCTAGGCCAAAACGCTTAACACCCGTATATTTACGCGCTAGATACTTTTCTAGACCTTCAGCTGCCGTTAGGCGCTCAAGGATAGACAGACGTTTTTCTTTGTCGAATTTGATGTGACCTAAGTTAGTCTCTAGGTACTTTTCCATCCAGCGCTTTTCTACACTGGTCGTCACATGCATATACTCGATACCAATGTAGCGGCAGTAAACACGCTCCATGATTTCGATGATTTCACGTAAGGTCGCTTCATCCTTACCAATATTTAAATCATTGGTAGGAAAGACGGTGTCTAAGTCTGCTTCTGAAAGGTTGTGATATTCGAGCGTTAAATCCACTACTTCTGCGCGTGGATATAAGTCCAAAGGATCTAGCTTGGCGCGGCGATGACCACGGCGGCGGTAGGCGGAAATGAGTTGCTGTACGCCCATCTGCTTAGGGTCAGCACAGTCAGCTGAGTTGCCAGCAGATGCACCACTGGTTTCAGTATTGACTTTATTGGCAGTTTGATTGCGTGCAAGCAATAAAAACTGGTCTTTAATAGCGTTATGCGGCGCATCGTTTGGCGACTTGTACTGTTCAAAATACGCTTGCCAATCTGAGTCGACGCTGTCTGGGTCTGATAGATATTGCTCATAAAGAGCTTCGATATAATTGGCATTATCAGCGGCCAATTCTGTATGTTCTAAGCTTGCTGCTTCTTTAGTTATACTATTCATAATAATCGTCTATTTGATAGATAAATGAATGGAATCGTGCTTATTATTGTGTAATCTGTTGTACATTAAGCGTTTTTACCGTCAGTCGTACCTTTAGTATTTAATAAAATACTTATTCATCAGACAGTAATTATCAATTGTCATTAATAGTGCTGCTGTAATTAATGTGGCGCTAACAGCTAATTAGTGACCATCAGCGTTATTACAATACCTAAATTAAAAATATAATTATTTGTGAACGTCCAGTTTTCTTATCTAACTCGTTTCACAACATTAATTTATATATAATGCCTTCAGCCATAACAATTTCATTAACAATAAGTTATTGCTAACATTTTGCTCTCTTCAGCTAGCCTATCAATTGGCTACTCTCGCTGAAATGTTGTGATATCGCCAAGATATACTGTGTTTTCCGCTAAATATACGTTGCTGTATAGGGTAGCATGCCTGATTTTTAGGACATAGTTTGTTTGTTCAATACTAGGTATTTACATAATGAATATCTATTATCAAAATACCCACATTATTGATTTTATTTAGCAGTAGTTGCCAGCTACTTTTCAATAGCACTATCGTTGATAGTCAATGGCACTAGCCAACAACACCAATACAAACTCTCAATATCACGCCTAAAAACTTAGCAATACCCATTATACCTAATCAATTCTGCATTAGATAAGTTGTTTACGCTACTACCCTATCTTTGTTTCTATATCGAGCTGTCTCTACATTCAATTATATAGATTGACCGTCTATATAGCATGTCTTCTTACACATGACCAACGTATTGCCAATACAGCCTTACCATCATTTCTTATCAAAAGTGAGCATAACATTCTGTATTGACTGCGCTCATTGGTCTTCTCGTTTGCGTCCATTATAACAAATTAACCGGATACGAAACATCTGATGTAGATTTAGAAAATAGGTATGGTCGCTTTTTAGACATACTAGTGAATAAAAAACACCACCTAATGATTAGGTGGTGTTTTTCGTTCAGTATCTGTAAAAAACCATGCAATTATAAACGATTAACCAGCTTGGTCAATCAACATATTGCGTAGATGACCAATTGCTTTGGTTGGGTTCAAACCTTTTGGACAAACTGAGACACAGTTCATGATACCGCGACAACGGAATAGGCTGAATGGATCATCTAAGCGAGCCAAACGCGCTTGCGTATCACCATCACGGCTATCGGCAACGAAGCGATAAGCGTGTAGCAATGCTGATGGACCTAGGAACTTATCAGGGTTCCACCAGAATGATGGGCAGCTGGTTGAACAGCATGCACATAAGATACATTCATATAGGCCATTTAGTTTTTCACGTTGCTCAGGTGACTGCAGGCGCTCAGTTGGCGGCGCTGGTTGGTCATTGATTAAGTACGGATGTACCTTTTCATACTGCTCGTAGAATTGGTTCATATCGACAACCAAATCACGAACCACTGGCAAACCAGGTAATGGGCGAACCGTGACTTTCTCTGGCAAGGTATTCATATTGATAAGACATGCAAGACCATTTTTGCCATTGATGTTCATGCCATCAGAGCCACAGATGCCTTCACGGCATGAGCGACGGAAGGTAAGCGTTTCGTCTTCCTTCTTTAGGCGTAATAATACGTCAAGCAACATACGATCTGAGTCAAGTAGCTCAATCGTATAAGTTTGCATGCGCGGCGCTGCGTCCACATCAGGATCGTAGCGATAGATTTCGATGGTGCGAGTACCTCGGCTCATAATGCTAAACTCCACACGTAGGTGATGGCGGGCATACAAAGATTGCAACATATTAGCGCTAACTATTAATCAGTACTGATAACCAGTATCGGATACCGATTAATAGTGTGATAGCACTGTTATGAGCATGTAGCTGGCGGTCACCTTTTTAATAGATTAATAAGGGATAAAACGTTTGCGCTGCTTTTATATATCAGATATATATCAGGCGCACAGTCTAGAATTAATAGACGCGAACTTTTGGCTCGATATAATCAACCGTTAACGGTACTTTGCGAACTGGCTTATAAATGATGCGGTTGCCTTCAGAATACCATATGGTATGCTTCATCCAATCGTGGTCATTACGGCCGTTTGGTGCATAGTCATCATCTTCTGGGCGATCGTAATCAGACACACTATGGGCGCCGCGACTTTCGTGACGCATAGCAGCTGATATCATCGTCGCTTTTGCCACTTCATACAAGTTAGCAACTTCGAATGCTTCGATACGAGCAGTGTTAAAGACTTGTGACTTATCTGCTAGATGGATTTTATCAATCTTTTCACCCAGTGCTAAAATCTGCTTAACACCTTCGTCCATCATCGCTTGTGTACGGAATACACTCGCATGCTTTTGCATGGTTGCACGAATCTCGTCAGCCACGTCTTGTGCGTTGTAACCTTCAGTAGACTGTTGCAGCTTGTCTAGACGACGCACGGTAAAATCAAGGACGCGTGGATCTAATGGCTTATAGTTATGATCGGCATGATGGAACTCATCAACGATATGCTTACCTGCAGCGCGACCAAACACCAATAAATCAAGCAGTGAGTTGGTACCTAAACGGTTGGCACCATGAACACTCACGCAAGCACACTCACCGATTGCATAAAGGCCTTTAACCACATTGCCTTTTGCATATAGACCGTCTTCATCAGTACCCGCTTCTAGATCCGGTACAATCACTTGACCATGAATCGTAGTTGGAATACCACCCATCATATAGTGAATGGTTGGGATAACTGGAATTGGTTCTTTAGTGATATCAACGTTTGCGAAGTTTTTACCAATCTCGAAAACTGATGGTAAACGCTTCATGATGGTTTCTACACCCAAATGCGTCATGTCCATGACGATATGGTCAGCATTAGGACCACAACCACGACCTTCTTTGATTTCTTGGTCCATCGAGCGTGATACTAGGTCACGTGGTGCCAAGTCTTTCACGGTTGGCGCATAACGCTCCATGAACGCTTCGCCATCTTTGTTACGTAAGATAGCCCCTTCACCGCGGCAACCTTCGGTCAATAGTACGCCTGCACCATGAACGCCAGTTGGGTGGAACTGCCAGAATTCCATGTCTTGTAATGGAATACCTGCACGAACTGCCATGCCAATACCGTCACCAGTATTGATATAAGCGTTGGTAGATGCAGCAAAGATACGACCTGCACCACCTGTCGCTAGGACAGTAATCGGTGACTGGAATACGGCAACAGTACCTGTCTCTTGCTCAAGTGCGACGACACCGTTGATGTTGCCGGCTTCGTCTTTAATCAAATCAAGCGCAATCCACTCGATGAAAAACTCAGTGCCTTGCTCTAGGTTTTTCTGATATAGCGTATGCAATAATGCGTGACCAGTACGGTCAGCAGCGGCGCAAGCACGTTGGACGGCCTTTTCGCCATAGTTTGAGGTATGACCACCAAACGGACGCTGATAAATCGTGCCATCTTCGTTACGGTCAAACGGCATGCCCATGTGCTCAAGCTCGTAAACCACTTTTGGTGCTTCGCGGCACATGTACTCAATGGCGTCTTGGTCACCCAACCAATCTGACCCTTTAACGGTGTCATAAAAGTGAAAGTGCCAGTTATCATTACTCATGTTACCCAAACTTGCACCGATACCACCCTGTGCAGCAACGGTATGTGAACGGGTTGGGAATACTTTGGTCAAGACTGCAACCTTCATGCCCGCTTCAGCCAAATGTAGTGAAGCACGCATACCTGAGCCACCACCACCAACGATGACTGCATCGTAGTTTAGGGTCTTGATATTACTAATGGTATTATCTTGTCTAGTTGCCATTACGGTTTTCCTAATGCCTGTTAATGCTTAAAAGTAAATAAAAAGGTCGTCTGATAAATTATCTTGTGGCAGAACTTAATCTCTATAATTCGGCTGCTCTCTAAAATTTTAGATAGCGTGAGACAAACAACCTTCAACCACTTAATTTGCATATCTATCGTTATACTGGGCTACGCTACTGGTACTGCAATGTGCTTATTATACGACTCACCGATGAGATGAGTGGTTAAGCCAGCATACGCCCAACGCTATGACTATTTTGGCTATCAACGAGTGACTATAGTAATGAAGCAATAAATAATGCTGCTACAGCCATCCGTTGTTTTATCATTATTTAAGGGAGTAACTTAACCGTTAAACCGCAACGACGCCGAAACCGTTACCCCAAAAAATCATGATGCCCCAAAATAGAAAGACTAAAATAGCGATAATCATCAATGACTGTAGCACTAAACGTAGACCTGCTGCGCTTGAGCCCATTTTGCCAGTGGTAATATAGTCAGTGAACACCGTCCACATACCTACCCAAGCATGACCAGCCAATGCAAGTACAGCCACTAAGCTGAACAAACGCATCGGCAAGCTTGTCATAAATGATGACCATTCAAGATAAGTGACATCGCCATGGGTCAAAAAGAAGCCCAGCAATACCACACTATACACGGCTAAAACGACAGCACTGATACGTTGGATAATCCAATCGCGTGAGCCTGAGCCTGTCAGACCAGTAGCACTTTTGATTCCTGAATCATTTTTTATCATTAGAACATCACCCATACAAATGACGCGACAATTAGAATCGCTGCAATCACAAAACTGACCATAGAAGCGGTGCGGCCAGATTTTAGCTCTTCGTTCATGCCCATGTCAGCAAATAAGTGCTTGATACCCATCACAAAGTGATAAGCAATCGCTGCCACAAATATCCATGCTAAAAAGCGCACAAGTACGTTGTCAAATACGGTCTCAAAACTCTCAGGCGACGCCAATGAGTTCTGTAGTAACCACAGCATGACAGGAATCAATAAAAATAAAATAATGCCAGAGATACGATGCAAGATTGAGGCTATCGCAATCGGTGAGCGATTAACGCTAATCACTTGGCTTAAAGGCAGATCAATAGGTCGGTTGCTTTTCACAGCGGGCATCCTTTTTGCGGTTATACTCCTGTATCTGCTATCAACGCTTGACGTAGTTTGTGTCAACTGAGCATTGAGCAACACACGAGACGAATAAAGTAAGGAAGAGCTAGCTGACTTCGTTTAGTTTGTGCTAAATATGAAGAAAGGATCATGTGTTAAAGGTATTGATAAACTGTTTGATATTGCTCGTCAAATGGACAGGCATATAAAACAACCCGTCTATTATACAACAAGGAAGACAAACATGAGTGAGATCGATTAACTAGTCTATTTTTATGATTCGCCTTTACAGCTCGCATCGGACATAAAATGACGCTTAATTGTCATCTGACGGTTTAAACACTTATATTGTGAACTTCTATATAGTGTGCAAAACTGATGCTAACTACTTAAAAATAGAACAGCTAACAAGAACATTCAAACCAAGGCTTATGGTTTTAGTCTATTAAGACACTGTTCAGTCGTACCAAATATGAATACCAGTATGAATAGAGAAGCTCTAAACGACACTATATCATGACCACTTATCAATTCGCACAAAGCTAGTGCCAGTTAAGTTCCTCTAATTATAAAATGACTGGGCGATAATTACAAATTTATCCATTAAGTGATAAAAACGGAACACGCAACGAACAAATTAACAGAGATTCGCAACACTGGCTTTTTAAAAGCAGTCACAATTGTTAATATCTTAGATTGATTGGATTCTGCTATCATTCATAGTCTGTCTGTTTTTGCCGACCCTATTTATAATAAGTAAGCGGTTATTCTAAAAAAATACACTATATATTACGTTGATATCCACACAGCAGTTATCCTCATAAAAACAAGGGTTTTGGTTAAAATAACCCATCAGACATATTTTGATACAAAAATTACAGTGAATAAACACAACTAAACCATGCCAATTGGCGGTATTAGTGGTAAAAGTTTTTTCAAATCATAAGTAATTGCTGCTAATATACCCTGCATATTAAATGCGTTGAATGAATTTTGACCGTTTGACTAACCATGGCGCGAGGGTATGCGTCTGTAGTAATTTTTATTCTAACAAGTTAAAACTAATGGAGAGCAATTTATGGCTGACAATAATGCCAAACTAACCGTCAATGGTGAAGAATACGAACTTCCTATTATCAAAGGTACTTTAGGGCGCCCAGTTATCGATATTGCTGCTTTACAAGATTCAGGCTTTTGGTCTTATGACCCTGGCTTTAAAGTAACAGCTCCTGTTGAATCAAAGATTACTTATATCGACGGCGGCAAAGGTGAGCTATTACACCGTGGCTACCCTATCGATCAGTTAGCGAACAATGCTGAATACCTAGAAGTGGCTTATGCGCTGATTCATGGCGATTTGCCTAATGCTGAGCAAAAAGCTGATTTCTTTGAAAAAATCCGTAAGCATACGGGTGTTCATGACCAACTACGTAAATTCTTTGAAGGCTTCCGCCGTGACGCGCATCCAATGGCTATCATGGTTGGTGTCGTTGGTGCTTTATCTGCGTTCTACCATGAAGACCTAGACATCAGCAATGAAGATCATCGTGAAATCACCGCTATCCGTCTGATTGCTAAGATGCCAACACTTGCTGCGATGAGTTATAAATACTCTCAAGGCGAACCGTTCATGTATCCACGTAACGACTTTAGCTATGCTGAAAACTTCTTGTACATGATGTTTGCCACGCCTGCTGATGTTGATTACGAAACCAATGACGTTATCACTCGCGCCATGGACAAAATCTTTACTTTGCACGCTGACCATGAGCAAAACGCTTCAACGTCTACTGTACGTTTAGCCGGTTCTACTGGTGCCAATCCTTACGCGTGTATCGCTGCTGGTATCGCCGCACTTTGGGGTCCATCACATGGCGGCGCAAACGAAGCCGTACTAGAAATGCTTGATGAAATCGGTAGCGTTGAAAACGTACCTGCATTTATGGAAAAAGTGAAGAGCCGTGAAGTGAAGCTGATGGGCTTTGGTCACCGTGTTTACAAAAACTTTGACCCACGTGCACAAGTCATGAAAGAGACTTGTGATGAAGTATTAGGCGCATTGGGTATCAATGATCCTAAGCTTGAGCTTGCCATGGCGCTTGAGAAGATTGCTCTAGAAGACCCGTTCTTCGTTGAGCGTAACCTATATCCAAACGTTGACTTTTACTCTGGCATTATCTTAAAAGCCATTGGTATTCCAACGTCAATGTTTACCGTCATCTTCTCATTAGCTCGTACTTCTGGCTGGATCAGCCATTGGTTAGAGATGCACAGCGCTCCATTCAAAATCGGTCGCCCACGTCAGTTATACACTGGCGAGACGCATCGCGATTTTGTTAAAGTTGAAGACCGTAAGTAATGACGAAACAGCTTTAACATAGTAGAGAATAAAAAATCCCGCCAAGTGCGGGATTTTTTATGGATTATCATTTATGTCATCAGCACCATGACTGTATGTACTAAACTGCTGTGGTTTATTGAACGATATACTCTATTGGAACTCTTTTAGCGTCTGTTCATATTTAGCAATTTGCTCGTCATAACCTTTGATGGTGTCATTAAACTTGGCCATCAATGCCTCAAACTCTTGCTGCTGATTGAGTTTCATCTGCTGCATATCCATGACTTGTTGGGCTTCTATTTGCTCCCAAACCTGATGCTGGATAATCAATCGCGCCAGCGCTGGGCTCTTGGCACTCACTCTGCCAGCAATCTCTGCATGCTCAAATAACTGCGGCACCAATGTCGCTATATTAATAAGGGTATCAACATCTTCTGCGCTAAGTGGCGTTGTCACAGGTTGATAGAGTGACTCCATCGCTTGCTGATAGCTTTCTATCATTTGGTCTTCAGTCAATATCACCGGCTTACGTGGCTCAAGGCTAATACGCTTAAGCACGGTTAAATCACGCTCGCCCACTTCGGTACTGGTATTGATATCAGCTTCGGCTTCTGAGTCATTCCCTGCATCTAGCGCAGCAGCGTTTGTGTTGTCAGTAGCAGCTACTGATGTTGATGTCTCAGGAGTGGCATTATTAGAAGCATTTACAGATGTATCATTGGTATTAACTGCGCCACTGTCATTGCCATCAATGGCAGTATTAGCATTAGCACTGTTGTTGGCGTCAGTACCGTTGTTGGCATCAGTCGTCACACCATTTTGTAATAAAGAATCTGTAGTGTCTGAGGCATCTGCAGCTTGCAACGATTCATATTCTGCTTGCAGACGACGCTGTAACCCTTGCGCTTGCGTCACATAAATAGGCTGAAACTGCTTGATACGTGCAGCAGCCGAATCACTTTGTGGCATCGGCTTGCTGTTTTCAGCATTGGTTTGCTCAGTGGTCTGACTGTCCTCTGGCGCAGGTTGTGTCTCTGTTTGCTGTTGACAACCGCTTAACAGTAATGCGCCACTCAATGTGACTGCTAATGCCGCTGAGGATAAGCGCATAGAGTAGCCATTTTTATTCACAGCAGCTTTGTGCCTATCATTATCATTGACTCTACGGTGAGCCTCGATATCAGGCTTGTCTGGCAAAAAGTTAAACATGAGCGTACATATCCTTTGTTGATGCAAATCATAAAGTTGGAATTATCACAGCAGTCCATTGCTGATTTATTTTGATGTTTGGCAATATTGTTTAATCATAACGCTTAGTAGCATTACTTAGATATAAGACCTCTTGCAAAAGTAGTTGTAAGACACAACGTATATTATTGAACTCTACTTACTTAATAGATATGCCAAACATAGATAAGCTACTCAAACAAAGTGACGCTGGTTTTAAACGCTACACTGGCAT
>NZ_JASDCF010000035.1 GCF_030408035.1 Psychrobacter sp. APC 3426
AATGATTGGCTATTCACTTATCAAGAATATAAGCACTTAGACATACCAAATACCACCAATTCTATTGAAGGGTTATTCAGTGAGTTAAAGCGACAATTACACAGTCATCACGGTCTAAATGAGCAGCGTAAGCTGCGGTTTATTAAAGACTTTTTAGGGTCAAAGACACTCAAATAACATGAATTATGTCCATTAGCGACTACCTTCTACTTTTTAGCATGAATTTTGTCCATTACACCGTTTTTTTGTTTCTATAATTAACCATTCCTACGATAAAGTGCTTTAAGAATTCTTATTTGCCGCCTCATCATAAAGCTCGCGCACTACTTCTCCAATCACTGCAATACCATCAGTGAGCGTCTGCTCATCCGCGGCGATACTCATGCGAATACATTCATGCGCGTGCTGATAGTCGCTGACATCGACACCAGGGAAGAAGAACTGACTTGGTACGACGAGCGTACCTTTTTCTTTAAGACGCTCATATAGATCAAGCGTGGTAATCGGCAAATCTTTAAACCATAGCCAAAAGAATATCGCACCCTCTGGCTTATGAATCATCAATGGATAATCGCCCAATGCTTCTTTCAAAAGTCTCACAGCCAGTTTTGCTTGCTGCTGATAAAACGGCTTGATGTCGTTGTCCGATAGTTGCTTGATACGGTCGTTTTCTACCAGTGGCTTGGCAATGGCAGCACCAAAGCGGGTAGGGGCTAGATTGACCACCGCATTCATAGCGCTGACAGCTGCAATCACTTCAGGAGCCGCAACGATGATGCCAGTGCGCACGCCCGGCAAGCCAATCTTGGAGAGACTAAAGCAAAGAATCGTATTATCATCCCAGTTTAAATGCGCATCTGAATAAATGATATTAGGGAAGGGCATACCATAAGCATTATCGATAATCAGTGGGACATCGTAGCGTTTGGCAATCTCGGCTAAATGATCCATTTCCTCATCAGTTAACACGTTACCGGTTGGATTGGTCGGACGTGAACAGCAAATCGCGCCAATACGACCCTCTTTTAATGCTGGCAAATTCTCTAATGCCTCAAAATCCACCCGATATTTAAAGAAGCCTTCTTCGCCATCATGAGTGACTTCATCGATATGCGGCAACACCGACATAAAGTGTTGACCATCGACGTGTACATCACTATAGCCAATATACTCAGGGGCAAGTGGTAGCAGGATAGATTTGTCTACGAACTGGCTGTCTTTATCTTGACCATGCTCATCAAGCTTATTATCACTGAAGGCCCCGCCGAACAGATTAAACAAGAAGAAAAAAGCATTCTGTGAGCCATTGGTCAGTGCAACATTGTCCGCGCTCAAGTTCCAATCATAATGGCGATTAAAGAAGTCGACCAACGCATCAATAAACGCCGCGTCACCTTGTGGATTTGAGTAGTTACTCATGCTATTAAGCGCAGTGTTGTCCGAGTGCTTCTCTTTTACGCTGGCGTCTTGTTCGGCATTGAGGATATCTTGCCCAAGCGCTTGATAGGTCTGCAAAAACATTTCATTGACCGCATCGATACGCGCAGGGTTACCACCACCAAGCATATTGACTGGCTGATCGCTTTTTAGCGCATCGCCCAGATCATCCATCAATTGTGAGATGCCAGTCGGCTGGGTAAATTTCTGACCAAATTTTGAGAATTTCATAAGGTTACCATGCTGTTTTGGAGGAGGTTGTCATGTTATTTGATTGATAAAGTGGCGCTAGTATATCAAATGACGGCGACGAGGTGAGTAAACAACCTTGCTTGATGCACACCTTAATATACAAGAGCTTGTCCGATATCTAACAAACGCTAACACATCCTCAGCTATAACCCTTATATAGTAAGTTTTAAATAAAAGAGCTATTACTAAAAAAGGAGTCCCTTATGAAAGCCGTATTACTCGATGAAAAAAGATTTGCTACCGACCTTGCGCGACCTACCCCCGAAAAGATAACCGACTACATCACCTTTGAAGAAACCCCACAAGACAACAAAACCATCATTGAGCGCTGTCAAGATGCCGACATCATGATTAATGGCTCCCTACGCATCGAGCGCGAAGTGATTGAGGCGCTACCCAATCTCAAGCTCATCCAGCTCCTCTCTGTCGGCTCCAACCATATTGACAAACAAGCCTGCGAAGACAACGACGTCAAAGTCCTCAACGCACCAGATTTTGCCAGCGCCACCGTCGCCGAGCACACCATGATGCTACTACTCAGCGCCATGCGTGCCAGTATCCATTATCACGGCAAAGTCAAAAGTGGCGAATGGAAGGAGAAGGGGCGAGCCGACATTATCGATGCTGAGGCCATTGACCTCGAGGGTTTAACCATCGGTATGATTGGTATCGGTGATATTGGCAAGCGGATCACTAAGCTTGCCAAAGCTTATGACATGAATGTGCTGTGGGCAGAGCGCCAAGGTCGCAAGCCTCGTAATGACGACTACACCGATTTTGAAACCGTCCTGAGCAAGTCCGATGTCATCACCATACATTGCCCGCTCACCGAGGAAACCAAACATCTCATTAACCAAGACACCCTAAGCAAAATGAGTAAAAAACCGCTACTGGTCAACGTCGCACGTGGCAAGATTGTCGATAGCGAGGCCTTAGCTAGCGCAGTCAGACAAGAGCAAATACTTGGCTATGCTACTGACGTATTCGAGCATGAACCTGCCGGCGAAAACGATCCGATTGTCCAGCTTGCCAATGAAGGTCATCCTCGCATCATTCTAACCCCGCATATGGGTGCAGGCAGCCGAGCCTCGCAGGTCAAACTATGGAAGATAATCACTCGGCAAATAAATAATTTTATTGAAAATAATCAGAGTTAAAGTGGCTGGGATGTGAATTGAGAAGGTTTTGGTTTGCGGTTTTGGGGTTTGATGTTTTGAAGATATTTGGGTTTTGGAGCTAATCCTGCTTTTCGCTTGTAGTTGGTAGTCTGCGGCGCACAGCACCTAAACACAGTAGCGTTGCTGTTGCCTCGATACTACTCCTGTGCAAGGTGCTGTAAGCGCCACAGTCCACCAAGCTACCGCTTCAATCAGGGCTAAGAAGCCTTGCTACGGCAATATTCACTACGATAATTAAAATCTTAACTTGAGTTCGAATTTAAGCGGTAGCATCAATAAATCAAATAATCTATAGAACTAAATAGACTCTATCAAGAAGGGATTATCTATGTGATGTTGAGGTAAAAAGTAGTAATCTTAATAGCGGATGGACAGAATGCATAAATGAAGAAGGGTATTATCTCTTTGAGAGTAATACCCTTTTTTAAACTTTATAATCACTTAGGAGCATTCTAAATTGCTAAAGGCAAGCTTTTTAACTACATTGGGCATATATCCTGTAAGAGCTGGCTGATTTTCTAAACCTAGTAAATCGTAAATTTGACCACCTATACCTGGTATGACTTCGCCCTCACCATTCTTAACATCGTCCTCAGCAAAAAATACAAACTTAAACTTACTAGATATTTCTTCAGGAAACTCCGCTTTTAGTTTCCTTCTAGAGTCCTTGTGAGCGACAGGAGATAGAATAAATATATTCTCAACATTTTTTATTTTGTCTAACATCGCAATAAGGTTAGTACGAACGACACAACTCCCTGACATAACAGATTTAACAATAATTACACTCTGCATCTCTTCATAGTTTGGTTCAATAAAACTATGTAATATGGGAGCTACACTATTTTTACTTGGTAACTGATAGTGGTGATTCCAAAATACAGCTAATTTTGTATTTATTTCATGGCGCTTTAACACTGTTGAAACACCATACTGAAGAAAATCAGCATCTTCAGCAGTAGAAACTACGATAGCGCTTTTACAGCTAGCTTCAGTAAAGTCAGATAAAACTGACTCAGCTAAGAGTCTACCTAACTCTGTCATAGTTGATTGATATGCTTTAGGCGTACCTATACTTTCCAAAAGACGGTCAAGTTGCTTTCGGGCTGCAATTGTAGCAATAGGTGTATAAATTCTACTCATTTTACCTCTCCCATTTTAGAGGAGTTTAGAGATTGTTTAATATCATCGCCAGTAACTGATAGCATCAAACTTACTAACTCTTGAATACTTTTAGTGTTATCTACTATAGATTTAGGTACTTCATTCAAAGATTTTATACTACATGTAACTTTAAACATTTGGTTTATAGTCAAGATTAACTTATCATAGTTTAAACTATACATGACACAATGTGAATTGTTTGTCAATATTTGTTGTACCCAACTAGGCAGTTTGTGCGTAGAAGTACGGAACTTTATGAAAGGATTCGGATTCGCATTAGACTCAGCTTGCCTAAATATATCGCTAATAGTTGTATGTTTACCAGCCTGTAAAGACCCATTTATTAAAGTCACAGCGTAATCACATTCGTTGCTAGAAGGGTTCTCTATCAAAGTAGCGACGTAATGATACAACTTAGTATTATGAACTAATTCATAGATGTTAGGATGAAACTTGAAATATTCACAAGCATCCTTGGATTTTAAATCATTAGGAATTTTTTCTTTATTTTCTAAAGTACGAGCTTCATCGGAAACTAGTAAGCAATTCTTAGTAGAATTAACTTTAAACAAGCTAGTATCAATTGCTCTTTGTTTTCTAAATCTATCAGCGATATCTTCTGTCCATTTAGCAGCGTTACCTGATGAGTTTTTCGCCTGAAAATTGTACTTTATGTTTTCTTCGTAGTCTATATGACATAAGTCATCAACGAAACCAATAGTTTGCGAGGCAATGATTTGATTATTACAATCATGTGGGTACTTATTGGCTATCTCGAAGGTCTTGTAAAGAAGGAATTGGTTTTCATAATCTCTTCCTTTCTCATTATTGAGACCACCTTGATGAATATTCTGTAGCTTTCTAGAAGCATCTTGACCGTATGTACTGTGTACAAAAGCGATAATATCTTCTTCAGGGGGGACAATCATTAAATAGCCTGCGTGAAAATTATTTTAATACGTTAATATATACGAAGATACAATTATCAACAAGTGTAGGTTTAATATTTAGGACATTTCATATCCAACTAATTTATATGTATTGATGCTTAATGGATATGCCTAAGCGAAATCTTCAATAAATATCTATCAGAGATATAAACTAACTAGATTTTTTCTACATAAAAAAACTGTCATCTTCTAAAGTCTATTGATGTTTCCATTGTAAATAAATTACTATTTTTTCAACGCTTTTCACCTCAAATCATAGCCCGAACCCTTGCCATAATCCCTCGTCCAATCACCAATCTCACATAGATAATAGCGATGCCAAATAGCAAGGCAACTAATGCTGCGCCGCCGATTCCTAAGCTCGTCCACGGCACACTAAAGCGTAGGTTAAACCATTGGGTAATCGCAGCCCATGCGCCAACGCTGGCGATAATGACCGCAAATGTCGCCGCACTGATACCAAGCACGCCTAATTCTAGGATATTGAGCATATATAAATCGCGCTTTTGCATCCCTAATAGCCTAAATGAGGCGCTCTCCGTCATGCGATCTTGCGAGGTGGACAGGAGCGAGCTAATCAACACCATGACGCCCGTCAGCAATGCCAGCAGGGTAAAGACATAGACCAAGCGGCTCATTTGTACCACCAGCTCTTGGACTTGTTCAGCGATTGCCGTACCGTCGATGGTAGTGACGGCAGGGAATTCGCGTACCAGTTTACCTTGCAGCTCTGGGATAGCATCTTCTGCCACATGCGCGGTGGCAAATTGGATTTGCGGAGCAGCAGATAGCACCGATGGCTCAAACAAGAAATAAAAGTAAGGGCTTGGGCCGCGCTCGTAACGAGAGCGAATACTGGTAATCTGACCAACGATTTCGATACCTTGAATATTAAAACGAACCTGATCGCCCATACCGACATTGAGCATGCCTGCAGCAGTATCTAAAATAGACAGTGGTGCAATCTGTGGCGTTTGGCCTTGTTGACCATCAGCTTCGATAGCCTCGATAGGCGAGTACAGCTCATTATCTTCTACCGCATCAGTAATAAACTCAGTGTCCATCACCGTATCTGCGTAGCTTAAGTTAAAGACGCGAGTAGGCTCATCAAAGCCATCCGCAGGTTGAATATCTTGCGCGGGTACATCATTTGCAGTCACCACGCGGGCGCGAATGACAGGATAGTAGCTCACTGGCGCACCGATTAACGCATCAATATCTTCATGTTGATCGCTTTGTACATCTAGCAAAAATAAATTGGGTGCATCTTCAGGATACGCATTAATAAACTGGGCATTGATACTATGATTGAGCGTGGTGATGAGCGTGAGGACAGCCACTGATAGCGATAGGGTGACAAAAAACAGCGCAGATTGGTTACCTTTACGCGCAAGGTTATGAATGGCAATGCGCTTCATCCAACTGATATCAGTATTCATTGCAAATTTGGTCAGCAGCCATAGCCAAGCGCGTGCCAATAGCCAAAATATCGCCACAAAGGCAATTAGACCAGCGAGTAGCTGCGCGCCAAATGTTAATGAGCCAACTTCATAAGCAAAAAACGCATACAGCCCTACCAGCATCAGCCCGTACCATAATAGGGGTAAGCGTCGATACCAAGGCAGGTTTTGTGATTGCTGGCTAGCACCTTGATTGAGCAATGTTGCAGGCTTAGTAGTGCTGAGAGTGCTTAAGCCACGCTGAGCAATCAGTAAGGTCAGTACGAGAGCAATGATGATGGTTTTGATTATACTGACAGGGTTGATGGCTAGGCCAACGTCTGCTGGCAGGATGGCAATAAGATACGGCTGACCAATTTGCAGTAAGCCGAAACTCAGGATACTCGCTGCGATACAAGCGATAACTGTGGTCGCTATCAATAGTTGATAATAGCTACGTTTGAGAGATTTAAGAGGCTCACCTAAGGCCAAGCGAATCGCATTATTGGACTGTTGCTTGGTCACAAAAGCTGTGATGACCCCATACATCGCCACCGCAGATAATAGCAATACTGCAATGACCAGTAGTTTTAAAAACATCAATACATTGTCAGAGATGCGTGATATTTGCGTGTCCTCTGAATCGATATCAGACAGCCTAATATCAGGGTAGCTGGTCAAGGTTTGCTCTAATTGCTCACGTAGCGGCTCTATGGTCTCAGCGTCTCCTGCCATCTCAATGCGATAACGCACGCGGCTACGTTGACCGAGTAAGTTGGTTGCCTTCAGTGCGTCCGCTTGCATGAGGACATGCCCGCCAAAGTCAAAGGCACTGAGCGGACGATCCGGCTCTTTGGTCAGCACATCGCTGATCGTAAATTGCCCTTCGCCAATAGTAATGCTATCGCCAATACTCGCATTAATACCTTGCAGGACTTCTGGCGCGACGACCACAGTATCAGGCTTGAGCTGTTGCCATAACGGTTTGCCCGAATCCGTTTCTGCTGTTCCATATAGCGGATAAGCAGGCGTGATGCCTTTGACACGCACCAGCAAGGTTTGCTCTTCGGTGACGATCATAGAGCTGAACTGATGATCGTAGACGATTTGGTTGTCAGGCAAGGTTTGAACTAGCTTTAAAATGTCCGCTGGCCATTCTTGATTGCTCTCAAGGATCAGATCACCACCGATTAGCGCGCGCTGATTGTCAGTGATATAGCTATCAACAGACTGCTGAATAGAGTCAAGAGTGAGGTAGGTGGCAAGCGATAGCGTGAGCGTTAATAAAAACAGCACCGGATATACCCAGCGCCGCCACCAGCTACGACTTAACGCTTGCGAGCCTAGATCGCGAGTGAAAAGTTGGCGTATCATGCTACCAGAATAATTTGACTCTTTATCCATGTTATCCATTAACTTTCGACCCATCTATCATACCGTCATGCATGGTAATAACGCGATCCGCCATTTCGGCAAGCGCAGGATCATGAGTCACAACGACGAGTGCTGAACCCGTCTGCTGGCGTAAATCTAATAGCAGATTCATTACTTGGTCAGCATTTTGCTCATCTAGATTACCTGTCGGCTCATCAGCAAATACAATCTTTGGCTGCGATACCAGTGCCCGTGCCACCGCCGTGCGCTGTTGCTCGCCGCCTGATAGTTGATTGGGCAGACTATGACGTCTATGACCCAGATCGACGGCCTCAATCAATTCATTGACGCGTGCTTTATTCGGACGTCGAGCGATATCAAGCGGGAACGCAATGTTTTCCGCCACCGTCAAAGTTGGCAGTAGATGAAAAGACTGAAAAACAAAGCCCATATCACGTTGACGAATGACAGCGAGAGCATCTTCATCAAGACTGCTTAATGTCTGTCCAGCCAGCTCAACCGAGCCGCTATCAGGATAATCTAGCGCTGCCAGCAAACCAAGCAAAGTTGATTTTCCTGAGCCTGATTTACCCATAATCACTACAAACTCGCCAGCATCAACATGAATACTGACGTCTTTGATAATAGACAGCGATTGTTCCCCGACTTGCACGGTTTTATTGAGATGCGAGGCGGTTAGTAGGGCTTGCTGTGCAGAATTTGGTATAGATTCTGATATTGGTGTTGACGATGGTGCAGTCGGATTTGATAAGGTCATTACAGGGTCTCAGTTGACGTAGTGTCTGTTACTTGCACTGGCTTGCTAAGTGTTGTTAGTCAGTCGAATCAGTTGTTTTCATTCTCTATAAGGGCTTCTTCTACAAGGGCTTCAAGCTTAGGCGCTAAGATTGGCAGGATATTATCATTAACGATAATCGTGTAGCCATCTTTGGTTGGATGAATGGCATCAGCTTGGTTGAGCTCAGGGTCGCCGCCCACACCATCTAAGAAGAATGGAATCAGCGTGACGTTCATATCTTTAGCGACGCGAGGGTAAATCGCGGCAAACGACTGTACATAGTCAGAGCCAAGATTGTCATAAATCTGCATGCCGCCCAAGATGACTTCACTGCCATTGTCTTGCAAGCGTTTAACGGCGGTACGGATATTGGCTTCAACCGTTGCGACGTCAATACCACGGATAGCATCATTCGCACCGATGGTCAAAATAGTAATGTCAGGCTTGGTCTGTGCCACCCAGTCCAAACGATTAACCAAGCCCGTACTGGTTTCCCCACTTAGACCTGAATTGACAACTTTGACATTCTCGTAGCCCATTTCCTTTAGCGTTGCTTCTAATTGGGCAGGGTAATTGTCGTTAGGGTCTACGCCTAAGCCTTCGGTCAGAGAATCGCCAAGTGCTAAAATGGTGAGTGGTGCTTGTTGCTGCTTATTCGTCACTACTGTTTGTTCGGCGTTGTTGGCTTCCACCGTTTGGTTAGTGCTTTGAGTGTTGTCAGTTTTATTTGATTCAGGCTCTTTTTGACAACCGCTAAGGGTCATGACGACTGTCAAAATAGCCAATACTGGTAGGTGTCTAGCGAAACGCGAGGGTAAATTCATGATGTTATGCTGTCCTATATACGATTCAATCAGTGTAGCAAAATAAGACAATCACCAATATTACCCTAAGGTTATTTTATTCTTTTTTGTCATTAAGCCTTTTGTCCATCGACCATAACCGGACGGCTCACCATCCAAGCGACCACTACGTTAATAACCATTAAAATTAACATAAGGAACAGCGGTAAGTCCCAGCTGCCAGTTGCTTCGTGCAGCCAACCAGTGCCCAGCGGACCAAAGAACGCAATCAAATACCCAACAAATTGAGCCATACCAGACAGCTCGCTAGATTGATTGGTGGTATAGGTCCGTAGTGAAAACAGCATCATACTTAGCGTAAAAATAGCGGAGCAGCCGATGCCCATAAGGCCTGACCACAACCATGCTAAGTCAGTGGATAAATAGCTGACCCCTAAAATACCAATAACATTTAGTACAGCAGCGAATACGGCCAGTGCCTGAATAGGGCGACCACGGTTTACCAGCCACGTTAGGCTTAAGATAGCGATTGGTGCCATAAATTGAAACACCGAGCCCATTTGGCCTGCTTTGACGGCGGAGAGTCCTTTGCTCACCCAGATAGAGGGCAAGAAACTGGCAACCGTATAAAATAGTAAGGACTGCAGACCCATAAACACCGCAATTTGCCAAGCAAAAGGCGTGCGCCACATGGATATATCTGAGGATCCTGCTGTCGGCAGGACAACTGCTTGATGACTGGAGGAGCCCAAACGCAAACGTAAAAATATCCAAAGTACAATGGCAAAAACACCTAGCAGTGACCAACCTCCCAATGCCCACTGCCAACCTACCTGCTCAGACAGCGGCAATACGACGCCTGCGACGATGCCAGCCGATACCGTCATCGTTAAACTAAATATGCCTGTAATCAGCGGAATATGATTTGGTGTACGCTGCTTGATAACGGGTGCTGCTAAGGTGTTGGCAAAACCAATAGCTAGGGTCAGTAGCAAAGTGCCACTTAAAAAGCCAATCCACGTAGGAACGACAGAACGTAGCACCATGCCAAAGGTCAGTAGTGCAACCATCACAATGAGTGTGTTCTCAAGTCCAAAACGTTTGCCAATTGATGGCGCAATAAGCGCGCCTACTGCAAACGTCAGCATAGGTACCGCGCCCAGCCAACCAATCTGTATCTCGGAGATACCGAGCGCCTCTTGTACAACTGGCGCAATAGAGCCAAGGGCAACGATTGGTGCACGCATATTAGTGGCGAGTAAAATCATGGCACATAATACGAGCCAAAAAGTAAAGCGTGAGGAGGACAGCTTAAATGACTGCGCGTTAGAAGAGGTAGACATAGCAGCACGACTATTAGAATAAGAAAAAAACACGTTATTGAGCAGCGCCGATAGAGTCGTCGCTTATAAATAACACCAAAGAAAATGCACCGAAGTGGTGAGTGAAACGGTAACACAGAATGAGAGAGCACTTACAGAGCGTAAGGCATACAAGCTTGATATTCGATTAAATAAGGTAAAAATAATATATAGGCAATGATTTGAAATAGCTCATTGCGTTTTAAGCTGGCTAAAAACAGCCATTTATAAAATATTTACTAATAAATGAATAGCACAACTAAAAATAGCGCCAGCCCCTTTCAAAGGACTAGACGCTATTATAAGAACAGATGTTAGGTAAATACTACCAGCGTATGGTAACAAACGGATGGTTTATACAGATTTACCTAATTGAGCGGCTTTTAACGCGCTTTCTTGTTGTTCTGCGATGAGAGAATCACATTTATTGGGATCGTTACCACAGAATGAGCAGTTTTCATCACCCATTAATTTAGCAACGCCGCCACAAGACCCTCTAAGCGGCTTTTTTTTCACCATATAGCCGATGCCCATAAATATAAAGAACAATACAAATACGGTAAAGGTAATGGCAAGCATGGGAAGCAGTTGATTCAGCATAGAGGAAACCTCGTTTTTCAAAAATAGAGGTGCTATCTTTATTTATAGAGACAACACCTTAATAGTATAGCAAATTTTCGCAGCGCTCGTTGCAGCTTATCTTCCGGTTTACAGTACTACGACTGTCATTTACATCGGTTTGTCAGTGCGTAACGCTTGCATCGCAGGGGTTTGCACGACCTGCCAATTATCCTTGCTATCGGAATTTTTGTCATGACCAGCTAAGTCTTCGGGATTTACATTGTCAGCCAGTACGACAAACAAAGCCGCCAGATTCTGCTCTTTGGCCAGATTTAGCGCCTTTTCATAAGGCATTGCAGTGAGGGCGGTTGCCCATGCATCAGCAAGCGCCACTGAATCAGCGGCCACCGTTACCGAAGGTGCACCGCCTGCGATAGGCTCGCCCGTCGTTGGGTCAATCGTATGGCTATAGCGCTTACCATCGAATATGACTGAATTGCGATAGTTACCAGAAGTCGCAAGATACATCTGGTTGGCAGTATTCATTGGCTGACGAATCGCTGATATGGTCTGACGTTCACTCACTGTACTGTCTTCGATAGGCGCATCAATAGCGATTTGCCAAGGCTGCTGTTGATTATTAACGCCAGAGCTCGCAATCTCACCGCCTATCTCCACCATATAATTACGAATTTGATAGTCATTTCTGAGTACGTCGGCGATGACGTCGACACCATAACCTTTGGCGACAGCTGAGAAGTCTAAACCGACACCGTCTTTGGTTTTGTAGATAGTATTATCTTTTTTTATGACACTTTTAAAGTCTACCAATGCTTTTGCTTGAGCAATCTCACTTGCCGTTGGCGGGCTTTGTAAGCGCTCAATGGTCATCGTACTACCAAAACCCCAAGTGTTTATCAATGGCATCACCGTAGGATCGAAGGCACCACCAGACTGCTCATAAACCGTCCGCGATACCTCGAGCACGTGACTAAAATCTGCATCAATAGTAATGGGCGTGTCTTTACCCAATCGGTTGAATGTAGAAATGGTTGAATCGGCTTGATAGGTCGACATACTGTCATTGATTTGCTGCAAGCGTTCATCAATTGACGCCTGTATGGCGGCTTCATCACCATCGGCTGGCAACTGGTAGCTAATATGATAGCTGGTGCCCATCGTTTCACCGATCAGGTAATTATAATCTGGTTTTTGTGGCTGGCAAGCAGTGAGGGTTAACGCACTGGCAACACCAATCACGCTAAATAAAGTAGCGCGAGTCGTTTTAGTGATAGATGATGAGTCAGTTGATGAGTAAGATATTAAAGTTTTCATAGGTTCTTTTTTATAGCAGAGGGGTGGGTGAGGCATCGGATTTGCATTGCCCATTTTACACCCCTTGCGACCAATAACGCCAATCACGTTATGGTTTAGTGGCTCTTATACCCATAAAACAGTATGGTTGATATGGCTTATTATCAATAAACCACCGTTCTTTATTTTACTTGTGATTCACGAATAAGTTTATATAGCTTTGGCGGAGACAGTCGATTGACGGTGGTGGCGAGTTTTTCTTTACGACCTGCCACGACGATATATTCTTCCCCTTTAGTCAGCGCTTTGAGCACTTGCTTAGCAAAGGCAGTAGCCGTCAACCCCTGATTGGTCGCTTCATCCATCGTTCCTTGTGCACTGCCATCACCCGTTAGTGCATTGATAGAGATATTGGTTTGAATAAATCCTGGGAATATCGTCACTACCTCGATGCCTTGGTCGTGCAATTCTGCCCGCAGACTATTTGCCCACATATGAATAGCGGCTTTGGCTGCGCCGTAAGCACCGCGATATTGGGTGCCGAGCAAACCTGCGACACTGGATATCATCACAACTTTACCGCCACCTTGTGCGATCATCTCTGGCAATACCAATCTGGTCAGCCGAGTTTGCGCAAAGTAATCTATCTCCATCAATTGACGCTCTACGTCTTCCGTGGTTTCCATAATGAGTGAGCGCTGACTGATGCCAGCATTATTGATAAGCCAGTCGATTTGTCCTGTTTGTTCTATCGCTGCCTGGTAGGCTGCTTTTGTTTGCTCGGCATCACTGATGTCAAAGGCGATAACGATATGCTTTTTGCTAGATTTACAGCTTTTTTTGACCGCTGCTAATTTTGTCTCATCACGACCACTTAAGATAATCCGAGCACCGCGTTTGGCAAAAGCAATGGCTAGGGCTTCACCGATACCGCTAGAGGCGCCGGTTATCCAAATGGTTAAGTCTTTTACTTTGGTTTTCATAAGAGTCCTTTCTTGGTTTGTACACGATTTATATCAACAACCCATAATATAGGATAGCGTCTATGAGAGATTATTTAAATTTGTAGTTTGTATAGTGAAAAAAATTTAATCAAAAAAAAGAGCCTCAATTGAGACTCTCTTTTTAGATATAGCTTTTAAGATACTTTCTTTACTTAACCACCAAAGTCATCAAGTAAGATGTTTTCATCTTCCACACCCAAGCTGTGTAGCATATCGATGACAGCAGCGTTCATCATCGGTGGCCCACACATGTAGTATTCACAGTCTTCTGGGTTTGGGTGGTCTTTTAGATATTCTTCTAGCAAGACATTATGGATGAAGCCAGTGTAGCCATCCCAATTGTCTTCAGGAAGTGGGTCAGATAAGGCCACATGCCACTCAAAGTTATCAAACTCTTCTTCTAGTTGATCATAGTCTTCAACATAGAACATCTCACGAATAGAGCGAGCACCGTACCAAAAGCTAATCTTACGATCAGAGTTTAAGCGTTTAAGCTGATCAAAGATATGTGAGCGCATTGGCGCCATACCAGCACCACCACCGACGAAGATCATCTCAGCGTCAGTATCTTTGGCAAAGAACTCACCGTAAGGACCTGACACGGTGACTTTATCGCCAGGTTTTAAGCTAAATGTCCAAGAAGACATCTGACCTGGTGGAATACCGTCAGGGCCACGTGGTGGTGGACTGGCAATACGGATGTTAAATTTGATGATGCCTTTTTCGTCGGGATAGTTGGCCATTGAATAAGCACGAATCACAGGCTCATCAACTTTTGAGACATATTTGAAAATGCCAAACTTTTCCCAGTCTTCGCGATACTCTTCTTGAATATCAAAGTCTTTATAGTGCACTTCATGCGGTGGCGCTTCTAACTGAACATAACCACCGGCACGGAAATTGACTTCTTCGCCATCTGGAATTTTGAGCACCAACTCTTTAATAAAGGTAGCAACGTTCTCGTTAGAGACAACTTCACATTCCCACTTTTGTACATCAAAGAACTCAGGGTCAATCTCGATTTTCATGTCTTGCTTAACGGCTACCTGACAGGCTAAACGCATGTTATTACGGATTTCGCCTTGAGTAAAATAGCCTTCTTCGGTGGGCAGGATAGAACCGCCACCTTCAATAACGCGGCAACGACACTGCGCACAAGTACCACCGCCACCACAGGCTGAAGATAAAAAGATACCTTCACTTGCTAGTGTTTGCAGTAGTTTGCCGCCTGCTGGGGTCACAACATCATTATCGGGATTATCATTGATATGGATAGTAACATCGCCTGAACTGACCAATTTTGAGCGTGCCGCCAAAATAATGGCGACAAGGCCCATGATGATCACAGTAAACATAGCAACGCCACCAATCGCCGTAGCGTAATCCATGGTAGGTATCCTTAATCTATGGAGTAGGGGGGCAAAAAAACGTCATTGCGTACTTTCTGAACCCCTACCGAATAAATGAATTAAATAGGTTAAATCGCTAAATAGGGTTTTATGCTTAGCGGTTTAAATTGACATACCGCCAAAAGACATAAAGCCAAGCGACATCAGACCAACAGTGATAAAGGTAATACCAAGACCACGCAGCGGTGCTGGAATGTCTGAGTATTTTAACTTTTCACGGATACCGGCCAATGCGGTAATTGCCAATGCCCAACCAAAGCCTGCACCGACACCATATACGACTGATTCGCCGAAATTATAGTCACGCTCAACCATAAATAGTACACCACCCAAGATGGCACAGTTTACGGTGATTAGTGGTAAGAATACCCCAAGTGCGTTATATAGACTCGGTACAAACTTGTCCAAGAACATCTCTAGGATCTGTACGGTGGCTGCAATCAAACCAATGTAACTGAGCAATCCTAAGAAGCTCAAGTCGATATCAGGGAAGCCTGCCCATGCCAGTGCACCATCTTTTAGGATGAACTGAAACAGCAAGTTGTTCAGCGGCACGGTAATTGCCATCACGACGATTACGGCAACCCCAAGGCCTATCGCAGTGGATACTTTCTTTGATACTGCCAAGAAAGTACACATGCCTAAGAAGTAGGCAAGCGCCATGTTCTCAATAAAGACTGAGGTTATAAATAAACTAACATAATGTCCCATTAGTGACCGCCTCCATGTGCCATGCCTTTAGACTGCGGCTTCATTACAAATTCAGCTTCTTCAACCTGTTCTGGTTTCCAAATACGGACAATGGCAATGAACAAACCAATGATAAAGAATGCAGACGGTGGCAATAATAGTAAGCCGTTTGGCAAATACCAACCGCCGTCAGTCACTGGTTGTAAGATAGTGATACCAAACCAAGTGCCTGACCCCAATAACTCACGAATAGTCGCGACGAACAGCAGTACTGCTGAGTAACCAAGACCGTTACCAATACCATCTAAAAAGCTCGGTACAGGTGGGTTACTCATGGCAAACGCTTCGGCACGGCCCATGACGATACAGTTGGTGATAATCAAACCAACGAATACCGACAGGCCTTTACTGACATCATAAGCAACGGCTTTTAGCACCTGATCGACTAGGATAACCAATGAAGCAATAATCGTCATCTGCACAATAATACGAATGCTTGATGGGATTTGCTTACGAATAATTGAGATAAAGAAACTTGAAAACGCCGTTACCAGAGTCAATGCCACACACATCACCATGGCGTTGGCCATGCTAGTGGTGACGGCCAGCGCCGAACAGATACCTAATATCTGCAGGGCAATGGGGTTATTATCAAAAATAGGCGAGGTTAAAATACTTTTAGTGTCAGCCATGTTATGCCTCCTTGCCGTTTGCTACTGGTAGCGTAGCTGCCAGTTCGGTTTTAGGTTCAGCTGTCAGCGTTGATTGATTGGCCTGTGCGTTATCAATCGTTTGACCACTTTCTTCGCGTAGCATATCTAGATAAGGTTTGTAACCTTGTTCACCCAACCAAAACTGAATCATGTTACTGACGCCGCGGCCAGTGAGTGTTGCCCCACTGATACCATCGACCCAGTTGTCTTTTGGTGTACCTGCTTTGGTCACACCAGTCGCAACATTACCGTTTTCGTCATATGAGTGAATACCGCTCCACTTCGCGCGCCACTCTGGCTCTTCGATACGAGCGCCAAGACCTGGGGTTTCTTTATGCTCATAGAAACTGATACCTTTGATGGTATTCATGTCGCTTTCAAGCGTTAAGAAGCCATAGATCGTACCCCATAAACCATAACCTTGAATGGGTAAGACCACCATTTCAGGCTTTCCAGCGTTATCATTTTTGACATAGACTTTGGCATATTTAGGAACACGACCAATACCTGCAGGGTCGTTACTGCCCAAGTCTTCACTGAGCGCTTTGTTTTTAGTCGCTTGACTGGCGTCATAAGCATTACGATCAGGAATACCAGCTACTTTAAGAGCGTCATCATCGAGATAGTTACCTTTACTTAGGTCAACGATTTCGACATTGAAGTCTTTAAAACGTTCAGCCACATCATCTGCTGTGTCTGACTGAGCATCGTACATACCAGCTGCGACCAGAATATTTTTATTACGGTCAAGACGGGCGTTTTCGACTTGCGCCGGCTTTAGGCCAACCGCAACTGCCGACACCAATACGGAACACACTAAGCATAGCGTTAATGCCACGCTGATGGTTTTCGCATTATTACTTTTGGGCTTGGACATAGCGAACCCTCCGAGCGGTTTGGCGTTTGATGTTTGCTTGGGTCACAAAATAATCAAACAATGGAGCAAATAAGTTGGCGAATAGAATGGCCAGCATAATGCCTTCTGGGAAGGCTGGGTTGACAACACGAATCAAGACGGTCATAAAGCCAATCAAGATACCATAAGCCCAACGGCCTTTATTGGTATGGGCAGCAGAGACTGGATCGGTTGCCATAAATACAGCACCAAACGCAAAACCACCGATAACCAAATGCCAATAAAACGGCAGATTCATCATTAGGTTGTCTTCAGAGCCGATCATATTGAACACCAGTGAGGTGGCGATAAGACCCACCACACAACCTGCCATGATGCGCCATGAAGCGATACGCGTCCATAGTAGAACGACCGCACCCATTAGGATAGCTAGGGTAGATACTTCACCGATACTGCCTTGCATATTGCCAAAGAATGCATCACTCCACGTAATGGCATTGCCATAGACATCGACGAAATCCTGAGGAGACACCCCAAGTGCCGCAAGACCTAGTGGCGTTGCACCAGAGAACCCATCAACCGCTGTCCATACTGAATCGCCAGACATATAGGCTGGATACGCGAAGTATAGGAAAGCACGACCTGATAGGGCAGGGTTAAGGAAGTTTTTACCCGTACCACCGAATACTTCTTTTGCCACGACCACACCAAAGATAATACCTAGGGCGACTTGCCACAATGGAATGTCTGGTGGTAGACAAAGGGCAAATAGGACAGAGGTCACAAAGAAGCCTTCGTTGACTTCATGCCCGCGCACTACAGCAAAGATAATCTCACAGAGAATACCAACACCAAAGGTCACAAGGTAAATCGGTAAAAATTGCATGGCTCCATAGACAAAGCTTGCCCAGATACTATCAGGGTTATAGCCTGCCATGCTCGTGATAACAGTGCGCCAACCTTCAGGTTGTAGACCAAGCGTTGCAATAGCCGTTAATGCTTGATGACCAATGTTGTACATACCCCAAAACATCGCTGGGAAGGTACATAGCCATACAGTAATCATAATACGCTTTAGATCAATACCGTCGCGTACGTGTGATGAGGCGTATGTGGTTGAGCCTGGTTGACGTAAAAATGTGTCAAACATCTCAAATAGGGCGTAGTATTTTTCGTGCTTGCCACCCTTGGTAAAAGACGGCTCCATACGATCGAACATATTGTGTAAAAATTTCATCGTGGTTAGCCCTCCAGCTCAATGCGCGTTAAGTTATCACGCAAAATATCACCGAATTCATATTTGCCAGGAGATACAAAGGTGCATAATGCTAAATCTTCTTCATCCAGTTCAAGTGCACCCAGCTCAACAGCGCTGATGATGTCTTCGACAATCAAAGCGCGCAAAAGTTGCGTTGGCAGATAGTCTTGTGGCATGACTTCTTCAAAGACACCAATTGGTACCATGGCTCGCGGTGAGCCGTTACTTGTGGTGGTGAAGTTGTACTTTTTGCCACCAAAAAACTGCGAAATATAAATAGGCAATTTAGAGAAGCGATTGGCACCTGGACTAAAGAAGTGGAACGCTGGGCGCTCACGACCTTCAGGTAATACACTGACTTGATTATGAAAGCGACCCAAGTAAGCGATATTTGGGAAAGACTTGCGACCAGACAATACAGAACCGGAGATAATACGATTCTCGCCAGCAGCCAGTTGGCCTTTGGTTAATGCCGTGATGTCAGCACCGCGCTCAGTGACAACCAAATGCGGATTGGTAACCGCGGGACCAGCAAGGCTCAGCATACGGCGCGTATAGATACGTCCCGTCGTAAACAACTTACCAATCGCAATCACATCTTGATAACCGATCGTCCAGACGCTTACGCCGCGCATGATTGGGTGCAAAAAGTGAATATGGGTACCGGCAAGACCAGCAGGATGCTTACCCGCAAAACTATGATACTCAGTAACATTGTTCGCTGCAGTTTTTGCAACAGGTGTCAGCTGGGCATCACCATGATGGCAGACAAAGGTCTTTGGGCTGAGGGTAGATAATACAGCGAGTCCGTCATTGAACGCCTGCAATTGTTCATTGATCAGCAGCATTGGGTCAAACGCTAATGGATTGGTATCCATTGCGGTGACAAAGATAGCATGCGGACGGGCACCGATTTCAGGAGAGCGGCTATAGGGACGCGTACGGAACGCAGTCCATTCGCCAGAGGCAAGCAGTTGGGTTTCAACGACCTCCGAGTCTAGGTCAGCAAGTTGCTGGGAGTCATAGCGCTCGAAGTCTACTTCTTCACCGTTTGGGTCGACCGCAATCACAAGGCTTTCAAACACACGACGTTCACCGCGGTTAATGGCGATGACTTTACCAGCAGCAGGGGCGGTGTAGATAACACCAACACGTTTTTTGTCTTCAAAAACGGGTTGACCTTTAGCTACGACATCACCTTCTTTGACATTCATCGTGGGTTTCATACCCACATAATCATAGCCAATGATTGCTACATGTGTCGGTTGGTGCTCAGATATCTCGCGGGAGGGTTCACCGGTGATGGGCAAATCCAAACCTTTTTTGATGGTAATCATAAGCGAAAACTTAGTCCATAGTCTAAAACGATACCAGACGTCCTGTTTGGTATATCGGCAGCATGAACATCTGCGTCATTTAATAAAGCCCTCAAATCGCTATGCCTATAGTAGGATAGTGATAAATGGTTCTTTATAAATAATGCATCATCATAACTACTAGTAAGAGTATTAACGCTGACCTTAGACTCCTTAACAACACGTTAATGTCTTATTCGAATTACCAAAGTTGGCGACTGGCTACCAAGGTGTATGCTAAAACCATCAAACCAAACATCGTGCTTTTAGCAGCTAGCCAAAAGTGTATGCGTTGACCGTAAACAGCTTTATCATACGTTTCATTGAAATTAAAATCTGCAATACCAGTAAGATTGAATACAATTCAGTGAATGAGCAATCATTAAAAAAGCACCCTTTGAACGGGTACAAATTAACAAGTACTAAATTAACTAAGAACGCAGCCAAAGCATCTATAACGATAGACAAACTGGTCAAAAGCCAAACTAAAGAAGCAGTTAACAAGTAAACATTACTTGTCGAAACACACTGCTATCAACCTAGTGGTGACTGTTGTGAGTAGTTATTTAAAGATAGGGATGTGATAGAGGTTTATAAAACCATCTCAAGGGTTTGGTGTTGCAGAGTAGTCTGTTTAAAAACTACCGATTGTGATTGTTGCTATAACCCTTTTTAGCCAACTGTCAGCCAATATTGTACTGGTTCATTTAGCTGTTGTTCGATTCATCCTGACCGCCATGCACAGTGATTGTTAACTGATAAAAGCATTGTGTATGGTTGCTATCATATATAAACAAATACAAATTTACCTAGGATTATACGCTAAATTGACCTAAAATTGCCAGTCAGTTATTGAATTTACCTAATGTTGCCAGTGATTCTACGTGCTAAAACTTATGGTTATGATTATTGAGGTTTTGGCAAAGTTTAAACCCTATTCCATGTTATTTTCAGGCTAAAACTCATCTGATTTGCTGATATTATATTCTGAGTGTGTTTTTAGATAGTGGTTCGAGGTCTGATTTGGAGTAGATTTTGGTTTTATAGTTGGATTTCGGTTTTGGTTTTTTAAATTCAACCCCTTTAGAAATAGAATCGCTTCAAAAAGTAAGTCACTTTATCAGTGGCATTTTTTATGATTATTGGAATCGCTTAGATTCAGTGGTCTAAATTTATTTTAATGTTGTGCTTTATAAGGAATGTTATATGTGTGCTGTCCCTGTCATTATCCCGGCTATTGATTTAAAAGATGGAAAATGTGTGCGCTTAAAGCAAGGCCGTATGGAGGATGATACGGTATTTTCTGATGACCCAGTCGCTATGGCGGCACGTTGGGTAGACGAAGGCGCGCGTCGCTTACATCTGGTTGATTTAAATGGTGCGTTTGATGGGGTGCCAGTACACAGACAAGTGGTCAACGACATTGCCAAAGCGTACCCGAATTTACCGATTCAGTTGGGCGGTGGTGTGCGTAATATGAACACCATTGAGCAGTATATTACTGCAGGTTTGACTTATATTATTATCGGCACAAAAGCAGTTGAAGATCCTGATTTCGTCGCTGAAGCTTGTCGTGAGTTTGCAGGGCACATCATCGTTGGTATCGATGCCAAAGACGGCATGGTCGCCACTCATGGTTGGGCGAATGTCACTGATACCAAAGCGACTGAGCTTGCCAAGCGTTTTGCTGATGTTGGCGTATCGTCAATCGTTTATACCGATATCAACCGCGATGGCATGATGCAAGGCGTCAACGTCGAGCAAACGGTTAATTTAGCACGTGAAGGTGGTCTGCCAGTCATCGCCTCAGGTGGTGTTACGAATATGAAAGATATTGAACTGCTAAAACCTTACGGTGACTGCATCGAAGGCATTATCACTGGTCGTGCCATCTACGAAGGTACGTTAGACCTGGGTGAAGCACAAGTCTATTTGGACAGCTGATATTAAGACTAAAAAGTAAGTGTTATAAATGTAGTATTGATAAGCTGGTACCAAAAAAGCAGTAAGACAAAGGATGCTTATGGCCACTTTTTTTGACCGCCCAATGACACGCCGTCTGTTAAAAGCGTGGGGTCAGATACTGTTGCTACTAAGCATCGTTTTAAGCCTGCCGAGCTATGCAGCTGAAACGAATACTGCAGATGAAGCTGCTATTTTAGTGAGAGAAGGGGCTGACGAGGCTAGCATCGCTGATATCAGCGCAGCTAGCAGTCTCACTAACAATCTTACTAGCAATGAATCAACCAATCATACCACGACTGAGCAAGCTGCTAACGAACCCTCAATTAGTGAACCAACTAATGAACCAGATAGCAGTACCTTACCAACAGCACCGACGCCAGTTGACCCGCCACCTGTCATTAGTGGTGAGAGTACCAATAATGCTCAAATCGAAACCACACCAACTCCACTAAAAGACAATGATATTCGTCAGCGCATTAGCGGTATTTTTTCAGAGATAGACGGCTTGCAGGCAGTCAACGTCAGTGTCACCCAAGGCGTTGTCACCTTGACCGGTGAGACACCCAATGAAAAAAAAGCGCAACAAGCCATCAATTTGACCAATCGCTTAACAGACGTGGTAACAGTAGAGGATAGAATTACTCGAACGCTTGATGTACAAGACAACGTCACGACCGTTTATCAAGGTCTAAAAGTGAAAACGAATAATCTGGTGAAAGCCTTACCATTATTATTGGTCGGTATTGTTCTATTTGGGCTAGTAACATGGTTTGGTAGTTGGCTCTCTAATCGCAAAAATATGTGGCAACGTCTCACGCCTAACCCTTTTGTGGCAGAATTACTGGCGCAGACGGTCAAAGTTATTTTCATTATATTTGGTCTTATTCTGGCGCTCAGCCTAATAGGAGCAGAGACCATTTTAGGTACTTTGCTAGGCGGTGCTGGGGTGATCGGTATTGCAGTTGGTTTTGCGGTCAAAGATACCATTGAGAATTATATTGCTTCTCTCATGCTCAGTATTCGTCAACCGTTTCGCGCCCGTGACCATATTTTGATTAATGACCAAGAGGGGATTGTGGTACGCCTGACGTCACGCGCCACTATTCTGATGACCTTAGATGGCAACCAGTTGCGTATTCCCAATGCTGAAGTGTTTAAAGCAACGATTTTGAATTACACCAAAAACCCAGAACGTCGTTTTACCTTTGAGCTGGGTGTAGATGCCAATGACGATCCATTAGCAGCTATTAAGGTCGGACTGGATGCGATACATACGTTAGCATTCGTTTTGGATGAGCCAAAAGCAGTCGCTGTGATTACCAATGTCGGCGACTCTAATATTATTCTAGAGTTCCAAGTGTGGGTGGATCAATCAGAAAGTGATTTTTCTAAAGCACGCAGCATCGCCATTCGTGAGACCAAACATGCATTAGAGAATGAAGGCTTTAGCTTACCTGAACCGATTTATCGACTGCGTTTTAATAATAAATTAGAAAAAGCATTTGAGCACATGCAAGGTAGCAGCGCCAGCATTGCTAAGTCTGACATGACAATTACACCAACGACGCCAGAAGCAATAGATAAAAGCCAAGCTGAGGACAGTAGTACGGATGACAAAGATAAGCAAAAAGCAAAGGCGCGTGCCAAACTTATCTTACAAGGTCGCAATGCAGACGATGTGCTCGATGCCCGCCCCAATGATAAGCTGATGGAAAAAGTCGAGCAGGAAATTGCTGAAAGCTCAGATGAGACCGATTTATTGAGCAATAATAGTCCGCAAGAGTAAGTTTTAAGAGTCAGCTAGACGCTAGACATAAAGTAGGCATAAAAAATGCAGTAAAACGTATATCTGATTATCATTCAAATACGAGACATTTTTTATGCAAATGAAACACTTGATTATATTCGCCCTAGTTGGCATGGTTGCCTTACTTGGTTTTAATCTTATCAATGGCAATCAGCGTGAAAAAAATAGAGAAATCATCACAGCCAGTAGTAGCTCGGATCCGAACCAAGAGGGCGCTGATATCGATACTGATACGCCTGATATTCCAGTTACAAGCACTTCGACATCGACAGATATTGCCAGTAAGCCGCTAGGGCAACAGCCAAAAGCCACCTTGGATGATGCGACAGCTAAAATTGAGCAAGCGCAGCAGACAGATCAGCAGCGCTTAGAGCAAATGGGCAGGGCGCAGTAACTACTTAATCAGTTGCTAGAAGCACGTCAGCTCCTATGAAAACGTCAATAAAAAAGGCTAACGATAACGTTAGCCTTTTTCTTATTCTAAAATCTTCAATCAAGCTTAGCTTTTCTTGCTAGAACCTTTGTTACGGCTGTTGCCTTTCTTAGCAGGTGTTTTTTTAGAGGTGTCTTTTTTTGATTGATTCATTTCACTCGATTGTAGCTTGGCTTTTAAATCAAAGTCAATTTGTAGTAAGTCCATATTGACGCCTGCTACTTTCACTTTGACTAAATCACCCAATCCAAATAAGGTACCTTTGTCTTTACCGATAAGCTGCTGTTGCTGCTCATCATAGACAAAGAAGTCATCGCCGACATTAGAGATATGCACCAAACCATCGATATATAGATCAGTCAACGTGACAAACAGACCAAAGCTCGTAACAGTTGTCACAACGCCGTTGAACTCTTCACCGACATGGTCTTTCATATAGTGACACTTAAGCCAAGATTCTACATAGCGCGATGCTTTTTCTGCACGGCGTTCAGTATCTGAAGTTTGCGTGCCAGCACCTTCTAGAGAGAAGTCCATTACTGGCTGCTGACTATTAGTAACTTTGGCTTTAATGGCGCGATGCAACATTAGGTCAGGATAACGACGGATAGGCGATGTGAAATGACTGTATTCGTCATATGCCAAGCCAAAGTGACCGATATTGTCAGGTGCATAGTTTGCTTGCATCATCGAACGTAGCAGCATGCTATGAATACTAATGGCATCTGGTCTGTCTTTGGTGGCTTCGATGATACGCTGATAATCAGCTTGCGTTGGATTTTCTTCTGGGAAGCTTAATCCAAAGTTCTTTGCGTATTCGTGAATACGCATTGATTTCTCACCATCAGGCTTATCATGGTTACGATACAGGACTGGTAACTCATGTTTTAATGCAAAGTTAGCGGCACAAGTATTGGCCAGCAGCATGCACTCCTCGATGAGCTTTTGTGCATCACCGCGAGTACGCGGTAAGATTGCTTCGATACCACCTTTCTCATTAAACTTAATGTAAGTCTCAACCGTTTCAAACTCCATTGCATGACGCTCTTCACGCTTTTTCAATAGTAGCTCATACAATTGATGTAAGGTATCAACAGATTTTTTGACGTCTTTGTTACCCGTCAATGAGGTGGGTACACTCTTGTCTTTTGGGTTGTCTAAATAAGCATTTACTTGGTTATACGTCAAGCGTGCTTGAGAGTGCATAACACCTGGGTAGAACTCGTAACCAGTAATTTTACCAGCGCGTGATATCTTGATATCTGCAACCATACATAGGCGGTCAAGCTCAGGGTTTAGCGAACAAAGACCGTTAGACAATACTTCAGGTAGCATTGGAATCACACGATGCGGGAAATAGACTGATGTACCGCGCTCGTAAGCATCTTTATCTAGTGGCGAGTTTGGCGTGACATAATAGCTTACATCAGCAATCGCTACTAAGACACGATAGTTACCACCAGAGCGTTTTTCTGCAAATACGGCATCGTCAAAGTCACGTGCATCTTCACCATCAATAGTGATCAGTGGCAAATCACGTAAGTCTGTACGACCCTTTAAGTCTTTGTCAGTTGGCTCTTGATAAGCGTTGGCTTGTTTAAGTGCTGCTTCGCTAAAGTCTGATGGAATGTCGTAGTTGAGCAGGGTAGTCTCAATAATCAACTCACGATCGTTGTCATCTGAAAGCACTTCAGTGATTTTGCCAGTGGCAAATTCATGCTGGTTTGGCCAGTCAATAATATCAACCTTAACCGGTGCGCCTTGTTTAGCATCAAGCGCTTGCACGTTTTCTTCAGTCACTGTAATCGGCTGATGATTATTGGGGCTACCAAGCTCTACACAGTAACCGTCTTCATCACGGGCCAATGTACCGATGAAGTTGTTTTGACGACGTTCAACCACATCAACGATGCGTCCTTCAGTACGACCACGATTATCCGTCGACGTACCAACGGCTTCTACTGTGTCGCCATTGAACACCCAGCGCATCTGTTTTTCATGTAAAAACAAGTCTGGCATGTCGCTTAGTAGTACAAAACCAAAACCTTTTGGATGGGCAGTGACTGTACCGGTGACCACATCTTGCTTTGTCACTGTACGATAGCGATAGGGACGACCATCGCGGTTTACTTGACCATCACGTGCCATCGCTTTTAGGCGATTGCCTAACGCGTCAAACTGGTCTGGATCATCAATATTAAAGGCTTTTGCCAACTGTTGATGCGTGACCTCGCCATGCTCGTTAATCGTGCTGAGAATCAGCTCACGACTAGGGATGGGATTGTCATATCTTTTTGCCTCACTTGAGGCGTTTGGATCGTTCCAACTCATAAATTACCGTATCTATTTTTAAAATTATTAATAAGGGCTATCTTAACACGAACGACGCCACAATATCTTACGTCAATTGTCACATATGTATTCAATAGCAGTGAGCTGTTAGCGTTATGAGCTAACAGCAGTGAAAATCAGTAGCAGTAGGCAATAACAGCCATCAAATGAAATCAAATATCAACATCGACCGTATTTGATTGGTTGGTGATTTTTTTGCTGTCCAATTCTTTTGACACTTCTAGCACAGTAGTCTGATTCGATTTATCGAGATATTTCTGTGCTTTATCAACTTCGGTGGTCAAAGTATTGACGGTTTGCTTCATGTTTTCGAGTGCTTCGATTTTATAATTACTAATCATATCCATGGTGTCATAAACATTATTAAAGGCATTTTGTAATTTATCAAGCTCGATACTGCTGCTAGTAGCTTGCTCATGAATCTCACCAGACTGACGCTTTAGCATCGCTGACGTTGATTCAATCAAGCTACTGGTGGTTTTGTTTAATGCAGTAATCTGATCAAGCACTAGCTTTTGATTGGTCATCGCTTGAGCAACCACCACTGCTGTACGTAGTGCAGAGATAGTTGTCGTTGTTGCACGATCTACCCCTTTAATCAGCTCTAGGTTATTGCGACGAATGGTGTCGAGCGCTAGATACCCTTGCACATTGACGGCAAGTTGTGTCAAAAAGTCAGTGTTTTTTTGACGGACGTAAAACAACATCTCTTCTTTAATAATACGAGCTTTTTCAGGGTCTGTGGCTTCAATAGCATAAACTTTTTGCTCTAATTGCTCATCAATCTTTTTACCAACATAGATATATTGACGAATGGACTGCATCAAATCCCACATATTGACTTTTTCTTGCTCGATCATCGCATTGTCTTTGAGCAGCTCGTCTTTACCATTATAGAGGCTGGTCACCACTGCATTGATATGCGACTGAGCCGACTCGTATTGACGAAAATAATCCTGTACTTTATTGCCAAATGGAATGAGACCGAATAGTTTGCGCGAGCTGGTCAGCTCTTTTTTACTTGGGTCTAAGTCCTCAACGATACCGCGCAGCTCGGTTAGAGATTTGGCAATAGGAGAGTTATCAAACAGGCTGTCATTCAGGCTCTTGGCGGGCAAATCCAACATACGGTTGGACACTTGCGCTGATTCGCGAATCTCTTTAGTGCCTAAGTTATGAATAGATTGTACATTCTGCTGAAACTCAGCGCTGTGTACAGAGTTGGTAATCACATGATCGACAAACGCATCAACTTTGGCATCAAGCTCAGGGATTTGGCTTTCATCCAACTTGACCATTTGATCTGCTTCACTTTTTTGTATTTCTTTCACAGGTTCAGGCGCAGTCAACGAAATACTAGGAGTAGTGGCGTTTTCTGGTGGAGTCAATTCTTGCATGAAGTTTCCTATAATATCTAAAATGGACAGTATGTGTTTAATGACTATGCATCATTAATAATAATTGAGATGGCTTTTATATACACATTTTATGCACTTGATTGTTTTTATTCTAATAATCGTAATTACAGTGCAGTAGAGCTTTAGATTACCGTGTTAATAAGGTAGTGAGAAGATAGGTTTTGTAAATTAGAGTGAGCTTGGTTTTCTACTGTTTTAATATAGCTACAATCATTTGTCTAAATAATATTAGCTCATGAGAATCTAGAGGTTACCAATAATAAAAAACCATCAATATCCCGTAGCATATTGATGGTCAAGATTATAACTATCTATATCGACGAACTGTCTATATAGAACAGCAGTTACATCGATTCACAGCCACCACTAACAGTAACCTGATAAAACAGACTACTTTTTCTTAGTTGGCCCAAGCAGCATACCCATTTGACGACCTTCCATCTTAGGATACTGTTCGACGTTTGAGATATCAGCGGTATCTTCAATAATACGATCAAGTTGTTTGCGACCAATTTCTTGGTGCGCCATTTCGCGTCCACGGAAACGGATGCTAATTTTAACTTTGTCTTGATCTTCCAAGAAGCTAACAATTTTCTTCAGTTTAACCTGATAATCGGCTTCTTCGGTGCTAGGACGTAGCTTCATCTCTTTAAGCTGAGTCTGCTTTTGGTTTTTCTTAGCTTCTTTCGCTTTTTGTTTTTGATCATAGAGGAAATGCTTATAATCCATGATCTTACATACTGGCGGTTTGGCATCTGGAACCAATTCGACTAAGTCTAAGTTGTCTTCGCGCGCCGCTTTCATCGCGGTTTCAATATCGACCACGCCCATTTGTTCGCCGTCTTCTTTAACGAGACGGACTTCTTTGGCGTTGATATCTTCGTTGATGTTCAAACGGTTGGACTGTTTAATAGGTATTACTCCTCATCTGTTTTTGGGGTCTGTCGGCCTTTTTTACCAACAGCGGTCTGTACTAATGTAATAAATTCAGAAATGCTCATCACGCCAAGGTTCTCACCTTCACGCGTTCGGACGTTGACACTGCCCGATTCGACTTCTTTATCCCCTAATACTAGCATATAGGGAATACGTTCTAATGTTTTCTCTCGTATCTTAAATCCAATCTTTTCGTTACGCAAGTCACTAGTGGCTCGCAAACCTGCATTTTTGAGCTCATTAACCACATTTTCACAAGCATCTGCCTGTTTATCAGTGATATTCATGACAACGACTTGTTGCGGTGCTAGCCATACTGGCATCCAACCGGCATAGTTCTCAATCAATATACCGATGAAACGCTCAAATGACCCTAAAATGGCACGGTGCAGCATAATAGGTACTTCACGCTCATTTTGCTCGTTGACGAACTCCGCATCGAGACGCTCAGGCATATTTGGATCAACCTGAATGGTACCGCACTGCCAGACACGGCCTAAACTGTCTTTCAAACTAAATTCAATCTTCGGACCATAGAATGCGCCTTCACCTGGCAGATATTCCCAGTCAAGACCTGAGCTATCTAGCGCATCGGCCAATGCTTTTTCAGCAAAATCCCAAGACTCATCGCTACCGACACGTTTTTCTGGACGGGTAGAAAGCTTCATAATAATCTTGTCAAAGCCAAAGTCGTCATAAACGGCAAGGGTTAACTTGATAAAGTCCGCGACTTCTTGCTGAATTTGCGCCTGCGTACAAAAGATATGCGCATCATCTTGCGTAAAGCCACGCACGCGCATCAGACCATGGAGCGAACCCGACGGCTCATTACGGTGACACGAGCCAAACTCTGCCATACGTAGAGGCAAATCACGATAAGATTTCAAACCTTGATTGAATACTTGCACGTGACATGGGCAGTTCATTGGCTTTACCGCGTAATCACGGTTTTCGCTAGACGTCGTGAACATATTGGTTGCGTAGTTGCCCCAATGGCCTGAGCGTTCCCACAAGCTACGGTCGACGATTTGCGGCGTTTTAATTTCTTCATAGCCATTATCGTATTGTACTTTACGCATATATTGCTCAAGCACTTGATAAATTGTCCAACCATTGGCATGCCAGAACACCATACCCGGTGCTTGCTCTTGCATATGAAACAAGTTCAACGCCTTACCAATTTTACGGTGGTCACGTTTTTCTGCTTCTTCGATACGCTGGATATAGGCTTTTAAATCTTTCTTATCTGCCCATGCCGTACCATAAATACGTTGCAGCTGCTCGTTCTTAGCATCACCGCGCCAATAAGCACCTGACATTTTGGTCAGTTTAAATACTTTTAAGAAGCGCGTATTTGGTACGTGTGGACCACGGCACATATCGACATATTCTTGATGGTGATACAGACCAAAGGCTTCTTCGCCTGGCATATCGTTGATCAGCTTAAGCTTATAGTCTTCACCGCGTTCTTCAAAAATCTTAATCACTTCATCACGTGGCGTTATTTTCTTTATGACGTCATAGTCCTGCTTTATCAACTGCATCATGCGCTTTTCGATGGCTTCCATGTGTTCAGGTGTAAATGGCGTCTCACTGTAGATGTCATAATAAAAGCCATCTTCAATAACAGGGCCAATGACCATTTTTACGTCAGGATAAAGTTGTTTAACAGCATGACCGAGCAAATGCGCGGCAGAATGACGAATAATATCGACACCATCTGCGTCTCTTGGGGTTACGATTTCAACGTTAGCATCGGTAGTGATAGCGTCAGAGGCGTCTACCAGTTGACCATTTACACGCCCTGCAACTGTTGCTTTGGCAAGGCCTGCGCCAATACTTTGCGCCACTTCCATGACCGTCGTGTTGCCTTCGAACTCTTTTACGCTACCATCGGGTAAAGTAATCGCTACCATAGTCTATTCACCTTTTTGGATCCGTTGGCAGTGATGATTGCAACCATCAATCATATAACCGCAAGACCACATCAATTATATCTAACCACTGTGATATGTTGTAAGAGATAGGCATTACCCAAAAATCACTAAGCTCACACTTATATAGCATCATAATTATTGGTTAACCAAGGCATAAGTTATCAAATAACTTGGCCATTTAATAATTATACAATCGAATTGTCGTGATGATACACAAGCTGCCTGTTAATGAGGCTAAGCGGAAGTATGATTAAGTAATGTCATAAAGAGAGTTATTATAGCAAAAACTGTCTGTTAACACTAGACAGCAGAGGGAAGGGGATGTTCTACATCAACAAGCTGAGCTTATGAGTTTAGCGTCTATATATCAGCTCATATATAGGTACGCATTATATAAACATCAATACTGATCATATAACTGTAATCGAATAGGTGCTAGTCAATAGTTATAAGCAATAAGTTTGGCTGTAGGTATAATTACTCTAAAACGTTCAGTAAATGGGTGATAACTTGAGCGAGTCAACGCTAATAGCTAGGCGCAAGCAAGTTCCTGGCACAGCATCGTTAAAATTGTTAAAACAATCTTTGGCTAAGTTATTGAAAAGTAACGCTTGTTGTGTGTTTTCTAAAATTAATTGAAAAACCTTGGTAAAAGCGGTTGACACCCAGCGCAAACCGTCTATAATACGCACCTCATTAAGACGAACCGGAATCATTTATATGTGAATTTACATATAACAAACCTGGCTAACTTATTGAAACAAATTATAAAAAAGCTTGACAAACCTAATCTTTATGATATG
>NZ_JASDCF010000036.1 GCF_030408035.1 Psychrobacter sp. APC 3426
AAGGTCATACCCTCGTCTAAGCTTTTAAGAACTTGCATACGAAAATCTAGTGAGTAAGTCATGGTCTTTATAATAACAATTGGGTTTGATAATTAATTTATAACACTTTTAGGTGTGCTTAGCTATAAAATGGCTAAATTTTATCCCTCACAGTGTAAAAGGTGACAAGCTCTAAACCTGAAAAAACTTAATATTACTGCTCTGTCAAATCACTTTTATCTAGACTGATTTGTCGCTTTCTATGACGTCGATTACCTCAATGATGACCGACTTAACGACCACTTTACTGTGTGGATGCGTGATTCAATATGCCTTCTCGTTCTCAATATGCACTGATGTCTTCCAAAGACAGAAACATGGTGTTGTTTATCTGTTTTAGCAGTGCCGTCGCCTTTTTTGATTTTCTGATTTATTTATATATCTCAGATATTGTGGCGACTGCGTTTTTCCCTGTAAATAGCGACCCCAATATTGCTCGATTACAAGGGCTTGGACTTTTTGCCATTGGTTACTTAGCGCGCCCATTCGGCGGTGTCATCCTTGGTCGCTACGGTGATATCCATGGTCGAAAACCGATACTGCTCATCAGTCTGCTTGTCAGTGCGCTCAGCTTATTGGCAATGGCCTGCTTACCGACTTATGCACAGTTGGGATGGCTGGCACCTGCCTTATTTATTTTATTGAGACTTATACAAGGGATGGTGTTTGGCCTTTATGTCCCGCTGGCTTGGGCGTTTGTGGCTGAGCATGTACCACGTCAGTATTTATCGGTTGCCTGTAGTTATGTGACTGCCAGCTTTTTTGTGGGTGTTTTATTCTCCAATGCGTTCTTTATGTGGCTGTCTAACGTTATGACCACAGACCAGCTCACTGGCTATGGTTGGCGGCTGCCATTCTTGGTCGGCGCTGTGTTGAGCTTTCTGCCATTATTGGCTTGGCCATATGTAAAAGAGACGCCTTTCTTTATGGTCATGAAGAACACCAGACCGAAAGATTATGTTGCAAAGCCGCTTTCCTTGCTTTTTAAGCAATGCAAGCACGCCGTATTTATTGGCATGATGTTGACACTCATTATTTCTAGCATTACCAGCGTTATTGTGATTTTACTACCAGATTTAATAAAGTTGCGCTTTAATTTAGACACCGATTTGTTTGGTTTTTCACACAGCTTAGGCATTGTATTTATGGTTTTTGGCTGTGTATTTTATGGCATTGTGTCCAATTATCAGAATTTTGGTAAAGTGCTTGCTGCAGGCTCTGTCTTACTCATCGCTATGATTTTTGCTTTCTTTTATCACTTGCAAGCAGGCGGCGATTACATCCTAATCATGTACGCTCTATTAGGGTTTTGTGCGGGTATTATCGGTATGATGCCAGCCATCTTTGTGCAGCTATTCCCAACCAATGTGCGCCTCACTGGAATGGCGCTTTGTTATAATGTGACCTATGGTATTGTTGGTATCTCAATTCCCTTTGGACTTGGTTATGCCACGACACTAGTGAGCTTCTCCCCCGCTTTATACATTGCATTTATCGGCTTTATCGGTATTATCATTGGTCTTTATTTTTATAACTTGCCCGAATTCAAAAAAATTGACCACATTATTTAACGTTCAGCTACCAACACAAATTTATAAACACCCAAATATTCAAAGAGTAAGGCTTCACATTTATGGTTGATATGAGCAATAAACGACTTTCTGTTGCCCCTATGATTGATTGGACAACGACGGACTATCGTTACTTTGCGCGGCTTTTTAATCCGCACGTTTTTCTTTATACCGAGATGATTAGTACGGGCGCGTTGATACATGGCAAACGCGATCGGCACCTGCGCTTTGATACCCTTGAGCATCCTTTGGTGTTGCAGCTTGGTGGTGCAGACAATAGGGAAATGACACAGTGCGCAGAGTTTGCCCAGCAATATGGCTATGATGAAGTCAACATCAATGTTGGCTGCCCATCAGATCGCGTGCAACATAATAAAATCGGGGCTTGTCTGATGGCTGAGCCTGAGACGGTTGCAGACTTGGTCAAGCACATGCAGGCAGCGGTCGATATCCCCGTAACCGTGAAACATCGTATTGGTATTGATGACTTTGACAGTTATGAGTTTATGGTGGACTTTGTAGAAAAAGTGGCAGCTGCAGGGTGTACACGTTTTATCGTTCATGCGCGTACCGCATGGTTAAAAGGTCTTAGTCCGAAACAAAACCGTGAAACCCCGCCGTTACGCTACGAGGATGTTTACCGCCTCAAACAAGACTTTCCAGCACTGGATATCGAGATTAATGGTGGTATCGATACAGTGGCTGACATTGAAGCGCATTTGCAGCACGTAGATGGGGTGATGATTGGTCGGGCGTTTTATCACAACCCTTACTTGCTAGCGGAAGCCAATAGCTTATGGGGCGCGCCTGCTCCCAAGCGCTCAGAGATTTTAGCGCAGCTGTATCCTTATCTAGAGGAACAAATCGCTAAAGGTGAAGCGCTGCCAACGATGACACGACATTACTTAGGTTTGTTTCAAGGGCTGATGGGTGCTCGTAAATGGCGACAGGCTTTGAGCGGTAAGCCTGAGCTCACGATAGCTGACATTAGATATGCTGCCGATGAAGTCTTGGCGTTAAATCCTGATGTGTGACTAAGCTAATATGGAACTGTGTATATTAGCTCAAAAAGCTTAAGCAACTTGCGCCAGATACTGCCACATAGCAACGCCATTATTAATGGTATGTAGTAGTATCGGCAGCAGCAGCGAGCCTGATTTAAAACGTGCATAACAAAATATCAATGCCAACACCACAATGGTGCTGATTTCATAGATACCATACTGCACATGAATAACGGCAAATATCAAACTGGTCACGATACTGGCAACGACTGCCCCGCGCAGCTGTGAGTGTGATGAATCTTTGGTATCGGTATCCGTGATATCGGCAAACTGCTCGGCAATGGCTGACCATAATAGTCCGCGAAATATCAACTCTTCATAAAAAGGCGCAATGACCACCATCGCAAACACCAATAGCCACACTGAGCTAACAGATTGGTATAAAGGATCGACGAATACCAATGGTGTCTCGCCTAATAAATACGTCAGTATCTGACTGCCTATCATAAATATCAATAGCAGTCCGAGCATTCCCATACCCACTGCTAATGAAAATGGCTTTATTGCCAGATAGTGGCGTATCTCACCACCTCTGATACGAATCATCAGCACACTAATAGCAACTAACAATACACAGCCAATGATGATAGAAAGACTGACGACTGTCCCATCATTACTGCCAAAATAGAAAATATCAGCCGCCGTCGAGTTTTTACCAGCCGGCAATACAAGCTTACCAGCGACATAAACCCCAAGTAATTGGCTGATAAAAAACGCTATCACTATCACTATCGTCAGCACAACCGCACCCAAGCGTGAAAACAACGGCGTACGCTTGACTGATGGCACTGCATCATTTTGTGAAGATGTAGAAGAGTTTTTTAGCATAATATGGTCACTTAAGACGGCAGAATATCAACTCACCTATTTATTAGGTCATAGAGCTAATCATTAGCCATTACTTTTTAGTTCTTGTCTTTACATAGCTATTTTTTTAATTGCTGTCTTTTAGTTGTTGTTTAATCAATGATAATACTTGCTGTGAGACCGATTCTGGATGCTCAAGTGGGAACATGTGACCGCCTGCATGAGTTTGATAAGAGATACCCAGTCGCGATTTAACTTGCTGCGGAAAACGACGTTTTAAAAACAGACTCTCTTCACCGATAATCAAAGTAACTGGCACCTTAGGACCACGATTGGGTGCGAGCCAATACCAAGATGGGTTGGTACGGAATACCGCCACTTCACTGGCTTTAGGTATGGCCAATGTCACCTTGCCGTCTGCACGCTCATGCAAACCATGCTCAATATAGCCTTGAAAACTGCGCTCATCAAAATTCTTAAAAAGGCCTTTATGGCGCATCTTCTCATAGGCATCTGCTCGACTGTCCCAAACATCACGGCGACGCTTCGATATTCCAGATGGTGACAATGCATCCATTAAGCGATTGTTCATCAATGGCAATCTGTCTAGTGTTTTTGCCAGATGCCACATCAAACTGGTCTTACCATAAATCCATGGCGGATCCATCAGTACTGCTTGAGAAAAACACTCTGGCGCCCGATACAATGCCTGCAGAGTACACATCGCTCCGAGCGAATGACCCACTGCCACCACTTGGTTAACACCATGCTCATCACAGGCGCTTTTTACGCTATCGATGATTTGTTGCGTCAGACTGCGCCAATGGTCATCCACTGGATAATCAGGCGTGTCTCCCAACATCGCAATATATTCGATGGTAAAAAACTCTGCTAACCCCTCAAAGAAAGGCTGATACACGGCGCTTGGCATACCATTGGCATGAGCAAAGTGCAGAACAGGCTTATTGGTTATAGTCGAGACAGGCAAAGCGGCAAAGGTCTGTAAATTGATTTCATCACTCATAACAGGCTCTCATTGGATTATTATCAAATGCGACATACAATTAAGGCTGAGCATATGGATACGCTCAGCCTTAACAATCATACACCGAAAATCTAAAACATAAAGCGTTTAACGCATCTGCGCATTGCCGTTTTCTTGCGGTAAGACATCAAGGTTGATACTTGACCCAACGCCTGCGCCCAGCTTAACAGCAAAGCGATCCATGAATAATTGGAACGGATCTGTTGGGCTATAGTTAACGACATTTTCAAGCTCTAACTGCTTCTCTAAACTTGCGATGCTACCTTTCTTGTCTGCTAAGCCGAGCTCGATAGACTGCTCACCTGTCCAAAACAACCCTGAGAACAATTTGTTTTGCTCAGGATTTTTCAAACGGTCGCCGCGACCTTCCTTCACTGCATTAATGAAGTGCTTATGCGTATTTGCCAGTACTTTTTCGACATGGTTTTCTTCATAATCAGTCAATGGGCGTGACAAGCTTAAAATATCTTTGTATTCACCCGCGGTAATGGTGCGGTCTTCTACACCGACTTTGTCCATTAAGCCTTCGATATTATAGCTTGGCATAATCACACCGATAGAACCCACCAAACTTGATGGATTGACATAAATCTCATCTGCTGCAGAAGCAATATAATAAGCGCCTGAGGCACCGACATCACCGATGACAGCATAGAGTTTTTTGTCTGGATATTCTTGACGCAAGTCCATCATTGTTTGCCAAATCTCATCAGACTGTACTGGGGAGCCACCAGGAGAGTTGATGTCTAGCGCGATGGCTTTTGAATTTTTGTTTTCAAAGGCACGAGTCAAGGCTTCATTGACATCATAAGCATTGGCCACATCGCCACTACTGATGACACCTTGCAGCTCAACCACGGCCAAATGCGGCTTACTGGTATCAACACCCTCTAGACCCGTTGGGGCTTTGCTGCTGCAACCACGGCCTAATGTCAAAAATATCAATAAAATATAACCAAAGGTCAATAATTTAAAAAAGATACCCCAACGACGGGCGCGGCGTTGCTCAACCACACTCGCCAATAGGGTGTTTTCTAACAATCGCCATTCTTGTCCGCTCGGCTGGCTTGGCTGCTGCACAGGCTCATTTGACGAATTGTCAGGACGTTTGTTAGGGTTTGGTGGCCAGTTGGGCATATAACTTCCTAATTCAGAAACACTCTAAAACGAGATAAAAAACAAAGTAAGTAAAGCGCTGATTTTCACACCAAATGCTTCAATACTCACCTATAGTAATAGGCTGATAAGTATGGTGGTATTTCCATCAGGGTACAATAGTATAACTGTGAAATATCACTATATTGTAACGCTAGCAATATAAGCGCTATTTTTGAGGTGCGATATCAATACTAGTGTTAAAAAGATACAGCACGAGAAGATTTTTTATTTGAAGACAAAGTCGCTCAAGCTATTTAATCGATAGTGAACGCCACCTCTAATGGCTTATCATCATGAGTGACGATATCATTGACTCTTTGCTGACTGATTATATCAGCAGTGGTATGCGATGCGCTATGACCAAGCCAGGTACTATGAATAAAACCTATACTGTCGTCAGAACATAACAGTGACCACATCTGCCACACGCGCTGATGTGTATCGGCACTCAGAATGATGCGTGAGTGCGATGTCTCAGATTGATAGCTTTGTTTTTTTGCATTTTTTGCTTGGAATTCCGGTGCTTTTATTTTCAGTGTTTCAGTATCTGGCGCTTGGTTTCCTAACGTTTTATGACCCAGTGGTTGAATATGATGGGAGCCTGCTGTTAATGATTGGACGGTAGCAGCTGATGACTTCAGTGGCGCAGCGGCATTATATTTTACTATTTTTATAGGCGACTCTGTATCAATCGCCACCGAGCAATCCCAAATGCTTGCATCGTTTATCTTACTCCACCCTGTCATTGCCTGTATCGATAAATGTGCATCTAGTTGCCATTTTTTGCCCTGCTCGCAACGTTGCGCACTGATAGTCGACACGTTGTTAGATTTGCTGACTGTTTGATATGATTTTTGCAGGGTAGACCATCTATCGCTGCGCCCCGCTTGCCAGTACTGGCCAATAGGCAGATGCTGATTTAGCTGTAACACTGTCATGGGCAATAATTCAGACGCATTTGCTTGAAACATATTTTGCTTATTGTTCTTATTGAGTGTGTCACTTAAAACCGCACTGCTACTCTGTACTATGATGCCCTCTACGTTATCAACTGATAAGCTGCCCAATTGCTGCTCTAAAGTCGCGGACAGTACATTTACGGTTAGACTAGTGGCCATTGTTCTTGAACCTTTCGGTCGGTGGTCAGCCAAAAACAGCCAACTGACACTATCTTCACTAGCACCATCGTTGTTCGTAATGGGATACTTTAACAAGCTGGCACTTATATACTGGTCACCTGTCGGCAAGATATAGAGAGTCGGTATCGTCGTTAATGACTGTTGATTGGCATATACCGTCATCATGAGTAGTGTCAAAGGTGGCAATGTTAGCCAGCGACTGATAAACCCTCGTGGTAATAGCCAAGGCAAGATGCTGAGTAACATCATCAGCACTATTGCCATGTTGATGGGAGTATAAAGCCACGCTTCAGATAACACCGGTAATGACGTCAGCCAATGAATCAGCTTGTGTAAGGCTGCGACGATAGCACTGACCAATGCCCAGATAGCATCAGCGACAGTCGGTGAAAAAAGATAACACAGACCTGCCAATAGGTTCAGCGGCACAATGACCCATCCAAACAATCCAATGGCAAATAAGTTGACGATAAGTCCCCACAGTGATGCCTTGCCAAATAATAGTAAGGTAATGGGCAATAGCGTGATAAAAAGCCAAAACTGTAGCTTGAATACACGCTTGGCTATTATCCAAGCTTGTGTCCACACGACATTTTTTGTCTGGGTGCTGTGAGCGAGTCCTAGCGATTTTGATACGAGTATTGGCTCTGACGCGGCTGACTCATGGTGTTTATATGAGCCGTCATCATACTTGAGTAATAGTGCGACTGCGATAAATGACAACCAGTACCCTGCTTGCCACAATACATAAGGATCGTGCCATGCCATCAGCACTGCCAGCGCCAATAGCACACGCATAGTGCTAACTGGCAACAGCGTTAAGCGTACCAAACCTACCGCTAACAGCATCCAAGCAGTGCGCGCGGCAGGCACATCAAACCCTGTAAATAACGCATAAATAAAAGCAGCGCCAATCATTACCCACCAACGTATTTGCCAACGCGGCATATGGCGATACGCTGCTGTATAAAAACGATTGAACAGCAGTATCACTGTGCCCGCTAACATAATGGCCAAAAACAATACGTGGGTGCCTGAAATAGCCAGCAAGTGCGAAATACCAGCCAATTGATACAAATCCTTGGTATCACGATTGATAAGACTGCGATCGCCAGTTAATAAGCTTAAGGTGACAGCTTTCGCTTGTTGCTCGGCTATACTCTGCGTCCCCCAATCCTGATGAAAATGCTGCCGTAATTGCCAACGTCCTTGATCAATGCGCGTACGAAAGCGTTTAAGGTAAGAGTGAGAGGAAGACGTTGATGTTGGTGACGCTACGTTGAAAACAGTCGATTCGCTAGTCGCCAATATAGTCGCTACCCCATCGATATGACGACCTCGTAACCAGCGATAGCTGTCAAAACCAGATGGATTGTTTACCGCCTGCTCAGAAGTAGCCAGTGGTGCCAGTGTCAAACTCATCCACAGCTGATCGCCAGGCTGTAGGTCATTTAGACTGGTGAGATTGCTACTGCTCAATTGCTTTTTAGTTGTACGTTTTGGATAAGCACTCAGTAAAATACGATGCTTACTCCCTATGCCATTAGCTTTATTAATATCATCATATGGATTATTTTTGCTTAGGCTATTTTTATTATCTGCTACATATTTAGCAGCTTGTTTATTCAATTCTTGAGCTGACAGCTCGGACACCAATGGAGATATGCGGCTGATCGTCGCCACTTGTCGATAGCCGCTATTTGAGGCAACATCGTAGACGCTATCACTGATTCCTTCAATAGTAACCAGTGCTTGCACGCGCATACTTTCAGTGATTTCTGTAGACTCGGCCTGTTGGTGGCTGACCAATGCTTGCAGCGCACTAGCAACAATCAGCCCAATTGCCAATATAACAACTAACACATACCTAAAAAGATGAAAGAAGCGTTTATGTTTGTGATTGGGTCTATGAGAGAGATTATTTGATGGGTGACTGTCTGTGACAGCAGGTATATTATAACTGGCAACAGCCATTAGGATAAAACTAAGCAGTATCAGCACTAAGGGCAAGATTGGCGCGCTACTACTATTTATAGACAACAAGTCAGTCGGTATCGGCATACTGCCTGCGACCGCCAACACGCCCATCATAGCGATAATAATTAAACTGCCAATCAACCAGTACACCAGCACTCCTTGCTTGATGGTCTGAATACTAAAATACCACTCAATAAAGTAAGTTTACTATCACAGCCTTATAAAGTGATAAAAAGACTTTTTATTTTTTACTGCAAACCACTTCAACTATGCCGACTGACACGTCACGCAATAGCATTTATATGACTATTACCCTATACTAATCAGACATATTGCGATGATGGTGATCTGACATCATTATCCTATATCTTCAATGAAAATTTTCAGCCTATTTTTTTATTATTACCATAACTTTATATCAGCCCATCAATACGATTGAGCGGGCTGCAGTTAACGATTAAAGGCAATCCTGTGCCCCAAAAACGTCTAAAAGACCTACTCCCTACACCAGAGAAAATCCTAGAAAGTCGCACCTTAAAATTGTTCGCCCCACATTTGGCTGATCCACGCTTATGGCACTTTAATCGTCATAGCCTAAATAAAGCAGTCTACATTGGTGTGCTCAGTGCGTTTTTTCCATTGCCAGGACAGATGCTACTAGCATTGATTGGCTCGCTGATTTTCCGTGCCAATGTTCCTATGGCGCTTGGTCTCACTTGGATTACTAACCCACTTACCAGCCTACCGATATTTTACGCAGGCTATTATATCGGTGCCAAAATTATGGACGTGCCGATGATTAGCTTACGACTAATCGGGCGAATGATTGCTGATTTTAGTTTGTGGGCTTTATCAGATGGCGCCAACCCTTTTATTACCTATAAAGGCACTGTCTCTATCGCTGCATTTTGTCTAGGGCTGACGATATTAGCGATTGTTAGTAGCATAATCTGTGGACTGACATTTAAAGCCATTTGGCGCTATAAAACTGTCGTTAGTTGGCAAAAGCGCCAACAAAGAGCTGATGATAAAACGCCTAAGTCTTAATGTAAGCCACAGATATAAACCAAAGCCTATTTAGCTTGTTTCATCACAGATATAGGCATAGGTATAGTTAGACCAGATTATTCATCTTCTTTGCTGTTCTCTATCGCGTCAATAATAGTATCCGTAAAGCCACTGTCCATTGGTATGATTTCAATAATCTCTTCGTTTTTAAATAGCGTATAGCGCTTACCCGTCGCACTGTCCTGAACTTTTAAATCATAGTCCACACCAGCCAAAGTAATCGCATCAAACACAGGCGTTAGTAGCTCTATTTGTGCTTGTCTATCGAGGGTCTCAAACAACGTAGGATCGATATAAGGTTGTAGCGGCTCATTGCCCTCTTCAATACTGCCAAAGGCAGCGATTGGGTCATCGTCTTTGTTCATGATATTTACCTTTGAAAAAATGGATAAGGCAACCAATGCCCTCTTATCCATAAAAGTATACGTTTAGTAATCTTCCCAATGCCCATTGCGTAGCAAGAGCTGACGATCTGCCAACGCCGCCAAATTACGGTCATGTGTCACCATAAGCAGGGCTGTCCGCATGGTGCTCTGAAGCTCAGATAATAGCCCAAAGACACTTTGAGCGTTATCGTAATCCAAGTTACCTGTCGGCTCATCTGCTAATATAAGGGATGGCTTGGTGACTAGTGCACGAGCAATCGCCACACGCTGACGCTCACCACCTGATAGCTCACCCGGTCTGTGTGCCAAACGATGCTCAAGACCAACGCTTTCTAAGATGGCAATTGCCTGATCTCTGGCTTCAGTCGTCGATACTTTTGGGCGCATCAATAGCGGCATCGCGACGTTCTCAATCGCGGTGAACTCTGCTAATAGATGATGAAACTGATAAATGAACCCTAAATATTTATTACGCATCGCACCGCGTTCAGTTTCGTTCATGTTATTTAACAATTTACCATGTAACCAGACCTCCCCACTGCTAGGCGTATCAAGGCCTCCGAGCAAATGCAGCAATGTACTTTTACCAGAGCCACTGGTACCAACGATGGCGATGCGCTCGCCAGCATGCACTGTCAAATCTAAGCCAGTCAATACCTGCGTACTGACTGCCCCTTCATCATATATCTTATTGATGTTTTTTGCCTCTAAAATGGCAGACATGGTGTTTCCTTTATTTTATTTATACTGGTATTGATACTCTATGAACGAGTTATAAGCGTCAGCATCTATTTTTATTACACCTACCGTATCTTTAATAGACGCTAATCACAATATGCCGTTATGTCGCCTAATCACAGACTACTCATAACGTAGCGTTTGTGCTGGCTGAATCTTCGCCGCACGGCGTGCTGGATAAATAGTCGCCAAAAAGCTCAGCACAAATGATGCACCGGTAATCAGCACCACATCAGTGACACGCAGTTGTGATGGTAGGTAATTAATAAAATAAGCATCGAACAGATTTAGACCAAAGCTTTGATTAATAAAGCCTAAAATATCACTGACCGTTAGCGCAAATATAACGCCCAATATCGTACCAGCGATGGTTCCTATCACACCAATGACCACGCCTTGTACCATAAAGACTTGGGTAATCAAACGCGGTGAGGCACCAAAGGTTTTTAAAATCGCAATATCAGCTTTTTTATCCGTGACCAACATAACGAGGCTTGAGACGATATTAAAAGCCGCGACTAGAATGATTAAAAACAACAGCAAGCCTACCATGGCTTTTTCCATTTGAATGGCGCCAAACAAATTACCGTGCGTCTGTGTCCAATCACTAGGATATAACTTTTCAGGATCTATAGCGGCCGCTTTTTGCGCCGCCATTGGTGCCTGAAAGATATCATCGAGTTTCATGCGTACGCCCTGTGCACCTTCTGGTAAACGCAATAGCTTTGCCGCATCGCCCATAGGAATAAAGGCCATCAAACTGTCGACTTCTGGGCTAATGGTAAAGATACCTGTCAAGGTAAAACGCTTAAATCGCGGAATCACACCAGCAGGTGATGGCGATGCCTCTGGCAATACCAAAGTCACCTTATCGCCTAACTGTAGACCAAGCGATTGCACCATCTCTTCACCCAAAACAATGTTGAATTCACCGCTTTGTAAGGTATCAATATTCCCTTCAATCATACTTTCATTGATGATAGAAACATTTTTTTCGTACTCAGGTTCAACACCTGTGACCATTATCCCTGCAACCTGACCATTAGATGTCAGCATTCCTTGCAACTGGATAAATGGCGCAACAGCGGCAACTTCTGGATCTTCTTTAATCTGACCTGCCAATTGCTGCCAGTCACCAATAATTTCAGAAGAGACCACCGTCGCTTGTGGCACCATCCCCAAAATGCGGGTTTTTAGCTCGCGATCAAAACCATTCATCACCGATAGCACCGTAATCAATACGGCAACCCCAAGCGTCAAACCAATCATTGAGATTAGCGATATGAAGGAGATGAAGCCATTACTACGCTCTGCTCGGGTGTATCGTAAGCCGATAAATAACGCTAAAGGACGAAACATATTCAAACTCTTTATCTTATCTACGTGCGACTCTATATAGGTAGTCAAACGAGTAGCGGCACAGGTATCGTATTTTATATTTATACTGACACCGACCCTCCCACATATAAATCGAACAAAAAAACAGGGTTTCAGACAAGCCATACGCAGCTGTCAAAAGGGAGCTAGTTTGACACAATTTGTCTTATATGTGCCAGTCATTAGCGAAAACTGAACGGGTTTTTTGATAAAAAACTGGGTTTTGTTATTATTTTTTATGAGGGGCTTGCTATTACTTGCGTCAATACCTATATATTGTATGCTAAGGACAATTGTCATTAACCCCTCATTGTTGTTTGTTGACCCTTCGCTCATGACATGGCTATCTATCATAAACCAATTTTGTGAAATATGGGATGATACATAACCAATCGTCGCTTTCGGTCCAAACCTCATGCTGACTTAATTTTGAGTAATTCCATGACCATTAATTATCAATATAAAAACATTCAATCTCCTACCAAAATCGCGTTGACCGACGAGCAATCTGCCGGTCATGCCGATCATTGGCGCATTTTGACGGACGACATGAGTAATGACGTCCCAGAATGGCTACAAAAGATGATTGAGCAGGCCGCTATGCCTAAAGGCCTCAATAGCAATGTGAGCGCTCAAGACAGCTGCTTACTATTATCTGAAGATCAGCCATGCCATATCAATCAAGTACTAGCGATGAAAGACGGTAAGCCTGAATGCTTCATCAACGCCTATCCTTGTGTCGATAGCCCTTATGGGTTGAATTGTAAAATTGAGCGTATCATCGCCAATGACAATTCACACGATGCTGTCCTGCGCCTGCGTACGTCTGATGGCAGTATCATCTATGCCTTTGACCAGCTTTATACGCCCAACCGTCATTTATACCAACAAGACACCGCTTATTTTGTGAATTTTAGCGCTTGGGCACATGAGATTAAGCTAAGCCAACAAAACGAAGTTATCATGGTAGAAGATGAAGAATCTATTCGTTACCATCGTGCTTTTAATGACATCGTTGCCGCCAATGATGGAAAAATCCCAGACGATTTACAAGAACAAATCAGCGTGTGGAAACCTGAAACCAAAGAACAAATGGCACCCGTTGAGATTAATCTGGGTCATATGTGCGCCTATCTGTTCGGCGATACCTTGGGGCAGGAAGATGAAGCGTGGTGTCAAGGTCAGGTGCTAGGCAAGCAGGACACCGTTTTTAATGGTAAATCTATCATCCTGTTTGATGTGGTGATATTGCGTGAGCAAGATGCAGACCCTTTCGTGGTACGTATCGGTGCGCTCAACACTGCCGAGACCGCATCAATCAACGTCCACGACTATGTACAGGCGAACGTTTGGTTGCAAGCCGCCATCTACAAAGAAAACCAGCAAGAGGCAGCCAAGCAATCTAAAGCCAGCTAATAAAATCGATGCAATCTAATGAAACAAGACTCTAATCCAGTAAACTGATGATTGTCTCGCTGTTATGACAGTTGAATGTTTGAGCAAATAAAAAGCCCCTAAGTAATTAGGGGCTTTTGTGTATCTGAGTTAATTGTATATCAATGGCTTGAGTACAAACCACTCAGTATAAGATTAAGCCATTGTCGTCATTGACTTGATACTACTATACAGCTCTTTTTGCTCAGCGCTTGGACGAGCCGTTTGTACTGCCATCAACTGTGACATATCGCCTTCAACACGAATTTTGCCGCTCATAAATGCACCCATGATTTCGTTGGTATCAAAATCAGTGATGATAGATTGCAGAATCGCACGGTCTAATAGCAATGTTGTGGTCGCATCACTGCTCAAACCACGATGTAATAGACCATTAGCGAAATTGGCTTCGATGTCTTTGTCAGCGTCAGATACTTTTAAATTGACGACCATGTTTGATAGTGCTGGCGGTAAGTTTAGCTCACCCGCTTCCTGACCCATCTGTTCAACTTGCTCAAACCACTCATCTGTCAAAAAAACTGCCATGTTATTATCCTTAATGAATATTAGATTAGCTTAAGTGCGGTGAAACCCTCTACCACCCTAGCCTGATTGGATACCAACCAGTGATGTCGATATCATTCAATTGAGTATCACTGAGTTAAATACCCTCTTATAAAAGCGCTGTTGATAGCGTGCGTACAAAATACGCTGTTACCGGTTATGTTCAGCCTCATTATAAGGGGCGATTCGATGATAAGTAAAACCTATTTAGAGCACATGTGCAGCAATTGTTACAAAAAGACTGGCAATCTTATCCCTACATTTAGCAATGAATTGTTTACTATCCATAAAAACTGCCACTTTTCTAGCAAAAGACCTCCCTAGAATAGTGGCAAAATTGAGTATAAAATAGCCAGACAACATAGTGATAATAAGTTGTTCGCTAAGATTTTTACCAAAGAGTTTGTATTTTGGCGCATAGTTCTGATGATATTTAATTAGGATTGCGTTACAATACCCTTAAACAGAGTCGGGAGTTTTAACTAAACATTACGTAAACATGTTTTTTTGTCAGCCGCCGCTAGCATACGTCTATGGTCAACGTGTTTTTATATGATCTATGGATATTGGTATCTATCTTCATTAGTACAGATTTTGGTAATAATTAAGATAAATACTTAGCCTCATTAGATGTTTGATGCTCAGACACGGCGCATACGCTTATTTACCTAGACCGCTCTTAACAATCCTACTATCGATGAGCTGTTATAGCGAAAGCCTAGATTGATAGTTAATAGTGTAATGGCGATAAGCGAGCCAAAAAACAGCATGTACCGCACTTACTATCTGGCTCTATTTTTATGATGCAGGTAGCGCGGAGAGTTAGTTAATTCTGTTGATAATTCGGGCTGTAAAGGAATCATCCAATGAGTTTACAAAACACAGCAGTCGCCCCAGTGGACCGTGAGTACGAAATTACTGTCGTAAGATTTTTTACGATAATGGCCGTGGTATGGGGCATCGTCGGCATGAGTATTGGTGTGTTCATTGCTTCACAGTTAGCATGGCCAGCACTAAACTTTGACATTCCATGGCTGACCTTCAGTCGTCTAAGACCGCTACATACCAATGCGGTCATTTTTGCGTTCGGTGGCTCTGCCCTGTTCGCAACGTCTTACTATATTGTCCAGCGTACGTGTAAGACAAGGTTATTTGCGCCTTATCTGGCTTGGTTTACCTTTTGGGGTTGGCAAGCGGTTATCGTAGCAGCCGTTATTACCCTTCCTTTAGGTTTAACATCAACCAAGGAATACGCTGAGCTTGAGTGGCCTATCGATATTTTGATTGCATTGGTATGGATCTCTTATGCCATCGTTTTCTTCGGTACGCTAATCAAACGTAAAACCTCACATATTTATGTGGCTAACTGGTTCTTTGCAGCTTTTATTATTACGATTGCACTACTACATATCGTAAACAGCATGGCGATTCCTGTTAGCGCGTTCAAATCTTACTCGCTGTTTGGCGGTGCAACTGATGCCATGGTGCAGTGGTGGTACGGACATAACGCGGTAGGTTTTTATCTAACGGCAGCTTTCCTTGGAATGATGTATTACTTCGTTCCAGTACAGATTGGTCGTCCTATTTATTCTTACCGTTTGTCTATCGTTCACTTTTGGGCATTGATTGCTTCATATATGTGGGCTGGTGGTCACCATCTGCATTATTCAGCGCTTCCAGATTGGACGCAGTCTTTAGCAATGGTCTTCTCTATCATCCTATTCGCACCATCTTGGGGTGGTATGATTAACGGTGTACTAACGCTATCAGGTAGTTGGGATAAGCTGCGTACCGATCCAATCATTCGCTTTATGATTGTGGCATTGTCATTCTATGCGATGTCGACGTTCGAAGGCCCAATGATGTCTATTAAGACGGTGAACGCCTTATCGCATAACACTGACTGGACAGTAGGTCACGTACACTCAGGTGCGCTTGGCTGGGTAGGTATGATTACTATTGGTTCGCTATATGTACTATTACCTCGTATTTATAACAAACCAAAAATGTACTCAATCAGCTTAATCACTACGCATTTTTGGCTAGCGACTGCAGGGACAATCTTCTACATCGTATCTATGTGGATCTCGGGCATTGGTCAAGGCATGATGTGGCTTGCTACCAACCCAGATGGTACTTTGGTATATAGCTTCGTTGATACTGTTGAATTCTCGCATTTCCCATACATTGGTCGTGCTTTTGGTGGCCTATTGTATGTGTCGGGTATGTTTGTGATGGCTTACAACTGTTATAAAACATTCAAGATGCCAGAAGGTAAGCCTGTAGATGTCGCTGATCCAACGGATCATGAACCTAGTGTCGAAAAACCCTCGACAGCTAACGTATAAGGAGCGATCATGGCTGGTACACCGCATGAAATTATTGAAAAAAATACAGGCTTGTTGGTCATCGGTATCGTTATTGCTATTAGCTTTGCAACGCTAGTTGAAATCGTACCACTTATTTATGATAACAAGGGTCCTGAAGAAGGTGGGGTGAACGCTCCCCTTCCTTCTATGGAGCCATGGACTGCACTAGAGTTCGAAGGTCGTGACATCTATATTCGTGAAGGCTGTCACGTTTGTCATACCCAAATGATTCGTCCTCTACGTGCTGAAGTTGAACGTTACGGACCTTACTCACGTGCTGCTGAGTCAACGTGGGATCACCCATTCTTATGGGGCTCAAAACGTACTGGACCAGATTTGGCACGTGTTGGTGGACGCTACTCTGAAGATTGGCAAAAGCAGCATCTGATCAATCCTCAGTCGTTGGTACCTGAATCAGTTATGCCTGGTTTCCCTTGGCTTGCAACCAACGAAGTCAATGGGTCAAACGTTCAAACGAAAATGCGTCTATTCCGCGATCGCTTCGGTGTTCCTTATACTGAAGAAGATATCGAAGGAGCTCCCGATGCTGTTCTTGGTGCCACTGAGCTTGATGCTCTTGTTGCCTATCTACAACAGTTAGGCACCGCGATGGAAGGACAGCGCTAATGGGTATTGGTGAATTACAAACAATTGCGACCGTTTCTGCCTTTGTTGCCTTCGTAGGTGTTGCATGGTGGGCGTATTCGCCAAAAAACAAAAAACGCTTCGAAGAAGATGCACAACTTGCGCTTGATGACGAGGATATTAAGTCTCTGTCTGAAGAGCAGCGCAATAAGGATAAACGATGACATTTTTTTGGAGTTCTTGGATTACCATACTAAGTATCATGTGTTGGGCAGGTATTCTTGGTGTCTTACTGATGGTATTGAAGTACAAACCAGAACTAGAAGAAGACGGTACCACAGGCCACGCCTATGACGGTATTAAAGAGTATGACAAACCGTTGCCTAAATGGTGGTTAGTGATATTCTTTGGTTCTATTGTTTGGGCAATAGCTTATTGGATTTTCTTTCCAGCTATATTCCCTAAACATTGGGACGGACTTGCGACCGTAGAAGTCGATGGCGAAACAGTACCGTGGACCTCTAAAAACGAGCTTTATAGCGAGCTTGAGAGTAACAACAAGGTATTCACGGATAACTTTGAACAAAACATTTTGGCTAAAGCAGATGCCAGCGGTGCAACAACGACGCTAGCGTCTCTTGCTGACATGCAAGCGACCATGCGTCGTAGTGAAAATCCGCCAGCTGACTTGCAGACGCAAATCGACCAAAAAGTTGCAGAGCTTGCTCCTTATGTTGAGAAGCTATCTGAAAATCCAAATGCCTTGAAAGTTGGTAGCCGTTTGTTCTTGCAGAACTGTGCTGTTTGTCACGGTTCAAATGCTAAAGGTGCTTTAGGCTATCCTAACTTGACTGACAATGATTGGTTATATGGTGGCGCACCTGAAAACATCTTGACCACGCTACATAATGGTCGAATTGGTGGTATGGCAGCATGGCGTGATCAGATTGGTGAAGATGGCATACGTGCAGTGTCTGATTACGTACTATCTATCTCTGGTAATCAGCAAGGTTATGATCTTGACCCAACTCAAGTTGCTCAAGGTGAAGTGATATTCAATGAGCCTACCAACTGTGTGCTGTGTCATGGTAATGATGCTAAAGGTATGATTTCTACTGGCGCACCAGATTTGACTGATAATATTTGGTTGTATGGTGGTGATCGTGAAAGTATCCGCGAAACCTTGCGTTATGGTCGTGCTGGCGTCATGCCTGAATGGCAGACTAAACTAGGTAATGAGCGTATTATGCTGCTTGCTGCTTATGTTTACTCACTGTCAGACAAGACTGCCAAACCTACTATGGCTGCTGCTCCAGCTCCTCAAGCAGCAACGGCAGAAGTAGCCACTAACTAAGATGCTTTAGTCAGTCGCTATACTATTAACGGATAAGTTTTATAAAGGGAGGACTGTTATTGCAGTTCCTCCTTTTTTTATACATTGATATTAAAGGTTTTATTTAACATAGCATTATCTAGCATTCAACTGGTGCACTCATATTTACCCTTATATATTGATTGCTTTTTGAGATTATCCCCCCATTTATAGTAGGGAGGATGCTAAAATAGTGGCACTAAAAAACGCTACCGTTATTTTGGTTTAGCGCATTGCTACAGATTTTCACCAAGCTATTTACAATCGATCATTTGGTAGACGGATTAGCGTCTTTTATAGACAATCCCTTCTCCACTACTTACTGACATTGATAACATCGCACATTCATACATCTTATTATTAAAGGTGTTTGTTCATCATGCCAGCAGACTGATTCTTTTTTTAAAGAGGCACGTTTATGTCAGCACAACAACCCAATAAAATCCCTGTCGTCGAAGTCGATCTTAACGCCAATAAGAAACGTGTGCATCCCAGGTTCGTCACCGGATTTTATCAAAACATCCGCATAATCAGTATGTATGCATTTTTGGCTTTATTTTTGATTTTACCGTGGCTACGCTATAACGGTAGGCAAGCAATCTGGTTCGATGTGCCATCGCAGCATTATTATATTTTTGGTATGACGTTTTTGACCCAAGATTTTTACTTTATTGCCGCCTTTGCGCTTATTGCTGCTTTTACCTTATTTATGGTGACCGTCTATGCAGGACGGGTATGGTGTGGTTATGCCTGTCCACAGACCATTTGGACGCATATGTTTCAGTATGTCGAAAAGCTGGTCATTGGCGATCGTAACAAGCGCATTAAGTTCGACAAAGAGCCCATGAGTGCCAAAAAAGTCTTTAAGCGTTCAGTGGTCTATTTTATTTGGTTTGTGTTCTCAATGATTACCGCCACGACCTTTGTCAGTTATGTATCGGGTACAGAGGCGTTATATCAAAGCTGGCAAATGATAGGGGTTATCCCCTTCCCTGATTGGTCAACGTGGATATGGGTATCGGTATTTATTTTTGCCTTCTCAACCTACGTCAATGCAGGCTATATGCGTGAGCAGATGTGTGTGCAAATCTGTCCTTATGGGCGCTTCCAGAGTGTGATGTTTGATAAAGACACCTTAATCGTCTCTTACGATTATGAGCGCGGTGAGCCTCGCGGCGCGCGTAAAAAAGGCACCAATCCTGAAGATTTAGGTGACTGTATCGAATGTCAGATGTGTGTGCAGGTCTGCCCGACTGGTATCGATATCCGTGATGGTTTGCAAGTTGCCTGTATTCAGTGTGCCGCCTGTGTCGATGCTTGTAACGAGATTATGGACAAAGTTGGCTACCCGCGTGGGCTGATTCGTTATACGACAGAACGCCAACTGGTCGAGAAAGAGCCGAGCCGGGTATTCCGCCCGCGCTTTTTCGCTTATTTAGCGTTATTGACTGTACTATGTGGCGGTTTGGTCTATGCGCTGACTGACCGCGTACCGCTAGAGATTGATATTCGTCGTGACCGTAACCAGTTGTCGTCTGTCAATCAGCAAGGCATGATTGAGAACAGCTATATCGTTAAACTGACTAATAAGACACAAGAGCCTCACACTTATAAGATAACGCTTGCACCACAAGATGGCTTAAGCTTAGAGCTGCGTTTCAATGACGTACCGTTAGAGGCCGGTGAAAGCTTTGATATGCCCGTCAGTATCTATGGTGATCCTGATGTGATTGAGTTTGGACAAACGCCCATCACTTTAAATGTAAGCAGTGAAGATGGTCAGTATAATGTCAGCAAGCAAAACGTCTTTACCACTCAAGGCCAGTAGCTTTTAATCTTCATGCAGCTTTTCGTTTTTATGAGAGTGTCATGTTATTGAGAGTCTGGCTGGAAGATTGCTATATAACCCACTTGTTGGCACGCAGCCAGCAAGTGCGGGATTTATTATGAAACTGGCAGCATTAAGCCGCCAGATTATCCGTTGATACCATTTATAGATATCTCATAAGTAGATTTTTATAAATAAGTATCTGTTTAATAGGTATTTTATGTCTACTCCAGCACCGAACTTTAAGCATCAAGATACTCAGCCATGGTACAAGAACTACATGGTGGTTATCTTTGTGATTGGCATGCCAGCTGTGGTCGTTATTGCCTGCATCTGGTTTGTTTATTATTCTTATCAAATCCGTGACAGTGTGGTACGTGACGACTGGTATATGGATGGCAAAACGCTCTACCATGACGTATCACGTGACAAGCTTACTTATGATTTAGACTTGCATGGTCAGATGCAGTTCGCTGACAATGGCGATATTGTATTTTATCTAAACTACCCAGAACAAAGCTTACAATCAGGCAAGTTATTAAACGGTGAGCCTGTCACCTATCCTGATACACTGGCGCTGTCTATCTCCCATGCGACCGATATCAAGAAAGATCGTGATGTCGTACTAAAACACCAAGAAGCCAATAAATACAGCGCGAATGTAGATATTGACCCAGTAAAAGCCAAGTACTACTTACAAGTAAGCAATGATGGTAAGGATGATTGGCGCATGCAAGATGTGGCAAAACTACCACGCCCAGAGGTGAGTTTTGACCCACTACCTGTCTTTTCAGAAAGCTAGCTGATATAACACGTTTGGCGCACAACCAACGTCTTAAAACAAAAAAACCAGCCATTAAATAATAATGCGCTGGTTTTTTTGACTTTTTGTGCTGCTTTTCGAATAGCACTTAATCCTATAAGACGATCGAGTATTCAAATAACGGGATTGATCGTTGGAATCTTCTGTGTGGCTCGATGGCTTTCTGTCGCTGTATCCGTACGCTGCTCACTAGCAAATTTTGGATTGAACGTTTGCGTTTTTGGCGATACTGGTAAGCCGATTTCAGCCAAGCTCTCAGTCTGACCCGCTTGGATATTGTCTCCTTCAAACAACCGTTCGTTGTCATCACGATCAAGGCTTAACCGTTCAAAGTCAAACAATTCACGATCTGCTAATTGTGATGGAGCCACGTTTTGCATCGCTTTAAAGATAGATGCTAAGCGCTGTGGGTGCGCATCATCCCACTCACGTAACATGTCATTGATAATCGCGCGTTGCAAATTGGTTTGACTGCCACATAAATTGCAAGGAATGATAGGAAATTCTTTTAGTTTGGCATACTCGATGATGTCTTTTTCTTCGACGTAGGCAAGCGGACGAATAAGCAGGTTTTGCTTGTCATCGCTGAGCAGTTTCGGTGGCATAGATTTAAGCGCGCCGCCATGAAATAAGTTTAAGAAGAAGGTCGCGAGCATATCATCACGATGATGACCCAATGCAATTTTGGTAGCGCCAATCTGTTTGGCAAAGCCATATAAAGAGCCGCGACGTAGGCGTGAACATGCAGAGCAATAAGTCTTACCTTCTGGTACCACGCTTTTGACAATGCTATACGTGTCTTTTTCTAAGATATAGTGAGCAATGCCCTGCTCGTTTAGATAAGCTGGCAAAATATCCTCAGGATAGCCTGGCTGCTTTTGATCCAAATTAACGGCAACGATATCAAAGCTAATCGGGGCAATACGCTTGAGGAGTAGCAAAATATCAAGCAATGTATAACTGTCCTTACCACCTGACACGCAAACCATCACCACATCGCCATCTTCAATCATATTGAAGTCACGAATCGCCCAAGATACTTGGCGGCGCAGCTTTTTTTGTAGTTTACGAAACTCTGCCGTTTGTGTGGGCTCTGTTGGTGCAACGGTATCATCAGACTCTATGCTGTCTTGTTCGCTGTCTAAATCGTAAGCATCTAAGGTTAAATCAGCTGACGTATCATCAAGCTCAGGCATGGTATTTGGCGTAAACATGGTCGCTACGGTCATAAGTTACTCAATATCTTTACAGGGTTTATAGTGCTATAAATCACTTAGCAAGGAAGCCTTAGCATCAATGCGTGAAAAGCAGCGATTATAACAAATTTTGCTAACAGATTGAAAAGATGACATTAATTTATCAGGCTAAATGCTAGCGTGTGTCCTCACTTCAGTCCAAAAATATCTAAACGGGCAAAAAACACCTTTACGTTTCTGTAATGGTCGTATTTTTGCTAAAATAGCCGTTTTGCGTAAAGCATTTCGTGAACCAATAGTAGACATCATTATGACTGACGTTACTCCGCAACAGCCACCAAACAATCAAGCAGCCAATGATACCTTAAATGCCATTCACAAAACCCAAAATGCCGTCGTGCTTCTATCAGGCGGGCTTGATTCGGTGACCTGTTTGTATTGGGCAAAGGCGCGCTACGCCTCTGTAACGGCGGTCAGTTTTAATTATGGTCAACGGCATAATAGCGAGCTTGTCGCAGCGAAAACCATCGCTGAAACCGCAGGGGTCAATCATCGTATTATTGATATCGATATCGCTCAACTTGGCGGCTCTTCATTGACTGATCACAGTATGATTGTCCCTGACGGTGATACCGATAAATTCCCTAATAAAAAGCGCGATGAGATTGATAACGACGCCATTCCCAATACTTATGTACCCGCGCGTAATACCATTTTCTTGTCTTATGCGCTGGCCGTGGCCGAAGTCACTGATGCCAACCATATCGTCATCGGTGTCAGCTCAGTGGACTATTCTGGATATCCCGATTGTCGTCCAGAGTATATTGCCGCCTTTGAGCACATGGCCAACCTTGCCACCAAAGCTGGGGTTACAGGTCACCACCTCTCTATTCAAACCCCATTACAGCAGTTATCAAAAGCCAAAACCATTGAGCTTGGCTTGTCTTTAGGTGTCGATTACGGGCAGACGATTTCTTGTTATCAAGCAGATGCTAATGGGTTGGCTTGCGGCGTTTGCGATAGCTGTGCGCTACGTCGTCAAGGGTTCACACAGGCGGGCGTTGACGACCCTACCCATTATCAATCTTAATAAACACTAGCATTAAATTTATATGAGCGAATAATAGCAATCAACATTGGCGAAACATTCGCTTGCATTAACACAGCATGTCGCCATTGTATTTTAATTACTATACTTGCTATGGTATGAGCGATTGCATTTATCACAAGACATAAATCATGCTATTCAACGCCTAGCGCTTTATTGACGTATGAATCCATAAATGATTTCATACTGCGGTGAATATCAGGTTTATAAAACGGACGCCATCTGTAAGAGGATACTTATGAAGTTGTTGCCAGTACTACCCCTAGCCTTAGCTGCCATCTTTGCCCTACCACAAGCAAACGCCACTGATATTAAACAAGACAATATCAACACTTGCGTCAATGGTGCGGTCAAATATAAAGTTGCTAACAAGAGCGATGCCACCAAGCTATGTAATTGCACCATTGGTGTCCGTAGCAATATGACCATCGGCCAGATGTGGGAAATTGAGAGCTACGCCAAAGATAAAAAAGACCCTTCAAGCCTACCTTATGTCAAAAAAATGCAAAAAGATTTGCAACAATGTACGGTTGGCTTAGACCTAAAGCAGCCACAAAAACCTGCTTAATCTAACACTTGCTCAATATATAAAAGACTGGTCATTACCAGTCTTTTTTGTTGACGATGAATAGGCAAAGTGTAAAACTGATTATTAATTTCTGCTAATCTGCCTATAATAAGAAAACAGAATATATTATCAATCTGTAGTCGATACACTATAGTTAATACACTTTAAAAGTGACATAGCGCAACTGGGATGAATTTTGCGCAGCCTCTGGGAGCGCAGCACGCAAGTAAAATTTATACCAGTAGCGCGTCTAAATCTATAGCAGTTTTATTTTTAATTGACTATATAGACAAAAACCTACATAAACAAAAACGAATAAGGATTTTATAATGGCAAAGCCAACCACAGAAAACATCAGCCTACCTGACTTTCCAGTGACTATTGTAAGAGCGCTGGACGGCCACTTCCTTCATGATGAGATTAACCTACAAGAAATGGTCGCCAATACTGACAAAGGGCTGATTTTGTATTTTTATCCAAAAGACAATACGCCAGGTTGTACCACCCAAGCGACAGAGTTTACTGCTCATCTTAACGAATTTGATGACTTGGGCTACGATATTGTCGGTGTCTCACGTGATAGCGTTGAATCTCATGAAAAATTCATCACCAAGCATGACTTACACATCTCATTAATCAGTGATGCTGACGAAAAACTTTGCCAGTATTTTGACGTCATTAAAGAAAAAAACATGTACGGTAAGATAACGTTAGGTTTGGTGCGCTCAGCATTTGTATTTGATAAAACAGGCACATTGACCCATGCTCAGCGTAACTTGCGCGCCAAAGGTTATACCGAGCGTTTGCTTGAAACGTTAAAGCCTTAAGTATTGACTGAGGTATTAGATGACGTGAAATATAACGCATATAATAAATAACAATCCCCTAATAACTTGAAAATAATATGAATAAACAGTCTGATACTCATACTGACAATACTGAGAACAAAGTCACTCGCAAAGTCTCTGTTGCCGTAATCGGTGCAGGCACTGCCGGTCAAAATGCCTTTCGTCAAGCAAGCAAAACCAATGATGACGTTATCATCATCAATGATGGATTTTGGACAACAACCTGTATCCAAGTTGGTTGTATGCCAAGCAAGCTATTAATTGCAGCGGCCGATCGTGCGCACGAGACCAATCACTCTGCAGACTTTGGTATTCATGCTACTGCTCAAATCGATGGTAAACGAGTGATGGAGCGTGTCCGTGAAGAACGTAGTCATTTTGCCAGCTATGTCAAAAAGCAGGTCGAAGGATGGCCTGAGGATAAAAAAATAGACGGCCGTGCTCATATCAATAAACAAGGACTCATTGAGGTGAATGATGAGTTAATAGAAGCTGATAAAATCATCGTCGCTACGGGTAGCTCGACATTCATTCCAGATGGTTGGGCCCAGAAGCTTGGCGATACCATGATAACCTCTGATTCTGTTTTTGAGCTAACTGACTTGCCAAAATCACTGGCCGTGGTTGGTGCTGGCGCCATTGGTCTAGAGCTGGCACAAGCCTTCACTCGCTTAGGTGTCGATGTCACTTTATTCAACCGTGTCAAACGCGTCGCTGGCTTAAAAGACGACGACATTAGTGATAAAGCCATTGACTGCCTGAGTCGTGAGTTAACAATGCATCTAGGCAGCACCATTAACAATGTAGGTACTCATGTAGCTACTACAGACAATACCAAAAATGCAGCAGCCAAAGACCATTCAGGCACTAAAAATTCAACAGCATTTATTGATTATGAAGACAGTGCAGGCGAGACACGCCAGTGGCAAGGTGAATACGTGCTCGTCGCTACCGGGCGGCGCAATACGGTAAAGCAGCTGGGCATTGAGAACTTAGGTGTCGAGCTTGATAAAAAAAACCGTCCAAAAAACCTAAGTAAAAAAACTGGTCAGATTGGTGACCTAAATATCTATATCGTTGGTGATGCCAATGCAAATATCCCTTTGTTACATGTGGCCAGCGATGAAGGATACAGTGCTGGTAATATGATTTGTGGCAATCAAAAAGATGCCTATATACGTCCGCCTGCGATTCCTTTTTCTATCGTGTTTACTGCACCGCAAATCGTCAATGTCGGTATGTCTCTACCAGAGATTCAGCAAGATTCAGATTTAGAATACGTCATTGGCAGTGTCAGCTTTGATAATCAAGGTCGCAGTCGCGTGATGGGTGTCAACTGTGGCTTGTTACATATTTATGGCTGCAAAAAAACCGATAGAATCTTAGGTGCTAGCATGGTGGGTCCGGATGCCGAATACATCGGTCATATTTTGGCAACCGCGATTACCAATGACTTGAATATCAAAGACATGCTTGATACACCTTTTTATCATCCTACAATATTAGAAGGTTTGCGGACCGCTCTACGCGACGTGCAACATAAAATGAAGATACCTTATCAATATAGCGACACGCAGGAAGACAGCTTTTAGAATAGTTTTTAGACAGTGTGTCTCAGATAGAATTTTTTGGTGGTGTATCAAAAAGTATGCTGGAGTAATAAAGGGAGGGTGACAGTCAAAGCAAGATGATATATTTGAGGTTATGAAGACACAAATACAGATCAATTGCCCCGACTGTCACAGTCCCAGTTT
>NZ_JASDCF010000037.1 GCF_030408035.1 Psychrobacter sp. APC 3426
AACAATCAAAACCGTCGGTACGACGGGGTTAGCTTAGTCCATTTGCCTAACCGCTGATACAAAACATCGTATCAAGTATGGGTATTACCTAAGAAACCCCTACCTCTATAGGTGGTGGGTGGTTCATGTGAAGGGTTAACTTAGCAGCTTAGAGTGACTCAATCTTCTCTATACCTTGCTGTTCAATAACGGCTGTTAAGCCTTTATCAGCCTCCATACGTTTGATAAAGTCGTTGAAATGACTGTATTTAGATAGGTCAATCTCAAACTTCTTCGCCCATGTTAAGGTCACATATAGGTAAACATCAGCAGTTGTCTTGGTACCTGTGAGATAGTCATGCTTACCCAGCTGCTCATTTGGCAGTCTAAGCAGATGCGCAATTTTTTCTTTGGCCTTTTCCTTTAAGCTCTGTTGTGCTGAATCACCTTCAACGAAACCATCTGGACCAAAGAGCGGGGCAAATGCTTTATGCAAGTCAGCATTTATAAATGCTAACCAATGCATCAGTTCTGCTTTTTCAGCTGGCGAGTCGTTTTGACCAAAGATATTGGCATCAGGATGGCTGGCATCGATATAGACTTGAGTCGCAATGTTTTGAGTGACGACTGTTTCGCCATCCACTATCGCAGGTACCGCACCTTGTGGATTGATGCGCAGATATTCTTCTGATTTGACTGAATCGTGATCTAACAGCTCAAGCTCATAATCAGCGCCTGTCCATTCAAGTGCGGTATGTGGAACCACTGCACACGTACCTGGTATCACATATAACTTCATAAAATACTTCTTTATTTATAATTGTTTATTTATATCATTGTATTGACGATATTAAGCGTAACCAATCATATAGGTATATTCAGTTATCTTATGTGACGTTCATTTGGATAGATGTAATAGGTGTAATCGTGAAAACGGATTTGATAAAAAACGGTGTCGTAAATACAGCGACGCAACAAACCTGACGTAAAAGCTACTTAAGTGCTATGACATAACCACTATAAAGTCAGCTTGCGTGCTGTTCAATCCAAGCAACGACCGTTGGCCAAACCTCTGTTGCAGCATTGCGGCTAATCATAATGCGGCTATGGGTATAATCATCTAAATCACCGCGACTGAGCGAGTATTCCCGAAAGACATTAGTAGAGTTACCAAAGGCATCAAAAAATAACTGACAACCAGAGGTGGGAGAGATGAAGTTGTCGCCTTTGGCACTGATGGCATAAATAGGTATCGTAATCATCGGCATGTGCTGTCGATAGTCGAAATAGTTATCATCAGCAGTATGTTTCTGAGTCGTGTTTTGTCGAGTAATACCTTTATTGATTGCATTCTTATCAAGCTCATTGTTATCAACGTCGCTTTGTTTGATGAAACTACTTTTGAAGTTTTTTTGTAGATTCCAATCAAACCACTGGTTCATCGTATAGTAGCTTTCGTTAAAAGGCCCCAGTTTGAGCCTCTTTGCAGGAATATAGCCAAATAGTCGTGTCAATAATTTGGCGGTAAGTATCTTGGTATAGCTGACGGGGTTTGATACTGCCCCAAAGGATTGGCAGGCAAATATGCTGGCGCTATTAATTTTATCAATATAGCGCGGGTTTTGAATCAAAAACATTGCTAGACCAACGCCGCCACCACTATGAGTGACACAGTGCAGATTGTTGAGTTTTAATTCTTCAAAAAAATAGCGAAAAGTCGCCTCATAATCATAAGTGGCTACTGTTTCAAAGTTAAATTTTTCTTTGGGTATTGAGCTATCACCATGACCGCGCCATTCCATGATGTAGCACTGGTGACCAATAGAGGCCAGATACTCTGCGATTTTCAGACAGGTTTGTTTGTCTGAAAACGTTCCATGTGTCAAAAATATATTCTGTGCTTTCACGACAGCATGTTTGGCGTTAAATGTGTCGGTCTTCGTTGTTTTTTTTGCGCCATTTTTTACACTGTTTTCTATTTTCCAAACGGCTATTTGCTCACCATCCTTGGTCATCACCAGATTTAGCGTTTGTGTCATCATAAAGCGCTCTCTTAAACTCAAATTGTTCTAGGGCGTGTCCTAATCAAAATAGGCATGAAGCCATCGCTTAGTTATACCATAGTTGACTAATCTGTGAGGTGCGCTTTTTCATAATCGTCATGTTGATACCTATCAAAGTGGTGAGCAAATGATAGATGTTTTTTAAAGCCAATGCCTTTTAAGTTATTTTTAACGTATTGCTCATTAGGGTGAAGGGTTGTTAAGCGTATCACTCGTTAGCGCTTTAGAGTGCTTGATAAATGGTAGGGTTGCCTTTATATAGACTGTGACACACCAATCATCAGCGATGCTGTATTCAATGCCATTAATAAAACCGATAGCAGTCATTTATGATGGGCATTGTTGAATTCACAGTAGCGCAGTCGGAATTGTCGTCTGAGTACGTTATAATAGCGATTATAAAATGAATAAAACCTTATAACTTCTACGAGATAACGGCGACGAGAAAGCCGCTTTCTAATCAGCCAATACACTGACAGACCGTTGTTATTGATACACTACATTATTGATATAAATTCAAAATTCACGACACAGTAGCCATAACAGACAGAGCGTTTGTGTCATAACACATAGGAAATATTATGAGTGAGCACAACCAAGCTGATAACCAGTTAGACCAGTCTGCAGACTATGAGTCAGCGCTAGATACTGAGCAAACTGAAGCGAAAAGCAACATCACTATTACTGAGTCAGCCCAAGGATATTTGGCAGATTTGTTGTCTAAGCAAGATACCGATGGTATTGGCGTCCGTATTTTTGTTGAGCATCCGGGTACGCCCCGCGCCGAGTGCTGCATGGCGTATAACCAACCAGGTGAAGAAGACAGCGCTGACTTGGTTTTGACTTATGATAATTTCTCTGCATTTATTGAAGCGTCCTCTGTGCCGTATTTAGAAGATGCAGTGATTGACTATAATAAAGACCGTTTTGGTGGGCAGCTGACTTTCCGCGCACCGAACTCTAAAGTGCCAAAAGTCGGTGCAGATGCCAGTGTCGAAGAGCGTATCAACTATGTGCTGCAGTCTGAGATTAACCCAAGCTTGGCCGCGCATGGTGGTGATGTACAATTGCTTGAGCTCATCGAAGAAGAAGGCGTTGGCCTGACCGCTGTATTGAAGTTCGGTGGTGGTTGCCAAGGGTGTTCAGCGGTCGACATGACCTTACGTCAAGGGGTTGAGGTGCAGCTTAAGCAACAAATTCCAGAGCTGACCCAAGTCATCGATGAGACGGATCACACCCTTACTGAAAATGCGTATTACAAGTAAAGGCTGGTCTTGATTGGCAAATGAATATACCGATTAACTTTATCTCTTATGAATATTTGTCATTAAGAGATGAATAAATTGCTATTCTTTTAATAAAGAAGCTGAGTTATGATGAACTCAGCTTTTTTTATTGCTATGATTTAGGTGATAGCTTTTTGAGGTGGTTTTTTACGCCATTTTTAAGTCGGTACGATAGTTAATCTATAAGACGCTGATTCATAATTTTGATTATATAAGGAAGTTTAGTATGAGTGATGAACAAACAGCCAAGCAAGCAGGAAACACGCAACGTTTAGAGACCCTAGCCATTCATGCGGGTTATACCGTAGAGCCTACGACCAAAGCGGTGGCAGTACCTATTTATCATACCAGCTCATATGCTTTTGATGATACTCAGCATGGTGCAGACTTATTCGATCTAAAAGTCGCAGGCAACATCTATACCCGTATTATGAACCCAACCAATGCGGTGCTTGAAGAGCGAGTAGCAGCACTAGAGGGCGGTATTGGTGGTCTGGCAGTTGCGTCTGGCATGGCAGCCATCACTTATGCAGTGCAGACCATCTGTGAAGCGGGTGACAATATTGTGGCAGTATCGACGCTGTATGGCGGCACATATAATTTGTTTGCGCATACCCTGCCGCGTCAAGGTATCGAAGTACGTTTCTTTGACCATCAAAACCCTGAATCTATTCGTGACTTAATCGATGACAAGACCAAAATGGTTTTTGCAGAAAGTATCGGTAACCCACTGGGTAATATTATCGATATTCAAGCCGTCAGCGATGTCGCCCACGAATATGGTGTGCCTGTCGTGATTGATAATACGGTAGCGACGCCAGCGCTTTGCCGTCCGTTTGAGTTTGGTGCCGATATCGTGGTGCATTCATTGACTAAATACATGAGCGGTACGGGTACGTCTATTGGTGGTGCCATTATCGATAGCGGCAACTTTGCGTGGGGTGATTATCCTGAACGTTTTCCACTCTTGAATGAGCCAGATGTGAGCTATCATGGTGTCAACTTCGTCAAAGACGTCGGCGCTGCGGCCTTTATCGCCCGTGCTCGTGTTGCGCCACTCCGTAATACGGGAGCTGCTTTAAGCCCGCTGAATGCCTTTAGTATTCTTCAAGGTATTGAGACCTTGAGTTTGCGTATGGAGCGTCATGTGCAAAACGCTCAAGCAGTGGCTGAGTATCTAAAGAATCACGATAAAGTGGCTTGGATTAAGTATGCAGGCTTGTCTGACCATCCAGACCATGCGTTGGCGCAGAAATATATGAAAGGCACGCCATCTGCTATTTTGACCTTTGGTGTGAAAGGCGGGCGTGAAGCGGGCGCGCGCTTCATTGATGCGCTACAGCTTATCACGCGTCTGGTGAATATTGGCGATGCAAAGTCTCTAGCCAGCCATCCTGCCACCACTACTCACCGTCAGTTGAATGAAGAAGAACTTGCGCAAGCTGGCGTCAGTGAAGATATGGTGCGCTTGTCGATTGGTATCGAGCATATTGACGATATCAAAGCTGATTTAGAGCAAGCATTGGCTTCTGCTTAATATGAAAAGCGCTCACTGTAACTGAGATGAATATACACTGACATGAATTTATGCTAAGAGACGAAAAGCCCATATCGATTGATATGGGCTTTTTTATAAATGGCAGATGGGATGACACGCTTACGATTTTTTATTGATTGAACGATTAAGCAGATAACACGCGCTGAGCGATATTTTTATAGTCTTGTGACTCGAGTCGCGGACCAAATTGTTGAATCACTTGGGCGGCGACTTCGCTGGCTAGACGCCCACATTCTGGCAAACTGTAGTGCTGCGATAACGCATATAAGAATGCACCAGCATAGTTGTCACCTGCGCCATTAGTATCAATGACATTGGCGACAGATGGCGTAGTTACTTCATAAATCTCAATCTCTGACTCGTCGTCAGGCTTATGAGCGATGGTTGCCCCATTAGGGCCGTCAGTCACGACTGCCGTTTGGCAATAATCAAGCAATGCACGTGCTGCTGCTTTCACTTGTTTTTTATCCGTGAATAGCTTGGCCTCCTCACTATTACAGAATATCACCGCGACTTTATTGCCAAGCATATTGAGTAGACCCGCTTTGGCAAACTTCACTACCGCCGGATCAGCAAAGCTAACCGCAATTTTTGCATTATGAACACCTGCTTGTTGACGCAATTGGGTCATCGCTGGTTGAATGCTCTCAGTCATCGCCAAGTAGCCTTCTATATATAGCCAGTCTGCTTGTGTCAATGCATCAAAATCGACATTATCAGCAGTGATTTCGCTTGAGGTACCAAGGTAAGTCTGCATGGTACGTTCACCATCTTCGGTCACTGCCACCACACATGAGCCCGTCACACCGCCCTGATGGATAGATTTTTCTGAGGTGGCGACACCAGCGTCATGTAAGTTTCTAAGATAAAACTCACCTTGACTGTCATCGCCGACACGACACGCGTAGAATGGTCTGCCACCTAGGCTAGCAAAAGCGTACATCGTATTGGCTGCTGAACCACCGCCCGCTTGTTTTGAGGGTTCAATCTCCGCAAGCTTAAAGTAAGCCAGTAGTTGTTGTTGTTCATCGATACCTGCTAGGGTCATATTACCTTTGGTCAAGTCAGTCTCGTCCAATGCGGCATCTGACAGCAGATATTCGTGGTCAACCAAAGCGTTACCTATTGCCATTACGTCGTACATTGCTTGCCTCTCCTTAATTAATTTAGAATGATACATCTTTTTATTTAAAAGCTATTCAGCCTGTAGCTCAAGTAAACGCTGATATAGGGCGTTCTTTTTTACCCCTGTGATGTCTGCGCCCAATGCTGCGGCTTTTTTCACGGATAAGTCCTCAAGCAGACGCTGCAATAATTTATCATGAATACTGATATCGTCTGTATCCTGCGCCACATTGACGCCAGCGACCACTACCACGATTTCGCCGCGCTGTTGATTGTCATCGGCTTTGACGAATTCAACCAAACTGCCAAGCGTGCTCTTATGCACCGTCTCAAAAGTTTTGGTCAATTCACGGCAAAATGTCACCTCACGATCCGCGCCAAATATCGCCGCCATGTCTTCTAAGCTAGCAATAATGCGATGCGGCGCCTCATAAAATATTAACGTCTCAGTGCGTGAGAGCAGTGCGGTGAGCTGTTTTTGTCGACCATGGGTTTTTGCTGGTAAAAAACCAATGAAACTAAAACGGTCTGATGGTAGACCTGCCACTGACAGTGCACCGATGGCAGCAGAAGCGCCAACGATAGGGGAGACGGTGACACCTGCCTCATGTGCCGCTTGCACCAGCTGATAGCCTGGATCACTGACCAAGGGCGTGCCCGCATCGCTGATAAGGGCGACCGAATGTCCCTGCTGAATCATTTCAATGATTTTGGGTGTCTGAATCGCACTATTATGCTCATGATAGGCCCATAGTTTGTTATGACCTTTTTGCTTGGCTGTGCCATCAGTACTGTTGGTATCACTATCCTCAACATAGGGCGCTGTTGATTCTTTGGCGTCATCAGTTTTATTGCCTTTGGTATGAATACCAAAATGTGACAATAGCTTCCCTGAGGTGCGCGTGTCTTCACAGGCGATGATAGCGACTTGTTTTAAGACATCAATCGCATGCGGCGTCATATCACTCATATTACCAATCGGCGTGGCAACGATATATAGACAAGCTGGCATCGCAGTAGGGGTAGACATGAAAACCTCGAGGTATGAAAAAAGAGAATTAAAAAAGAGTGAGAAATGAATGCTAAAAAATGCGGCACCACTCACTGTAGAATTAGTGACTATGGTCTTTTCACTCAAATAGTGAGTGTAAAGGTTGGCTAAAATTACACATAGAGGGCGCGAAAGTGGTTAGTTTATCATGTTGTGCTATGATAATTCTGAAATGTTAACCAGACCAAGTGTGCTCATGTCCAATCATCAACCTTTGACTCTTACCTCACCAAAACAGCGCCAAGGTAGCTTTTTTGAACAGCTGGCATGTGAGTTTTTACAGGGTCAAGGATTGATGTTGATTGCTCAAAACTGGTATAAAGCAAATACTGGCGAGCTGGACTTGGTGATGTTGGAGAAAGGTACGGCTTGGTCAACGTTGGTGTTTATTGAGGTGCGTCAAAGACAGCGCTCAGGGTTTGGCGATGCAGCGCTCAGCGTGACGGCAAGTAAACAACGTAAAGTGATTAAAACAGCGCGATATTTTTTGCAGCAGCATCCTGAGTATAGGAATTATGAATGCCGGTTCGATGTCATTGCTTATGAAACGTCTGCCAACAGCAAACAACAAGAGCATCGACTAACCAATCAACCAGAGTGGCTCCAAGGTGCTTTTATAGCGAGCGCATGGTAATAGGTATCAAGGCTGTATTTTGTGCGTCATGAGATAGAAGCGTTTATATAGAAACAATACGATGAGAAGTAATACCATAAAAACCACGCTATCAAAACCCCATAACAAATTGCTCGAATAAAGTCTGCCAGCCAGTAATCGTTACCAAAAACCTAACCGTTGGCGGTAAAAATTCAAGTAAAGTAGCTAGGTTAAGCTAAGCTGGGCTATCAATGACTCACTGCTAGATTCACAAGATTTGTATAATCGTCATCACTATGTTCTAAGAGGTAAATAATGACACGGATGCATTTGCGCACTGCTATTTTTGGCTCACCACGCCGCACTGTGATAGGCATTATGCTGATGGCTAGCGTTATCAGTACGGGCTGTACCACCAATTATCTGACCAACAGTACCCAAGGCACTTACGGGGTGCCGATGACTGAGCGCACCATTCCACAGCGTTTGCTCGATCGTAGTATTGAGCACACCGCCAAGATTAATGTCTATGGTTTAAAAGAAGATTTGCAGCATACCAGCCGCATGGGCATTGATAGTTTCAATAGTGAAGTGTTGCTGACAGGGGAAGTACCGACGGAAGCAATCAAAGCAGAGGTCGAAAAAGTTCTCAGCTCCATGCCAGATGTACGCCGCGTGTATAACGAGTTGGCAGTCAGTGCTTCTAAAGGCTATAGCTCAACGGTTCACGATGGTTATATCACCTCCAAGCTACTGGCAAAGATAGCCGCTAGTAACGGCGTCAAAGCCTCGCAAATTAAAGCAGTGACCAACAACGGTGTGGTCTACATAATGGGGCGCATGACACCCACGCAACAAAGTCATCTTATCGATATCGCCAATAGTACTGTCGGTGTGACTGAGCTGGTATTGTTGACCACTGTTGTCGACGATAGAGGCGTAAAGATAGGGGAGGACGACATCATGTATGAGAATAATTTGGCCACTCCGACAGCAGTGCCAGTTGTTGAAGGGTCAATCGTTGAAGGTGCCGCTGCTGAGACAGATAACGTTGCTACAGCGACCCCCATTGTGATTACCGAAGATGGTACAACCGTCGCACCACCATCATCAAGCCCATATATCGACCTTTATAAAAATCAGTAGCAAGCGTGTTTATGATGAAAGTTGGTTATTGCGCATTCGCCATTATCTGATGACTGACTAAATAATAATAGAATAGGGGTACTGGCAATGAAAGATATAGGCAAGCGCACAGAGCATCATAAAGTAAGTAGTCCAATCAATCATGAAAGCATGGTTAACCATGTTGCTAACAAAGTAGGGCTACTAAAATTTACGGGTGTGGCGGCACTAACGATAGGTGGTATTGCACTAGCTACCCAAAATGCGCAGGCGTTATCACCACTGGCCATTGTCAATGGAATCACCTCCAGCGGCGGCGTTGGTGTCAGTAAAAACATCATGTATGGTGATCAGCCGTCCCAAGACTTGGATATTTACTACCCCAAATCTTTAGCGAAAGCGATGAAAGCCCAAAAAACTGCCAATGATGGCGCTATTAACAACAGCTATCCAATGGTCGTGTTTGTGCATGGTGGCTCTTGGGAAAGTGGTAACAAGGAACAATACGCCTTTGTCGGTCAGAGCTTGGCGCAAGCAGGCTATGTCACTGCAGTGATTAATTATCGTAAAGCCCCTGAGTATGTCTATCCTGACTATGTCAAAGACGCGGCGCAAGCCATTGCTTGGAGCTTAGACAATGCCGCTAGTCTGCAGGCTGATCCGAAGCGTTTGGCTGTCATTGGTCATTCTGCTGGCGCCTTTAATGCCGTTGCTGCTGTTGCCAATGAGGACTTCTTAGCGCCTTATGGTTTTAAACCCACAGACATAGCTGCTGTTATTGGGATTGCTGGTCCTTACAGCTATGATTTCCGTAAATTTAGCAGTAGAACTGCTTTTGGAGCAAATGCCACGCCAGATACAGTGATGCCCGACCGTCAAATCAAAGGCGAGCAGCCACCGTATTTATTATTAACGGCCGAAAAAGATAAAGTCGTGCATGTGACCAATACCATCAAAATGACACAGGCCCTAATAGATGCTGGCGTCAAAGTAGAAACAGGCGAAATCGCAGGTGCGAGTCATGCGACCAGTATCGGTGCGATGGCGCCGCGGCTACGCTGGGTCAATGATGTGCGTGCGCAAGTATTGACGTATTTGGATAAGACGATGAAGTAGAGGGTCGCTACGATGAGTGTTTATCACTCTCGTTGTTTTAGGTTAGATACGGTGACTAATACTTAAAGGCAGTTGCGTAAGACAGTACTGTAAGATAGTCAAACTCTTGTTATAATGTCGGCACTTTAATTCTATATACTATTTTAATGTAAGGCAGAATATTTTATGAGCATGAACGCTGACGATTTGATCGCATTTTTACAGACTCACTTCCCAGACGCTTTTATTCAAGCTGCCAATCAAGGTAATAAGTTTGACGTACGCGTGGTCGATGCCAGCTTTGAAGGCAAACGCGCGGTTCAACGTCAGCAAGCAGTATATGCGTTAGTTAATGATAAGATTGCGAGTGGCGATATTCATGCGCTTAATATTCAGGCATTGACGCCTGCTGAATGGGAAGTTCAGTCAAAAGTCTAAAACTTTATAACCATTACATATGATTAGACTTGCTAAGCTGGTCAGTTAAGAGGCTCGGTTTTATCAGTTTAATTTCCATTATTTTATACTCATTGCTAGGTTGTCACTTCTATGGATCAATTTTTAATCACTGGTAGTAGTCGTATCGCAGGGGAAGTTACTATCTCGGGCGCCAAAAATGCCGCTTTGCCATTGCTTGCCGCTATGATATTGGCCGAGACCCCAACGACATTGCACAATGTGCCATCTTTACAAGATGTGCGCACGTTGATTGAGTTGATTGGTGGCATGGGTATCAAGATTCAAAAGCAAGGTGATACGGTCATTTGCGATACCAAGGATATCGATAATTTCTATGCGCCATATGATTTGGTCAAAACCATGCGCGCATCGATTTTAGTGCTAGGTCCGCTGCTGGCACGTTTTGGTGAAGCAGAAGTGTCATTGCCAGGTGGCTGTGCTATCGGTTCACGTCCTGTTGACCAGCATCTAAAAGCCTTTGAGGCCATGGGTGCGACGATTAGCGTAGAGAATGGCTATGTAAAAGCACAAGCGCCAAAAGGCGGCAAGCTGATTGGCTGTAACTTCTCATTTGATATGATTACGGTTGGCGGTACTGAAAACGTTATCATGGCGGCCGCGCTTGCTAAAGGGACGACTGTACTAGGTAACTGTGCGCTTGAGCCAGAAGTGGTTGATTTGGCCAATATGCTGGTGGCAATGGGTGCAAAAATAAGCGGTATTGGCACCTCGACGATGACTATTGAAGGCGTTGAGCGCTTGCATGGCTGTGAGTATTCAGTAGTGGCTGATCGTATTGAGACAGGCTCTTATCTCGCTGGTGCATTGATGACGCGCGGTGATGTGTTGACCAAAAATACCTCTGCATTATTATTAACGCCCGTGTTAGAAAAGTTCGAAGATATGGGTGCTGTGATTACCACAGGTGATGATTGGATTCGCGCCCAAATGACTGGTCGCCCAAGACCTGTAAATATTCGCACTCAGCCGCATCCTGGCTTTCCAACTGATATGCAAGCGCAAGTAATGGCGATATCTTGTTTGGCAGATGGCACCAGTACCTTTATCGAAAATATCTTTGAAAACCGTTATATGCACGTGCCTGAGCTCAATCGTTTGGGTGCATCTATCCAAGTGGATGGTCATGCAGCGGTCGTAACAGGTGTTGAAAACTTTACGGCAGCTCCTGTCATGGCGACTGATTTACGCGCATCGATGTCATTGGTAATGGCAGCTGCAGCGGCTGAAGGTGAAAGCCTAATCGACCGCATTTATCATATCGATCGTGGTTATGAGCATGTTGAAGAAAAGCTGCGTGCGCTTGGCGTTAATATTGAACGTATCAATACTAACGATTAAACCAACGACTGATATTGATTGACCCACTAAACCTCGATACATGAATAACCGATACTATAATGACTGAATTTATCAAGTCATTGGCGTTCAAAGTAAGTGCCATCGAGGTTTGAATGAGTCGCTTAGCAATAATAAATTAAAGCCCTTTAATAGGGGTGCCAACTGTACATGGACAAGATGTCATTATGACTGAAGCAAGCAACAATCTACCGAGTGATGGTTTATTAAATGAAGTAAATGATGAGTTTTCAGGCTTAACGCTGGCTTTGTCAAAGGGTCGTATTTTAGAAGAGACGATGCCCCTGCTACGCGCTGCTGGGGTTGATTTGCTAGAAGACCCTGAAGCCTCACGCAAACTTATTTTCCCGACCTCAAACCCTAATGTACGTGTACTAATTCTGCGTGCCAGTGATGTGCCTACCTATGTAGAGCATGGCGCGGCGGACTTTGGGGTGGCTGGTAAAGATGTGTTGCTTGAACACGGCGCCAATCACGTTTATGAACTGCTTGATTTGCAGATTGCTCAATGTAAGCTGATGACGGCTGGGGTGAAAGATGCGCCATTACCCAATCGTCGTCTGCGTATCGCCACCAAGTACGTCAATGTGGCCCGCGCTTACTTTGCTAGCCAAGGTCAACAAGTAGATGTGATTAAACTGTATGGCTCTATGGAGCTGGCACCGTTGGTTGGCTTGGGCGACCTCATTGTCGATGTGGTCGATACCGGTAATACTTTGCGCGCGAATGGTCTTGAGGCTCGCGACCATATTTGTGATGTGTCTTCACGTCTTATCGTCAATCAAGTCAGCTATAAGCGTAAGTTTGCGCTACTTGAGCCAATTCTAGACAGCTTTAAAAACAGCATCGCCAGCGCTTCATAAATCAATGTTCTATCCATTGATGCCCAATAAATCAGTGCCTGATGACACGATATCAATCATTGGTAATATCAAGCACTGTCATACAAATTTTTAAACCAGTTTGGCGCTCTATGATAGACATAGCGTGCTAAACTGGTTTTGTTGTGTTGGTCTGTTAGAATATAAAATCTCAGTATAATGTATATCGTATTACTATTCATCAGCGGCATGTCAGCCATCACAACGATTATAAATGCTCAGTACGCCTTGTTTTAACATCGTTAATTTTTAGCAGTTTTTATGCTCAGACATAGGATTAGGTCATGCGCCAGTTAAGCACTCAAGATGCCAATTTCGATAGCCAACTCACAGAGTTACTTGCCTTTGAAACCGTCAATGATGCCGATTTGTTAAAGACGGTTGATGATATCATCGCGCAAGTGCGTCATGATGGAGACAGTGTGGTACTAGCGTTGACCCAGCAATTCGATCAGCATCCAGCAACGACGATGGAAGAATTAGAGCTGTCTCAAGAGGCGCTTGCTGAAGCGTTTGCCAATCTTGATGAAAGTGTAAAGACCGCATTGACCACGGCAGCGACACGCGTTCAGACATTCCATGAGCGTCAAGTGCAAGAAACTTGGCAATACGAAGATGAGTTGGGCAATCGTTTGGGTCAAAAGGTGACCCCGTTAGATCGAGTAGGTATTTATGTACCAGGCGGACTGGCGTCTTATCCTTCTTCAGTGCTGATGAATGCCATTCCTGCTAAAGTGGCAGGCGTCGCTGAGGTTATCATGGTTGTGCCAGCGCCAAAAGGCGTGCTCAACCCATTGGTATTGGCCGCTGCTCATTTGGCACAAGTGGACCGCGTATTCACCATTGGCGGTGCACAAGCCGTTGCTGCATTGGCATATGGTACCGAGACGATACCAGCTGTGGATAAAATCACGGGCCCAGGCAATAAATATGTCGCTGCCGCCAAGCGGGCAGTATTTGGGCAAGTTGGTATCGATATGATAGCTGGCCCATCTGAAGTACTGGTATATGCAGAAGGTGAGGTGCAAGATCGCGCTGATTGGCTAGCGATGGATTTATTGTCACAAGCTGAGCATGACCGTATTGCCCAAGCTATTTTTGTGACGACCAGTAGCGAGCAGCTCGCAGAAGTGGCGGCAGAGATTGAAAAAGCACTGGCAGAATTACCAAAAGCGGATATCGCTCGAGACTCACTACAGAACCGTGGCGCGCTGATTCTGGTCAAGGACCGCAGCGAAGGTCTAGCGGTGATTAATCGCGTTGCCCCTGAGCATTTAGAGTTGTCTGTTGATGAGCCTGATGCGCTGCTCAATGATATTCGTCATGCGGGTGCTATTTTTATGGGACGTCATACGCCTGAGGCTATTGGTGACTACTGTGCTGGACCCAATCATGTACTGCCGACATCGGGTACTGCGCGTTTTTCTTCGCCGCTAGGTGTCTACGATTTTCAGAAAAAATCCTCTATTATTTATTGTACCGAAGCCGGTAGTAAGCCATTGGCGGAGACGGCAGATATTTTAGCGCAGCGTGAGGATTTAGAAGCCCATGCGCGTTCAGCCCGTTATCGTTATCAGTAATACACCAATCATTAGGCATTTACTTTTTATAAACACGTTCGATATTTATTTTTAGACATTTAATTTTAATAGTCTTTGTGGCTAATAGTAGGATAACTTATGAGTGAGTCAAAGATAGACACCAGACTTTGGTCGTCCAAAGCACGCAATCTATCACCTTATGTGCCAGGTGAGCAGCCGCAACATGACAATCTGTGCAAATTGAATACCAATGAGAATCCTTTTCCGCCATCACCAAAAGTCGGCGAGGCCATCGCCAAAGTCTTAGAGCAGCAAGCGGATGAGCTGCGCTTATATCCAGCACCCGAATCTGATGATTTACGTGCTGCTTTGGCTCAGCTATATGACATTGATAGCAACCAAGTATTCGTTGGTAATGGTTCAGATGAGGTATTGGCACTGGTATTTGCCAGCTTTTTCTTAAAAGAGCGTCCCGTATTATCGCCTGATATTGGCTATAGCTTTTACCCAGTATATGCCCAGACATTTGGCGTAGAGCTCGTACAGATTGCTCTGGAAGCAGATTTCAGTATTGACCCTGATGCTTATCGTCAGCCGTGTAGCGGTATCATTATTGCCAATCCCAATGCGCCAACAGGGCTGCTTTTATCGCTTGCTGATATTCGTAAGCTTGCAGGTGAGCATTCAAATTCAGTGATTGTGATAGATGAGGCATATATCGACTTTGCTAAACTGGAAGCAGGCAGTTCAGAGACCAGTGTATCAGCGGTTAGCTTAATCAATGAATGCGACAATATTCTTGTGACTCAAACCTTTTCAAAGTCACGCTCTCTCGCTGGATTGCGTGTTGGTATGGCGTTTGGTAATGCCTCGTTGATTGAAGCTTTAACGCGTATGAAAAACAGCTTTAATAGTTATCCACTTGATAAGTTGGCGCAAGCTGGAGCAACAGCCAGTGTCTTGGATGTAGAGTATTTTGAGCAAACGCGTCAGCAAGTGATTGATTTACGTGAGTCGTTGACGGCAGGCTTAAAAGCATTGGACTATGACGTGTTACCATCACATACCAACTTTGTGTTCGCCCGCCCTAAAGAGGGTAATGCCAACGAAGTGGCTGATAAATTACGTGAGCAAGGTATCATTGTGCGTCATTTTGATAAGCCGCGCATTAATGAGTATCTGCGTATTACCATCGGTAAGGCAGAGCAAAACCAGCGTCTATTAGATGCGTTAAAAGTCTTACAGGCAAATGCTGACGTCGCTGCTGATTAATCAATCTTAGTACGTGATATTTTCCTATTAAAAAAGCCTGCCAACATTATGTTGCGCAGGCTTTCTTTTTTGTCGTAGGTGTATAGCACTTTTCACATGGTTATTTTATATCTCTTGAGCCAATACTGACAACAGATTGCCTACTTTATCCAGACATTCTTGATATTCAGAGGCGCAGTCAGAGGCGACAGTGATGCCGCCACCCGCCCATAAACTGACGCGACTGGCTTTTTCTAGCTCATGACTGGATGAGGTAGTTGCCTGTAGAGTGCGTATCAGTACATTCCATTGACCGCTGCCATCGAAATTCATATACCCCAATGTGCCACAATAAGCGCCGCGCGCTGCATCTTCTAGTTCAGATATAATCTCAACGGCGCGTTTTTTGGGCGTACCTGTGATGGAGCCGGCAGGTAAGCTGCCAAATAACACGGTTAACGGGTGAGCATCTGTTTTTAGCTCTGCGCTGATGGTGCTGACCATATGATGAACATTGCTAAAGCTCTCAATGGCAAATAATCGCGGTACTTTTACGCTGCCAATTTTGGCATATTTACCCAAATCATTGCGCAGCAAATCAACAATCATGACGTTTTCGGCGCGGTCTTTTTCACTATCGATGAGTTGCTGTTTGTATTTATTGTCTTGTGTAGGATTGCTGCTACGAGGCATGGTGCCTTTGATAGGTTTGGTAATGATATAGTTTGCACCAGTATCAGTATCTTTAGTAAAAGTAAAAAACAACTCAGGCGAGCAGCTTAATAGTTCAAACTGATGTTCAGGCTCATTAGTAGCTGTATTATTGTTAGAGTACTTGGCGTGCATATAGCCGGCGAAGGGCGCTTGCGTATTTAAGTGTAGGGCAGGTAAGTAGTCTATCAGGACTGCTGAATTATCGCTGTTGTTGGCAATATGGCTGGTCCATTCCTGTGTGAGATTGATTTGATAACAATCACCTTGTTGTAGATAGTCTTGGGTTTTGTTAAAAGCCAATTGATAGTCTTTTTGATGCCATCGCGCATTCAACACCAAGGGGGTTAGTGGGCGTTCCATAGAGTTGGTGGTTTTTATGGTATCAGCCAGTGCATAGTCTAGTATATCTAGATACGATATGAGCGCTGCGAGTGTTGCATTGCTATCAGTCTCTAGGTCTATCGTGTTTAACGTCCAGCCGTTGCTAGTATCACAGGGCGTTAGATATATATCATAATGCCCTAATATGGCGCAGGGCTGTGCTGCCAGCTCAATCCTGCTAGAAGGGCTCAATTCATGAGCGGCAACATCATAACCGATAAAACCTATTAAACCATGAGCATAGCTTGGTTTTTCATTCACCTCGTTCATTACTTTTGAATAAGCCTTACAAGGCTCATAAGCTCGACTGTAAGCAATCAATTCATCTTGCCATTCGCTATAGCTCATACGCACTGAGGTGATAACGTTATGGTTATCGGTATCATTAATACGGCAATTTTTTATCACCTTATAGACGGTTGGTTGCAGACTAGACAGCTTATTATCAGTCGCATCGAAATAAACAGACCAGCTAACTTTAGGGAGCAATCCAATCACTGACCGTCCATCATTATTCAGCCAGACCAATTGCCAGTTCGCCTCATCATCCTGTGCCATTAGATGCGGCTCTAATATTGGCATCAGTTCTGCAGCACTCAGTTCACCAAAACGCCAGCTAGGTTGAGTAGCTGGCGATGGGGCAGGGTTTATCTGTTTGATATTATGATTCTCTACAGGCATTATTTAGGCGTCAAACTTTTTAATAATTAAGGTGGCATTAGTACCGCCGAAGCCAAAGCTATTGCTCATCAGCGTGTTAAGCTCAACATCACGCTTTTCAGTGACGATATCAAAGCCTTCAGCATCGGGGTCTAGGTGTTTGATATTGATACTTGGGGCGATAAAGCCTTCTTGCAGCATCAGTAAGCAGTAAATCAGTTCCTGCGCGCCAACGGCACCAAGACTGTGACCCGTCATAGATTTGGTTGAGCTGATAGCAGGTACTTTACTGATATCGTCACCGAATACTTTAGCGATGGCTTTCAGCTCAGTAATATCACCCAACGGTGTGCTGGTACCATGACTGTTGATATAGTCAACGCTTTCTAATTTGGCTTCGGCCAATGCTTGTTGCATACAACGTACGGCACCTTCACCGCTTGGCGCAACCATCTCAGCCCCATCAGAGCTAGCACCATAGCCGACGATTTCCGCTAAGATATTGGCACCGCGTGCTTGGGCGTGCTCAAGGCTTTCAACCACCACCATTGCGCCACCAGCAGCAATCACAAAGCCATCTCGGTCTTTGTCGTAGGCTCTTGATGCTCGTTTCGGCGTGTCATTATATTGGGTGCTGACCGCGCCCATGGCATCAAACATGCAAGACTGTGTCCAGTGCTCCGCTTCACTACCACCAGCAAGTACGACGTCAGCTTTACCTAATTGAATAAGTTCAGCGGCATGACCAATACAATGCGTTGATGTTGCACATGCAGAGCTCAACGAATAAGAAACGCCCTGAATTTTTAGCCCAGTGGCCAGTGCTGCGGATACCGAGCTGCCCATGGTTTTTGGTACCGCCATCGCACCAACACCGCGCAGACCTTTTTCACGCATAGCGTCGATGGCATTGACGATATTCTCTGTTGAGGCCCCGCCCGAGCTTGCGACCACACCGACTCGCGGATTATGATTAATAGTCTCAAGTGACAAACCAGCATGCTCAATGGCATTTAGCGCACTAACATAGGCATAGAGACTGGCATCACTAAAAAACCGTTTTAGTTTACGGTTGATACCGCTGGTATTCAATGTTGATTGATCAATACTGCCGCTCACATGTGACTTGAAGTCATGCTCAGCATAAGACTCGTTAAATGTAATGCCAGACTGCCCTTGCTGAAGAGCAGTAGTGACAGTGGCTAAATCATGTCCGATACAAGAGACAATCCCTGCTCCAGTGATAACAACGCGGCGCATATTCTATTCCTTATGAGTAACGATTTATTTGATAAATATCTTACAATCGCTTTTAAATATTTACTACTATTACTCAACGCCCAATATCTTTAGCTCTAATAAAAAATGCTAAAGAGGTTTTAGACGCTAAGTGCTTATTTGGAAGTCATTATAGTGGTCAAAACCATATATCAAAATCAGACACTGCTCGCTATAAATGCTGGTCGATGAATAAAAGTACAACTGTACTTTGAATTATGGCATATGATAACGTATCAAGGGTTTAAAATCTTTGGCTACATGCAAAATAACGACAAAATAACGGCTGCTGAAATGAGATAAGAAGTAAGTAAGTCTCTACTGAGCATTAGCAGTCACATGGTAGTGCGTAGGATAATACAAACTTACCCAGCATAATATGCGGGTACGGGTCGTTCATAAGATACTGGCTAGATATCAGTAGAGTAGGTGATATAAAGTAGAGCCAGCCATATCACAGCAATAGAGTCAGAAATATGATGCTTGTAAATAAGTCATACTTTTAGATACAAAATTTGTGAGTGCAATAACATTGTTCGCACTGACAGTGATAACAGTGTTTCGCTAGAATGATGCTCTACCAATAACAACGCTCATTCTTATGAGCAAAAAAGTATGAGTAAAAAATATCAGTAGCAAAATACTCTACAATACAATAAAACCAAATCAATCATCACTTTAAGGAAATCACGATGGCAAAGCGTAGCACTCTTTCTAAAGGTATCACCACTATTGGCTCTTTTACTCGTGGCAATCTCGAGCGTATGGGCGCTGCAATTGATGGTATGAATGCCAAAGCCAGTAAGCCGCGTCAGTATAAAGCGGTCAATCTTGGTGATGAAGACTACCAAAAAGATTTGTTTCGTGAGCAAACGTTAAAAGCCACTCAGCAGCTGCTAGGTCCACGCTTTGCTACCTATGGCAAATATGCCAAAAAAGTCGTTCCAAATAGTTTTTTTCAATCGACTGTCGATAGTGCATTTGCACAATTGGCTAAGCTTGCTTCTAGTTGGAGTCAGCTTGATTTGCCAAATGAGCATCGTTTTGCCAATATCGATAGCTTAGATGATGGTCAGCGCTACGCACTCGCCACTGATATCGCCAATCAAAACCGCGCGCTTGCAACAATGGGCGGTCTGACCGGTTTAGCGGGGCTACCAGGACTGCTCGCTGATACGCTATGGTTGCTATTGGTTTCTCTACGTACCGTTTATCAGCTTGCTGCTGTCTACAATAAACCGCTCACAGGTAAGCAAGGTGTCAAAATGGCTTACGAGCTGCTATCAAACGCTGACCTAAGCAAGATGCAAGAGAAGCAAGCTTTGTTAGCAGGTATGGGGGTTGGTAAAGGTCTATTAGATAATGCGCAAAGCCGTGGTTTGCATAGCGAACTGAAAAATTTAGGTCTAAAAAATAAAAATGTTAATTACTATGCTGAGCAAGTGGATAGTATTGCCAGTCAAGTGGGTGTGGACTTAGATCAAATCAACCTAACATGGATTCGTCGTTTTATACCTATTACGGCAGTCGTTGTTGGCATGCGTTATAATAGCCAATTGATTGATGAAGTGATTGGTGTTGCTCAAGCGACTTTTGCACCAGAAGCCAAGCTTGCAAACCGTGCTATCACTGATGACAGCCGCAGTGAAGCTGAAGTCAGCAAAGCTAATAGTGATGAGCAAACACAAGACGAGTCAGAAAATTCAAAGCAAGAAACGTCAAAAAACACACAATCAGATAAAGAGCAAGATGTAGAGAAAGAGGAAACAAAAAAAGCAGATAAGCAGAATGGTGCTGAACCATCAAGCGAGCAGAAGTCTGAGAATAAGAATAAGTAACTTTGTGAATGATACTGAAGTCGCTTTAATGGTGTGTTGAACGTCTTTGATGAACATCTGATGTTAAGTGGCGATATATCTTATTGTTTTGGAGCCATGGCTCTTGAAAAATAAGAGATTATCGCCATTTATTTATCATAAAGTAGTATTTGTCTAGTCCTAAACACATCTTCAGAATAGTGCTTAAGCTGGCTTTTGACACGTTATATTTTGCCTAATGAGTAGTGCAAAATAAATAAAGTGGTATAGTAGTAAGCTGAATGCATATCTATCGAATGTTGTAAAGTGAAACCATTCATAAGTGGTTGAAATAGCAGCAACAACTCTTTATAATACACTGTCCTAAAAATGGGTGTTCCAAAATCTGTCAGAAATGTCAGATAAATGGTGCATTGGCCCATTTTTTTGTTTTATACCAAACGGGAGAAGGATGCCTTATGGCAACAACTAACCAATTGATTCGTAAAGGTCGCAAAACCATCAAGGAAAAGTCAAAAGTTCCTGCGTTGGAAGCGTGCCCACAACGTCGTGGTGTATGTACTCGCGTATATACTACTACCCCTAAAAAACCTAACTCAGCCATGCGTAAAGTATGTCGTGTACGTTTGACTTCAGGCTATGAAGTATCAAGCTACATCGGCGGCGAAGGTCATAACTTACAAGAGCACAGTGTTGTTCTTATCCGCGGTGGTCGTGTAAAGGATCTACCAGGTGTACGTTATCACACTGTTCGCGGTGCACTAGATTGCGCAGGCGTTAAAGACCGTAAGCAAGGTCGCTCTAAATATGGTGCTAAGAAGCCTAAAGCTTAATATTAGCTTAGCTTTTTGCACTACCCAATAACTGTGCATGGGTTTGGTGTTAACGGTGAGAATAGTCGATATAAATTATTATATGGACGGTTTACCTTTCAACATACCACCATGCAGTAAGGCTAACTGGCAACGCACGACTACGTTCTATTATGACGAGTGTGATGTTGTGAATGTTGGACACTCCTGAAGACAAGGAAATTTATTATGCCAAGACGTCGCGTCATTGCTGCCCGTGAGATCCTACCGGATCCTAAGTTTGGTAGCCAAACCGTTGCAAAATTCATCAACCATGTAATGAGCCATGGTAAGAAATCTACTGCTGAGCGTATCGTTTATGGTGCACTTGAGACAGTAAGTGAAAAACGCAACATCGAAGATCCAGTATCTTTCTTTGAAGAAGTTTTAGAAAATGTACGCCCAATGGTAGAAGTAAAAGCTCGCCGTGTTGGTGGTGCAACCTACCAAGTACCAATGGAAGTACGCCCCTCCCGTCGTACTGCCTTGGCTATGCGTTGGTTAGCTGAAGCTGCCGCTAAGCGTTCTGAAAAATCAATGGCTCTGCGTCTTGCAGGCGAATTGAATGATGCCGCTGACGGTAAAGGTAATGCCATGAAGAAGCGTGACGAAGTTCACCGCATGGCTGATGCTAACAAAGCATTCTCTCATTACCGTTTCTAAGCTGCTACTAAAGTAGCGTTAAAGATTGATTTACTTAATCTTATATTTTCTGCTCTACTGATTGCCGCCATCATTTATCCAGTTGTTAAAAGGCTTAGCCTGTTTTCAGCTGCGGTGGCGGACATCTATCAAGATGTTTTCTGAAAAGTACCGTTCTCAACAATAGAGCTGACCCATCAGGAAATATCCCAAATTTTATGCCGCAATATTCTTAGTATTTGCTCTTTTGTTGTCCGTATTAGGCCCAATAATCAGTAAGTAATATTACGAAGCTGTCCGCTTTGTCATAGAGTATGAGGTAGAGAAACAACACATTATTATATACACGAATTTCCCTAGGAAAACACTATGGCTCGTAAAACTCCCCTAAAGCGCTATCGCAATATTGGTATTTCAGCGCACATTGATGCTGGTAAGACGACCACAACTGAGCGTGTTTTGTTCTATACCGGTGTTAGCCACAAGCTTGGCGAAGTACATGATGGTGCAGCCACCATGGACTTTATGGATCAAGAACAAGAGCGCGGTATTACCATTGCTTCTGCGGCGACGACTTGTTTTTGGTCAGGTATGGCAAAACAGTTTGACGAACACCGTATCAACATCATTGACACCCCAGGTCACGTTGACTTCACGATTGAAGTTGAACGTTCTATGCGTGTACTTGATGGCGCTTGCATGGTTTACTGTGCAGTGGGCGGCGTTCAGCCACAGTCTGAGACCGTATGGCGTCAGGCGAACAAATACAAAGTACCACGTTTGGCATTCGTAAACAAAATGGACCGCGTTGGTGCTGATTTCTACCGTGTGGCAGACCAAATCAAAGCACGTTTAGGCGGCAAGCCAGTACCATTGGTTATTCCAATTGGTAAAGAAGACAGCTTTGAAGGCGTTGTTGATCTTGTGACTATGAAAGCCATCTATTGGGACGAAGCGTCTCAAGGTATGCAATATGAAGAGCGCGAAATCCCAGTAGAGCTACAAGAAAAAGCGGAAGAATATCGTGAGTATCTAGTAGAGAACGCGGCTGAAGCATCAGAAGAATTGATGAATGAATACCTGGAAAATGGTGAATTGTCAGTAGAGCAAATCAATACTGCCATTCGTCAATTGACCATCGACAACGAAATCATTCCACTTCTTTGTGGTACTGCCTTTAAAAACAAAGGTGTACAGAAGATGTTGGACGCGGTTATTCAGTATCTTCCTGCGCCAATGGACGTACCAGCTATTACAGGTATCCTTGATGACAAAGAAGAGTCTGAAGGCACTCGTGAAGCATCAGATGACGAGCCGTTCGCAGCATTAGCGTTCAAAATCATGAACGACAAGTTCGTTGGTAACTTGACCTTCGTTCGCGTCTATTCAGGTGTTCTAAAGCAAGGTAATAGTGTTTATAACCCTGTTAAGATGAAGCGTGAGCGTGTTGGCCGTATCGTTCAGATGATGGCAGATGCTCAACAAGAGCTTGAAGAGATTCGTACTGGTGATATCGCAGCCTTAGTTGGCATGAAAGATGTAACCACTGGTGACACGCTATGTGATGAGCAAAATGTGATCACGCTTGAGCGTATGGAATTTCCAGATCCAGTTATCAGCCTAGCGGTTGAGCCTAAGACTAAAGCTGACCAAGAAAAAATGTCAATTGCTTTAGGTCGTTTGGCAAAAGAAGATCCATCATTCCGTGTACATACTGACGAAGAGTCTGGTCAGACGATCATCAGTGGTATGGGCGAGCTACACTTGGAAATTCTTGTTGACCGTATGAAGCGTGAATTCAACGTTGAAGCAAACATCGGTGCGCCGCAGGTTGCTTATCGTGAAACGATTCGTAACACTGTTGAACAAGAAGGTAAGTTCGTACGTCAGACTGGTGGTCGTGGTAAATTCGGTCACGTTTGGTTACGCCTTGAGCCTATGGATCCGGCGGGCGAAGTTCTATATGAATTCGCTGAAGAAGTTGTTGGTGGTACGGTACCAAAAGAATTCCACGGTGCGGTTGATAAAGGTATTCAAGAGCGCATGAAAAACGGCGTACTTGCTGGTTACCCAATCGTTGGCGTAAAAGCAACGTTGTATGACGGTTCTTACCATGATGTTGACTCGGATGAGTTGTCATTTAAAATGGCTGGTTCTATCGCATTCCGTAAAGGTTTCATGGCAGCAAACCCTGCACTACTTGAGCCAGTGATGAAAGTAGAAGTTGAAACGCCTGAAGATTACATGGGCGATATCATGGGCGATCTTAACCGTCGTCGTGGTATGGTTCAGGGTATGGAAGATCTACCTGGTGGCACTAAGCAGATTCGTGCTGAAGTACCATTAGCGGAAATGTTTGGCTATGCCACACAAATGCGCTCAATGTCTCAAGGTCGTGCAACTTACTCAATGGAATTCCAAAAGTACGCTGAGATTCCAAAATCAGTTGCAGAATCTATCATCTCTAAGTTCAACTCTAAAGATGATGACGAGTAAATAAAACGTATTAATATGACAATATAGGGCATATCTTTATATTGTCACTAGAGAATCCGCCAATAATTGGTTAAAAGACTTGTTATTGGCCGTGATTTTCTTATAATATCTGCACATTAGTATGTGCACCTTTTTAACAACTATTTTAATGTGGCCAGTATTGCTTTAATTGTTATATCTACATGAAATTTAGTATTTATATCAGTTGAGCGCTGACCCCAAAAAAAGAGGAATTACCCATGGCAAAGGCCAAGTTTGAACGCAGCAAGCCACACGTTAACGTCGGCACCATCGGACACGTTGACCACGGTAAAACAACCCTAACTGCCGCTATCGCAACCGTAGCAGCAATCACCTCTGGTGGCGAAGCCAAAGACTACGCGTCAATTGACTCAGCCCCAGAAGAAAAAGCACGTGGCATCACCATCAACACCTCACACGTAGAATATGACA
>NZ_JASDCF010000038.1 GCF_030408035.1 Psychrobacter sp. APC 3426
GCGTTGGCATGACCAAAAAGCCGTATCTAAACTATAGCCGCAGTGAGACTGAGATTGAGTATTTACGAGAGGTCAAAAAGGTATTTGATCCGAATAATATTATGAATCGTGGCAAGATTTTTGATATTCGATAAAAAGGATTATGTATTCAATATGCTTGGTTTTTAAGGGTTATGCTGTCTTGTACTAACCTTTGGTTGATTGATGACTAGATCTTTACGCTTCAGCTTTATCGCACCGTAATAATAAAATGACAGGCAACTTTAGGGGTAATTATGCAGATTTTAGATATTAATACCGTAAAAAAACAGCTTACGATGCCAATGGCAATCAGTGCTATTGAAGATCTACTCAAAACTCAAGGCGAGCATCCAACATGGATTAAGACACCTGAGCGCCTAGTTATTCCTACTTTTGAAGACAGTAATAAAAATACATCAGGCTCGCATTTATCAATGCCTTCAGTAGTGTTCGACGGTGATAACGAGTATGCAGTAGTGAAGCTGGTTACTATCTGTCCAGACAATCCCAAGCGCAATAAGCCAACAACCATGGCAACAATCACTGTATCAGATAGTAAGACAGGAGAGATGCTCGCATTTTTGGATGGGGTATATATCACCCAAGTACGAACAGCAGCACTATCTGGGATCGCTACTAAGTATCTAGCGAACCCAACCAGTAGTGTAGTGGCTGTGATAGGAACGGGAGGGATGGCGTATGAGCAGCTCAATGCCATACTCACTGTACGTCCAAATATCAAACAGGTTAACCTATGGAATAGAACCACTGAGACGGCACATCATTTTCAGGAGAAATTTAAACAAGAGTACCCACAGTGGCAAGTTGACTTTGAGGTCTATGAAAATATCGAGAGTGCTATCAAAGACGCAGATATTATTAATCTTGCTACAAGAGCAACCAAAGGATTGTTCGAAGCCGCGCAAATAAAGCCAGATGCTCACATTAACGCGGTTGGCGCTTATCAACCCACCATGAAGGAAGTTAGCAACTCTGTTATAGAGGCCAGCACCTCTGTCATTATCGATGATGCTGAAGGTGGTTTACACGAGGCGGGGGACTTGATACAAGCTCATGATGATATTAACAGTACTTGGACATGGGATCAGCTAACGGGTACGTTGAATGATTTGGTGAATAAGAAGATTAGTATCGATTTAAGTCAAGATAAGGGCATTACGTTGTTTAAGTCAGTTGGAGCAGCAAGCTTTGATGCAGCAGTCGCCTTAAAGGTTGCTCAAACAGCGCAGAAAGAAGGTTTGGGTCGGTTTGTTGAGCTGTAAAGACTCACTCATAATCAGTTGATTGATCTTAAGACAGACCTTTTTAAAGTGGTGAAGTTAGATTAATAAAACCAGCTTGTTATCTGAGAGTATGAGTATGCGCTATGACGTGATTGTTATCGGTGCAGGCATAGTGGGCACCTCTATAGCCTGGCACCTACAACAGAATAACTCTCAAGTTCTTCTGTTAGATAAAAAACCACCCGGAGAAGAAACTTCATATGGTAATGCAGGTATCATCACTAGAGAAGCGGTAAATACCAAACCCTTTCCTAGAAGTTTTAAAGAGATATTTAGAGTATTACCGAATAAAAGTACGGATATTCGCTATCGCTGGTCGGCTATATATGGTCTTCAGCGTCCTTTATTGCAGTACTGGGCGAACTCTAGTATAAAAAAGGTCGAGGCAATCGATAAAGAGTGGGCTACTCTTATTGAGCACTGCACAAATGAGCATGATTCTATGATTAGAGCCTCAGGCGCTAATGAGCTGGTCAGTAAAGTAGGCTGGATTGAGCTTCATCGTAAATCCAGTAGTTTTGAAAAAGCCATTAGTAAAGCACCAAAAGCGGCCGATCAAGGAGTAGAGTATCAGGTGCTATCGCTAGCAGATTTAAAAGAATTAGAGCCAAATGTAAACTTTACAGATTATATCGGCGGCATCCACTGGAAAAACTCTTGGCAAGTGAAAGATCCTGGTGGGCTTGTAAAAGCATATGCAAAAAGCTTTGAAGAAATGGCGGGAGATATAAAGCAGTCAAGCGTAAAAGACATAATACAGACAGAGAGTGGTTGGCAAGTTGTGACCGAGGATCAAAGTTACTCATGTCAGGATGTCGTTGTTGCGGCAGGCCCATGGTCAGCTGATTTAATCAAGCCGCTGGGCTACAATATTCCTTTGTTTCCTATGCGTGGCTATCATCAACATTTTGAAATAACGGAGAAAAACTCATTTTCTCATAGCTTGTTTGATGTAGAGAAAGGCTTTGTGATGGGTACTATGGAGCAGGGTATCAGAGTTACTACTGGGGCAGAAATGGCAACACTGGATGCGCCAAAAAACTTCGAGCAGATAGAAACAGTACTTACTTATGCAAAAAAAGTTATACCGCTTGAAACAGCGGTAGAGTCTGAAGCATGGTGTGGTACCAGACCTTGTATGCCTGATATGAAGCCCGTTATTGGTCCTGCATCACAACACGATAACTTATGGTTTGCCTTTGGTCATGCTCATCAAGGTCTGACACTCGGACCTGTAACAGGGCGCCTCATTGAAGAGATGATTCATGGTAAGCCCTTGTTTATTGATGCACAACCTTTTAGTAGTAAGCGCTTTGATCCTGAGTATTAATACCAAACCCAAAAAGTGCGATTAACGTTGTCAAACTTGCTAAGCCTACGGGGAGTAGTACTTGCATAAGTTTTCCGCGTTATTCTAATTTTTAGAAATGGTATAAGTAAAACTTTAGGGCTATCCTAGCGGCAATTTTTACTTTCTATCTCACTCTTTTAGTAGTGCCTTTTATGGTTTGCTCTAAGTATAGATCATGGAGTGCGGGCAACTACTGTGACTCTTTATCACTGTTGTTTTTGGCAGCTTCAAGCTCGTTAAAGCGCGCTAATTGCTCCGGTGTGGCTTTTTGTTGATACTTCTCTTTCCACTCAGAATAAGGCATGCCATAAACAAGTTCGCGCGCATCTTCATAGTCGATTTCGATACCACGCTCTTCACCAGCCGCTTTATACCATTTGGATAAACAGTTACGACAAAAGTCGGCAAGGTTCATCAGTTCAATATTTTGTACATCTTTGCGCTCGTCTAAGTGAGCTAATAAGCGACGAAATGCCGCGGCTTCTAATTCAATGTTTGATTCTAACTTTGCCATAAATTTTTCCTCAGCGTTAATGCATGTTTGTGGTTATGTATGGTGTCTTAAAAGTAAAAGGGCTGACCAAGAGTTTGAGAGGCCATTCTTTCAAAAACCATAAAAAAACTGCGTAGCCTTTATCTTTAAAGACAACGCAGTTCTACAGTATTTGAATATCAGTATTTGAGCATCTATAGACGCCTGATAACACTTAATAACAACAGTCAAGCGTCAAGGTGGTTAAGCATTACTTTTCAAATACTCTAACATAGTGTCTGCATCTGATACTTCAAACGGGTCTGTTGGGCAGTTGTCGTCAAAACCAGCTTCTTTAAATACTTTTTTGATGGCTTTATTGTCGACATACATCGAATAACGCCATGAGCGCATACCAAAGCCAAGATTGCTCTTATCAACCAGCATGCCCATTTTACGAGTGAACTCACCATTACCATCAGGGAGCAAGAAAACGTTTTCACGGTTTTGCTTTAGGCCCCATTGGTACATGACGAACGCATCATTGACAGAGACGCAAACGATTTCATCTACGCCTAACGCCTTAAACTCACTGTAAAGCTCTTCATAACGCGGTAGATGGCTGGTCGAACACGTTGGTGTAAAGGCACCTGGTAGCGAGAATACCACCATTTTTTTATTGGCAAATAACTCATCTGTGGTCAAGTCTTGCCACTTAAATGGGTTGTCTCCTTCGATTGATTCATCACGAACACGGGTCTTGAAAGTCACATCAGGTACATGGGTAATCATTATTCACTCCGATTTAAGTTATTGTCTTTTCGTTTTTAAAATACTCCATTTATATGATAATAGCTATAGCAGTCCATAAGCAAATCTTTAAGCTAATATTCACTATATAAGCCATCAAAATAAGCTATCAAAATAAATGGGAAGAGGAAACCCCAACCTTGGCAATGGTGTCGAACTATTTCACTAAAATGGATATAAACCTTAAGTATATGATATTAATTGATATAATAATAAGGTTATAACAAAAATAATGGAGATTTTAGGATAATTAAAAGATAGTTTTGATATTTTAGTCACAGCATAATTGCATATATTGATACCTAACTATTATTAATATAGTATAAAGCTACTCCTACCCTATCGTCAACATCATGACACAGTATTGGTAAAAAGCTCAGAGGTGATAAATGTCAAAGCAACAATCTGCCCGCCTTCATTCTTTTACCCCCAGTCATACTACTTTGACTGTTCACCCTAAGGTTTTATCGGCCTACAAAACTTGGCTCAAATATCGTCCTAAAACATCGCCTATACACCTCAATGGTATCGATAAATATCATAGACCACTTACAAGAATTATTTATCACAACAAAAATCATTATTTCTATTTTGGTAACTTTGAACGTATGTCAAATGTGTTCCAGTATGAAAGGAATATAAGCCAACCCTTCGTCATTGTTATAGGTAATGATCAGCAGATTACTAAGGCGGCATGGGCTGAGGTATTGAAACTGTGTTTTTATAAAAATGTCGACCACGTTTCCTTATGGGAGCACTTACAAGAGCATTGTTCCGCAACAACACTAAAAGAATTGATGGGCTGCGACAGTCTTTACAACGAGGACTATTGCAGCTTTGCAGGCATCAATATGGATCAGTATTCTTACGCGCAGAAATCTTTAAAGCAAAGTAAAGAAACGTTTGATTTGGCTCAGAATACGGATTGGATCGATGAATAGTGTGAAAGAATGGATCCCTAGGGTCTTAGAGGTCGAAGAGGTGCATCGTCTAATCGAGCTAATTGTGCCATACGATTCACCATTGTCAGTTCAAATACATATATTGGTATTTGATCTAATAAGGCTGTCACCAAACTACTTAATCAATACGGATGTTGAGAGTGCAGGTTCAAGTTTAAAGAAACTGACCGACGAGCAATGCATTGTCATCATAAAAGCAGTCAACTCTAATAAAAAAACTAAAGCTTGGTCTGTTCCTTTTATGTTAGCCATCTTTACTAACTATTATAGGCAAAAACCATTTACTGATAAAACTTGGCTCTTTATGAGCAAGTATCTCCAACTCATACTTTTAATAGCAGAGCGTGAGGATAAGCATTTCAATAAGATTAATGCGCTTGGTGTTCGTATAAGAATGGCGCTCACAAAGAACTCTTCTCAGACTGAAATTATCGATGAGCTTATACGTATACATGACTCATCTGCTAATGTTATTGAGAACTTTGCTGACATAAAAACCTATGAGCAAAATATGGATCATAGGGAGCAGACAGGCATAGTTAAAACCAAAAGTACAGCTACGAAAATAGGCAAAATAAGGCTTGCCTATGAAGTTATTATTGAAGATAAGGATTATATCGATAGAAACCGAAAATCTAATGCTCAGGCTGCCGTTTTAAAAAAACCGAGAGATGAGCAGGTTTTGCCTTTCGTTACTGAAAGAACGCGTCGAATTCGCTATCCTAAGTTGTCTTTAGATAATAACGTCGTCAAATCAGAAAACCTAGCGGATGATGATCCGCCGGCGTTGTTGGATAATCAATTTAACCCCACTAAGACAACTGCTAAATCATCACAGTTACAACAGTATCAAGTCAAAACCAACTACTTGCATAGTAAGCGTAATCGATTTATGTTTCCCAGTAACACTAGGTTATTAACATTATCAGATTATCAGTTAGTTTTTTTTAAACTCTGGGATATGTTGTCTAACGAAGCGCAACTTAATAGGCGGATTGCTACTATATTGTTGTTATCAATGTTAACCGGTAGATCAATTCAAACCGTAATTCATGAGGTAGCAAGCAATAAAAGCCAAAGACAGTTTTTGGTGGAAGAGGAGAGCGGTATAGCCGTGATTCGAAACCGTATTAACGTGACAGTTAACCAGCGTGATGCAATAAAGCAAGTGGTCAAAAGCGATAGCAATCATTTTAGTTTGGCGCTACCAGAAACGTTGCAAGGTATATTACAGTTTAAGTTTGCAGTAGAGCCTAACGAAGTCAACCAAACTCTTAAACTACTTAAAGAAGATTTATCTTTACCTTTATTATCAAGTCAACATATAGAATCAGCGCTAGCCTTTATTATTACTCATCAAATCGGTGAGCCACTACACTCAGACATTCTTACAGGTGTGGAAGTGGAGCATTCATCACCACTTTACTATACCAGCATCAAAACCTCATCTTTATTGCATACTTACCAAATCGCAATCAATATGCTTAGTGCTCGATGCTTTAAAGATTTTAGGAGTAACTTATACTCTAAAGTCGGTGATTCGCAAAAGTCTTCCATTTATTCAAATCCAAAACATCATCAAATGTGGCAAACGCATAAGTATACATATTTTTCCAATGTATCATCTGTTGCTAGTAATGAAAATAAAATCTTTGTCGGTAGTAATATGGCATTGACTGATAAGGTTTGTGGTAAATTTTTCGCTCTGCTTGCCGATAATGTACAAGGTGATAGTCGACAATTAAACCGGGGCAAAAACGATCGAGAGGATGAATATATCAAGCAGTTTAATGCTTATAGCCTATGGCTATGGCATGTTATTCAAATCCAGACCGGTATAAGACCCGTTAATGATGTACCTGGATTTTTAAATCAGTTCAACTTTAGCCATGACATGTATTGGGTGTCAGATAAATCTATACGCCAAGGTAAGGATTATGGTCGCCTCATTCCTATTAGCCATTTTTTGAAAACGGCATTGAAAAATTATATTAGCTATATCAAACATTTTGCTAGTGAGCATAATCCTTTGTATCCAGAACACAGGCTTGAAATTGATAAGATTCTGCAATCAGAAATCTCTCTTTTACAAATTTTTAGCTTTAACCCGAAAAAATTTATGCCTATCACACCAAGACGTATTAGAAGCGCTGTAGGCAATGCGCTTCCTCATCAAGATAATTGGCTGCGACATCAACTACGCTCCATGCTGACCAACGAAGTCGACGAGTTATACATCTGTGCCTTATTCGGCCATGAACATGCGGATCAAGAGATATTCCATCCGATGTCCTCTGTATCTATAAATCAATATAGGGAGGAGCTATTGCCCCAGTTAGATCGTGTGGTACAAAAGCTTGATCTTAAGCAAGTTGAGGTCAGACGTTATGGCTGAGCCAATAGAGTTATTTTCACACGAGCGCAGAGCCGCTAATTTACAGCATCAGAAGTTACTCTTAGTCAGGAAAGCTGAAGTTATCGTTACTGACTATTTATATAAATATCAGCCCTTCAATGATTCTGATATGGCAGAACATTACCGTATTATCGATAATGAGTTATCGATAAAGTTTACTACATTCACTCAATACCGCTGTGCAAGGCAAGGGTTTCTACAAGCAGTTAGGAATTACAATAAAATTAACAACTGCTCGTTAGATGAGCCAGTCGTTCCTATTGTGGCTGAACGAGATAAGCTCACCATTAGCTATGGGTGGTTCGTTGAAGGTTCAAAGGTTTCGACTGCTTGGGAGAAGATGCAGTTATCTTGGCAAAACAAGCGTAATTTTAGTGCCAATGACTACGTAGCTTACTTTTTATATAGCAGTATTATATTCGGCGGCCTAAATGATTTATCTGCATTAAAGGCATTATATCAGTGGGTCTTTAGCGATCGAAAACTATATCTTGTGAACCTAAAAAAACAGGCTGAAGATAATAAGAAGTTAGATACTGATAAAATTCTGCTCGTGATCCCTTTAGAGATCAGAGATGACAAATATGGTTGCAGAGTTTATGACAACGATGATTCATTGACTCGCTATGCTTCTTATGTTCCTGATGACCTAAGTCTTATGTTTCTATACGCTTTGGGTGATACTAGTATAAATAAGCGTAAAATACAGCAGTTTGAGACGATTATCAAAGGATTGAATAATAAGTTTGAACTTACTTGCCGAGATCCAAAAAAAATCCATTTATCACATCTTATCAAATACGCTAATTTTCATTGGCGGCAGTGGCCTGGTAGTGCTATCGATAGTGCTGGCAGTTTAATCATGCAAGGACAACTTAAAAGTACGTCACTACCTACTGACCAACTACTTAGTTATAACCAAGAAATCATCCAAAGTACTCAACCAGCTATTACTTGGCAACAGCTGTTTATTCAAAGCACATCATCGAACGATACCTCTAAGCCCAGTAAAAGCTATCCCGCTTTTAGCAAGAATATCATTCAGCTCATTCAAGAGGCATTGAAAGGCACTCGATTATCTGCCAAAGATACTATTAACAACATAAGAGATGAGTTTCCTCAGCCTAACGCCATACGTCTGCTAGGCTGGGTACTATTTTTACTAGAAGGCAATCAAACCAACTTAAACTCAGTCAGTAAATATGTAGGTTGTATTGGACGTGAATGGCTTATGTTGACCATGGATGAAGAATTAGAGGAATGGGGTACCAATGATTATGAAGAAATATATGAGCAAATTATCTTAAGTAAAGTCAAAGATGCTCGTAAAAAAGATGTTTTGCAGAAAGACCCGATCGATGATAGAGATGACATTGAACTTGATGATGATGATATCAAGAATGGTAAAGATGATTATTTAGATGATCCAGTAGCTGATTTAGAGCAGGCGCTAGACCAAAATATCGACTCAAAAGATGAAGGCAAACAATCCACTAGCTTAGATGAGCTGAAAAACACTCAGTCTTATACCTATGGGCGTCTGCGCGCTTTTCATCGATACCAGATGCAGTATTTCGAAGCTCCTGATGTAGTTTTTGCATGGGGAGAAAACAAGCAGGTTGTCAAAGCGAGTATGGTATCCCCTCGAGTATATAACGCCATGCATAGCGGACTACAAGTATCTGAATTAAACAAGAGTCAAACGCTGTTATGTCAGACGATATTAATTTTAGCGTATCGTACTGGCATGCGTATTAATGAGCTTGCAGGTATAAAGCTTAAAAATATAAAAAATCTTTCGGATGTTAGCATTGTACTTACGCCAAACCCTTATCTACGTCTTAAAAGTAGTAGTGCTAAAAGAAGAGTTTTATTAGCGGCGCTTTTAAAGAAAGATGAGCTAAGGATAGTTACGATGTTTATTTCTCAGCAAGAAAGAATGGGGGCGTCGTATTTGTTTTCACAAGGCATGGGTAACCAGCCTCTACCAACGTATTTTTTTAGCAATTTGATGAGAGTGCTATGGGATGGCGTGCTTGGACAAGATAATCATAATTATACTTTTCATAGCCTTAGACATACGGCGATCAGTCAATTGGCGCTAGCTATCAATGGTTCGGCATTAGCAGAGGTGATGACCGACTATACCTTGGATGAATGCCAGAACATCGCTGACAGCTTGGCAGGTTATCATCAAATCCAAGGTGCTTGGTTTGGGTTAGCAAGTTTTGTAGGCCATCTGACTTGTGACACAACCTTTGAGCATTATATCCATACCACACATTTATTAGCAGGGTGGCAGCTAAGCAACGCAAAAATCGAAATACCTTTTACGGTACTAAAGAATATTACTGGTATAGATTATCAAACAGTCAATTATCACGATAAAACTGCCTATGATAAATCTACTAAAGCGGTAGCGTTGAAGAGATTAAGACCTTACTTTGCCAAAAAGCTAAAAGCACATCACAATCCTTTATTTACAGCACCCGATGTGAGCACCAAACTTATTCAGCGGAGTACTGAAGGTGAGGGGATGCAGCACTCTGTTTTTATTGATGCAAGGTATGATGCTGTTATTAGTTTTATAAGAGAGATAGATAGACTCAGACCTGAGCTGCGTGAAAAAGAGCTGGAAAATATAGCGATAAAACACGGTATTCATTTACTCAATGCACGAGAGCTATACAAAAACGCGAGTAGCTTAAATAATAACGATAAGCTCATCACTCAAGTCAAAGGTCAAACTGCCCAAGCCATTATTACCACTGCATTGGATAACGCTTATAACCTTTCCGTACAGAAACCTGATCAATTACGAGAGTTTGTCAGTATCTATAAGCAAAAGCACATTACCTCTCGGTCTTACTTAAAGTTTGGTATTAAAAAATCTCAACATGAGCTATTGGCTGAATTTTTGAAGATAGGCTGTGAAATTATTGCTCCTCAGCATTGGCAACTGACTTCTAGTAGTATAAAGGAGGTTAGAGACTTTAAGAAGAAGCATGAACTCAATAGTGCCATTAGGGTGGAGGCTAACCAAAATTGCGTAGGCTTTGAAGTTAGAGTTGTCAGAAAAATGAAATCCAAATCTGTAAAACAAGCGACTTATGAGTCTTCCGGTGTCTTGAAGTTTTCGGGAGAGGTGTTGGTAATGCTGCTTGACTGGAGTAATGATTAATGCTGCTTGACTGGAATAATGATTAAGGAGGTTGATGCAGACGGGTTTCTACTGTCAGACTGCGTACCTATAACCTGACGAATAGTTTAAGCAGAGTCTAAGGTATTCCTCAGAACGGAATGTCATCATCGATAGGAGCATCTGGCATAACGTTTGGTTTTGGTAGCCATGGCTTCTGAGGTATGGGCGTGACGACTTCTGGTTTTTGCGCCTCAGCCTTGCTGTTGTTACCGAGCATCTGCATGCTACTTGCATGGATTTCGGTAATGTAGCGATCTAAGCCGTTATCATCTGTCCATTTTCTAGTACGTAAACTACCTTCTATATATACTTTGCTGCCTTTATTTAGGTATTCGGCAGCAACTTCACCTAGGCGATTGAATAGCTTAATTTTGTGCCATTCTGTTGATTCTTTAGGTTGACCATTTGCATCTGTCCACTGATTTGACGTAGCAACAGAAACGTTAGTGACACGATTGCCATTAGCAAACTGATGAACGTCTGGCTCAGCACCCAAACGGCCGATTATCATTACTTTGTTTACGCCTCTCATGGCTGTCTCCCTATTAGAATTTGACGATATAATGCTGTATTCAAACATTCAGATAGATATTGTTCAGCTACTAGTCCACGGCATCATCGCCATACGCTGTGTGGAGGTGTGCTGATTCCAAGTCGCTTGTATAACGCGGTACATCTGGTAGGTCATATCCCAGCACTCATCATAAAAGTTGTCAGCAAAGTCTATTTCTTGATGTAATATGCGAAAGCCTATTTGTGCATTGGCATATTTTGGACAGGTAGCAAGCAGGAAATTTTTGCCTGTACAGGACTTTATTTGCTTTGCTATATTAGGCAGCGCTATTTGTACGGCTTCTATATCTATGACATTAGATAATAGATGAAAGGTCTCCACGCATTCACTATTTAATGGGAGCAATGCACTACCGAGCGTACGCTGCTGGCAATGAATAGACACCTTTATACCATGTGCTATTGCTAAGCGCTCAATCAATAGCTTAGCAATGTCTAAGCTGACTCTGGAGGGTTCGATCAGGTGTATTTCGAGCGAGCTTTGTTGTGCGACACCTTTTTTTGCTAAATGGTCCATAAATGCCAATGTCGCTACCCCTTGACCACAGCCATAATCTACCACGCGAATGTTTTCTTGTGCATTACTAGTGAAATCAAGCGTTTCAGATAATAGATGTTGCATACTTTGGTGATGTTGCCAGCCGTAAGCAACGATATAAAATATCGCCTCCTGTTCGCTGGTTAAAGCTTTGGTGGCTCTCTCAGTACGATTGGAGAAAGCGCTATAGCTTAGGTTTTTATCAGGATTTTGATGAAAGTAATCCACCATATTTTGATAGTAATCAGAGAAACCACTGTTCATAGATTCGCTAGCATTATTAATTTGAAGCTGAAGTTGATCTCTCATAATCATTATCCTTGTGGCGGTTATTTGATGTCTTGAGTTGATTATCAGCTCTTTTGCACGACATCTCATAAAACGACAAGCTTGTGGACAATGTATAAATTCAGCTCAACAAAAAAGCCGTCTATCAGTGATAGACGGCTTTTTTGTTAAATGTTTATTAACATCTGCGCGAGCATAGCTCTTGCCTTACGCGCTCCCAGACACTCCCTATTCCTCCAGAAAATCCTATTTAAAGAATTTTCTCTTGCGAGACTAAAATTGACATGCAATTTTTTAACGTCTCTCACCTTACAAATCAGGGAGGCTTTCAGACATTATAAGGATAGTGCCATGACTAAAGTAACAGTCTTAATCCCTTACAAATCAGGGAGCGTTTCAGACTAGGTATGGTAGATAAGGGTGTTGGCACTGCTGAGTCTTAATCCCTTACAAATCAGGGAGCGTTTCAGACGGACGTAGGCTCAGTCCACATGAAAGCCATGAAGTCTTAATCCCTTACAAATCAGGGAGCGTTTCAGACCTATCGATGATGACATCCCTTTCTAGGGGTGTTGGTCTTAATCCCTTACGAATCAGGGAGTGTTTCAGACCGAAGGCAAAGCTCCACTCGAAATGCCAGAATAGTCTTAATCCCTTACGAATCAGGGAGTGTTTCAGACACAAGGCAGCTGCTACCACAGAGAAATTGCTGAAGTCTTAATCCCTTACGAATCAGGGAGTGTTTCAGACAACCGACTTCGCTGTCCTACCCGTCATGAATGCGTCTTAATCCCTTACGAATCAGGGAGTGTTTCAGACTGTACAACGATTTTTATTATCAATTAAATCAATAACTTACATCTATTTATTTAACCGACTAATGTCGTCTTAAAAGTTGATGTTTTTTTGACCAATTTTTAAGTAGAAATTGACTAAAAAATAACCAATAATACGTCTGAAACTTTAAATAATGACCAGTATCTTCGTCAGATAGCGTCTGAAACCATCCCTAATTGCTTAGGATATGAGTGGTTAAACTCATCTACCTATAGTAATAGATGTCTATGCTAAGTGCAAGGTAAGAGTAAGTCACTACTTACGACGACAACTTATTTCTCAGTGCTTAGAGTTCTTAGGTCATGGATGACAAGCTTGTCATATACTCACTTATCGACTACCGCTGTTATGCTATTACTCATAGTTTCGATAACGAGTGGAGATGATGATGGGACTTTTTAATAAAAACATAAAAGCAGGTGATCACCTGATTACTGAGCGTCTAGGCTATACCCATCATGGTATCTATTTAGGTAGAAACAAAGTCATCCATTACTCAGGTCTGGCTGCTGGTTTGCGTGCAGGTCCCGTTGAGATTACTGATTTGAGTACCTTTTCTCAAGGTAAGCGCACTTATGTGAGTCATCATAGCAATCGAGTGTTTAGTCATGGACAAACGATTAAGCGTGCTCGTAGCCGCTTATCTGAAGATAAATACAATCTGTTGTTAAATAACTGTGAGCATTTTATCAATTGGTGTATCTATGGCAAGGCGAGTAGCCCACAGGTGACAAAGATGTTTACTCGCGGACTTTCCATCGGCATGATGCATGTGAGTTTGGGAGGTGTAGGCTTAGCGCCCATAGGATTAAGAGCCATCGCAAAACGTTTTTAAGCCCTTAGTATATTTGAGGGGTTTAAAGGCAGAGGCGGTCAGTCAAAATAAAAAAGCTGCGACTGATAGCGCTTTAGGTCTTGGCTACTAACGACAGTTACATCACTTTGCAGTAAATTAGTTATGGCGTGATTACTTAATATATTTAGGAAGGGTCATTAAATAACTGCTTAAAACGATCTGTGAGCGAGGCGTGTAAACGAGTAGGGTCTTTCATTATTTGTCGTATTTTATCTTTGCCAGAAGCGGTGCCATGTACCATCGCGTTTCTAAACTCTTTAAAGTCTTTGAATTTATCTTTTGAATCTATTAGATGGTCATAAGCCGCTTTACGATGGTTAAAGCTTTGTACATCGTCGCCATTTAGCGCAGTTTCTCTAGAGATAAGTCCTTCCATCGCGTAGACAATCGCTCGGACATAGTCTTTTCTCTTAAGGTGCTTCTCTGCCAAATCTTGCTCTTGTAGACCTAAAGATGATTTTTTATACCATGAGAGGCGCTTGGCTAATGGCTCATAAAATAAGCTAAATAGTGGCGAGTCTGCGCGATGTAGAGCGTCTAGTTTGGGCATCACTTGCTTGAGTTTGGCACTTGCGCCACTGGCATTGAGTAAACGTTCTAAATAGCTGGCACGTTCTAGCTCATCAGCAGAGGACTTATCCAAACCGACATTGATCAATAATGGTGCAAAAACCGCATAATCACCGTCTTTGTCAAAGGTTTCAAGGGCACTGACCCAGTCGAGCATATCGAGCAAACCGCGCAGTTCTAGTACTTCAGATAATTTTAGCTCGTTAGAATGAAAGCCATAATAGATATGCTGAATATGCACATTTTTGGTGACTTGTAGATATCGAGCAGCAACCAACGCAATCAGTGGCAGATGACGAAAGCCGTGAGTGACATCCATCACTACTTGTTCGTTTTCACTGAGTAGCTCATCGAGTTTTTTTAAAATGCTGACTTGTCCAATAGCGTCTTTTGCATAGTCTATAAGCTGGCAGGTGACACTGAGACCGAGCTTGTCAGCCAAAAACTGCTCAAAAGGTTGTAGCTGCGCTATGGTTACCGCATCGTTTGTGATCGCTTCTGATAATTCGCTCCATTCTTCTGAATAGTCTTCGAACCCAGACTCAAAAAACACATCCCACATACTGCCTGAGGTGCCAAGTAATATCAGCCTATCAGGCTTTACCTCTTTAGCGAGTACCAATCCAAAGTAAGTCTCATCTTTATAGATAGTGCCATCAGAGAATTTATAGTCAGTCTTTCTATAACTATCACCTTGCTTACCACCGCCCAAAAAGCTGATTAACGTGGTCATGTGATATATGTCCTTTTGATAGGGTAGGTATTAGCAGCAACAGTTTACAAATAATCCTAGTTGCTATAGTGATGATTCAATATAAGACGTAACAGCATCAATTGTATTTTAAATTAGCCATAAAAAACATGGCAAAGGTTTTTACCTTTGCCATGTTTTTATAGCAGACTTTTATTAATATCTTGCTCGATATCCCTCGCTCACCTTACGAATCAGGGATGAGGAGGGGCAAGTAAAGGTCTGGGAGACCTTTACCCCGACGCAAGAGAAAATCTATGATTTTCTGTTCAGACTAAGGTAGCCAGTCTTTAAAAAATCCTATTTAAAGGATTTTTACTTGCGAAGCTAAAATTACAGTGTAATTTTTATACGCCTGCGCGAGCATAGCTCTTGCCTTGCACTTCGGGTGAGTGTCTCCCAGACACTCACTATTCCTCGCTCACCTTACGAATCAGGGAGCGTTTCAGACAAATAGATTCGTGTATATCACTGCTAGTACTAAGTCTTAATCCCTTACAAATCAGGGAGCGTTTCAGACCTTGTACAAAGATAAGCCTGTAGACGCAATGCTGTCTTAATCCCTTACAAATCAGGGAGCGTTTCAGACAATCGACGAATACTATTCTACTAATTTAACAAGTCTTAATCCCTTACGAATCAGGGAGTGTTTCAGACCGACCTAGACCGTAACTTTAACGACATCGAGTTGTCTTAATCCCTTACGAATCAGGGAGTGTTTCAGACAAGGAGTAATACCATGCAAGCATTTACCGCGTTCGTCTTAATCCCTTACGAATCAGGGAGTGTTTCAGACGTCAACCATTAAGGAGATAGGTAAATATGTTAGCTGTCTTAATCCCTTACGAATCAGGGAGTGTTTCAGACGCATGGCCACCTTACCTTTAAACCATTGGAGAACAATTAGTCTTAATCCCTTACGAATCAGGGAGTGTTTCAGACAATACGAACGTGCGTATTATCGTCAAGCTGGTGTGTCTTAATCCCTTACAAATCAGGGAGCGTTTCAGACATGCCTGATTGGGTAGCTGCTTGCGAGGCTAATGGTCTTAATCCCTTACAAATCAGGGAGCGTTTCAGACGAAGGTGGGAGAAACGCACCTTGATGCATGGGCGTCTTAATCCCTTACAAATCAGGGAGCGTTTCAGACGGCAATGTTAAGAAAACCCAAGTGGGTGAGTAGTCTTAATCCCTTACAAATCAGGGAGCGTTTCAGACAATCAAAGGAAATCATCATGAAATTTTTAAAAGTCTTAATCCCTTACAAATCAGGGAGCGTTTCAGACCTACAGCTATGCGAGTTAAAAGACGGGTTTAAGTCTTAATCCCTTACAAATCAGGGAGCGTTTCAGACTTACGATATCAAAGAGCTTAATGCAGATGACAAGGTCTTAATCCCTTACAAATCAGGGAGCGTTTCAGACTGTACTCTGATTTTTATTATCAATTAAATCAATAACTTACATCTATTTATTTAACCAACTAATGTTGGCTTAAAAGTTGATGTTTTTTTGACCAATTTTTTAAAGAAAATTGACTAAATAATAACCAATTCTACGTCTGAAATGTTAAATAGTGACCATTATCTTCATCAGATAGCGTCTGAAACCATCCCTAATTGCTTGGGATGTGAGGGTTTTAAGTTCACTGATCAATCATAATAGATGTGCCAGACAAGTGCAAGATTATAATACGGTTGTATCATGATGTTAGGTGCGTGCCACTACTATTATAATGTTATCTCTCCTATGTCGCTAAAGAGCATAATATCGTCGCTACGTTTGCCAATGACAAATGAATTCTCAAGTGGCTCAACTTCATAGATACGCAAATCATCATCGCTAGGATGGATTATCTTTTGCATCGAGATGATAAAAGCGTCCATGCGCTTGCGTGTCATGGTGCCATAGTAGACAGAGTACTGTAGTTGCAAGAATTGAGAGCTGACTAAGCGCTGCAGACGTTGCAGCCTATTATTTTCACTGATGTCATAAGCAATGATAAAACAAACTTCCTTCATAACCAATCCTGTTTATTGAAGAATCCACGGTCAGACCTGATTACTAGTACTGCGTCATACCAGCACTTTATGAATTAAAGTGGTGGTATTGACGCTTCAGGGTGATGACTGACAAAAGACAGTGACTGCTGTGCTGAGATGCTTGCTTGATCATAATGATAACGCTGGAGTCGGTTTTGCCAGAGCCAAGCATGCCTGAGTGCCGTTTTACGTAGGTTTGGCCGGATTGCGGCAAAGGCCTTGTAGAATTTGCTGCGCCCTGATTTTAATAGCTCACAAAGATAGCTCGTTTCATCAGACACACTGAAATCTGCCGAATCCAAGATGGCTTGATCAAATAACTCCCAGACCCAAAATTCTACAGTACTGCGTTGTAGCTCTACAAAGTCACAGGCTAGAGACTGTCTGCCATAGCTTGTACTGTGTAATACGCCCTGATAAGGGTCGAAACCAACACTGTATATCGCTTGCTGACATAAGTGCTGTAGTAAAGTATAAGACAAGGACAAAACCACATTGATAGGGTCTCTCGGAGGTCTTCTATTTCGAGAGTGAAACTGCCATTCATCTGCAAAAAACTGCTGATAGCAGTTGAAATAAATCGCCGAGCCAACACCTTCAGTACCTAGCAGGCTGGGTATTTGATAACGAGGCGTATAATTATTATAGATGTTAAAGGATTGGTTGGGGTTTTTCGTTGTTGCGACATGATGCTTGCGAAACTTATCCCGTAAGCTTTTGAGTTTTTTGATAGTGTTGTCTATCTCGCTCATCTCTACTTTTATGCTATTAGCACCTTTAGCAGGATCAGCGTTTAGGATGGAGTATTGTAGTTTGCTCAAGGTATTTGCTTGTTGATGCAGCTTGAGGCGCACGAGTATGGATGCCCAGTAGCTCCTTGACTCATTATTATGAATGACGTCGTATTGCTGTACACGGCGTTCTGTACCGGCATGCCAACTACCCAGCAAAAAACACGCTTCACCAGAGCGAGCACTGGGCAGGACACAGACACTGACGGCGTTTTCAGAGAGACGAGTCAGTAAGTTACTGCTCAAATCTACTTGGGTGGTAATTGTTAGGCTTTGAATCTGTGAGAGGGGAATGCTTAATGGTTTTGCAAAGCTTTGATGTTGAATCAGCAGTATATTACGCTGGCATGAGAGTTGGCTGCCTTTTTTATCGATGACTATATTGTGCATGTTAGCCTCCTAAGCAAATACCAGATACTTAGCCAATGTAAAAATGCCCTGTCGCTGTGTTTTCAGGTTTTGATAGATTGCCTTTAGTCACTTGTGACCAGTAGGTCCTCACTGTTTCGATAATAAAAAATGCATCTCCTGAATCGACTTTTGACAGCGCAAACTCGGTCAGTTGCTGCTTACTGTCTAGGGAGAGCATACATTCATAAGCGGACTTTTGACCTGTTGCGCTATAGCTTTTAACGTTATAGCGCAGCAGTGCTTGGCGCTTTGGGTCGCTGATGTCGTAGCCCACTATATAAAGTCGCTGTCTCATGGTTTGATGCCCCAATATTGCCTGACTGTTATTAAGACTGCCTTTGTTTAATAACAGCGGCTCTCATTTGGTTGACCCATACATATGAGTGATAAATTTGATAAGCCTCAAATATGAATCGTACGAAAGGTTAAATTGACTCGGCTGTCTTTAACCTTTTTTTGTTTGGGTACACTATGCTGCCAGTGATGCTGCAAAGCGCCTGCCATGACCAGAACACTACCGTGCTGTAGTGGTATCTCAAGCTTGACGCTGTGATCTTCTTTACGACGTAATAAAAACCGTCGGCTGGCACCAAAGTTCACCGAAGCGATGAGCGGACTTTCTCCAAGCTCAGGTTCAGCATCAGTATGCCAGCTGATATGATCATCACCTGAGCGATACCAGTTGAGCAATACGCTATTAAATTCTCTTTTGCAGATGGGTACTAGGGCTGCACGTAACTCCAAGAGTAACGTATTCCAAGGCTTTGGTTGTAAAGTGATGCCAGAGTAGGTGTAAGGTCTATCGTTGTCGCCATACCATGCCGACAGTCTAGGTAGTGGATGAGTTTTGCCAAACATACTCACACTATCATGCTGCCAACGGATGTTTTCAAATGGCAGCGCGTTAATATCATGCTCTTGGTGCCAGTCATGAGTCGCATAATCAACGTCCTTACACGCTAGTAAGCTGTGCATAATCTCATCACTGTGTGCACTATCGAAATATTGCGGTGCATAGTAGAGCCTGCCATCTGGTACGTCAATCACCACGCCTTTGCCATCTTCATGAATGTGGGCAGGATAGTCAGACTGCATAAACTTGCCCTCATGAATGAACGCCGCCAATGCCAGTTCTGGCTCGTCTGCTATTAAGGTATCAAATAAGTCCATGAGGTACTCTCCTAAATTATGGTACGGGGGCTTTCTATCTCACAATATTAGCAACTTATGCGGCAAAAGCTGTCTGACTCGCTGTTGAGATGTTTTTGAAGCATAGCCCCATCATGACACCATAGGAGCGTTCATGCTTCCAATGGTTTCTCGTCACAGAGTATATTTCACTCTCGACGGAGAAGTCAGCTACGTCTTGCTTGACAGTTAGATCGCTTAATGAGCACTTTAGCTGCTGAAAACCTTGATAGTTATTTGAGTACTGTGGACCTACAGCGATAACCATCTGCTTGCCTTCAACACTATGCAAATACTCACAGAGACGGGGTATCTGCTGCTGCACCTCTGCTATGTCTAATACATTAGAAAATAAATGCATTGAATAATCCGCTGCTCCAAGCACTTCTGAATCTTCCTTTAAGAAGCACTCCAAGTCTTTATGATACGGATGAATGGTAACATTGGCCGCGATGCGTGATGACATCTTGGTTACCAATAACACTGCTAAATCGAGCGTGGTTTGCGAAGGCTCAATAAGGTGAAAATTCAGCGTAAAGCTCTCGCAATTGACATATTTTTCAAGATAGCTTAATAGCGCTAGGCTGGCAATGGCTTGTCCACAGCCATAATCGACGATGTTAATCTGAACCGCCCCGACTATATCGGAGAGTGGATTGCTTGAGTCAGGCAGCTTTGTCTGACTCAGTAAGACTATCATAGTATCGTCTCTCAAACTCAAAAGGCGACACATAACCAATCGTACTATGAATG
>NZ_JASDCF010000039.1 GCF_030408035.1 Psychrobacter sp. APC 3426
TGTCATATTCTACGTGTGAGGTGTTGATGGTGATGCCACGTGCTTTTTCTTCTGGGGCTGAGTCAATTGACGCGTAGTCTTTGGCTTCGCCACCAGAGGTGATTGCTGCTACGGTTGCGATAGCGGCGGTTAGGGTTGTTTTACCGTGGTCAACGTGTCCGATGGTGCCGACGTTAACGTGTGGCTTGCTGCGTTCAAACTTGGCCTTTGCCATGGGTAATTCCTCTTTTTTTGGTGAATCTTTATAAATCAAAGATCAGTGAATAGCTGTTTGACGGCTCATGATGCATATAAAACCATCAAACCGTTGACGCTATGGCTTAACTACTATGACTTTTTAATAAAACAGTGGTGTCACTTGTACTGCTTATATGCTTTAGTACTATGCATATAGATGAAGGCATTATACGTGCTTTTCAATCTATTGAACATCGTATAGGATATGACAGTATAGCTGTTGCGTAACCTTATCTTTCTATTGACTTTTTCTATTAATACATAAAGCCTGTTGATTAAAAAACAGCTTTATTACTAATGAGATGCAATCTTAATAAATTGACAGCACTAAAAGGCAACACCTCAGTGTCACCTTTGAATTATAACTTGCCACACTAATTTTATAGTTTTCAATATTCTATAATTTCGATATCGACGTAAAGCTGTGTATTAAAGCAGCGAAGCAAACACAAAAGGCATAAACAATAAATGGAGCTCATATTGAGAATTGAACTCAAGACCTCTCCCTTACCAAGGGAGTGCTCTACCGCTGAGCTATATGAGCGTATTCTAGTCAACCACTGGTTGCACTAAAAAAAATATCACGATACAGCAATAATAACTGACTGTCGTGATGAATTATTGATAGTCTTTGCGATGGTGTATAAATGGAGCGGGTGGCGGGAATCGAACCCGCGTCATTAGCTTGGAAGGCTAAGGTGTTACCATTATACCACACCCGCAATTACTCTTATTCTCAGTGACTCTAATCGAGAGTCGCTAGGGATACAGAGTATGCTTGGCGCTATGACAAACTTAGAAAATATGGTGGTGGGAGAAGGATTCGAACCTTCGAAGCTTTCGCGACAGATTTACAGTCTGTTGGGTTTGACCGCTCCCCAATCCCACCTTAGGTTGCTTTGAACAAAGATGACTTAATCTAAGACAAATTCATAAAAAGCTACTTTGAAAGAGATGGTGCCGACTGCCGGGATCGAACTGGCGACCTACTGATTACAAGTCAGTTGCTCTACCAACTGAGCTAAGTCGGCTTGTTCTCTCAAAGTGGTGGCTATTCTATCAAATATTTTGAGATGCGCAAGCCCTTTTTCATTTTTTTTGCAATTAATTTAATATCAATCTTCAAGCACTTGATTATGTTGCTGTTTTTTTATTACAACTATAATGGTTTTTAGCACTGGAATTACTGATGGTACTTTTTTGTGGCACTGTTTAACGAATACGCAAGCCATTACAGGCCATTTTTACCGCTTTAACCAATGCCAAGACTTTTTTGTTGGTTTCATCCCACTCCGCCTCTGGGATAGAGTCCGCGACGACACCAGCACCTGCTTGGATATGTATTTTGCCGCGGCGCATTACCGCAGTACGAATGGCAATGGCGGTATCCATATTACCATGCCAGCCTAAATAACCTACCGCGCCACCAAATACGGTACGGCGTACTGGCTCTATCTCATCTATAATTTGCATGGCACGTATTTTGGGCGCCCCTGACAACGTACCTGCGGGAAAGGTTGCGCAAAAGACATCGAGGGCATCCTTATCAGACAACATTGTCCCTTCAACGTTAGAAGCAATATGCATCACTTGTGAATAACGCTCTATAAACATCTTTTCGGTGACTTTGACGCTGCCATACTCACAAACACGGCCAATATCATTGCGTCCTAAATCAATCAGCATCAGATGCTCAGCGATTTCTTTTTTATCACTTAGTAGCTCTTTCTCAAGCGCTAAGTCCTCTGCTTCATTACGTCCACGCTTACGTGTGCCTGCTAGCGGGCGTACGGTTACCTTGCCATTTTCGATACGCGATAATATCTCAGGCGATGCACCGATGATATCAAAACGCTTGTGATCATCGAGGGTGTAACCATGTACAAGGAATAAATAAGGCGAAGGATTCAAAAACCGCAGTGCTCTGTATACAGCAAGTGAATTGCCCTTATAATCAGCAGTCAGGCGCTGAGCAGGAACCACTTGCATGACATCCCCTGCTAGGATGTAGTCTTTTATTTTATTGACGTCGTTGCAGTATTTATCTGCACCTGTTTGTGAGACGAACTTTGGTGTCGGCATCACTGGTGCAGTCAAATTTGGCATTTCTGCCAGTTTGTCTTCTATTTTTTCTAGTTCACGAATGGCATTGCTGTAACCATCCTCATTATTGCAATCAGCATAGACAATAATTGACAGCGTGTTCTCTAGAGTATCGAAGACGATGACGCTCATTGATAACATCAGCCACATATCTGGCATGGTCATGGGGTTGGGTGCATCGGACAAGCCCACACTCGGCTCAATGACCCGCACCATATCATAACCAAAGTAACCTACTAACCCACCGCTAAAGCTCGGTAACGCAGCGACATCTTCTACCGTTGGCATCTTATACTGCGCCATCAGCTTGCGAATATAGTCAAACGGATCCTCGACCACCTCGACATCGATATGGTCGGTTTTTTTGATGGTCATATTTCCGTTTGCATATTGCAAAATTAAATCACTACCCAAGCCAATCATCGAATATCGTGCCCAACGCTCACCGCCTACTACAGACTCAAATAGATACGCCGAACCACTTAAGTCACGTACTTTAGAAAACACAGAGACCGGTGTCTGTGCATCCATGAGGCGTTTTTTGATTAAGGGTGCATGGCTAAAACCACGCTCTTTAAAAGCTTGGTATTCTTCAAAAGTCATCATAGTGAAGCTCTCTTAGCAAAATATTGGCAAAAGATAAGAACAGTAAAAATGATAATAAGCATATAAATGCAATATAGCGTCAACACTCTATCGAATGTTGACGCTATAAAATGACGTATTGTAAGTAGCAATGTTCTTAGCCAGCTAATATTTGACTACTGACTAGGCGGCAATGTTCAAAGGCTAATATCAAAGCTCTCTAACATTAATTTGCTGTCATACAAACGGACTCATTAATCAGTGGCTAGATGCGTGCCATCGTCGTTTAAATGCGTCAATTATACGCCGCCCATATTAAATAGCCATAGTGCCAATCCGATAATTAGAATGGCGATAAATACCCATATAAACCAACCACCGCTAGGTTTTTTCTCTATATGCCCTGCGTTGGCTGGGTTATTAATGGCCTGATCCATCGCATTATTACCCTCTGTACCAAGGTCACGAGGCTGACCAAGATTTGCCGTGCCTGAAAACTGTGCTGTCGCCGCCTGCTTGGCACGCAACACATCAGGGTCAGCTTCTTCTTGTAGCGCGGTCTTGGTTGTTTTGTCGTGCTCAGGCTTAGTAGCAGGCTCTTCACGTACGACTGGCTCTTGATGGACAACTGGCTGCTCTACTAATGGCTCATTGTGCACCGATGCTGCCGGTGTAGCCGCAACGGGGGTAGACTCTACTGTATCGGTAGCTGATAACACCTCATCAATGCCTGTTTCTTTTACCACAGGCTCTTCAATAACAGAATTTTGGATAATTGACTCTTGAGCAAACGCCTCTTCAGTAACAGACTCTTGATTGGCTACTTCGTCAGCCATGGTCGTATTGGTCACTGGTGCTGAACCTACCACTGAATCCGTTGTTACTGGCTCAACATTGCCTGTGCTAGGCAATAACTCCTCAATACCTGTTTGCTTTACAACTGACTCGCTAACAGCCTGTTCATTAATAGCTGGTTCATCAATAGTTGACTCCTCAATGACTGGTTCTTGAACGACTGCCTCTTCAACAACCGCTTGATTGTTTGTATTAATATCAGTAGTTGCCTCACTTTCTGATTCTACTAATGGCTCTGATGCAGACTCTACAGGTACGGCATCGACACTATCGACACTTGCTGCTGTCGCAGGAAGCATGTCTTCGATACCTGTTTCTTTTACGACTGGCTCTTCAGCCATCACACCATTATCTGTACTCGTCGTAGCAGGCGTATCTCCTGTCATCACTGGCGCTGACTGCAGACTCTCAGTTGTTGGCGTAGCTGCTGACGTAGGGGCATTGACCTGAAAACTAAAGCTAGCAAAACCAATGGTATCATCAGCTTGTAAAGGCGTTGAGGTGTTACTTTCTAAACGCTGCTCATTAACAAAAGTACCGTTTGAAGACACCAAGTCTTTCACGTATAACTGACCATCCAACACACTGAGCACGGCATGATTGCGCGATACTTGTTTGCTGCCCAGTACCACATCGTTGTCACTACCACGTCCGACAGACAAGCTGTCGCTAACCGTCAATGTTAAATCACCCAACGCCTCTGTTAGCGCGTTGAGCTGCCAAGTGACTGTCTCTGCGGCGGCATTGGTATTGTCTGTATTGTTCGTCATGCGGTGACTCCTTATTTTCTTATTAAATGTCAAATAGTTCTAAAAATATTTTATCGATTACTTGGGGTCTGTTGAGTTGATAATCGTCTTTGCTTAAGTGATGGTTGCTTAAATTATCGTTATTTGAGTACGTTTATTTTAGTTATGGTTATCAAGCCACTGATATTTAAATGAGCACTATTTTGCACTATAACGCGGCTTTATAACGCCATTCAGTTTGTTATAGGGAATGCTCAACACTGGCATACCATAAGCATAAGGGCCGATAGAATAATGCTGATAACGAATATCGACGCCCTTATCAGTCAAGGTGATATTATCGCTTAAGGTAAATGGCCAGCTCTCTTCATAGCTATTGACGTCATCACTAACGGATTTTACCCATACCTTATAAGCATCATAGGCCAATGCCTCAAAACGTTTTTCTTGACCATTCTTTAATATATCCGCTAGCTTTACCTGTGCTTTAGTGGTCTGGTCGAATATTAAATACTCGCTATAAGGCATGCCATGAGCACCGCCCGTAAATACATAAGCGCTTATTTCAAATAACTCGAAGTCTTGCACATGACCGATATAATCAGGCGTTACCATCAGACTATAAACAAACACGCTGTCTTCGGGCAAGTCGTTGAATTGTGAGCTGACGAAGTCATCAATTGCCATTTTCGCATCTGCCTGAGAGGCTTTAACATCGATGGATACGGACTCAGTCGGCTTACTATTTATGATTAGATGATCAATACGCGCATTAACAATGTTATTTATCCAGTCGTGATTGCTGTTTAAATATTTAATCTCAATCTGTGGGCAGTTGTCACGCGCGTTACATGTTTCTTGTATATTATTTGGTGGCTGATAGTCGAGATACTCAGTATCATTGATGAGGCTAGTCGCATTGGCTGACATACTTGCTGCAGTCAACACCATAACGCTACCTAGTATACTGAGTAGGCGTGCATAACTCGCCTGCGACCACAGTCGTTGCGTTAGTTTTGACGTTATCGTATGAGAGTGATGCGCAGATTTCATATAGCCTCTTTATAATCAATACAGCCTTTCTATCAACAGGCTCTCTAAGAACAGCTGCCTTGTTAATTAAGCACAGAATATCTAATAATATTCTACCGTAACAATTGCGACGTATTGTAGGAACACTGTTTATGTTTTTAAGTCCTAATACATAATAAAAACTGCTCATTATATTGATATAGTCAATACACTATAAAAGAGCCACATCGTTAACCTCGCTTGAAGTATTACACATACATCTGCAATCAGCTGCCTTGTGACTTTTCTACATTGAATCAACTATAGTTAGGGTAGTCTATTACACGCGCTAGACAGGTAAGTAAGTTAGTGACCAACCATAAACAAGGACTTAGTATTAGCTAAGATTAAAAACTAAAAAAGGCACGATAGTCGTGCCTTTTTTGTCTATGTTGATTTTTATATTGATTGATAAGTTACTATATTTAGCAGTCTTAGTGCTCGCGTGTATTGCTAAAGGTGACTTCCGGATAACGGTCTTGCATCAGCTGTAAATTCACACGTGATGGTGCCAAATACGTCAAATAACCACCGCCATCTAGTGATAGCTGGTCATGTGCTTTGCGTTTAAATTTAGCCAGTGCCACTTCATCATCGCAATGAATCCAGCGTACGGTGGCGATAGATACCGGCTCAAAGATACATTGCACTTTATACTCTTCTTTTAGACGATGCGCGACCACTTCAAACTGTAGCACACCGACCGCGCCCAAGATTAAGTCGTTATTAATCTGCGGCATAAAGACCTGTGTTGCACCCTCTTCCGAAAGCTGCTGCAGACCTTTCTGTAAAGCTTTGGATTTGAGTGGATCTTTGAGTACCACTCGGCGGAACAATTCAGGGGCAAAATGTGGGATACCAGTAAAGTTCAGCTCCTCGCCTTCGGTGAAGCTATCACCGATTGAGATAGTACCGTGGTTATGAAGACCGATAATGTCACCAGGATAGGCTTCTTCTAACGCCTCACGGTCACCGGCCAAAAAGGTCAACGCATCAGCAATACGCACGTCCTTACCCAAGCGCACATGCTTCATCTTCATGCCTTTCTCATACTTACCTGAGCAGACACGTAAGAAAGCAATGCGGTCACGGTGACGCGGATCCATATTTGCCTGAATTTTAAAGACAAAACCACTAAAAGACGTTTCGGTCGCTGCCACTTCACGTTCAGTAGTAGGATGAGCTTTGGGTGGTGGCGCATATTTGACCAAAGTATCCAGCACCATGTTGACGCCAAAGTTACCCAGTGCGGTACCAAATAATACTGGCGTCATCTCGCCCGCTAAAAACTCTTCTACACTGAACTCTTCTAGCGCCATTTGTACTAGCTCAAGCGACTCTTCAAAAGAGTCGAACATTAGCTTACCCAAACGCTCACGGATATCAGGATAATCATACCCTTCACGAGTTTCAGCGACGGTCATATCACCGCCGTGACCTTTTTCGTATAGATAGGTTTTGTTTTCGGTTAGATGATAAACGCCAACGAAATCCTGCCCCATACCGATAGGCCAAGTGACTGGAATACATTTAATCTTCAGAACTGCCTCAATCTCACTTAGCAGTTCAAGTGGCTCACGAATCTGGCGGTCAAGTTTGTTGACAAACGAGATGATGGGCGTGTCGCGCATCCGGCAGACTTCCATCAATTTGATGGTACGTTCTTCGACACCTTTAGCGCCATCGACCATCATCAGCGCACTGTCTACAGCGGTCAAGGTACGATAAGTATCTTCACTGAAGTCGGCGTGACCTGGGGTATCTAGCAGATTGACCATATGGTCTTTGTAAGGAAACTGCATGACCGAAGTGGTGATAGAAATACCACGTTCTTGCTCCATGCTCATCCAATCAGATGTCGCATGGCGGTCGGTTTTTCGGCCTTTCACTTCACCAACTACCTGAATCGCTTGACCCCATAGCAATAGCTTTTCGGTCATAGTGGTCTTACCAGCATCCGGATGCGAGATGATGGCAAAGGTGCGGCGCTTGGCAACTTCTTTGTTTAATTTTTTTGGATCTACGCTCATAGTTTTCGGCTTCAACGTTGGGTATTTTAGAAATCAATCTAAATAAATAGTATAAATTATGGGCGTATTGTAACGGATTTAGCGTCAGGGTGCAGAATTAGCGCATAAAAAAACACTCGCTATTTGGTCCAATAGAGAGTGTTGACTGTTTTTGAGGTAACGGCATTTTTAGCCAATGCTAGTAATAGCGCTTAATTTCTCTCTCTAAAAAGTCAGCCGCCACATCATTGACTATCGTACAATCAACCACGCCACGTAAAGAGTCAGTATTCGGATTGGTGACGCCTTTACCTACATAGTTGGCTTCGTAGATGTCATCGTCGTACTCTACCCCATTATATTGATACGCAGGCTGATTTCTATATTCAAAGAACGTCACTTGCGCAGCTTTTTGTCTGTTACCAGCGCCAACACCAAACTCGGAGGTGCTATAACCTCTATCATCATTAAATCGCGCTTCGGCCGCATCAATCCATTTATTGAGTGATGAATAGCCAGTTTTATTCTTGTCATTAAAGGCTAAAAATGAGCGGTCACTTTTAACGACTGGTATATAGCAAACAGAGCCTATTGGGAACTCTGCAGTGCTCGGAATATTAGGATAATTATTTAAGTCAGTGATGATACCGCGACTGTTCGCTATATTGGTGCCAGCCTCATAACTATTGGCGCGCAGTCCTGATAAATTACGCTTTATATAAGTGGTTTCGTAATTAAGTTTATTATTGCTGTTTTTTTCATAAATGGGGCGTTTCACGGTGCGACCATCCACCTCGATATCCTTATTCTCAAGTTGACCTTCAAAGTTATCTGCCAATACTGTTCTGTCCAACGTATTGAGGCTTTGATTGCTATAATTATTGACGATATTTCTGGTTCTAATCTCACGCTCACCCGTACGGTAGGTCTCATCGATACGAGCAGTGGCACTAGCGCTGGCTTGACTGTCATAGCTATTAGCAAAAGTGGTCAATGTAATCTTGCTACTACTCCCTGAACCATAGACGCCATCCTCTTCTTCACAGCCAATCAGGGCCAAAGTCGTTAGAGAAACAATAGCAGGTATCGCAAGCAATTTATTCATTGAACCATTCATCAAGTAATGTCCTCATGGTGAGCGTTTTATCATCTATGCTGATGACTTAATATGACTATTTATTAAGGTCTGTTGAACATTAAACCAATTATAAGGTTAGTTTACATTAATACATTCATTATTCATATATCAAGGTGACTCGTCCTCGGACTGAGGTGATAGCAGTATTTTAAAACCTGAGCTTTTAAACCAAACCTATCAGATTTCAGCCTTCAAAGACTGTACCCTTATACATTTACAAACTTGTCATATATGTTTACCACTACCCCATTGCGCTAAGCGAGTAGATTGCTATCATAGAATATAGCTTAAAAAGTATATGAGATTACACGCGTGAGAGTAAACAATAGCGTTGCTATTAAAATCTATCATTATAAATTGATACTTAACTAAATTTATTTATCACTTACTACAAAAATCAATGACAAAGGATATGTTATGAAAACTTTATACTCTACTAAAGGTACTACTACTGGTGGCCGTGCAGGTTCAGCGAGCTTAGCTGATAGCGACCTTAGCATCAATATGGTGCCACCAGGTTCTGGCAAAGAAGGCAACAATCCAGAACAACTATTTGCGATGGGTTATAGTGCCTGTTTTGATAGTGCACTAGGTGCGGTCAAACAAATGGAAAAAGCCAAATTCGACTCAACGACTGAAGTAGAAGTAGACCTAATGCAGGGCGAAGGACATGATTATAAGCTGGCGGCAAAAATTCATGTGATTGGCAAAAACACAGAGTTGTCTGCTGATGAGTTCCAAAAACTGGTTGAAAAGGCGCACCAAGTTTGCCCTTACTCAAAAGCGACAAGTGGTAATATCGATGTTGAAGTGACTTCAGAAGTACAGTAAACAGGTAAGTCAATAATGACAGTTTCAATCGATAAAAAAGAACTCAGCTGGTCTGAGTTCTTTTTTATTGGCTAGCGTTTTGGTTCGTACACAATTTTGGCTCGTCAACATTGTGACCCTTTGTTATTTCATCATGCATTTATTAGTTTGCCATCAATTCGGCAAGAAGGGTTTTTATCGTTATAATGACGGTATCTTTTTATCCAATTTTTTACCTCATACTTGCTGCTCAATACTTGATAAGTGACTTTCTATGACTGACAACGATCACAACTCCCATTCGCCCATTAATCCCAATACGCTACCGAACTTTGCCTCCATGCCAAATGTGGCGACGATGGATACCAGTCATGTGGACAAAGACCAACCGCCCTTTATCTTGGTCGATGGCTCTTACTATCTGTTTCGCACTTATCATGCCTTGCCAAAGACCATGCAAAACTCTCAAGGTCTGACAACCAACGCCATACGTGGAACGTTGAATGCGCTATTGAAATTAATGCGCCGCTATCACCCAACCCATATGGCGGTCTGCTTTGATACCAAATCACCGACCTTTCGTCACGCGATGTCAGAGGAATACAAAGCCAACCGTCCAAAAATGGATGTGGAGCTCGCTGAGCAGATTCCGTATATCCATAGCTTAGTTGCCGCTCTAGGAATCCCCTTACTCCGTATCGAAGGCGCAGAAGCCGATGATATCATCGGTACCCTCGCTTATCGTGCCGTCGCTGAAGGTCATCACGTGGTCATCTCCACGGGTGATAAAGATATGATGCAGCTGATTAATGACTGCGTGATATTAGAAGACAGCTTTACCGGTAAAATTACCGATAGCGCAGGCGTGGTCGAAAAATTCGGTATTAATCCTGAGCAGATGATTGATTTTCTGACCCTCATGGGTGATTCCTCTGACGGCATCAAAGGCGTACCTGGCATCGGTAAAAAGACTGCCAAAGATTTGCTTAATGAGTATGGCAGTATCGACAACATGCTCAAAAACGTCGCTGATATCAAAGGGCGTGCGGGCAAAAATCTGGTGGAATACGCTGATGATATCCCTATGAATGCGCAGCTAGCAACTATTGTTACTGATTTAGAAATTGGGCAAGACTGGCAAGATTTAAAAATCAATACCGACCCTTGCGCGCATATCGATGAGCTACGCGCGCTATATACTGAGCTTGAATTTAGAAATGAGTTGGCCTCACTGGATCACCCCAATCACCCAGCCAATGGTTCGCAAAGTGTCGCCAATAGTCAGGCGGATGCTGAATCACAAGCACAAATCGCTAAATCCTTACAGTCAAGCACCATCGACAATATCACCGATAGTAAAAGTCATGATAGAGCGTGGCATACGATTTTAGATGAGCCTGCCTTTGATAGCTTGGTTAAGCTATTAGCAGACGCACCGCATTTTGTTATCGATACCGAAACGACCAGTGTTTATTGGCGTCAGGCTGAGTTGGTTGGTTTGTCTTTTGCGGTAAAAGCGCACGAAGCCTATTATGTACCGCTCACGCATCGCTTAGAAGCTGATAAGCTAACGGCAAAGCAGCTTGATTGCGATACGGTATTAGCAAAGCTCAAACCTATCTTAGAAAATCCAAACATCGGTAAAATCGGTCAACATCTCAAATATGACGCCCATATTCTCAGTCATTATAATATTGATTTAGTAGGCAGCATTCATGCCAGCCCTAATAACTGGGCGATGGATACCATGCTTGCCAGCTACGTCATCAATGCCGCCATCACTCGTCATGGTATGGATGATTTGGCGCGGCATTATTTACAAACACAGACTATCAGTTTCGAGGATGTCGCTGGTAAAGGCGCTAAACAAGTTAGCTTTGATCAAGTGGCCATTGATATTGCCAGTGACTATGCTTGTGAAGATGCTGATATTACTTATCAGCTGTTTGATGTCTTTAATAAGAAACTTTCTGATGACGGAAATAATGCCAAACTGCTGCATGAGCTAGAGATTCCAACTGCTGAAATACTCTGCCAGATGGAATCAAATGGTATTTTAATTAAGCGTCCATTTTTAAATGAGCTATCAAAACGTTTTGATGAAGAAATTATTGCGCTTGAAAAGCGTGCTTATGAACTCGCTGGAGAAGAGTTTAATCTCGGCTCACCAAAGCAGCTTGGTGAGATGCTGTTTGATAAGCTTGGCGTGCCTGGTGGTAAAAAAACCAAGTCAGGGCAATACTCTACGGGTGAAGCGGTATTATCAAAAATCGAGCACCCATTGGTAGAAATTGTCCTTGAATATCGCGGTCTGTCTAAGCTCAAAAGCACTTATACCGATGCGCTTGATAATGTTGCAGATGCGGAGACTGACCGCGTGCATACCAGCTACCATCAAGCACTGACCAGTACCGGTCGTCTGTCATCCACTGATCCCAACTTACAGAATATTCCGATTCGTACTGCCACTGGCCGTTTGATTCGTCAAGCCTTTATCGCGCCAGAAGGTCGCGTTATTTTGGCGGCGGATTATTCACAAATTGAGCTACGTCTCATGGCGCATTTCTCGGGCGATAAAAACCTGACTCATGCCTTTAACGAAGGATTAGATATTCACGCGGCCACCGCAGCTGAAGTGCTCGGCAAAGAGGTTACTGATGTCACCTCGACCGAGCGTCGTAATGCGAAAGCCATTAACTTTGGCCTACTCTATGGCATGAGCGCTTTTGGCCTTGCCAAGCAACTACAGATGAGCCGCAGTGAGGCACAAGATTATATCGATATGTACTTTAAGCGCTATCCGGGTGTCAAAGACTATATGATCAATACTCGTGCCAGCGCCCATGACAAAGGCTATGTCGAAACCATATTGGGCCGTAAGCTTTATACACCCGATATCAGCCATAGCAATCGCATGGTCAAACAAGGTGCTGAACGTGCGGCGATTAACGCGCCACTACAAGGCTCAGCTGCTGACCTCATCAAACTTGCGATGATTGCCGTTGATAAAGTATTGCCAAAAGCGCAAGCCAAAATGCTATTACAGGTTCATGATGAATTGGTATTTGAAGTCGACAGCGATAAGGTCGATGAAATTAGCCAACTCATCACTGATGCCATGCAAGACGTCTTAACGACCACTGCTGTTGAAAAAGGTTGGAAGGTGGATTTTGCTGTACCGTTACTGGTTGAGACTGATAATGGTCAGAACTGGGATGAAGCGCATTAACCACGAGAACACATACTATCCTTCATATACCCTTTGACAAAAAGGCTAGGCTGAACGCTTGGCCTTTTCCTTATCGAAAAAACTGTTTAGCACATTTATAGTTAGTGAAAAGTAATATCGATACATTACGTGCTGCTGATATCAGTTTTTCTTGCTTGCTGTGCCTGCGCAGACAGAGGCTACAAAAAATTGATATCAGCAATACCGTAGCGTTTTTAGGGTATTCTGACTATAGATACCCATTGATTGAATTGAGGGCACACCTTAAAAAACGAATCCTATTCTCAATAAGTAATGTATCAATTCTCAAATTCCTAGCAATATATGGCATACTCCTTCCATTATTTCCCGTGACCAATAGATTAAACTGAAACGCTCCATGACCACTTCATTTAAGCTCAATACCACTACCTTTTATATAATGATTAGTCTAAGCCTATGCACGCCAGCAATAGCTAACACTATCGCCACTACGTCATCAGAATTAAAGACCAATGCCCTGACTTTAAAAAACACAGAGACTTTAGAAAACATAGCAATTAATAAAAATACTGAGACTACTAAAAATAATATCACGCCTGCTGTACAACTTGATGAGCGCAATTCAATTAGTCATGATAAAACGCTCGGTCAGCTTGGCTATCAAACTACTGACAATACCCTTAATTCAGCTACCTACCAACCTGCTGCCCAGCACACGCAATCATCTTATGCAGAATGGGGCTGGGCAGACGAAAAGCGGCAAGACGCTAAAGAGCAATTAAACGAATGGGCTCATCATATGGATGATTGGTTTGGTGAGCCTGATCCAAAAGAGCCTGCCACTGCCAGTTTACGACTGGTCTTGGATACGCGCTGGGCTAATGACCCAAAAGCAGGCAGTGATGTGAGCGTTGAGCCGAGAATTCGTGGGCGTTTACGATTGCCGGTGTTAGAGAGAAGACTCAGCTTGATTATCGGTGATGAAGATTTGGAAGAAGATACTTTTCTCAAGCAAAGCGCCACAGGAGAGACTTACCAGAGCAATCAAGACAGACTTATCAATAGCAGAAAGACAAGGGAGGACAATACCTCCATTGCTCTGCGTTGGTCACGCTTCAACGATGAAATCGAGGAGCAGTTGGGTGTCAAAACAGATGTAGATCTTGGTGTTCGTTCTATAGACGATATTTATGTCAAAGTGAGCGTGGATAAAAACTTATATGAGAGTGATAAGCTGACTATCAGCAACGATAACTTCTACCGCTATGGTCTCGATAGCGAACACTATGTCAGAGGAGGTCTTACCCTAAAATACGGCTCCGATGACAACCGATTTATCAATAATCGTACCACTATTCGCTATCGCAATCGAGACGAGACTGAAAGCACTGACTGGGCCAATGACCTCAGACAAGTGCACTATTTAGGCGATGAAAAGCAGTTGGCCTATGGCATCTCTACCAGTGGTTATTTTGACGATGATAAGTCGACTTTAAACAGCTATGGTCCTGCTATCAGCTACCGACAGCCAATTTGGCGTGAGTGGCTCTATGTACAAACAGAGCTGAATTACTATAACGATAAAACTGAGGATAAAGACCATTACCCTTCTGCCTTATTACGTATGGAAGCCATGTTTTAGCGTTTGACAGCATTAGCTGTTGAATGTAGAAACTCCTAAACGCACTGAATGGTTGAGTTTTCGGATACTGCGTACGGTACACCTTACAGGCATATTGGATATTTAACTGCAGTGCTAACCGTATTAATCACCGCTACTAAACTTAGTATATTATTAATGTTAACAATGAGTTATGACTGATTAGTGTTTATTAATAATCATATATCAGTCAAATTAGCGTTATAATAGTGCTATCAAATTTATTTATCACATGATTATCAGTTTGAGGTGAGCCTTAGTGCTCACTTTTTTATTTTAAAAATTGGAGCCTTATTTTGAGTCCAGATGGCATCATCGAAGCCCCCGGTATTATTTTATTATTCGCCTGCTTGCTGCGTTGTTTGCAGTATGTTTTGCGCAGCCATATCAAGCACATTAAAGCCTTTTGGTTGGCAGCGGTGCTGGTGTTTTTTGCAGTCATTCGCCGTGAGCTTAACTATCTCCCAGACTTATTGGTTCCGAGTAATTTTTTACTGTTCAATCATTCGTATGACTGGTGGGAGGATGCCGTCCTAACCCTCGTCTATCTTATGATAGTCAGTCTATTGGTATACTCTTGGCGTTATCTGTGGTCACTATTAAAAAGTGTGCCTGTCTCGCTATACCTTGCTGTGGTTGCTTTAGTATTGTTTGAGTACATGGGCGAAAACGCCATCCTCATACCTGAGGCTTGGGGCGTTATAGTGGAAGAGTTATCAGAGACCGCTGTTTATGCTATTGCGTTGATATATTTGTGGCGACTTGACTTACATGATTATAACTTCCAAGCAAAGCGCGCCAACAAGCTAGACTATCAGACAGTGTCACAGTAACAATTTAGATTTTATAGAGTAATCAACACTACCGGTGAACGATGTACCAATACATAAGCTGATTTTAAATTCATATAACCTCCATGCTAATGATACTAACGGCTATCGAATTTCGGTAGCCGTTTTGCTTGCGCCTCTAATCTTGACAGCTTGCTCTATGGTTTTATCGGTGAAGGTGTTGCCGCTAATCATCGTACCCTTAATCGCCCCCGCATCTGTTTGTTCGCGAACCTCAGAACCAATATTGATAGGTAAGTTAACGTCAGCAGCGAATTGATTGCCAGTTATCAGCGTGCCATCATCCTCAACGATAATACCCTGCTCGACTTGCTGAAAATGATTATTGATAATCTGATTGTCTTTAGCGCTGTCTAAATGGTAGTTGGCAAAGAGTGTTTGCTTCACCAGATAAGCACCGCATTCAAAACCCTTTAAATTGCGCGACTGCCTTGATGCCACCCAGATACCCACAGGCTCATCTTGAAAAACATTACCACGAATAATATTGTCACGACTGGACTCGGTACGCTTAAAATGATTGCCCCGTGTCGGATCATCCGCATGCTCAAAGCAATTGCGATATAGCAATATACTGCCCGCACCGTTATGGATAAATTGATTGTTCTCAATACGGTTGTTGCTTGAGGAGTCAACCGCTATTGCTTCTCGATTGGGCTTAAAAGTGCGAAAACCATTACCGACAAAGACAGAATTCTTAATCACATTATCGCGACTACCAAATTCTAAATACAATCCTACGGTGCCTGCATTTTGAATGTGTACTTTATTAAAAGTAACGCCATGCACGTGATCGCCAACGAACATGCCACTGTTAATGCTATTGCGACTACTGACATTCATTACCCGAATATCTCTGGGGGCAAGGGCGCGATTGGCAGCTGGGTCGATAAGACCACGTGCGTAGCGCTGATTTGGTTGGCTATATTGGCGAATATGCAGCGCATGACCATAGCCATCCACATGACAATTGGCAACAGCAATACCTTCGATAGCGGTGTCTGTTTTAGGCTTGATGATGATTGCACTGGCCTTTGATTGGTCGTCAGACATGGTGCTAAGCGCTGCACCCTGACAGTCCAGTGAGCTATGTGACTCTTGGAGCTCAAAGCGTATCGACTGCCCCTTCAAATCACAGTCTTTACTCAGTGCGCTATGACCTTTTACCTTAACCGTCTGTCTGGGTAACAGTTGTGCGCAATCAATCACTGTCGTAGCTGTCGGCAGCTTAGCGTCAACGGTCACTGGCTGTTGTGACGTAATGTCGTTAAAGCTAGCGTCAGTACTAGAATTGCTACTGACAGAGGGCAGGCGATCACAAGCCGCCAAGCCTGATATTGTGCCTGCCATGAGACCAATCAAAGATGCGCTAAAGAATGATTTTCTGATAAATGGCATAGCACCGCTACTTGTTTTAATGGTTATGTAGTAGCTTCTGATTGTCTGTCTTACATTTTTTGAACATCCTGTGACACCATACTACTATGAGAATGCATCATAAAGCGGCACACTGTTATCCAAGATGTAAATAACAATCAACTACTAATAATATAAAAGGAATGATTTATGGATAACTCAAAAACCCCACTTCCAGACGAGCAAGATCGTATCGACGGCAACGACAATCAACAAGTCGACTTAGACAATCCAATGTTGCACACGATTGATAACGATGATGTCATCGACAATAGCGCAGGATTCGATAACTCGCAAGCAGGTAGTGATGCGACCCAAGGTCTTACACCCATGCATCGTCAAAACCTTGATGAATCGCAAGTGGATGACCTACTGGTTGAAGGCAATTTAGACGACAGTGACTATCCTGATATTGTTGATATTGCGGACAGAGATGCCGCCGAACGTACCAATGACAATGATTTTTAAACCAACTTTTTAATAACTAAAAAGCCCACTCATTGATATGCAGTGGGCTTTTTTACGGACAGCGAAAGAGTCGACAGCTATCAGAAGTGTATCAATCTGTGATTACTCTACGGATAATGGCTGATCCGTCCAAACATCGCGGTAGCTGGTGTAATAAGTAATCATACCTATGGGTAATAGCGCAAACAAACCGAGTCCCAGCGTAAATACAGCCACCACTATCATCACTATTGGGCCAATCAGCCCAAATATGACAAACGGTGCGATATTTTTCATACAGCCTCTCAAACTCATTTTCATGGCTTTTACAGGCTCTATATCATGCAATACCACCAACGCTGGAGCAAACCATATCGTCATAACAATAGGGATAATCGCTAGAACCGCAATCAAGAAAATTAGCAATAGCACGATAGCCAGACCGCCTCCAATATCACCGTTACTTGAGATATCAGAAAAACCACCTATAAGGCCAATAAAAATAGCAGAAATAACTCCTAAAGGAATGATGACTGCAAATATAGCCACCAAGTACAACATAAACAAAATCACTAACGGCAAGAGATGAGTGCTAAAAGCGGCAAATAGATGATCAAACCTCAGCTCCCGACCTATCGCCTGCGCGTGTGCACCCATAACGATGCCACCAATAAAAACAAAGGTGATAAAAGAGAAAAAGAAGCTGACAAAGGGGATGATGCTGCCCAATATCAACAGGATGAAATATACCAGCCCTATCCCTATCCACAATAAAAACTGGTCTTTGAATAGTAAGTAGGCCTTCATGAGCCAACTCAAGCCCCATCCCGCTTGACAAGCGCGAGGCTCTATCAATAACTGTGGTAAAGGTTGACCATAATCGTCTATGGGTGGTAACTCTGGCGGCAGGTTGCTTGGCTTTTGTAGTGAGATATTTTGGGGCGAACTGCTTGAGAGCGACATCTGAATCCTCAGGGATAAATATAAAAACTTTCCCATAGTTTTACACAGAGTATTATAAAATCCCAACTTTATTTCATCAAAGAGGCCCTCGTTAAGCCTGTTTAGACAAAAAAATACCGAACATTATGTCCGGCATCTTTTATGATATAAGGTCTATGACCTAAGATTTATAATCTAAAGTGTATAACCTGAAATCTACTATCTAAAAACAACCCTTTAAGCCCAGCCATCCAATGTGCCCGCCCAACCTTTAACCAATGGTGCACTTAGCGCTTCAAGCAAATCAATATGCGCCTCATCAAGATTCAACGCTGGAATATAATGATACTCTTGCCCGCCCGCGTTAAGGAAGTTATCACGGTTCTCAATTGCGAGCTCTTCTAGCGTCTCCAAACAATCAGCAGAGAATGCAGGGCTGATAACTTGTACCGAACGCACGCCAGACTTACCCCAATCCTCTAATACCACATCGGTATAAGGCTTGACCCACTCTTGCTTACCAAAGCGCGACTGGAAGCTAATAATCCATTCATCATCTTGTAGTCCAAGCGCATGTGCCACTTGTGCGGCGGTACACTTACAGCGCTTCGGATACGGATCACCTTTATCAGCATAGGGCTGCGGAATACCGTGAAAGCTAAACATCAATTTTTCAGGTTTGCCATGCTCTGCTTGAAAACGACGAATAGAATCAGCCAATGCTTTAATATACAGGGGATGCGCAAAGTAATCTTTGACAATCGTATAGTTGGGCAAATTACGCTGCGTCAGCGTCCACTTTGTCAGTGCATCGTATACCGCCCCACCTGACGTTGCAGAATACTGCGGGAATAGTGGCAAGATAACAAAATGATCAACGCCTTCACTACGCAGAGTATCCATCACATCTGGTAGCCCAGGATTTCCATAGCTCATCGCAGGATGTACCGACACGCGAAATGGTGCCACACTATCAGCCAAGCGCGGCTCTAACAGTTCAACCTGACTCTTTAGAATTTTACGAATGGGCGAATCGCCTTCCCAAATGCTGGCGTAAGCCTTTGCTACCCGTTTAGGACGACTTGGCAATACAAACAAGTTTAGGATAATTGCCCATAAGAATTTAGGAATTTCAATCACTCGTGGGTCTGATAAAAACTGTTTGAGATAGCGACGGACGGCAGGCGCAGTCGGCTCATCAGGCGTACCAAGGTTGACTAAGAGGACGGCAATACGTGGGGGCAGTTTAGGTTTCATAGAATATTATTTATTTCGTTATTAAGTCACTAGAGAGTATATAGTCAATTAAAAATAAAACTGCTATAGATGTAGACGCGCTACTGGTATAAATTTTACTTGCGTGCTGCGTTCCCAGAGGCTGCGCAAAATTCATCCCAGTAGCGCTATGTCACTTTTAAAGTATATTAACTATATGTTAGATAGATATACAGCTAGCAAGCAGGAAATTTCATGACCGAGCTATTATAAGGTTTAAAATAGCTGCTAATGTTCGTCTTTAGTGTAGCATTTTATAAGAGGAAAACGCATGGTAAAGGCAACCGTTATACAATTTGATACGTGCTTCAATACCTGACTTGATTGGCGCTTAAAATAAAGACGGCGCGCGAGGTTGTACTCATACGCGCATCGCCATACAATAGGCAAGCCCATTTCAAAAAAAGGTGGTGTTCTAAAAAGTATGCTGGCATCAGACGTAGCCATAATTGACATAAAAGAACACCAGATCGAATACTTTAAAGTGATTATCAAGCTTTTTTGAGAAGCAACAAGTCTTTCTAATCGATCGT
>NZ_JASDCF010000004.1 GCF_030408035.1 Psychrobacter sp. APC 3426
TGGTAAGGCGGCTAATGAAAGCCCGCCGTATCGTTGAAACAGTCATTGGTCAGTTATCAGAACGATTTAATATACAAAAGGTACGAGCAAGAGATTTATGGCATTTGTCTCATCGATTGATTCGTAAGATTCTTTCACACAATCTGTGCTTTGTACTCAACAAAAAACTTGGTAACCCGCCTCTTCAGTTTGAATTGCTTATTTCAAGTTGAGAGTGGGGTAAAGCAATGTTTTTATATTCTATCTACGCACTAATATATCTTACAGCCCAAAACTACACCGTCAAAGTACCCGCGCATATCACAGTGCAGTCCTCTGTATCGATTGTTCATATCTCTTAATAATAGCAGCGTATTGCCATTATGAGACTTTGGCTACAAACGAAGCTCAGTACTTGCATCTTGTAGACCATTTCTTATGACCCAATGGCTCTATACCCATGCCGCTTTACTCTCTGCAACCTCACACGTATGTGCATTGGTAAAAATGAGCACACACTCAATAAATGAAAGTTTAGCTTTATTAGTGATACTATAAATGGATAAAGCAAGCGTAGGTTGGGCTTTTAGCCCCGCTCTATTTATGGAATACAAACGAACTTATAATCATCAAACTATATCAGCCTACCATAGAGCAACATAGCTTTAGTTGGTTTGTCTCGTTGATTTGCTTAAATAAAAGCTCAGCCCAAATTCTAAGCTCACTACCTAAAAAACCACCTCCCAAAACTGCCTATCCATGCTAAATTAAACCCTATCAGCAATACTCAATCGTAATTATTACCTACGCCATAAAAAGGGATTTTATAATGGTAGTGTTAAAAACACTGTTTAAATGGATCGTATTACCTATTTTAGCGCTACTTATTATTATCAGCTTGAGCTTAGTAGTGACGGGTAACGCTTATATCTTTCGAGGGCTACAGCTTACTTATCTTAAAGGTGAAAACACTGCCAATATTGACGATTATGTCGATTTTGATAATCGTACGATTCGTGCTAAAGACCCTATCGAATGGGAGAAAAATCCCAACTTCGAGCAAGTCAAACTTACCCCAACTTTGCAGAATGCCTTAGATACCGATGAAACTGTCGCCTTTGCGATTATCAAAGACGGCAAGCTGGTGTACGAAAACTACTGGCAAGGCTACGGTAGCGATTCGCACACCAATAGCTTTTCGATGGCAAAAACTGTCACCACCATGCTGTATCTCAAAGCCGTAGAAGATGGTTATATCGGTAGTGTCGATGAACCGATTACTAAATGGTTGCCTGAATATGCGGACAATCAATATGCACAGAATTGTACCCTTGCAGATTTTTCAGCGATGACCTCAGGTTATGACTGGACGGAGGATTATTACTTCCCCATTAATCCCACGGCTGAATCTTATTACGGTCATGACTTGGTCAAGCAAATGGTCAATCGTGACTTTGTTGAAGAGTGTGGTGGTCAGTTTGAATACTCCTCAGGCGATACGCAAATGCTGGGCATCGCATTATCAAGGGCGTTAGAACCGCACGGCTACACTATCGCTAGCTATTTAGAAGAGAAGTTTTGGCAACCACTTGGGATGCAGGGCGATGCCTACTGGTCACTTGATGGGGCTGCGAATATCGAAAAGGTCTATTGCTGCCTCAATGCCAGTGCGCTTGATTTTGCCAAGTTTGGCCAACTGCTCTTAAACGGTGGCGAGTGGCAAGGTGAGCAGTTGCTCAGCAAGGATCATGTTGAGCTGATTACTATGCCAAATGCCGCAGCCTTTGCAGCAGGACAAGCGCAGATATATGGTCATTCGGTGTGGACAGATATGGACAGCCCGATTCCGTTTTATGCCATGCTCGGTCACTTAGGACAGCGCGTATTGGTACTTCCAGAAGAAAACACCATCATCGTCAGGTTAGGTAAGCAAAAGGGCTTGCCGACGCCAGTAGAGGGATTTCATCTAGAGCCTGATTTGGGTCAGTATGTGACTGAAGTGAAAACGATTTTGGACGGCTTAGAGTAAAAGTAAAAGTGGTTGTAAGCAGCTATCTTGCTTACAACCGCAAATCGTTACCCTTCCATCTCACCAAGCAACCACGCAGACACATCATCAATCTGCGCTGCCAAATCAGGATGCGCTCTGCTGAGCTCATCAAACTTAGCTTTGATATCATGCTTGTCGTACTTAACATCTGCTAGTGATTCTTTTAACAGATCAATTAATTCAACGTTTAGCGCATCAGAGAAGATGACCACCTCGCTAATGACTGCGTGCTTCACATCAAGATGCAAATCGATAATGCCCCAATCAAAGCGCGTCTCAATGTGATGAGTAAATTCAGGCGTCTTACCAAAGCGCCAATCCCAATCTGCCATCTGCTGATAGTATTTATTCAGGTTAGGTTGCTTGGCGAGACTGGCTTCATCCAGCTCTTCTACTGGCGTGGTGTCGCCATAATCAGTGTCACGATGGTATTCACAAAATGCCTCGATAATCGCATTAGATAAGGTCTCGTGATTGATGTCTGCATTAAACTCAACTAAGTTGGCGACGCGCGCACGGACAGATTTAATGCCTTTAGCTTTCAGCTTAAGCGGATGCGGATTGAGATAATCGCCCAGCTTTTGCATATTGGCATTTACTAATAGAGTCCCGTGATGAAAGCTGCGATCCGCCGCATGTTTAAAGGCGCTGCCTGATATTTTCTTATCGCCGACTTGCATGTCGTTACGACCAGATAGTTCAGCGTCGATGCCCAGTTTTTTCAGCGCGTTAACGATAATGTTAAAGTTCGCTTCTTGGTCGTAGTCGTCTTTAGGCGACAAAAAGGTAAAGTTGGTATTGCCCAAATCATGAAACACCGCGCCGCCGCCACTCTGACGCCGCGCCAAAAATACCTCGTCGGCTTCCATCTTATCGATTTTGCATTCTACCCATGGGTTTTGCGAGCGCCCAATGACTACGGTCTCGCTATTGCGCCATAAAAATAGCGTGTGCGAGTCGGGATTGAGCGTATTAAATATCCAATCCTCGGTCGCAAGGTTAAACCAAGGGTTGGTCACGGCAGACTTTAGAATGCGCAGTTTCATTATTTATCCTTTTCTCGAATGGTTTTTCTATATTGAATGTTATAAATAGATACTGTCATTGTTGCTGATGCACATTTGGAATTCAATGGTTAAGTAGTCTGTGGTCTAAATAGGAAGGTAGTTTATAGTGGCAACAGTTGCTACAATATAAACTTAAGTTTGGTATAACTGATTAATAGCCTAATTTACGCAGTCATTTATTTTTTTATATCTGAGGATTAATTATGAAACTACTTGCCATATCGATGATGACTAGCATGATGATGTTTGGTTGTGCCGCTTCCAATCAGCTACCGCCACTATCACAAATGTCCCCATCGGTGGTATCAGAAGGCTCGCTTGCGAATGTGAAGTTGATTAATGACGCTACCGGAGCGCTTATTAAAGCAGGGTATGCTCAACCAAGTAGCCAAATCGTGAAGTTTGTAATGCAACAACCTAAAGGGATTGTTGGTCAACGAGCTTGGCGCGAAATGTGGGTCGTCAATCCCAAAGGGGACTCAGAACGATTCGTCATTACTTTTACAGAGAATGGTCAAAGTGCTGCCGATTTTGAAATTCAAAAAGCACAGCCTATGCTTACCAAGTAGATTCTTAAGTACCTAACACACGCTTTATAGGAGAAGTAGTCTGTGCATTCAATTAGTTAAAGTTTGAGGAAATACTTAAGTTCAATTAATAAGTTGCTTTCCCTTTACCTATCAAATAATAAATACTTATGAAAAATAAAAATTCACTACAGCTCGGTATAAAAATTATATGCGCTATATAGCTAAGCACACCTAAAAGTGTTATAAATTAATTATCAAACCCAATTGTTATTATAAAGACCATGACTTACTCACTAGATTTTCGTATGCAAGTTCTTAAAAGCTTAGACGAGGGTATGACCTTTGCCGAGGCAGCTGAGTTTTACAATCTGAGCCCAACCACTATACAGAACTGGAAGAGACGTGTTCATAGTAAAACAACCAGGCAAACCAAACCCTATAAAATACCAGATGACGTGCTACTTAATGATGTTAAAGAACATCCTGATGATTACCAGTATGAGCGAGCTCGTCGTCTAAACTGTAGTAAAACAGGCATTTATCATGCCCTAAAGCGACTTGGCATCAGTCAAAAAAAAGACCTTAGAGCATCCAAAAGCGTGTCCGATCAAAAGAGCGATATATCACAGTAAGCTTAATAGCTTTACGCAGCAAGGCTATCCCATCGTTTATATATACGCGCGCGGCTTTGAGCACGAGACCATTCGCTCTCATGGTTATGCACCGATTGGTAAACCCTGTATCGATAGTTACAACTGGCAAGGTAAAAAGCGAACCAACGTTATCGGTGCTCTATATGAAAAGATGCTGTTTGCACTAGATTACTTTAAGCACAACATTAACAGCAGCATATTCTATGACTGGTGCAAACACAAGCTAATCCCAAGTCTTAAAACCAAATGCGTGATTGTGATGGATAATGCCAGATTTCATAAGAATAAACGCATTCAAAAGCTACTGAACAGGCATGGTCATCGTATTCTTTGGCTACCGCCGTACAGCCCTGATCTGAACCCTATCGAGAAAAAATGGGCTCAGGTAAAGTTTCTACGCCAAGGCTGGTTGGAAAATGACTTATCCAAGTTGTTTTATGATGTTTGTCCTAACCATAACAATTTTATTTTGAACTGACTATAGCTTACTGTCTTGAGTTTGTCGTTTTGGGCTATCTAAACTATTTTTATCTTCAAAAATACATGGGTTGTACTATGACACCCATACCTTTTTTAGCAGATATTTGCCAATCAGGCGCTTCTGTCTTATTTCTTTTAACCTGTTTGGATGTATTCTTGTGTTATAAAACACTATTTTCAGAAAAAAGTAAGATATGGTATGCACCATTGTTAGTATTTTTTTTGGGCAGCCAAATCATACTAATACTCAGTATATCTGCAGCCAATATATAAGGTAGGTAGGTTAGCGAATGTGTCACCAATTGTTTGAGATCAATCATAGACGATAGTAAAGCAGGAATATATTTACTAAACCAAAAAACACCCCTAAAGAGCGTTTTTCATCCAACCTAAAGTTATGAACCCTCAACACCCTATCCAAAGTCTTCCTTCAATATAGTCGCCACATTTCGCTCGGCAAGTCCCGTTATAAACACATACGGATTGACGCCAGCGCTACCGCTACCGGGGATTAACGCGCCATCTTGCACGTAGATATTTTTATGCCCTTTGACGCGGCCAACGCCATCAGTCGCCAAGCCTAATACGCAGCCACCAAGCGGGTGATAGCAGAAGTCATCGCCGAAGCCTTTGGTGAACAGTAAGCTTGAAATAGAGCCACCATTTACTTTGGCGAGTTTTTCGATCAGCTCTTTAGCAGCGTTTACTGAGTACTCGTTTTGCTCGCGTTTCCAGTTTAGTTTGACGGTTTTTGTGGCTTTGTCATAGTAATAATTGCCACGTTCTGGGTTGTCAGTGATGGCGAGATATAGCGTTGTCCACGTCTCAAGTCCCAATGGCAATGGCGCGAGTTCGGCAAAGATTTTGTACTTTGAACCGCCTCTATCGCCGTCCCACATATTGATGCCTTTGACCGGAATGGTAGATTGGGTAGTGCCCGCGGCATGGACAAAGTTGCGACCCGTCATGATGTTGCCGTTGGGTCCCCAATGTTGTCCGATATGCTCGTTTAGATGGTTCAGTTTGCTTTCTGCTTGGCTTTTAAGCAATAGCTCTGAGGTTCCCGTACTGCCCGCATTTAGAAACAGTTTATCGCAAGTGTAATGCTCGATACTAGCAATGTTATCGATGCCGCCTGTAGTATTTAACACATGAACTTCTAATCTAAGTTGCTCGTTATCGAGCGCTTGAATACTATTAACTTTGCGTAGAGTTTTTACGGTGACGTTGCCAGTGGCTTCCGCGCCTTTAAGGTAGGTTAAACCGAGTGAGTACTTGCCTGCATTATTGCCGTATATGACTTCACCGCCGAGTCCCGATTGATAGACTTCGCCTTTGGCCTCACGTTGCATGTAATCAAAGTCATAGCTGTTACCAAAGAACTCCGTTTTCATGCCTGCTTTTTCTGCTTGGCGTTCAGCCGAACGAGTAAATTCGTAATGCTCGGATTGATTAAAAAAAGATTCAGGAATTTGACTGACTTTTAATTCCTCCATCGCCTTTGGAAAATAGATGTCGTACATCTCATCAGAATCAATCCAAGGAAACACTGCTTCAAAGTGCGCGCGCCTCGGCTGAATGGCAATCGCGCCATTGACGATAGAGCCGCCACCATAAGCGCGTCCGGCGAAGACTTTCATGTCATCATATTCGATTAAATCCAAAACGCCGGGGTATTTTCTGATAGGAATTGGAATCGGGGGGGCGTTTGGCATATTGCTAAACCAGCTTGAGCGTTTATCCGCAGTAATCATTTTGCAAAAAGTATCGTGCTCGGGCGTTCTATCCCATCGCATACCCATCTCAAGTATCAGCACTTGATGACCTTTTTCACTCAACCGCAGTGCTGATACCGCGCCGCCGTAACCACTACCGACGATAATATTAGGAAAGTGTCCAGCTTGGGTGACGGTCGTAGGCAGTTTTGGCTGCTTGGCAAGCGTTTGGCAACCGCTCACTGCAGCAGATGTACTGATAGCACCCAATCCTAAGCTCATGGCTTTGATAAGTTCACGACGTTGCATATGTTTCCTGATTTTGTAGCTGATTTAATGAACGAGAGTCTAGCAATGCAACGTTACTTTATTATTACGCTGACGCTGTTTAAGCGCTTTGAATACGTTAGAGATAAAATGAAGAGAACAACGATAATAGTAATGATGCGGGTTACCAACATTTACCTTCGTCAAATTGAACGAGTTACTTGACCTAAATAAGAAGTTAGCTTAGAATTTGTTTCAATGTACTAGAACGCAAATACAGCAGCGGTATTGCTGCTTGGTTCTATCAGAAAAACTACTGAGTAATATTTTAATAAATACCATAAGGGTTAACGATGACAACAGAAACTACCACAAACAGCTATGGCCTCCATCATTCTATTTTGCCAAGTAGTGAGGGCTTATATGGTGAGTTCGGTGGCAAGATTGGTCATCCCGAATTGGCAAAAGCCATGGAAGAAATCGAGGTGGGATTTCGTGAGATTATCAAAGATGAAGACTTTATCGCGGAGATGAAGCGTTTGCGTGAGACATACGTTGGCAGACCAAGCCCGATATTCCATGCAAGACGCTTAAGCAAACATTGCGGCGGCGCGCAGATTTATTTTAAACGTGAAGACTTAAATCATACGGGCGCGCACAAGATTAATCACTGTTTGGGTGAAGTGTTATTAGCGAAGAAGCTCGGCAAAACCAAAGTCATTGCCGAGACAGGTGCAGGGCAACATGGCGTTGCATTAGCAACCGCAGCGGCATTGATGGGTTTGGAATGTGAGATTCATATGGGCGTGGTCGATATCGAAAAGGAACACCCAAATGTCAGCCGTATGAAAATATTGGGCGCTAATATTGTCCCTGTATCACGCGGCGCAGGAACGCTAAAAGAAGCGGTCGATAGCGCTTTTGAGACCTATCTTAACGAGCTTGATAGCAGTATGTTCGCCATTGGCTCAGCATTAGGCCCTGCGCCTTATCCTGAGATTGTCAGCTATTTTCAATCGGTCGTTGGTCGTGAAGCGCGCGGTCAGTTTTTAGAGACCACTGGTAAATTGCCTAGTAAAGTGGTGGCCTGCGTCGGTGGCGGCTCTAATGCTATCGGTATATTCAGTGGGTTTTTGGGTGATGCGAACGTTGAAAAAGTAGGGGTGGAGCCTGCTGGTGAGGGTTTAGATACCCCCAATCATGCAGCGACGATGACGCTTGGGGTCAAGGGCGAGATTCACGGTTTTAAATGTTATGTACTGCTAGATAAAGATGGTGAGCCTGCGCCCGTGCATTCAATCGCCTCTGGTTTGGACTATCCCGGCGTTGGCCCGCAGCATTCACTGTTACGTGATATGCAGCTGGCGATTTATGAGTCGGCGACAGACGCAGAGTGTCTAGAGGCGTTTATGGCGCTATCACGCTTAGAAGGTATTATTCCTGCTTTAGAAACCGCGCATGCCATTGCCTATGCGATGCGAGCAGCCAAGGATATGTCGCCTGATGAGACGATTTTGGTGAATTTGTCAGGGCGCGGGGATAAGGATATCGATTTTATTTTGGATAAAGTAGAACTATAGTTTATTTATCGTACAGATAAATTTTGTAAATCAGCCCCTATTTAGTGCTTAAAAAGTTATCATCATTGCATTTTTTAATGCGCTTAATAGGATTAGCTCATGACCAAACGCGACCTCATCATTTTTATTACCCTGTCCTTTATGTGGTCGCTGTCCTTTGTTTTTTATCGCATAGGCGTGCCTGAGTTTGGTTCGCTCGCTTTTGCCAGCCTACGAGTGATATTCGCAGGCTTGGTCATGCTGGTCTTTGTATTAATCAGCAAGAAAAACCGAGAGGGTATCCGCGAAAACTGGAAGCTATTGGCACTCGTCGGTATCTTTTCTGCGGCATTGCCCTTTGTGCTATTTTCTTTTTCAGCACAGTCAGTGAACGCTGGCGTGTTGGCAGTGCTCAATGCTTCTGTACCGATGATGAGTGGCTTTATCGCCAGTACCTTTTTTAAAGACAGACTGTCCAAAAAGCAATTACTGGGGCTGGTGATTGGCGTGGTCGGTGTGACCATTTTGATGAGCGAGAGCTTGTTTGGTGGCAGCGAGTCAGGCGAGGGTTTGGTTGCCGGGCTATTGCCAATGGGCTATGCGCTATTGGCTTGCGTTGGTTATGCGGTTGGCGCCAATATCACCAGAAGTTATTTGTATAATGTTTCACCAGTGCCAATCACTGCAGGCTCGCTTATCATAGCGAGTATTCTTATGCTGCCTGTGGCATTTTATGAATTCCCTTATGGTCAAAGCATCAGTCTAAAAGCGTGGGTCTCTGTTATCTGCATCGGGGTGTTTTCAACAGCGATTGCGCTGATTTTTATGAATCAGTTAATCAAAAATATTGGACCAACACGGGCGACGAGCATCACCTTGGTCATTCCAATCTTTGCGATTATTTTGGGCTATCTATTGCTTGGCGAGGCGCTAAATATACAAGCCATCATTGGTTCGATTGTGATATTGATCGGCACGTATTTGTCATTAGAGCTGTCAATTAAGAAAATGCTAAAGCCAAAAGACAAGACTCAGATGAACAGTATTTAAGGCTTAGTAAACAGTCTTCGTAGTAAACGAGTACGAAGATTTGTATAGGTGAATATTGTTGTATCTGTTTGTAAATATTGCTTGGAATAATGAAATCTGTTCCCTATAAAGGTAGGCGCTAAACGTAGATTTACTAATGATATTATAAGTTTTTCTAAACAGCATTCGATAATAATTAGTATGCTTAATGGTTGCTATAACTAAAGATCATAGATAGCAGCAATAACCAATAGGACAGATTATGGCACACGATATTTTATTTGAGCCTGTAAAAATGGGCACACAAACGCTAAAAAACCGCATTATGATGGCCCCACTGACACGTCTGCGTGCCGTTGAGCCAGGCGATGTCCCTATCACATGGGCAGCAGAGTACTACTCGCAGCGTGCAGGGGCGGGCCTTGTCATCACTGAGGCAACGCAAGTATCGTTTCAAGCAAAAGGCTATGCAGGCGCACCAGGGCTACATACTCAAGATCAAGTCACTGCATGGAAAGCCATCGTTGACAATGTCCATGCCAAAGGTGGCAAGATCGTCGTCCAGCTATGGCACACAGGACTTGTCTCACATGAAAGCGTACAACCTGAACGCCGTGCGCCAATTTCAGCCTCAGATGTCGATGTAGGTATCCGTACCTCATTGCGTGATAGTGACAACCAAGCCATTCGCGCGGATGCCACGCCGCCGCGCCCAGCCAGTCTTGATGAGATTCAGCAAGTGGTTACTGACTTTGCGCATGCAACCAAGTGCGCGCAGGAAGCGGGGTTTGATGGTATTGAGATTCATGGCGCGCATGGTTATTTGCTGCATCAGTTTTGGGCCAAGCATACCAATCAGCGTGACGATGAATACGGTGGCAGCCGCGAAAACCGCGCGCGTCTGACCTTGGACGTGATTGATGCATGTGTGGATGCTTGGGATGCAGATCATATTGGTATTCGTATCTCGCCACTGGGCACATTCAACAATGTTGAGGGAGGCTACGAAGAAGACGATAACATTTGGCTGATTGAACAAATCAATAAGCGTGGTCTAATGTATTTGCATCTGTCAGAGCCAGATTGGGCAGGTGGTACGCCGTATAGCGATGAGTTCCGTCAGCGTGTCCGTGATGCGTTCGATCAGACCATCATCGCGGCGGGTGGCTATGATGCGGACAAAGCTGAGAAGAACATCAAAGCAGGCTATATCGATGCGGTAGCATTCGGTCGTGATTATATTGCCAACCCTGATTTGCCGGAGCGTATTCGTCAAGATGCACCGTTAAATGAGCAGCATCCGCAGAGCTTTTATGGTGGCGGTAGCGAGGGCTACACCGATTATCCTTATTTGGATCAGAAACAGGCCTAGGCAGACGCTTAGTGTTAAATTATAAAGCCATCAAAAAGCCGCCTTACTAAGTAAGGCGGCTTTTTCGTTGTTAATATTCAAGTCTATGTAATGCTAGTGCTGGAATATCTATTAACAAGCTTAAGGCGTAACGCAGTAAGTCGGAGTCGAAGGAGAAACTTCAAAGGTATCTAACGACTCTTGAGTAGTCAACCAACGATCTACAGACTCATAGGTAATATTACAACGTGAATCAACAACTAGATCAAATGAATGCCAAAAAATACTAGCATTATTATTATCGTTGAGTGAAGGAGTGAGCGTACGACTACGGATAGTTGGGCCAGTCAAAAACACGGTAATCGGAGAATTTTTAAGACCAGGGTTTTTAGTTTCGCTATAGTTCTCAACGCCATAACGATAGCGTCCTACCATTAGGTTACGTACGGTTATAAACTCAGGGCCAAAGCTATCGGTATCATCGACATCCAAATTAGCAAAAGGTGCTATGCCCAATCTACCTTCGTTACCAAAGTAAATATGATCGCCTGAAGGAGTCAATAAATGCGAATCGACATCTTCAGGTTGTTCGCCCCAAGTTAAACGAATAGACAGGCTGTCATTTGCCGTACTCACAGTTAAGCAGCCGTCATTGATTACATAATTGGTATTTAAGGTACGAATCGACTTAGCATTAGAGGTACGACTGCCATTTTGAGCGACCACTAGCATTTGACTATCACGACGCACTGGTAAATTGAAGTTACCGTTACTATCGGTAATGGCAGTAGTTATAGCAGAGTAATTGATACCATCGCCTTTAACGACCGCATTATTAATACGAGTGCCGTCAGTATCCGCTACACAGCCGACGACATCGACAGTTTCCATAGCGACATCAACGTTCCAAGGTCCAATTTGCTCAACTTCAGCAGTATATACCTGTATATTGTTATCTAGAGTCTGTAAATTAGCACTTCCAGTTTGTACCCAACCTGCTTGGACAGCATCATAAAAGAATAAAGGCATTTGTTGTTGTAATGGCTCTAAACTGCGTGTAGAAACAGGAATAGCTAGTGACGCCACATTATTATCATTGAGCACCAATTCGTTATTATCACTATCAGTAGCAGTGATAATTAAGGCACCCCAACTTTCCATAAAGCCGCCACCAACGATGCCGTACCCGCCGGGCATTTCTTCTGGGTCAATGCTTGGAGTCACTACGTCCATCTCAACAGTGACGTTACCGACAATCGGTTGTCCATCAGCGCGCTGTAGAGCATTAGGAGGAATAATCACTTGTGCACCTAGCTCGTCTATGCTCAGATTAACAGCCTCTGAAGCGAGCTGAGTGGTTGAGACAACCGTCGCATCGTTGGTGAGCTGGTATTCTACTTCTAAAGGCGTATTCCCAGATATTGACGTACTAAAATTACGTGCTGGATAACCCTCAGCGGTAATCGTAATATTGACCGATTGACCCGTTTGAAGATTGTTCAGTTCAAACTGACCATTCGCATCGGTTTGGTACGTTTGTCCAGCGACACTGACAGTAGCATTTGCAATAGGTACTAAGCTGGCTTGATCAACGACAGTACCTAAGATACTACCAACAGTGATGCTAGGGTTAGAAGGCGTAATCACCGTATTATCTGAATCGTTGTTACACCCAGCTAACATGAGTGTGGCGATCAGACTAGCAGTCAAAAGCTGCTTACTTTTTACAGTTATTCTATGCGACATGGTTGATTCTCAAGTAATAAATAATGAATTATAAAGCTGATAAAAAAAAACGGGCGTTCAGTATCAAAAGATATAATAGCCAAAAAATCCATAAAAGCATCAGAACTAAAATTTAGTTCAAACAGTTGTTTGGCAGAATTTTATCATATTTTTATGCTTTCTGACCAAATAATTGTAATTTATGCGATTTTCTAACGTCTAATTTTTTTGTAGGCCATCGCATACTTTCGATTTGAATTTGATAGAAAAAAAGTCGCGCTACTGGAATAGTAGCGCGACTTTTAACAGCAATTAAGACTAGGCATGTTGTCACTTTAAATAGGTTTAATATAGTACATAAATTAATTTTTGAACTTAGTGTTTGAATTTAAGTCACTGAAATCATGTTTTTATAACGTCTTTTTAAATTATCGGTTTTCTAGTTTTCTAATTGGCCTTTATAGAGCTAAACCACTTCCCCGCAGACAAAACCGCTCGCCCATGCCCATTGAAAGTTATAACCGCCAAGCCAGCCGGTGACATCGAGTACCTCACCGATGAAGTACAGCCCGTCTTGGCATTTGCTTTCCATCGTTTTGGACGACACGTCATCGGTTTTGATACCGCCGCGCGTGACCTCAGCAGTGCGGTAACCTTCAGTACCAGAGGGTTTAAGCTGCCAGCTGTTGATAGTCGAGCCAATCTCTATTAATCGCTCGTCTTTAATATTCGCCAGCTCCGTGTCTTTAACATCCTCCCACAGCATAGTCTGTAAGGTAGTCAGCAGCTTTTTAGGTAAAGCGTTATGGGTGCTCTCGCTCAAAACGGTACGAATCAGCTGTTTTGGATGTGTCTTTTTGTGGGTCAGTAATAGCTCAATAATGTCGGTTTCGGGCAATAAGTTAATCTCAATGGCTTCACCCGAGTACCAATAATTGGACAGCTGTAGCATGGAGGGACCAGACAGACCACGATGGGTAAACAGCAGTGGCAACTTGAATGAGATACGCTCATTACTAGCAATTACAGGTAAGCTAATACCAGCCAAGGCGCGAATGAGCTCGCCGGTTTTATCGGTAAAGGTAAAGGGCACCAGACTGGCATCGGTCGCTATGAGCGTATGACCAAATTGCTGCGCCAGCTCATACCCTAAGCCGCTAGCGCCCATTGTTGGAATAGACAGTCCGCCAGTCGCTACCACCAGCGAGTCACAGCAATAGTTGGTTTGTGGCAGCTTGGTCTGGTTGTTCGCCTCTTTTCTCGCTTGCTTTTCTTTTTTGCTCAGCTGTTTGGTCGTGACCAATTCAAAGCGCGCATTTTTGTCATTGTCGAGCGTTCGTACACTTTCAATTTGAGTGCTTAGTCTCACTTGCACACCTGCTGCCGTGCATTCATCGAGGAGCATCTGCAAGATGTCTTGTGCTGAATCATCGCAGAATAACTGACCATGTTCACGCTCGTGGTAGGGGATTTTGTGCGCCTCTACCAAGCCGATGAACTCCCAACTGGGGTAGCGGCTGAGTGCAGATTTACAGAAATGTGGGTTGGTGCCGATAAAGTGCTCAGGCTCAACGAAGTAATTGGTAAAGTTACAGCGCCCGCCACCTGACATTAGGATTTTTTTGCCTGCTTTATTGGCGTGGTCCAATACCAGTACCCGACGACCACGGCGACCCGCAGTGAGCGCACAGTATAACCCTGACGCACCAGCGCCGATGATGATGACATCATAGTGGGTATTTGGTTGTGCAGGACGGTGATTACTCATTGCGGTCTCATAAAATAATAGATTAAAAAGGTGAAAGCAACACCAGTGACTGATGTATAAGTGTCTTTAAACATCGTTAATCGTGTTTAAAAAAGCAAAGTCGACTTAGCGGTGGTAATGATTGATTGAGAGTAGCTATTGTCCATATTTCATACAACGTTACAAGCGATAAATATCATATTGTCCTGTCATATCTCAATAGTAGCAGTTTGATATCCGTACCTTTTATCAAAGGCTGTTTATTGAATGCGTTTCATTGAGTGCCGAAACGGGTACTGCAACTAAAGCCTGTTTCAAACCAACCATCACTAAGCCATGCTCTCAATTGCATTGCGGCAACACAGTGCTCCGTAAATAAATTTTATCACGAGAGTCACCAACTATAGTCAGTGAAAAGTAATATCGATACATTACGCGCTGCTGATATCAGTTTTTCTTGCTTGCTGTGCCTGCGCAGACAGAGGCTACAAAAAATTGATATCAGCAATACCGTAGCGTTTTTAAGATATTTTGACTATATATCGCTGTGCAGTGAAATTGTTATGAATGGCAGTTGATGCCTTGCAACCTTTCTGCTTATTTGTCAAACTAACCTTGAGTGTCACACATTATGGAAGATGACTCTTATTGCCTGTACAGGTGCCATCATTGATGGTTGGTGCAGGTCATAATAATTAAAAAAGGACGAACATTATGACGCAAAAATCATTTCCGGTTCCCGCTGAATTCCTCGCAGCTGCCAATACCACCGCTGAAAAATACCGCGAAGACTACGAAAAGTCTATCGAATCGCCTGAGGCCACAGATGCCTTTTGGGCAGAACGTGCCGAGCTGATTGATTGGATAAAAAAACCCACCAAAATCAGTGATGTGAATTATGATTTGGATGACTTTCGTATCAAGTGGTTTGAAGACGGTCAGCTGAATATCTCTGTCAATTGTCTTGATAGACACCTTAAAAACAATCCTTATAAGCCCGCCATTATTTGGGAAGGCGACCATCCCTCCTTGCATAAAATCATCTCATTTAAAGAGCTGCATGAAGCGGTCTGTCGCCTAGGTAATGCACTGCGTAAACTGGGCGTCGAAAAAGGCGATCGCGTGACCCTATATATGCCGATGATACCTGAGGCGATGATAGCGATGTTGGCCTGTACCCGCATTGGCGCTGTGCATTCGGTGGTCTTTGGCGGGTTTTCTGCTGAGAGTTTGGGCAACCGTCTGATAGACAGCCGCTCAAAAGTGGTCATTACCGCTGATGAAGGTCTGCGTGGCAACAAACACACGCCGCTCAAAGCCAATGTCGATCGGGCGCTAGATATGGATGGTACCGACAGCGTGACCAATGTCGTGGTTGTCCATCGTACTGGCAACTCTGTACCGATGAGTGGTCGCCGTGATATTTGGTATCACAACTTGGTTGACGGTGAGTCAGAGCATTGTGAGCCTGAAGTCATGAATGCTGAAGACCCATTATTTCTACTATATACGTCTGGCTCAACGGGTAAGCCTAAAGGCGTGCTGCATACCACGGGCGGCTATATCACTTATGCCATCTCTACTTTCCGTGATGTCTTTGATGTCAAAGACGATGATGTTTACTGGTGTACCGCAGATGTGGGCTGGATTACCGGTCATACCTATTCGACATACGCCCCACTTGCCAATGGCACGACGACAGTGATGTTCGAAGGTGTACCAGAATATCCAACGTGGGCGCGTATCGGTCATATCATTGATAAGCATGACGTGACCATTTTATATACCGCACCGACGGCTATTCGAGCGATGATGAAAGAGGGCGATACCTTTGTTCGTGAATCGGATCGCTCTAGCCTACGTCTGCTTGGGACCGTTGGTGAGCCAATTAACCCAGAAGCGTGGGACTGGTATTATCATGTCGTCGGTGATGGCAAATGCCCAATCGTTGATACTTGGTGGCAGACCGAGACGGGTGGTATTCTCATGGCACCGATACCAGGCACGGTCGCTCCCAAGCCAGGCGCGGCAATGAATCCGCTATATGGTATCAGACCAGAAGTGGTCGATGGTGATGGTGAGATTTTAGAAGGGGCTGCCGAAGGCAACTTGGCCATCAATAGCAGTTGGCCGGGACAAATGCGCACGATTTATAATGACCATGAGCGTTTTTTAAAGACGTACTTTAGCGAGTATCCAGGGTATTACTTCACTGGTGATGGCGCGCAGCGTGACGAAGATGGACACTACTGGATTACGGGGCGAGTCGATGACGTCCTTAATGTCTCAGGCCATCGTTTAGGGACGGCTGAGATTGAAAGTGCAGTGGTTGCCCATCCAGCGACGGCTGAAGCCGCTATTGTCGGGATGCCGCATGATATTCGTGGTATGGGGGTTTGCGCCTTTATTATCCTACGCTCTGGCGAAACAGAAACAGAGTCGCTAAAAGCTGAGCTGAACCGCCACGTACGTTCTGAGATTGGCCCGATTGCTAACTTGGATGCGATTCACATCGTTGATGCCCTACCAAAAACCCGCTCAGGCAAAATCATGCGCCGTATTTTGCGCAATCTGGCGGCAGGGCAGTATGTGGGTTTGGGCGACTTGTCTACCTTGGCAGATAGCTCAGTCATCAATCAATTGGTCGAAGTGGTCAAAGCCGAGCGTGGAGATTAGGCGCAGTCATTAACTTCAATTGCTCAGTTCAGTTACTTGGTTTAGCCTTAATCTTTAAAAGTTTAATAGGCTCTAACCAATCATTTAAAAAGCCATGTTATAGCAGATAGCATGGCTTTTTTACGTAGACGATATTGATCTCAATAAGGTTTCAAGGTTCAATATTATTTAACATTTTCAGCGCAGAATTCCCCTACTTCTAAAGTAGTGGGATGAATGGGTCAGACTTTTGATATGGTACAATAGCTTCATGCCAAAACAAATCCTAAAAGCCCATAAAGTAAGATTATACCCTAATGAGGGTCAGCAAATATTCTTTGCTAAATCATTTGGCTGCACACGCTTTATTTGGAATAAAATGCTTAATGATAAGATTGAGCACTATAAAAAAACCAAGACCGAATTAAAAAATACTCCTGCTCACTATAAAAAAGAATTTGAATGGCTTAAAGAAGTCGATAGCCTGGCACTGGCTAACGTCCAGCAAAATCTTAGGGCGGCTTATAACAAATTCTTCAAAGGCTCAGGCTTCCCTAGGTTCAAGAAAAAAGGCCATCGTGACAGCTACACTACCAATAATCAAAAGGGCACAGTAGCGGTCACAAACAACACCGTCAAACTGCCTAAGATTGGTCATATCAAAGCCAAGTTTCCAGCCAAGATAAATGGTTTGATTAAGAGCGCCACGGTCAGTAAAGATCCTACAGGAAAATATTTTGTCAGCCTATTGGTTGAAACTATCGTAGAGCCGTTGCTAAAAACTCACTTAAGAATAGGCATTGATTTAGGACTGACTGACTTTATCGTCCTATCAGATGGCAGCAAAGTCGCCAATCCTACCTTTTTATCTAAGCTGCAAAACAAGTTGACGCGAGAGCAAAAAATATTAACCAAACGTAGAGAGGTTGCTAAAGCAGATCAACGCAAACTCAGTGACAGCCGCAACTACCAAAAGCAAAAACTCAAAGTCGCTAAGGTCTATGAAAAAATAACCAATATCCGAAAAGACTTTCTGCATAAGCTATCATTCACTCTCATCAAAAACCACGATGTGATTGCGATTGAGGACTTAAACGTCAAAGGCATGGTTAAGAATAGGAAGTTATCTAAAGCCATATCAGACAGCTCATGGTCAACCTTCACCACCATGCTGAACTACAAGGCTGAATGGTACGGTAAAGCGCTAATCAAGGTTGATAGATGGTATCCATCTTCTAAGACCTGCTCAGGCTGTGGTCACTTACTGACTAAGGCTGAGCTACCATTACAGGTGAGATCATGGAATTGCCCCAGCTGCCAGCAAAAGCATGATAGAGACATAAACGCCAGTATCAATATCCTAAACGAAGGACTAAGGCTGGTAACACTCAAAACCGTCGGTACGACGGGGTTAGCTTAGCCCATTTGCCTAACCGCTGATACAAAACATCGTATCAAGTATGGGTATTACCTAAGAAACCGCCACCTCTTTAGGTGGTCGGTAGTTCATATCACACTGACTCATTAAGAGTCACACAATCCTTAATAGATTCTGTTTTTTGACAGACTGTGACTTACTCCATAAGGTTTACTGCCATGACGACTGAGCATATTTTGCACCATACTGATGTAGAAGCAGCGAGTGTAGAAGTACCAAGTATCGCTATCATCGGTGGCGGTCTGACGGGATTGTTTACCGCAACTTTGTTAGAGCGCGCTTTTAGCCAAGCCAGTGATAACACCCTAATACCGCAAATGACTGTGCCGCAAATCACTATTTTTGAAAAATCTCGTAGTGTGGGTCGCTTAGCCACTCGCTATCGCACCGATGACCATACTGGCAAAAACTGGCAATGGGCATTTGGCGCACAGTTTTTTACCGCAAAAACCGCCAATTTTCAGCAGTTTATAGCCCCTTATTTAGGGTCGGGCTTGATACAGCCGTGGTGCGCGAAAGTGGTCGATTTACATTCAGCGAGCGTTAGTGGTCAATCGCCCGATATTCAGCAAAAAGAACAATGGAGCAGCACGCAGGCACGTTATATCAGCACCCCTAAAATGACCAGTTGGGGGAGAGTATTGGCCGATGAGCTTAAGCATACGACCATCAACTTTAAAACCCGCGTTGCGCCATTGGCTCACTATACTCAGCAAAGCATGAGTGAGGAAAGTCAAAAAACTGAATTATTCGACGATACAGGGCGTAGCCTTGGTCTGTTTGATTGGGTCATCTGTACCGTGCCAAATGCTCAAGCCATAGCGCTGTTGGCAAATAGTAAATTCCCTGAACCAGCAAGATTCACTGAGCCAAAGATGCTGGCGTGCTATACCTTGATGCTAGGTTGGGATAGTGTGGCGCAGTTACCTGATATATTGAGTCATGAGGTTCAACCAGTATGGGATGTGGCTTATGTAAACGGCTCCATTATCGATAGAATATTTATCGAACACCAAAAACCTAAACACGATAATCTACTGCCGAGTGTCACCATTCATGCGCGCAACGATTGGTCAGAGCAGCATGTCGATGACGATATCGAAGCCGTCAAATCACAATTATTAACGGCTGCACAGCAAGCACTAAATTGGAATGAAGGCAGCAGACCGAGTCAGATAGATTGCCACCGCTGGCGTTATGCCGCGACCGACAAGGTTTCTAACACATATTCTAATCATGACGCTAGTGAAGGTTCTAATAAAGAGACTGGAATATTGGTTGATAACCAACAGCAATGGATTGTCAGCGGTGATTGGTGCGCACAAGGCAATATCGAAAGCTGCTACCAAATGGCACAGCAGACGGTCGCCGTAATCTGTCAGGCCACTTAACTATTTAGCGGTAGATATCTAAAAGTCTTGATGGCAATAACAGGGAGATAAGCGATGTTTGGATTTGATATAGATTTAGACCTCATGCAATACCACTTTTTTCAGTTGGGCATTGCTTTTATTCTCTCTCTGCCTATCGCGCTGAACCGCGAGATGAAGGACAATGGCGCAGGTCTTAGAACCTTTCCGCTCGTAACGATTGCCTCTTGTGCTTTTATGTTGGTCGGTAGGGATATCTATGAGTCTGCAGGTGAAGCGAGAATCATGTATGCCATTATCACGGGCATGGGTTTTATCGGCGGTGGGGCAATTTTTAAAAATGAGATGGGTTCAAAAGGCACGGCGACGGCAGCCAGTCTTTGGAACACCGGCGCTATTGGTATTTCGGTGGCGTACGGTCGTTATGAGATTGCCATTATATTGTCTGCGGTCGGCTTTTTAATCCTACAATTCTCAGAACCCTTCAAAAAGGTTGGCAAGGATAAGGATAACAACTAGAGCGTAAGGATTGAACAGTAGCGCTATCGATTAATTCTGAGCAAAAAAAAGCCCACAGAGGAGGTGCCGTGGGCTGAGGAAAACTGATCTTGTAGCCTGCATTACTAGGGCTACAGAGGCAGTGGTTGTGACTTGTTATTATTATGAGTTTGCGTACTGCTGCTTAATTTCTGATGTTACTTACTAAGATTAGGGTCATAGTAGGTAATTCAATAGACATATATATTTGCTTACATATTTAAGTGTACAAGTGTTTCTTTATTAAAGTCGCTATCATAACGCAATTAATTGCTATTTGGCTAATTTGGTTACATGACATTACGTTATTCAGCTTTAGCGGGATTGGAGAAGGTTCTATCTTTATGAGATTGCCAATAAGTAGGCCGTTATTATCGGTTTTACGACTGGCCTTGCTTAGGGTTTTGCAGTATTTGTAAGTATATAAAAGCTATTGATTGGCATAAAGATTACCAATAACTGAATAGCCAAATAGATGGCATGACGACTTGCTCGAAAAATGCTAAGCTAGCTGCCATTATTATGTCTATATTAAACTGGGTTTGCCATGACTGAGAGTACGCATTTGCATACGCAGGAACCGTCGAGTACGCAAAATACCAAAAGTATTTTTAACTTGCCCAACAACCTAACGATTGCGCGTATCTTGATGATTCCGCTGTTCGTCGCGATTGCCTATTGGCCACCTGCGATGGGGATTGGCATGCCCGCTATCTCAGACAACGTGATTGCCAAGGTTGGAATGAGTGAGTTTAGCGATAGCCTATTGCGCCACTTATTATTAACGGGTGTTTTTATCGTTGCGGCGATTACCGATTGGCTTGATGGTTATTTTGCCCGCAAGCTCAATGTCACCTCAGCTTTTGGGCGGTTTTTAGATCCCGTCGCTGATAAACTCATGGTCGCAGCAGCACTGATTATTTTGGTGCAATGGCATCCCAATATCATCATGGCAATTGCTGCAATTGTGATTATCTCGCGTGAGATTGCCGTATCGGCACTGCGTGAATGGATGGCTGAGCTGGGCAAAAGTACCAGTGTGGCGGTGTCTTATGTTGGCAAATTAAAAACCACCTTTCAGATGGTTGCCATCACGGTATTATTATTGAACTGGGAATCGCTTGAAACCATTGGCTATGTGTTAATGGTAGCAGCGGTGATTTTGACCTTATGGTCGATGATGATTTATCTCAGAGCCGCTTGGCCATACTTAAAGCAAAGCGGTTAAATTGATAGCCTTTATATGCAAAACATAAAAGGTCGCCTCAAATTGAGACACAAAAAAACGCCAGTCGCATCAGCCACTGGTGTTTTTGTTTTTGCTACTTATAATTCAGATAGTTTATAGCGTCACTGAGTTGTTTTCGCCCAAGTTGGTCGCTTTTTTGCCATCCATTACCGCGGCAGTGGTCATCTTAAACATGTTAACGACTGAGCTACCACTTAGCCAGTATTCAGCCCCGTGAGGCATGACTTTGATTAGCTGTACATTTGGGTCTTCTTTACCTTGCTCATAAAAAGCATTATAAACTGGCGACCATAGCTCATCTAACTTCTCTTTGTCTTCAACCAGCTCGGCTTTACCGTTGATTGAGACATAGTTTTTGGCATCTTGACTGACATAAGCCAAGTTCACTTGGGGATTTCTCTCGATATCTTTGACAGTTTCTGTGGTTTTATCACCGATAAACCAAATCTCTTTTGCACCCAAACTGGTTTCGCTAGTGGTCATTGGGCAGGCATGCAAATGGTCTTCATGGGTACGAGTGGTCATCATGGCGAATTTAACGTCTTTTACCAACTCTTGAACTTTATCGATGTGGTCTTGTCTACTCATAATAAGTGTCCTTTTTCATTATAGTGATTGAGTTTATGCTCATTGATTATTGTTATTGACTCAGTTTTTATTTCATTAAATCTCTAGTTTAGACGAGTGAGCATTTAACTCGCCGGCAACTGATATCTAGAGTAACGATTAGCCGTAGGCAATTTATATAGGTTGCCCGTAATGCGATGTGAGTGTTTGTAAGGACTATAAGGGTTGCGTAAAAATTGTGACACTAAGTGCCAAGTTTTTCTATTATAAAAAGCGATTGTGTAATGTCTGCAATTTGATAAGCAGGACTAAAAGGGTTGTTAGCAAGGCAATTGTAAGGGTAGTTAAAAACGCTGCTTAAAACGTGACTTAAAATAACTCAGAACAGTTATCTAGTAACTGCTATTTATAGCTATTGTTAGCTTGATAACTGACTGATTAACTAAGTAACTAACTGTACTTTTCAGCAATTTATTTGGTTTTGACCTGCTTATTATGGGGCTTCTTGTTATAATACGCGGACCATTTACTTTGCATGGCAGAGATGCCTTGATCTTACGGATTATGCCTTTATGATGACCATCGCCGGACAACCGTTTCTTACCGATTTTCAGACGCAGCAACTCATCAGTCAGTTTCAGCAAAAAACCGAGCTAAATGTCAGCCACATCCATACTCAGCAAGTTTATGTGCTATCACGAGAACTAAAAGGTGATGAGCATAAAAAAGCGCTGGACTTATTTGGTATTAAAGAAGAGACCCAGCTTGCCGCCCCGCAAGACAACCAATTACAAGTGATAGTGAGCCCGCGTTTTGGTACGATTTCGCCGTGGGCAAGTAAAGCGACCGATATTTTTAATAACTGTGACATTAAGATTAACCGTGTCGAGCGCGTCATTGTTTATACCCTAACTGTTGATGAAAAAGCAGACGGCAAAGTAGGTGCTACGCTACCTAAAGCCGCTGAGCAATTATTGTTTGATCGCATGACCCAAAGCTTGGTTTATAATTTAAACGATGTGAATAAATTGTTCGATGATGAGCAGCCAGCATCACTCAATCATATCGACGTGATTGGTCAAGGTCAGTCAGCATTAGAATCGGCCAATACAGAATTTGGTTTTGCGCTATCGAGCGAAGACATTGATTATCTGATGAATGCGTACGTCAATGAGCTCAAGCGTAATCCAACCGACGTTGAGCTAATGATGTTTGCTCAGGCCAACTCAGAGCATTGCCGTCATAAGATTTTCAACGCTGCGTGGACGGTGGATGGTGCAGTACAGCCAAAGTCACTGTTCCAAATGATTAAGAATACTTATAAAGCCAACCCACAAGGTATCTTGTCGGCTTATAAAGACAACGCTGCGGTAATGGCTGGGGCAGAGGGGATGCGTTTTTACTCCATTCCTACCGACGCTCAAAACCCTAATTCTGCCCATCCTTACGATTTCCATCAAGAAGAAATCGATATCTTAATGAAAGTCGAAACTCATAACCATCCAACTGCGATTGCCCCTTATGCCGGTGCGGCGACAGGTGCGGGCGGTGAGATTCGTGATGAAGGCGCAACGGGTCGTGGCGGTAAGCCCAAAGCAGGTCTCACAGGTTTTCATGTGTCACATTTACATATTCCAGAGCTTGCTGAGAAGTGGGAGCAGTCAGGTCAATTAAGTACGCAGGATTATGGTACGCCGGATCGTATGGCCACTAGCCTTGAGATTATGACGGAAGCGCCATTAGGGTCAGCTAACTTCTCTAACGAGTTTGGTCGTCCAAACCTATGCGGTTATTTCCGCAGTTTCCAATTGGATACTTCAGCGGCAAAAGACGGTAGCCAAATGCGCGGCTATCATAAGCCAATCATGCTGGCAGGCGGTTACGGCAATATCAAACGTAACTTGATTGAAAAAAATGCCATTCAGCAAGGTGATCTATTAATCGTCCTTGGTGGCCCTGCGATGCAGATTGGCCTTGGTGGCGGTGCGGCTTCTTCTGTTGATAGTGGCTCACTTGATGAAGGCTTAGACTTTGCTTCTGTACAGCGTGACAATGCTGAGATGGAGCGTCGCTGTCAAGAAGTCCTCGATCGCTGCTGGGCCCTCGCTGGTAATGGAAAGTCTGGTAACGATATCGATGCAAGTAATAACAGTAAAGACGGCAACCCAATCGTCTCATTACATGACGTCGGTGCAGGCGGTCTATCGAATGCCATGCCAGAGTTGGTCAATGACCATGAAATGGGCGCGGTGCTAAATCTACGTAAAATCCCGTCGTTAGAAGCGGGCATGTCGCCAATGGCTATCTGGTCAAACGAAGCGCAAGAGCGTTACGTATTGGCGATTCGTCCTGAGAGCAAAGAGCAGTTCGATGCCATCTGTGCGCGTGAGCGTTGTCCGTATGCCATCTTAGGCGAAGCTACTGAAGTACGTCAGCTTGTCGTTAATGATGAATTACTGCCTGAGCAGCCAGTTGATATGCCGATGCAAGTATTGCTCGGTGGTACGCCGCAGATGCAGCGTAGCTTTGATCGTCAGGAAAGTACCTTGCCAGCATTAGAGTTAGGTGAAGTCAATCTAGCCGAATCAATCAAAGACGTGCTACGTCATCCAACTGTCGCGAGTAAATCATTTTTGATTAGCATTGGTGACCGCTCGATTACGGGTATGGTCGTGCGTGATCAGTATGTTGGTCGCTATCAAGTGCCAGTGTCAGATTGCGCAGTTACTGCGTCAGGTTTGATTGCGTTAGATGGTCAGCCAATGAGCGGTGAGGCGATGAGTGTCGGTGAACGTACGCCAGTTGCTTTGATTAATCCAAAAGCCTCGGCTCGTCTCGCGGTTGGTGAGGCAATCACTAACATCGCAGGTGCACGTATTACTCAGATATCTGATATTACTATGTCAGCGAACTGGATGGCAGCATGCGGTGAAGATGTAGAAGACGCTGCATTATTTGACGCGGTGCATACTGTTGGCGAAGAATTATGCCCAGCATTAGGTATTGCTATTCCAGTCGGTAAAGATTCGCTATCGATGCGTGCCAACTGGACAGATAGCGATGAAAATGGTAACGCAGACAAATCAGTTGTTTCACCAATGAGTCTAGTCATTACTGCTTTTGCGCCAGTCGTCGATGTAGCAAAAACCCTAACTCCTGAGCTAATCAATGGCGATAGCGCCTTCTACCGTATCGACTTATCCAAAGGTCAACTCCGTCTAGGCGGCTCAATCCTCGCGCAAACGCTCAGCCAGTTAGGTAACGACTGCCCAGATTTAGCGCAGCCAAGCGACTTAATCGACTTCTTTAACTTTATCCAAGCGGGTAACGCGCAAGGCGTCATCAGCGCCTATCACGATATCGGTGATGGTGGACTACTCGCGACTATCGCTGAGATGCAATTCACCAGCCGTCAAGGTATCAAGCTGTCATTAACTGATGATAATTTGCTCGGTCAATTATTCAGTGAAGAGCTGGGTGCAGTTATTCAAGTATTACCAGAAAACGTCGCCGCGTTAATGCAATTGGCAGAAGAGTTTAACGTCAGCGACATGATGAGCCTCGTTGGTCAAAGTAGCGAAGAAGACAGCCTCATTATCCAGACGCCGCTGCATATTGGTGATGCTACGCTACGCTTTAGCCGTAGCGAATTACAACAAGAATGGAGTCAGGTCAGCTATCAAATCGCGCGTCGTCGTGACAACCCAGCGTGCGTACAGCAAGAATATGACTTGATTGCTGATGCTAGCCACCAAGGTCTTATCGCTGCGCCAAACTTTGATTTGAACCAAAAAGTCGAAGAACCATATTTAACTAGCCGTGAAGAAAAACCAAGAGTTGCTATCCTACGTGAGCAAGGCGTCAACGGTCAGTCAGAAATGGCAGCAGGCTTTACTCAAGCAGGCTTTGAAGCGGTAGACGTACATATGAGCGACCTGCTAGAAGGTCGTATCAATCTACGTGACTTCGACGGTCTGGTCGCTTGTGGTGGCTTTAGTTATGGTGATGTCCTCGGCGCAGGCTCGGGCTGGGCAAACTCTATCTTGTTCCATGACGAGTTGCGCATGCAGTTCGTGCGCTTCTTTGCCCGTCCGGATACCTTCTCACTTGGTGTCTGTAACGGCTGTCAGATGATGGCGCAGTTAAAAGACCTCATCCCAGGCGCGGAAAACTTCCCACGCTTTATCGCCAATAAGTCCGCGCGATTTGAGGCGCGTACGGTCAACGTCAAAGTCGAGCGCACCAAGTCTATCCTGTTTAAAGGTATGCAAGACAGCATCTTGCCGATTGCGGTGGCGCACGGTGAAGGCTATGCCACGCTAAATACCACCGAGATTGACGGTATGGCAAAACACGGTCAGCTCGCCATGCGTTATGTCGATAGCCAAGGTCATCCAACTGAGACTTATCCGCTCAATCCAAACGGTTCGCTCGGCGGTGTCACGGGGCTGTGTAGCACTGACGGTCGCGTCACGCTTATGATGCCGCATCCTGAGCGTAACTTAAAATCCTATAACCATAGCTGGAAACCAGAAGCGTGGGATGAGGACGGCGCGTGGATGCGTATGTTCCGTAATGCGCGGGCTTGGTTAAGATAGGCTGGTTTGAGTAATTTTAGATAATAAAAAAGGTGGGCTTCGGCTCACCTTTTTTGTGTTTGGGATTTGGGTTTTTAAGAAGTAGGGGAGCTATTTCCCGCCTTCTGCTTGTATCTGCCAGTCTGGGCGAGGCGCTGGCTACGGTTTGGGTCGTCGCTTGCTCCGCGTCGACACCCCAAAACCTAGCCATCGCAACTCGCCCAAACCAGCAGGATACCACTACAGTCGGGGCTAGCGGTGACATCGTGTTCTTACAAATATTCGTCGTGGCTAGAGTTTACAGATTAAAAGGTCGGTAGGGTGGGTTAACGATAGCGTAATCCGCCATCGGTGTGGCAAACTAATATAAATGGTGGGTTACGTTTTACCGTCATTCTCTACGAGAATTCTGTAAAACTAACCCACCCTACACGGCTTTCCCTCTTTCTGCTCGTATCTGCCAGTGTGGGAAAGACGTTGACATTGTGTTCTTATGGATATCTATTGTGGTTCAAATTTACAGATTAAAAAATCTGTAAATACTATTTTGCGTTTTCAGTCTCAAACATCCAGGGTTATTATTGAGCAAAATAATATCTAAACGGCTAAAAAATTCATGTTTCAGTTACCTTTACTTATTCAAACAGCATTTTTTATACTTTTTACCAGTGCCACAGGGACAAGTCTCATTTCTACCAATTTTCTTATTAATTTGTGAATGCTGTTCTAACCTGAGTTGTTGTAAGCTTTTAACCTCTTCAGCTAAATACTCACTATGAGTATTACTATAAGTGAAACTTTTAAAGCCTACATTGTTATCATCTATAATAACTAAAAACCAGTTATTGATGTTTCTCTCATAAGCATACAGCTGGCATTGTTTCTTAAGTTTATCATAATCATATAGTCGCTTAGCGATGAACATCACACCAATATTTTCTTCTTCGATATAAGTATGAAAGTCTGTTCTTTGAGCTTTTCTGATCAAACTTATCTGTTTCTTTATAAAGCTTTGAGTATCACAGTTTAAGCCTAGTAGAAACTTGGTTAACTCAGTAAAACCAGATTCGTTGATACTTTCAATTTCTTTTACTAAAAATTTTATGTTATCTTTACATTCATCATAAAAAGCAGGTTTGACTTGTTCTTCTTTTAAAGTTCCCTCTTTCCAGTAATAGTATAAATCAATGTTTCTTGAGTAAGAACTGTCAATTGAAAGCATGAAGTTTTCACTAGGAAAATTAATATCTTCAAAATATAGACCTTCTTTCAGGAAGTATCCAAAGATATCTAGCTCCTCTGCCATCTTTATTTGAGGATAATCATTATATTTAATTCTTCTATCTAAATACAGTAAAAATTCACTAGGCGAGTCAATAATATCAGCAATAATCCTTAAATCGTTCAGATATATCGACCAAATCCATTCATTGTTTTGAATAAATCCAAATTCTTGAAGAGAACTTAGATCACTTGAAAGGTGATTCAAGGGTTCTAAAGTAGTATTAATTAGATAAATATTATTTATACTCGCGTTATCTATAGTTAAAACTATTTTTTTGCTTTTGTCTCTAAAATTAGCCAGTTTATTTGAAAGAATATACTGTTTAGCTCTAATTGCTTGTTGGTAAGCTTTTTCAACAATATCTTTAGTATTTCTTTTAATTCTATCTACATTACCTTGCTGTGCTTCTAAGGTAAATTTATTACTTTTTGATTCAATAATAAAGAGATTGCTATCGTAAATGATAATTCCATCTACCTCGTCATCAATACCATATTTCAAGTTCTCATACACCTGACAATCTGGCATTATCTCTTCGAATAATTTTAGAGATTTGCTTTCTAAATACTCACCCTTTAATTTATAGTATCTTTTCTGCTGTTTTTGAGGAGGGATAATAGTTAATAAGATATTTTCAATTAACTTATGTAAGCAATTGTAGACTGAAGCTAAGTTAAAACAGTAGTATTTATCATTTATACGAATAAAAGGATTATCGTAGATAAGAGAGTTATTAGTAGGGAAATATTCTATTATACCCTTCTTGAAACTAGTGTTGTCTCCTAATTCAATACTGAGCATTTGTAATACATTCTCAGGTAGACCTGTGTTCTTAATTTCAAACAGTGAGTCGTTAAATGATATTCCAGTTTTATCATAAATTTGCTGAAGCTTTTCATTTGTTTCTGATACTGAGGCAGATTCTCTGTATGTGTCAAAGGCTTGAGCTAGCTCCTCACCGTTCAAATGGCTTAGATTTTCGATAAAATTCCGATGTGCAGTTTTCATTTCATCAAAATAAAGCTTTTGAGTTTCTAAAATTGTTAAGGGGTTATTAGCAATGTTAACAAGTCCGTCGATTAATTTATTAGCAGTGAGACCATACTCATCTAGTAATATTGAATCGAATTTTGAGAATAACTCCTTGCATAGTTGAACCTTATGTTCGGAAAAAGAATCCCCTCTAACAATCATATGATGCATAGATTGAATAAATTTAGTTTGATTAGGCTCACCTTCATAGTCACTTGTTAGCATCAAATACACAATACACTTCATTTCCAGTTCTTCAAGAGATGTAGTGATTTTCTCCAAAATATCATCGCTACATTCTTGATCGTTCGACGTGCCAATTGAAGTTATGAGGCTAAGTAGATAATCTAATTTAAAGCTTCTAGATTTTTCTAAGTCTTGATCAATTGAATCGACTGATGAAAGGTTATACATGAAGCCGAAATGTTCTAAAATATGCCTAGCATTACAACTTATAATATCTATTTTTAAAGAATCAATAATCGTTTTAATTTCATCTTCTAGTATTGGAATATGTTCTTTGAGCTTTTGATAAGTTCTTCCTTCTTCATGCTGGGAGGTATGACTTTTTTTTAGTTCTTGAGCCATGTTTTCAATAATTTTTTTTAGCTCATCTTCTTTTTCAGGAAACTTGATAATCACTATATTCTCCCATAGTATTTTGTTTAATAAGTTTGGATACATTGGAGAAGTAAATCCAAGCTTACGTGATAATGATGAAGTTTTTATTTAAAATATTACTACCCAACTACTAATCCAAACCCTCCCAAGCCTCATCAATCAACTCCTTCACCCTAGCACTCTCTCTAAGCACACAAGCCTCATATTCAGAAAGCGACTCAGTCTCCTGTTGCTGCTGACTTTCCTGCTCCTCTTTAGCTTTTTCTTCTAAATACTTCTCAAGCGCTTGTTGTTCATCTTGTTGTGAATCACTCATCATTGACTCCTTATATAGTCGATACTCTTAATAGTGAAGTAGCGCGCTTATATCTATAACCGTTTAATTCCAACAAACTCTATTTTCTATTATCTGACACTGCTATCCGATTTAGCATAGCGGATAGCCTTGCGTTATTCTCTTCGATATAGTTATCACCTAGCGCGATTATCTCAGCAGGTGATTGCACAGTGTTTGGATATTCTTTCAGTCCACTTTCAATAGTCGCATTACCATTGGATACCATTTTAGGTAGGCTCTCTTTGGTCACTTCAAAATGACATTGCCAAGCTAATACCCAACTGCCACACTTTTTGTGTTTTGGCGTTTGATAGACAAAGCCTTGATTCGCCCAAGCCTCCGTTGAGGCAATAATGCTCGCGCCTTTAGGACAGTCAAAACCATCACCATGAAAGTGAAATACCGTAAAGGGCTGCTTGGGTAAATCTTGTAATAGAGGATGCGCCTGACCTGCGGGCGTCAATCGCATGGGCAACCAACCGATTTCTTTTACCCCAGACGGCTGCACGCTAGCTCCTAAACAATGGGCAATCAGCTGCGCCCCTAAGCAAACACCGATTACTGTTTTTCCAGCATCGATACTTTGATTAATCAGGCGTTTTTCAGCGATGAGCCACGGGTGTTTTTCCTCATCATGGACGCTCATCGGTCCACCCATCACAATCAGCCAATCAAGGCTGTCGGGCTCGGGCAATACATCATCATCGTAAGAACGACTGACCGTAATCGGATGGTTATGAGCGTTTGCCCACTGCTTGATAAAACTCAGGTCAGCGTAGTCCGTATGAAATAGGGTGTGAATGCGTAGCGTCATTGGATACCTTATTAAAGATGGTATTATCTTTATTTTAGAGCCTAAACTTTAATCTCAATAAAAGTCATCACGACCAGCATACTTCTTATTGAGTGCCTTTAAAATAGCATAAGTTTCTAAATCCAGCTCGCTGGTTGGATGCTGTGGTCTGAAATGTAATTGAAACGCATAAACCACATCGCGACTGGCTTTATCCCATTCATCGCTATCATTGATTTGATAACCGTAATCACGAAAGGCTTGTTTAATCTCGGGTATCGTTGGTGTCGCTAGCGGAACTTGATTGATAAAAAGTTGCTTGTCGGCTTCGTCATACCACGCGCCAATACCATATTCCTTATACAGCCGCTCCCAAGGGAACTTGGCGCCAGGATCGATTTTACGCGATGGGGCAAGGTCAGAATGACCGATAATATTCTTTGGTGAAATGTCATAGCGTTTGGCGATGTCTTGCACGAGTTGTGCGACCTTCTTAATTTGCCACTCATCGAATGCGACGAAATGCTCGTAAGGGTGATAGTCGAGCTCGCTATCTTTAAGCGCTCTCAAATATTGCGGTTTGATACCTTTATTGACAATCTCAATGCCGATAGAGGTGTCGTTTAGTATCGTTCTACCAGCAAACCCACCCGCGCCCGCATGCCAAGCACGTTCGCTTTCGGGCACCAGACTATAAATTTTATTATCGTCATGATCCAAAATCAGATAATGCGAGCTGACGTTACCGTTGGTCAATAGCTGAATGGAGCGTGCATTATCACTGACAGTATAATGCAGCACGATAGACTTGATACGTTGGCTCTTGCCAGTTGACGGGTACGAGTCGCTATCTACGATGTAGCTTTCAGTAGTAGCTACTTGAGGTTTGGGAGTCGTGACGCAGCCTATTAAAGATAAGGTTAATAGAGAAGCTACTGCGAAAGTGGTGATGTTTGTTGCCATGAAATACTCTATATGAAACAGTTGAGGTGTGATTGCTAGACGCTAGGATTATTGCACTGAATCTTTCTTTATTTTCTTTTTCAGCACCGCCTTCCAACTGTCCTCCAAACACTCAATCGCGAGCCATGGCTCAATGACTTCGGCATCAAATTTCTCTTTTGAGTTGGATAGTTGCCATAATCTCTCAAGTGTGGCGAACGGATAGGGACGCTCGATTAAATACACGGGCAAGTCGGCACCAATCATGCCATCACGCACCACTTCGAAATACCAACCCGCGATACCTTGCTTACTCACCCATGCGGCTATGTTTGGCACTTTGGTAAATTGCCCGATTTGGTCATTGATCTTGTAGCAAGGACGGCGTGGTTGCACGATGCGTAATTGCACGCTATTGCTCTTATCATAATTGCTCTCGTCAATATCGCCATACTGCCCACCATATTCAAAGACGTCACCAATACAAACCGCCGACTCGTCCATCTCTGGTAAGCCATTGACCGCTTCAGTTGTCAAGTTTTCACCCAACGTCCCAATACGTACCTTTAAACCAAACTCAGCGTTAATCTTTCCATAAGTCGCCGTTGGCATCTGATGTACCGCTTTTAGTGGGCCGCCATGATGGCGTCGGTCGGCTTGTTCATCAGTGGCTAATCCCATAAAGTTGACGGTGACAGGCGCTTTGATTGGCGCTTTATCAATGGCACTCATTGCTTCACGGGCAAATGGCATGGCTTTGCCAGTACGTACACAGGTTAGGTTGGCGATATGTAGCGGCAGCTCTTGGTTAAAGTCAGCAATGTGTTTTTGGCTAAAGGATTGTATGTTCATGGGCTTTCCTAATTTATAAGGATTTATTAGGCGAATATTATTAGGCGAGGGGTTATGTTATTGCTAGGATTCCTAATGAGTATTATCTTAGCCTAATCCTGCGCCTGATTATACGGTGGCACTATTTTAAAACCAATTTGCTCAAAACTGTTTCGCTAAAAGCTTTCTGCTTAAAACCTATCCACTCAAAATGTAAACAAAAAAAGACCAGAATAAGTCTCTGGTCTTTTTGGTTTTGCCGGTTCTGTGGATTAGGTAATAAACACTATGATTTGTTTTTATTACGGCGACCAGCAGTTTTCTTTTCACGTGGCGTAGCAACCAGCTCAGCCAATTGATCAGGTGATGACCATAGACCTTCTAGGTCGTAGAACTCACGGGCTTGCGGAGTCATCATATGTACGACCACAGCACCCAAATCAATCAACGTCCAGTCAGAATCGATACCACCTTCGCGACCAAGTGGCATAAAACCCGCTAGCTTGGCTTCAGCGCCAACACTGTCAGCCATTGCACGTACGTGGCGCTTAGAGGTACCGTCAGCGATGACGATGCGTTCCATCACGTCGGTTAAATCCTCTACATTCATTACGGTAATGTTTTTCGCTTTCATATCATCTAGAGCGCTTTTTACAAGGGTTAAGCACTCTTGTAAGCGTTCGTCAGTCATGGTGTTAGTCATAAATTGTAATCTCTTGAATCGTAAATATTAAAAATAAATTGGTAAATCGTCACAGTGCATTCTCTAACGAGCCACATAGCAGATAGACAACTGGGCAAACGTCTTTTAAGACAAATGACTAATGTGACAAAGATAAAACGATTTTAACGGAATTGGGCAGCAGAATATAGCTGATGGGCAATAATATATTGATAAACAGCAGGATTTAGCCATTTAGCGAATGGATTGGGCGCAGTACTGCTAATGATAGCATTTATTGGTTGTAAAGATGCGATTTGCGTTTTAGCAATCTGCTTTATATTTAGCGATTGAGGCATTTGCTGTGGAGATTGCAAACGCTGTCGACATTGTTGATGGAGCAATTGACGTACCTGTGTACTTGATACCGCTCGGACAGGTCGCGGGTCTATATAGATGCGACCTTGAGTCTTATTTTTCAAGATAGCATTGTCTGTTAAATGTCTAGAAGCTGGCGCGACAAGCTCGTTAAGTGAATCGGTGATGAAAGGTTGCAGCGGCACAGGAAGTTGAGAGGTTAATTGAGCGTGCATATCACCCTCGAAGGAGTTTTTGTTAAAATCAGCGTTTTCCTCACGATTGAACACCCATAGATTGACGTAATCGGTCAGCTGTAGACCCTCTTTCCATTTATCCAAACCACGTGCGCTGTCCATACCCATAATAAATATCAGACTGTCATTGGGATAGCGTGTGCGTAAAGTCTGTACGCTATCAATGGTATAGACAGGCGGCGCTTGCCACAGCTCCATCTCGTTAATTTGTAATGGCGTGTCTTGCGTAGCCAGCTTTAACATGGCCAAACGATGCTTAGGATTGGTGCTTTTGTCCTTAAAAGGCGAGCGCGCATTGGGCAACAACGATACTTGTAACTCGCGCTGTTGCCGATTCGCTATCGGTAATAAAGTCTGATAAACAGACAGAGCCATCTGCAAATGACCGTTATGCACAGGGTCAAATGAGCCGCCAAGATAGGCGCGAATGGCTGGCTGCGGATTTTGCTTATGAAGGCGGCTGTCAGTATTTGGCATAGATGAGCGAGTAAAAAAGCTGATAAAAAAGAGAGTGTCGTTCAGTTGCTTGAGAGGAACTATAGCATCATTGTAGGGAGCGCGGCAGCAGATGTCATTAACAGCACCCTATATTTAATCAAACCTAACCAAATTTTATGAAGCCCAACCAAAACTGAGGAAACCTAGTCAATAAAAAACCGACCATCATCATGACAGTCGGTTAAATAAAACACGTCTTTTAAGCGAGTGGATAAATAATTAAATCAGGTCGCTGTAAGCTTGGATGGCAGTCAGCGCAATGGTATAGATAATATCATCGACCAATGCACCACGTGATAGGTCATTAACGGGTTTGTTTAGACCTTGTAGCATGGGTCCAACACTGACCACATTGGCGCTACGTTGTACTGCTTTATACGTGGTATTACCTGTGTTTAGGTCTGGGAAGATAAAGACGTTGGCTTGCCCCGCGACAGGCGAGTCAGGCGCTTTTTGCTTGCCGACGCTCATGACAGAGGCTGCGTCATACTGTAGCGGTCCATCGACCTTTAGCTCAGGCGCACGCTCGCGTACGATTTCGGTCGCACGGGTGACTTTTTCCACATCAGCGCCGGTACCTGATGAGCCGGTAGAGTAACTAATCATGGCGACTTTTGGATCGATACCGAAGGCAGCAGCTGATTGTGCAGATTGGATAGCAATCTCAGCCAGCTCTTCTGCATTCGGGTCAGGGTTGATGGCACAGTCACCATAGACGACCACTTGCTCAGGCAGCAACATAAAGAATACTGACGATACCAATGAGTACTGCGGTGCCGTTTTAATCAATTGGAACGCTGGGCGCACAGTGTTAGCCGTGGTGTGAATTGCCCCAGAGACCAAGCCATCGACTTCGTCCATCTGTAGCATGATCGTACCAAGATATACGGTATCTTTTAGGTATTCAGCAGCCACTTCTGCGCTGGTTTTACCTTTACGGCGCTCTACCACGGCAGCGATATATGTGCTCATATCGAGGCTATCAGGGTCGATGATTTCTAGACCCTCTGGGATGATTAAGTCGCGGTTTTTGGCCACTTGCTCGACATCGCTACGTTTAGCGAGGAGTACGCAGTTAGCGATACCACGGCTTTGACAGATACAGGCCGCTTCAACGGTACGTGGCTCAGAGCCTTCTGGCAGCACGATACGTTTTTTGGCATTTTGTGCTTTTTTGACCACTTGGTGACGGAATGCTGACGGTGAGAGGCGCGGCTCATGGTTGCGACTAAAGTAGTCTTTAATCCAGCTCAAATCCAGATGCGCCGCCACATAACGTGCAACTTCTTCGGCACGTTCGGTGTCATCGCTTGGAATCTCCGAGCTCATATGTGTGAGGCTTTGTACCGTCTCATAACTGTCGCTTTCGACACTCATGACAGGGATGCCTGTTTTGAGTGCTGATTGCCATAGCTCAGCGACCGTCGCGCTTGGCTCGACACCGCCAGTTAATACCAAACCTGCCAGCGGGATACCGTTGATACAGGCCAAGCCTACTGCCAACAATAAATCATCACGATCGCCAGGCACGACGATTAGCGTGCCACGTTTAAACACTTCATCGACACGGGCAACCGAGCGCGCGGTTAGGCTGATGCGATTGATACGACGTGATTTGGCTTCGCCGACATTGAGCCATTTGGCATCTAATTCAGCCGCAATATCCCATGTACGAGGCACGGATAATGAATCGCTGAATGGCACCACGCCGATTAAGCGAAACTCGTCAGTATTGAAAGTAGGAGACAGGCGCTGAACTTCCTGCATAAAAGTATCGTCTAGGCTGACGATGGCTTCACCAGGGGCAACAGGCTGTGTCTCAAAGGTGTTCGGCACATCTTGCACACGCATCAAAATCACACCGAGCGTACGAGCATTGACGATACCACCAAACTCACGCGCGTGGACATCGATTTTATCTGCTAAATGGGCAGGGTTTGCGGTGTCAGCGGTACTGACAAATATAATCTTGGCATCTAACGCATGAGCAATAGCGCGGTTGATTTGCGAGGCATAAGAGGTCTCTGTGGTCGGTACCAGACCTTCACAGATCACCACGTCATGACCATCGCCGATGGTGTGGTAGTTGACGACCACTTCTTCCATCAGGTCATCAAGATTGTCATCACCAATCATACGCTCAACACGCTGACGGCTGATAGATTTTGGTGGATTTAAACCAAAGGCGTGCATGGTTAAAGCACTTGAGCTGTCTAAGCTGTGCTGCTTATCCAGCGTATCATCTTGCAAAAACGGCTTCATAAAGCCCGCTTTTATACCGTTGTAATCAAAAGCGCGAATCAGTCCAAGCGCTGCTGACGTCACACCAATGCCGCGGCTAATGGGAACAAGTAAAATGGTTTGCATAACGTATCCTACGGTTTGTTATATTTTTAAATCTCAATTCATCCTTGTTAGAATGAGTAAAACGTCGCGCTTCCTATCGTCATTTATAATTATCGTCACTTTCAATGCTAGTGATTTTCAGCTCTAATTTTTTTCAGTTTTAGTGATTTTTAATTATCGCCATCACTGATAAATGACTGATAAGAGGCGCTGGAATGACAAGCTTATCAGTATCAAGCTTAGATTAAGCCCAACGCCTCGCGCGTTTCTTGAGCGATGCGGCACTCTTCATCGGTCGGCACAACCCATAGCTCAATGCTGCTATCGTCTGCGTGGAAGCTGCCTTCGCTACCACCGAACAAACTGGCGTTTTTATTGCTATCTACTTTGATACCGAAATGACGCATCACCTCTAAGATACTATTACGCGTGGTCACTGAGTTTTCACCAATACCACCGGTAAAGACGATACCAGTAAATTCTGGCAGCGCACAGCTTAAGCTGGCGAGGTATTTACCGACACGGTAACAGAACATCTCGATGGCCAGTTTGGCATCTTTGTGACCTTCATTGGCAGCTTGTTCGACCGTCCGTAAATCATTAGACAGACCCGAGATACCCAATAGACCACTTTCATTATTTAACATGGTATCGATATCTTCCAGGCTCATACCGAGTTGGCGTTTTAGATGCATGTGTAGGCTTGGATCGACATCACCACTACGCGTGCCCATCATCAGACCTTCCAGTGGAGTCAGACCCATACTGGTATCGAGACTTTTGCCATCATAGACGGCTGTCGCCGAGCAACCATTGCCCAAATGAGCAGTCAGCCAGCCATGCGGGCCTTTAGCTTCGGTGATTTCGCTGGCGCGCTCTGAAACGTAAGCATGCGAGGTACCATGGAAGCCATAACGGCGAATTTTATGTTCGTCATATAGCGCTCTTGGCAGTGGATAGCGAAAGGCAACCGGTGGCATGGTTTGGTGAAAGGCGGTATCAAAGACCACCACTTGCGGAATATCAGGATAAATGGCTTGAACCGCTTCGACACCCAAGGCATTGGCAGGGTTGTGTAGGGGTGCGAGGATTTTTAAGCGTTTCACTTCATCCAGTACATGCTCATCGACACGGACGGCTTCCGAGTATTCACGGCCACCATGAACCACGCGATGACCAACAGCGATGAAATGATACTGCTCTAATAGCTCAAGAATTTTTTGTAGCGCAAGCTTATGACGACCACCAGGAATAGAGATTTCAAGCTTATCACCGTTCAAAGTGGTGTGTTTGATGCGGGCAGTATCGAGACCGAGGTTTTCGGCTAAACCGGTGATACGAGTGGTATTGTCTTCGCTAATCAGCGCGTATTTGATAGAAGAAGAACCGCAGTTGAGAACAAGGGTAGGATTGGTCAGGGTTGATGTTTCTGAATTTTTGTCATCAAAAGTGGTGGTTAGGCTGGCGCTCATACTCTATCCTTAGATTATATTTTGTAAAGGGTGCATCATTTTAGAAGCACACCGATGGAATAAACAAAAACCAGCCACATCCCTGCTGACATGGGTCAAGCAAGTATATTGCTGATTTCGGTCATCCTTGGGCTGACACTAGTGATAAGTGTTCGTTAAGTCGCATGCTAGCGCCTCATCACAGCCGCAAGGTCTGAGCATAATGTACCATATTTTTACCGCTACACCACGATAACTCTAAGGGTTAAAGCGATAATGCGTTGCTTATTGGATACAACTGTACACCGAGTGTAGCCAGTGTTTATCAGGCTCTGCCGCGAAAAATCTGAGTGAATAAAAATTGTAAGAAAGTTTTTCTAAATGAATATAATGCGCGTATTTGTCCTTAAAAGGAGAGTCTGGCATCAGTATCCATAGCTGATTATCGCGCCAAGTTGCTATATTTCAGCAGACTTATTAAGACAGTCACTAGCCGTTTTGTTGATTAAATCGCCAGTCATACTCAGTATGCGCACAGCATTATGTAATAATGCTATTATTCAAAGCAGGTGTTTTAGCCGTTTTAATGACAGTGTTGGGTTACTTAGAATGGCTGCTTAGCATCGCTATTTAATGCTGTCAGTTACTACGGTTACTTATCTTTTTTTATTTAATGCTTTAATGAGTTAAGGTTTTCTATCATACTCAGACCATCGCACGTCTACAGGTTATCTACCCTATGTTTAATACACGCCGCTTTTCAAACACTGAGCACGCCAATGCGGTCAGTCTCAGCCATCGCATTTTTGCCACTGTTATTATCAGTAGTACTATCGTCATGACGTTGTCAGGCTGTGGGCAAAAAGGGGCGCTATATTTAGCAGAGCCTAGCAGCCAAACCGCTCAGAGTAGGAGTGCCGGCGTACTAGAGAGCACTAGCCATCCACAAGATGCTGCCTTTGCAGGTATTGACGATGACGGCTATCAAAAAACGCGCTACTTAGAGCAGCAGTACGTGTTACCAGAACCTAGTGATGATCCCAACGATTATTAGTGGTGTTAGATAGCTGAGACTTGCCAAGCTTGATAGCTGTTATTAAATAGCTTTCTTGAGCTATCCTTACTTAAAATACCTTTGCATGAACTATCCTTACTTGAGATATTCTTGATACTTTGATTAATTTAGAGATGTTTATATGAGTCATTCTGAGCAAAATACTGCTGAATCCGTCACCACCCAAACTGAGCAAGGATTGTATGTGAATCCTCAGGCGCTAACTGCCCATTTACCAGCATTGCACTATCGCGACGGCGCATTGCATATGGAGCAGGTCAATGTTGATGAGCTGGTTAAACACTACGACACGCCATGCTATGTGTATTCAAAGCAAGCGATTTTGGCGGTTTATCAAGCCTATACTGAGAGTTTTGCCAGTTTGCCGCATCAGATTTGTTATGCGGTAAAAGCCAACTCAAATCTGGCGGTACTTGGCATACTGGCGCAGGCGGGTGCTGGGTTTGATATCGTCTCACGTGGCGAGCTGATGCGAGTATTGGCAGCGGGTGGCGAGGCATCACGCGTGGTGTTCTCAGGCGTTGGCAAAACTTATAGCGAGATTGAGTATGCTCTCACGCAAGGTATTGGCTGTTTTAACGTCGAGTCAATCAGTGAGCTGACCTTAATCAATGACGTGGCAAAGGCACTTGATAAATCAGCGCCGATATCATTGCGCGTCAATCCAGACGTCGATGCCAAGACCCATCCCTATATCTCCACAGGTCTAAAAGACAACAAGTTCGGTATCGCTCACGAAGATGCGCTGGCGGTTTATCAGCAAGCCGCGAATTTATCACATATCGATATCGTCGGTATCGATTGTCATATTGGCTCTCAGTTAACGGAAGTAGAGCCGTTCGTCGCAGCATTAGATAAAGTGGTTGAGTTGGTACATAGCTTGCGTGATAAGGGCATCGAGCTACGCCATATCGATTTGGGCGGAGGTCTGGGTGTGCGTTATATTGACGAGACGCCAGTGTCTATTGATGAGTTCGCCCAAGCACTATTGCCCAAGCTGACTGAGCTTGGTTTGACAATATTCTTTGAGCCAGGTCGCAGTATCGTGGCCAATGCTGGCGTGCTCTTGACCCGAGTGGACGTACTAAAGCCTACCGAGCACAAAAACTTTGCCATTGTGGATGCAGCAATGAATGACTTGATTCGTCCTGCGTTGTATCAAGCTGAAATGGCGGTGATTCCAAGTGTGCTGCCTGAGAATGGTCTTAATACCGATGACACTCAGGCGTGGGATATCGTCGGCGCTATCTGTGAGACGGGGGATTTTTTGGCAAAAGACCGTTTGTTGTCACTAGCGACGGGTGATACATTGGCGATTACGGGAGCTGGGGCGTATGGCTTTACCATGAGTAGCAACTATAATTCACGCCCGCGTGCTAGTGAAGTGATGGTGGCTGATGATCGTCATCAACTGATTCGCAAACGTGAAACCTTTGAAGGGTTATATGCAGATGAAATGTTGTGGCAAGATAAATAGTCGCTAGCAACGTCGCTATCCCGGATTACTAACCGTCTGAATTTTATGATTGAAAATGACCCATTGTGATAATGACAATGGGTTTTTTTATGTCAGGATAGGATTAAAAATAATAGCGCTGACAGATAGGCAGAACTTGGCGTTTGATGATGGTGATAATTATGATTGTGTCTGACAGCGTGCTAATATAAGGCATACATAAAAATAGGATAGGATATCAAAGATATGCTAATAGAATTTACAAAGATGCACGGTCTGGGCAATGACTTTATGGTCATTGACCTCGTGACCCAGCGTTTGGATTTGACGAAAGAGTTGGTGCAGTTATTGGGTGATCGTCACTTGGGCATAGGGTTTGATCAACTGCTCGTCGTTGAGCCGCCGATGCGTCCTGATGTTGATTTTAGTTATCGCATTTTTAACACTGATGGTACAGAGGTTGAGCAGTGTGGTAATGGCGCGCGCTGTTTTGCTCGTTTTGTGCAAGCGCGCAAGCTGTCATTCAAGCAGCGCCTGCGTGTCGAAACAGCGAGCGGCATCATCTCCCTAACCACTGACCGCTACGGTTGGGTAGAAGTCGATATGGGCAAGCCGACGTTTGAACCAAGCGAGATTCCTTTTACCCCGAAAGCCACCACTAAAATTCAAAACGCTTATCATCTCGACGTCAATGGCACACCTGTGCAGCTTTACGTCGCCAACATGGGCAATCCGCACGCGGTTATCAAAGTCGATGATGTGCTCGATGCCGACGTCGAAACGTTAGGTAAAGCCATTGAATCGCATCCCGCCTTTCCAGATCGCGTCAACGTCGGCTTTATGCAAGTGATGAACCAGCGTCATATTCGCCTGCGTGTTTATGAACGCGGCGTTGGTGAGACTCAAGCGTGTGGCACAGGTGCTTGTGCAGCTGTGGCTGTTGGTGTGCGTGAGGGATGGCTCGATGAGGGCGAAGACGTACGCGCGCAGCTCTATGGTGGCAGTATGATTATCAAGTGGCAGCCGGGCTATTCTGTGATGATGACAGGGCCGACCGCCTTTGTCTATGAAGGCGTGTTTAGCCCAGATGGTCTGATGGCGCAAGCCGGTATCAAGCCAAAACCAGAAGGTTGATTGACAACAGGTTAATGAGCAATGACAAGCGGTGTGCCTTGTTGCTAGGTAAATGCTATCGTTGTCTTTAATAGGGTCAGCTATGTTCAATAAAAACCGTAAAGCTACAGAGCCAGTATCAAGCGCAACGTTAGGCTCGAAGTTAGGGTTAAAGTCATCAGAGACAGAATCAGTATCTGATGCTGAGTCATGGCTTTCAGCGGAATTGGCCGCCACCATAGAATCAGACGCTGCCCTGCGTGAGCTATTGGCGCCTGTGCATCGATGGTTAAACACATTGTCTGTGCGCAATCATTCTGAGCATACGTTAACGGCTTATTTTTCAGGATTGAATCAGTTAGCCCTATTTTTACGTGGTAAGCGCTTGACATGGACACGCTGTGACAAGCGTCAGTTAGCCCAGCATATCAGCCAACGCCTCGATGAAGACAAGCTCGCCCTTGCCAGTGTCCAACAAGAGCTATCGGCTATTCGCCATTTTTATGGTTGGATGATAGAAGAGGGGCTGGCACGTATCAACCCAACCACAGGCTATCAGCTCAAGCGCAGTCCCAGACCGTTACCGTCTATCGCTGATGTCGATTTACTGACTCAATTGCTCGATCAAGAGGTGCCCGATACCCCAGAGCAGGCACGTTTGTGGTTGCGTGATAAGGCGATGTTTGAATTGCTCTATAGTAGCGGGCTGCGGGTGGGCGAACTGGTCGCGCTCGATATGGCAGATATAGATTTGTCTGACTTGCGTGTACGGGTCACGGGTAAAGGCAATAAGACACGCTTAGTGCCTATAGGAGCCAAAGCCGCTGCCGCTATCAATCGTTATCTGCCGCACCGTGATTTATGGGTAGAGCAGATGGATAATGCATTATTCATCAGTGAAAAACTGGGCACGCGCTTATCCACACGCGCCGTACAGCAACGGCTCAAGGTTGCGGCTACGCGTGCTGGTATCGCACAGAACATGTATCCGCATTTGCTGCGTCATTGTTTTGCATCGCACATGCTATCAGGCAGTGGCGATTTGCGTGCCGTGCAAGAAATGCTCGGTCATAGTGACATCAGCACGACGCAAATCTATACCCATGTTGACTTTGCTAAGTTGACCCAAGTCTATGACCGCGCTCATCCACGTGCGACTCATGCGCAGAATGACAGTGACGTTACTTAAGCGCCAATATTTAAGTGACAATACTTAAGTGCCAATAGTTAAGTAACAAGGTCATTTTAGTGGTTTAATCTTAAATTTATGCCAAACGATGACAGTCAAATATAGGCATCTTCTGCCGACCTTGCTCTTGTGCCTGCTTATCCAAAGCCGCTAAGACCATGGCGTGGTTTTTATCGTCTGTATTTATCTCATTATTATTACCTTTATGCAGCTCGCTATCGTCATGGCTACTGATAACCGTGCCATCAAAGGCGGTGATGGCCGCATGTCCCCACGTCTGCCGCGTGCTACCGTCCTTGTAAGCGTGGTCGCCGCCTTGTGCTGCGCCAATCACCATACATTGGCTGTCCAAAGCGCGCGCCCGTAGCAACAGCGACCAATGTGCCTGCCCTGTCAGATAGGTAAAGGCGGATGGGGCGCTCAGAATATCCGCGCCTGCTTGCCGTAAGCGCTGTGCCAATGCTGGAAAACGCAAATCAAAACAAACCATCATCCCCAATTGATAGACCGCGTCATCAATCTCTATTGGCGCAATTACTGTTTGAGTACCAGGCTCAAAAGTCGCCGCTTCATTATAACTGCCTTTTTTATCAGCAACAGTCGCGGTAAACAGGTGGATTTTGTCATAGCGCGCAGTGAGAGTACCATCGGGTGCAAACAATTGACTGACTTGACGTAGTCTGCCATCAGGCACGATGACGCCATCTGGGCGATAAGGGCAGGGTAACGAGCCTGCCAATACGTAGATACCGTGAGACTTGGCATAGCCTGCAATGGTTGCTGATAGTTCATCAAATCGTTCAGCTGTGGCGGACTGTTCGCCCATGCTACAGCAGTTTTCGGGCAAGACGGCCAGTTGAGCGCCTTGGTTATTAGCCGCACTGATGGCTGCTTTTATATCCGCTAAATTTTGCTCGATATCTTGCTGGCTATTCATTTGAATGGCAGCAGCGGTAAAGGGTTGGCTATTGGTTGTATTGTTACTCATATTATTCTCAGTTTTTTGTCATGGTTGTTCAATTGAATTTATTATATGGCAGCGGTTTGTCTCATTATCTGAATGCAAAATATATGATTATCAATCAAGCATACTGGTCAGTGCTTAATATTAAAAACATCAAATTTATCAAAGTCATTGAATTTATAAGGGTTTATAAGAGTAATAAAGTAAGGGTGGCTGTGCTGCGTATAAATTATCATAGCAAAATTGCGGCAAAAAATGCTATCGTCATGTCCTAATAACGTTAAATCATGACTTTAACGGGTAATCTGTCTAGAAAATCACCACTATCGGAGTGTAATAAGCCACCCATGAGTATGTCGTTCGGATTGGCAACCACGCTGAGCACCTCACAAAAACTGACCCCGCAAATGCAGCAAGCCATTAAATTGCTGCAGCTCTCTAGTCTTGAGCTCGCGCAGGAAGTTCAGGCGAAATTGGATAGTAATCCGCTGCTCGAACGTATTGAGGACGACGATGAATACGATGGCGAGTATGAGGGGAGTAGTAACGATAGCACGGATGAATCAGGTGAGACGTTGACACTCGATAGTTGGAACCAAAGTACTGATAATGACTCATCGCATGTGGCATCTACTAATGATGGAAGTGATTTCAACGATAATGTCGATGATGGCTTCAATGATAGTATCAGTGACAGCTACGATAAGTTGCAGCAAGCAGCTATCGATGATGGCGCGATAGACAATCATGCTATGGATAGCGATGACTATGACTATGACTATGGCAGTTTTGATAGCAGTAGTTTTGATGGTAATAGCTTTGAGACAGGTAATACTGCTTCAGCCTCTACTGGTTCAGGCAGTGCAGTTCATAATAGCAGCCATGAAGATTTCGACAGCTATCAAGGCGGTACGTCTGCCACTATTCAAGACCATGTGCGTTGGCAGCTAAATTTTAAGCGCCTGTCAGAAGTAGACACTTTGATAGCAGAATATCTGATGGACTCGATGGATGATATGGGTTTTGTACGCCTCGATATTGATGAGTTGTTGCAGAGTCTCGATACCATGGCGAGCTTTTATCAGTGGGAAGAGCGAGTAGAGCACGACGAAATAGTGGCGGTGCTACGCATTATCCAATCTTGTGATCCACTGGGCGTTGGTGCACGCAATCTTAACGAGTGCTTAGCGCTGCAATTATCCAAGCTTGATGCAAACACAGAGTATCTCAAAGAAGCCCAAGCGCTGCTCTCAGCCAGTGAGCATTTGGTCAGCAATAATATTAAGACATTGACTGAACGTACAGGACTGTCGCCCGCAGACATCACACCAGCACTTACGCTACTGCGCACTCTAAATCCTTCGCCAGGCTTACTGTTTCAAAGCAACCAGCCTGATTATGCGCAGCCCTCAGCCAGCTATGATATTCCAGATGTGTTGGTCACCCCTATTCGGCAGCGTCCTACTAAGTCGGATGATACACGAGAGGTGCAAGAGGACGGCTGGCATGTGCGCCTCAATCCTGAGACCCTGCCAAAGCTACGGGTCAATCAAGAGTACGCCAATTTGGTGAAGCGCGGTGATGACAGTCCTGACAATCAGTATCTGCGTGAAAACCTCACCGATGCCAAACTGTTTATCCGCAGTATCGAAGAGCGTAATCAAAACCTACTAAAAGTGGCGACCAGCATCGTACGTTATCAGCAGGAGTTTTTGCAGTATGGTGCGACAGCCATGCAACCGCTTATTTTAAAAGTCATTGCAGAGGAGGTTGGTCTGCATGAATCTACAGTTTCACGCTTAACCACCAGCAAAACCATCTTGACCCCACAAGGGTTGTTTTCGCTCAAACACTTTTTTTCTTCACACGTTAGCAGCACTGATGGCGATGTCTCATCGACGGCGATTAGTGCCATGATAAAGCAGCTAATAGCTGATGAGGACCCAAAAAAACCATTATCAGACAGTCGTATCAAAGACGCGCTGCTAGCAGATGGCATCGATATCGCCAGACGAACAGTGGCTAAATATCGTGAAGCAATGAATATTGGCTCATCTACTCAGCGTAAGCAAAAATACTAGGACGCATATTAGACCTTATGCGGCTGTTAACCCTAAGCATTCAGCAATCATCATTATTGTCTATAGCAGATATAAAAAATAAAATTTTTTGATTATATAGAAACCTGAGAGAAACAACAGTTTTTATTACATTTAATTACAATTAAATGGCTTGCTACTATTCAGTTTTCATGACAAATTAGAGTCATACCAACAATGAAATCCAAGTACAAAATCTAAGTGTTTAACCTCAGTACTGGTTTATAGAAGGTATTTACTTTTACGGTATTTATCTTCATTAGCAACCAAAGAGACGATATAAGGATACGTTGATTGTTTGCTAAAGATACTGGTTGCTAGTGGTCTATTTATCAAAGACATTAGCTAACAAGGGTCTTAGGTTTGACTAAATGAGTTGTTGGTAAGGCAGGATGACAAGGGCAGGAATGCTGTTTCATCTGTTGATTGTAAGTCATAAATAAAAGGACAATAATATGAATGTTTCTATCAGTGGTCACCATATCAGTGTTACCGAAGCCATGGACACGGCAGTTCGCGAAAAGCTTGAAAAGGTAGAGCGACACTTCGATCAGATACAGAGTATTCAAGTGATATTATCGCTCGACAACAGCGGCGCCAAGAAGAGCCACAAAGCTGAAGCCATTATGCGAGTATCAGGTCAAGAAATGTTTGTCCAAGCGTCTGAAGATGATATGTATAAAGCCATTAATGACATGGCAGACAAACTTGATAGACAAGTGCGCAAATATAAAACCCGTCAAGAACGTAAAAAGACGCAAGGTGCTGGACGTGATGGACGTTATCAAGATCTTACCCCTGCTGAAGCAGCGCCAGCAGTGTAGACTTATTAAGGTTTGATGAAGTTTGATTGTAAAACAACAATAAGTACAAATCGATCGCTTCATTAGACCTTAATTTATCAAAACTAAAATGTGTCATTTCAAAAGGCACAAAAGAAAAAAGACCTCGAACGTATAATACGTGCGAGGTCTTTTTCATTATCAATGCCTATCAACCACTACGGTTAAAAATGAAGGATAAGAGTGTTAAAAATCCATGCTAGTAAAAGTTCTAGCCACCACCCACTGCTTGTACCACTTCGATACTCATACCTTCGACGATACGCAGTTGAGTAAGCTCACTTTTTGGAATCAGCTCACCGTCGACTTCTACTGCATAGCGTCCTTGACTGAGTCCCAACTCATTGACGACCAATTGTACCGTTTGATGAGTCGTCTGCAGCTTTTTACCGTTAACGCTAATCATGCTCATAATACATGCTCCCTAATGATTTAACATTCCTTTTGTAAATAACAATATCGTTCAGAATATATCTAATTGTATTATATTTACGACTGCCTAGTTTGTTGGCAATTTATTTGTTTTAAATGCTGAAACTGACAGCCATAGCCAACCAGTAATCATCAACAAACCGCCGATAGGAGTAATCGCGCCAAACCAACGCGGTGCACCCAGTGTCATGGCATATAGACTACCAGCAAAAATAATAATACCAATTTGTAGTAACCATGCGGTGGTCTGGGTCGCATACCTGAGGCGAATCAATAAGCCAACGATGAGTAACCCAAGCGCATGCACGAACAAGTATAGCGTTGCAGTCTGCCACCATTCAAGTTGCTCCTCGCTTACCAGAGTTTTCAAGCCATGTGCCCCAAACGCTCCTAGCGCAACCGCAATGGCCATATTGAGTGCACCGATAGCTATCCAATTTAACATAACAGGATTCGTATTATGGCTAAGCGATGGTTATTGGATATCATCAGGCAAAATCACGCTATCGATGGTCATGGCATCACGAATCTTATCCATGGCATTTTTTTCGATTTGGCGTACACGCTCTGCCGAGATGGAGTAGACCGCTGCCAACTCATGCAAGGTTGATTTTTGCTCAGAGAGCCAGCGCTGCTCAACGATATCACGTGAGCGGTCATCCAACGTACCCATAGCGGCTAGGAGTGCTGAGGAGTTGTTTTCTTCCCAGTCTTCTTCTTCTAGCTGCTCGGCAGGATCGATGCCGTCCTCCAAAAACAACTGCGGTGCATAACGACCATCGTCATCATCGCTAGATTGCGCTTCAAATGAGGCATCATAAGAGGTTAGGCGAGATTCCATCTCTAGCACTTGCTTGCGTGTAACATTTAAGTCTTTGGCAATGGCATCTGCCTCTTCCAACGTCAGTTGGTTATTGGTCTTTTTCAGACTGCGCAAATTAAAGAACAGTTTACGGTGGGCTTTGGTCGTTGCAACTTTGACGATACGCCAGTTACGAATAACGAACTCGTGAATCTCCGCTTTAATCCAATGCACAGCAAAGGATACCAAACGCACGCCTTTATTAGGATCGAAACGCTTGACGGCTTTCATTAGCCCCAAGTTACCTTCTTGGATTAAGTCGGCTTGTGGTAAGCCATAGCCTGAGTAACTGCGGGCAATATGAATCACAAAACGCAGATGTGACATCACCAGTAAACGCGCCGCTTCCACATCACCTTCGTCATAATAACGGTGAGCGAGCTCCTGCTCTTGCGTCGGTGTCAAAATAGGAATTTGATGGACAGTATTAATATAAGCACCCAAATTCACCCCCGGTGCTGACAAATGTGTCGGCATCGCTGGCACCAAGTCGCGGGTACTGGTATCCCCAAGCGCGCTTGCATCATAAGGTGGACGCGCCGCTGCTGCTTTTAGCGCCGCATCACGTGCTTCGTTTTTTGGTGCTGCGTTGTCTTTTTTACTCGTTTTTGCAGCATCTGTAGAAGTATTAGCCATATTCTTGACCTTGGTTAAATAGTTAAGCAAATAGTCAGATAAAAATCTTGGTGGTGTGTCAAAAAGTATGCTGATTAAAATTTGAACAATTCTTGAAGCTTTGAAAGCCATATAGAATCAGAGAACTTAGCATAGACTTCCTATTGACTTTTAGCGCCAGCATACTTTTTAGAACACCACCAAAATCTTTATAGTTGTAATTGTAAAGGATAGCGACGCTTAGTTGCTATCAGTTTTGGTAATGATGAAGTGATATATTGTATCGAAACGCGGTGCTGGTTTGCCATCAGTTGCTTGTTGCTGAGTAATCTCACTAAGGGCTAATAGCAATGCATTTGCCGCATCGCCCTGCTGACTCTGTCGACAAAACGCAGTGATATCTGCCTGCGAATTGGGGTCGGTGGCGACTACATATAATGACTCGCCAGCCGCCACGTTGCGTAGTGCTACTTTGGTTTTTAGCAATGGCATCGGGCAGGCAAGTCCGCGACCATCAACAAGCCCTTTGATAGTAATCCCTTTATTAGCCACAGTAGGATGCTTTGCTTCTATATCGATAGCGGATAGTAAGCTTAACAACTCACTGATACTTTGCTGCTCAGCCACAGATAATGTCGCTGATAAGTTGACAGAGTGAGAAGCATTGCGGGTGATTGACTGACTGTCAGCAGACATAAATAAACCTTATAAGTATCAAAATTTAGTATCAATATTTAAGATGAAGATTTTGCCTAGAGTTTTTACTTAGCACTATTGACTGTGTTGTCAACGATGAGCGTTAATGCGTTGCTATTGATTTTATCTCAATTGAAAACGTCTAAAGCCCATTGTTATAGACAGCCATTATACCAAATAGCCAGTATGTAATTGCAGTTGAATATAATCAACGTCACGTTCGGTTCATTAGAATCACACACCCATGTTGCACAATAGTGACGGCCTGCTTAGTTATTGGTAGTCAGAGGCAGACTAGAATTGACCTTGGATAAACAAGCTCGTATAGTCAAAAAGTCGTTATTATTACTTGTATAGGATGCGCATTTGTATCACTTTCAGCAGCAGTCAACTATAGACGCGGTCGCCAAGCCATTATCAGAGACAGTACCGAATGTACTCAAACAAAAAAGCAGCTATTTATCTATCTGTGTATCGCGTGCAATTAGGCTGGGTTTGTCAGCTGTCTTTTTGGCGGTCATGGCGAATAGCCAAGCTGCGCCATTCACCTATAACTCATGGCAACCTTCTACCGACTCAGAAGAGCTAAACCTACCCAGTTTGCGTGGACAAGGTCTCAGTTTTGCAGAACAACATCAAAATAAGCTGCTTGGAGAATGGTCGCTACGTAATGTCAATGGCCGTATCAAGATGGAGCATGACCCTTGGATACATGAGACCGTCAAAGACATGACGTGGCGTCTTAATGCGCAGGCGCGGCAACAAGCGCCCATGGGTCTGGTGGTTATTGACAACCCAAGTATCAATGCTTTTGCCGCACCAGGTGGGGTCATCGGTATCAATACAGGGACGATACTCGCCGCCAGTAGCATGGATGAGCTGGCAAGCGTCGTTGCTCATGAGGTCGCTCATATCAGCCAACGCCATTATGAGAGCGGGGCAGATGAGCGTAAAAAAGCCTTACTGATGCAGATAGGGGGCATGTTAGCAGCGATTGCCGCATCAGCCGTTGATGGTGATGCTGCAGCAGCGGTAATGATGGGCAGTCAAACGGCGACGATGAATAGCAGCATGGCTTTTAGTCGTAACAACGAGCGCGAGGCGGATCGCGTGGGTATGCAAATCATGACCCAAGCGGGCTATGATCCCCGAGCAATGCCGCGGTTTTTTGCGACGATGAATCAAAAAAGTCAACTGAATCAAGTTGAAAATCGATTTTTACCAAGCTTTGTGCGCTCGCACCCACTCAGTAACGAGCGTTTGAGTGAGTCGCAAAGCCGTGCTCAACATTATCCACCTTTATCATTGACTCAGCAGCAGCGCCACCAAGCGCTGTTTGATTTGCTCTATTGGCGCGTACAGAGCACGGGTAAGCACGCGTCACAAACCGTGCTGACCACTGCCGCTAAAAATAGCGTCGGTGCTAAACTAGCATTGATGCAGTGGTATGGTGAACAGCAGCGCTTTGATGATGCCAATGAGATACTTGCTGAGATTAATAAATTGTCAGCCAACCAGCGTCAAGGGCTTGAGCCATTATTATCAATAACCCATAGTCAGCTGTTAACTGAACAAGGTAACTGGTCAAAAGCTGCTGATATTTTGGCCAGCCAACAGCGACTTTATCCTGAGCGCCGTGATTTGCGACTCTATTTGGCAGAGGCGTTAACCAATAGCAACCAACCCGTCAAAGCGCAAGCATTACTCAAACCATTGACTGAGCAGCAGCCAAGCGATCGCTATGCGTGGCAAAGCCTGCAACTGGCCAATGAAAAGCTGGCTAAAACCACCACATCACCGCAACTGGCCAATATCGCCACCATTAATGCGCTGCGTTATCGCAGTCATGACCAGCTGTGGAGTGGTCGCTACGAAAGTGCACTCACGTCGCTGACGCAAGCCAAACAGCTCGCAGAGAGACTAAAAAACACGGCGCAGGCCAATAGCGCACGTCCACTTTTGGCCAATATTAATGCAGAACTCAAAGCAGTAAAAACCGCCAAAGACTTCGAGCCTTAGGCGGTATATTTATACACTTTGAACGTCATCGTTTTTAATATTAAATCTGCAAGGATGTTTTGGTTGCGATCCTATAGCTGCAATGCTCTCATTGCAATATTTTAACGGGCAATTAACCTTGTAGCGCTTTTTTGACCAGCTTTGAGATTAGCGCAGGGTCAGCACGACCGGCGGTTTTATTCTTTAATACCCCCATCACACTACCCATATCACGCATCGATGTCGCACCTTGTTCAGCGATTTCAGCATTTACCAAGGCTGCAAGTTCATCATTATCCATCTGCTTTGGCATGAACTCATTGATGATTTCAATCTCAAACTGCTCTTTGGCAGCCAAGTCGTCACGACCATTTTCAGTAAAGATACCAAGCGATTCTTGGCGCTGCTTTAGTTGTTTTTGCAATATCTCTAAAACGCCAGCGTCGTCTAGCTCAGTTTGACGATCAATCTCGATTTGCTTGACGACCGCTTGCACGTTACGCAAAACTTTGACGCGCTCAAGCTCACGCGCTTTCATAGACGTTTTGATGTTATCTGATAAAGTCTGTTTAAGTTGGCTCATTGTTATTATTCCTTATGAGTATGGATGAAATAGTTTTTAGTAAAATAACGGTTGGTAAAATAATTGGGAGTAAGGTAATAAATAAAAATCTGCTGATAAATGACAAGCATGAATAACAAAAATTGTAGCATAAAAAACGCCACTGTTATTCATCGATAACAGTGGCGTTAGTGTAGCGCTGGTATTTAACTAATCGTATTAGTGATTAGTACATACGAGTGGTACGAATAGTTTCGCGTTGTAACTTTTTCTTATAACGCTTTACAGCAGCAGCTTTTTTGCGCTTGCGTACTTGCGTTGGTTTTTCATAAAACTCACGCTTACGTACGTCTGATAATACGCCGGCTTTTTCACAAGCACGTTTGAAACGACGGATAGCGATGTCAACTGGTTCGTTTTCTTTAACCTTAACTGCAGGCATGAAGACTCCTTGATTAGGATGAGATATAAGGGCATTAGTTTGGCTGTGTATTAGTATTTAGCCGTAATATCTCACGATTACAGGCATCAGCTCAAACTAGGATAATCTTGCGCATTAGCACAAGGGCAGATATTTTAATAGAAAATGCCAGCAAAGTCAATGGTTTTAGTGCATTAATCCATATTTATCATTAAGTTGTGAGACGCACTCTAAAGTCTTCATTAACAGAATATTATGGTTTCACGCCTTTATTTAATATTCAGTGATTAAATTTGTATACCTATAGGTCAATTGCGATAAATTAGCATAAATAAAAACCCTACTGTCTATAACGGTTTAGATGGAGTTTATGCTATGATAATTTGCATGTATTAGTGAGCATTTTAATCGTTTTATATGCATTTTATTGAGGATGTTGGAATGAAAAAATCAGTATTAAACACGGCACTAAGCACCGCATTTATCGTCGCTCTTGGCTTTGGTGTTAGCGCTTGTAGCGGTGATAAAGGCGAGTCGCACGAAGTATTGGCAAAAGATCGCGTTGATGAAGCTTCTGAGCTTGCTCGTAGCAATGCTCCTGCCGCTGAAGAGATGGATTTTCCAGAAACAGCACCGATGCCAGCAACTGATGCTGATGCTACGGTAGTAGATGGTGCAGAAGCAGCTGACGTTGATATGACAGAAACCGCTGCCACTGATAGCGCTGCCGATACAGAGGTGGCTGTCGCTGAAAGTGCTGATGCCACAGGTGCAGAAGCTGAGACAGCGACGAACTAATAGCAATTTTTTGTCAGCGTCTTTTATAAGTCTCTTTATGAGTTTTAGGTTTTAAATTTATGCGCTGTCGTAAACAGTCGCCAACATGAAATATCGAACAGAGGTGTGATCATGATGAACAAACAACAGCGTATGAATACATTAGCCTTATCTGCAATCAGTTTAAGTGCATTACTGTCACTTAGTGCTTGCAGTGGTGACAACAACACTGCCGAAGAGCCGCCTGCTGTCAATGAGCCTACCGAGACCACTGCCGTGGTAGAGGAAGCGCCTGTAGCAGAGCCGGAAGTCGTTACGCCTGAACCTGTGGTCGAGGCGGAGCCTACTGAGACGATGGAAGACGCAGTCGTGCAAGAGGGTGCTGCCGTATTGGCTTCTGATGCCGGTGCTAAGCTATATGAGACAAACTGCAAAGTCTGCCATGACAGTGGTTTGCTTGATGCGCCCAAATATGGTGATAAGGCGGCGTGGGCTCCTCGCCTTACTAAAGGCATAGAGACGCTACACATGCATTCAGCCAAAGGCTTTAACAAGATGCCAGCGCAAGCTACCGACAAAGTAAGTGAAGCCCAAGTCTATGCAGCGGTTGATTATATGATTGCAGCAGTAAGCTGATATTGGCTATTAGAATATATTCGCTATTGAAATTTGCTAAACTGACCGTCATTGTGACTGACAATGGCGGTTTTTTTATGCATGTTTATGTTAGAGATTAAAATATATAAACGTTGCAAGAGATAACTCGCAGATCAAAGTATGATAAAGGCAAACATATGAAAGTATTGGGTTTAGAGACCTCTTGTGATGAGACGGGTCTGGCGATTTTTGATAGTGAGCAGATGGATAGTGACAATCAAGGTCTGGTCGGACAAGTGCTGTATTCACAGATAGAATTGCATGCACTCTATGGTGGCGTGGTGCCAGAGCTTGCCAGTCGCGATCATATTCGCAAGCTGGTACCTCTGCTTAATGAGCTTTTAGAGCAGTGCGATGTTAAGAAAAGCGAGATTGATGCTATTGCCTATACCAAAGGTCCAGGACTGATTGGTGCTTTGATGACCGGTGCATTATTTGGGCGCAGTTTGGCGTACGGCCTAGATATTCCAGCGATTGGTATTCATCATATGGAAGGGCATTTATTAGCCCCGCTGATGGGTGCGAATCCGCCCGCGTTTCCTTTTGTCTCGCTACTGGTATCCGGTGGTCATACTTTATTGATTGCCGCACATGGTATTGGGCAGTATGAGATATTGGGTGAGTCGATAGATGATGCAGCGGGTGAGTGCTTTGATAAAGCCGCCAAAATGCTAGGCTTGCCTTATCCTGGTGGTCCAAATATTGCCAAATTGGCGGAAACAGGCGATCAAAACGCCTATGACCTTCCTCGTCCAATGTTACATCGTGGTTTAGATTTTTCTTTTAGCGGTATGAAAACAGCGGTGCATAACCTTATTAAAGACACCCCTTATTCGGAAAGTGGCCCTGACGGTGATCCACAAGTTCGCGCTGATATTGCCGCAAGCTTCCAACATGCCATGGTTGATACGCTGGTGAAGAAATGCGTTAAAGCACTCAAGCAAGCAGGCATGAGTCGCTTAGTAATCGCGGGCGGTGTCAGCGCCAACACTCATCTGCGTGAAACCTTAGAAGCTGAGTTGGCTAAAATAAATGCGACCGTCCATTATGCGCCGCCTGCTTTATGTACGGATAATGGAGCGATGATTGCTTATGCGGGTTACGAGCGTTTGCAAGCTGGGCAGGCTGATGATTTAGCTGTCAGTTGTGTGCCACGTTGGCCGATGACCGAGCTGCCTGCGGTATGAAGTTTCAAATCCATATAAATTAAGGATAATCTATGCAGTGGCTCGCCATTGGTTTAGGAGCAGCATTTGGAGCTTGCTTGCGGGCGTGGTTAACACGTTTTAATCTGCTACATAGCTGGATACCTTTGGGTACATTGGGCGCAAATGTGTTGGGTGGATTGTTGATTGGTCTGGCATTGGTATGGTTTGAGCGGATGGGTAGCGGACTGTCAGATAATGTCCGCGTGTTTGTCATGACTGGATTTTTGGGCGGGCTGACGACCTTTAGCACTTTTAGCGCTGAGGTGTTTAGCTTTATTCATGATGGGCGGCTGCTGGCAGGTTTGGCACTGATAGGGTTGCACGTCGGACTGACTTTATTGGCAACCGCGCTGGGATTTTACTTTTTTAAGTTAGTTTTGTGACTTTTGCTAGATATTACTCGTTTAATGGCCTGATATAAGTAGTTCCTTGGTTGCAGTCTATTTTAAGTGGTCTATTAATAGTTTAAGAAGTCTGTTTGGGTGGCTCCGGTGGGGTATACCCCAGTGAAAATGAACACTAAGTCAGAATTTTTAAAATGACAATCACTCAAGTTGGTATCTACGGATCTGATAGTAAAGGTTAACTTGCTATCGTTCCAGAATAAAATAAATTCCAAGCTTAATTAGCCTTGCAGTAACAAGTCCTAAACCTTTTTAACTGACTTGTAGTGTAAAAATATCGTAATTATCAATAGTACAATGGCAGCCACAGCTGAAATTGATTGGTTCAACTGGAAAAAGTCAACTGAACCGAATATAAGAACATATATACAAAACGCTATAACCCCTAAATTATATTTATGTTTTTTAAAGAAATTGAACATAATAATTAGAAGAAGCGTTATACCTACTACAAGGAAAAAAGTTCCATCAAGAAACATATCTTTCATAAAAAAATAATAAATCAAAGCAAATATAATATAAATGCCTAAACCAATTGAGCCCATCCCAGATTCTGTGTAACTGCCATTTAGATTAAATGCTTACTGATACGGTCATCAAACATAATCATAAAACGATTCAGAGCAGACGTCCAGTTACGGATTGGCATCGACCACTTTTTGGATGCCTGCTGGGTGGCTAAGTACACCACCTTAAATGCTGCCTGATCAGAGGGGAACACCTTACGCTTATTCACTGCTGTCCGAATCACGCTGTTCAATGACTCAATAGCATTGGTGGTATAGATGGCTTTTCTGATGTCTTTAGGGTAATTAAAGAACACCGTTAAGCCCTCCCAGTTATTACGCCAAGACTTGACCACGTGCGGGTATTTATCACCCCACACCTCATCAAAGTGTTCAAGATTGGCCTCTGCTATCTCAAGGGTATCAGCGCCGTAGATGGCCTTTAAATCAGCCGCTACGGCCTTTTTGTCTGTCCAGGGTACAAACTTCATTGAATAGCGCACCATGTGTACGATACACAGCTGAACCTGTGCCTTTGGATAGACGGTGTTAATGGCATCAGGGAAGCCCTTTAGACCGTCAACACAAGCGATTAAGATGTCTTGTACGCCACGGTTTTGAAGCTCGGTAAGAACACCTAGCCAGAACTTAGCGCCTTCATTCTCTGAGAGCCACATACCAAGCAGCTCTTTTTTACCGTTAAGGTTAACGCCTAGCGCCAGATATATAGCCTTGTTGATGATCTGCTTGTCTTGACGTACTTTAACGACAATGCAGTCTAAATAGACGATAGGATAAACACTGCTCAGCGGCCGGTTCTGCCATGCAGTGATGTCCTCTAAGATGTTGTCAGTGACTCTTGAAACCAAGCTACTTGAGATATCGACATCGTAGAGCTCTTTAATGCTCTCTACAATCTCGGTGGTGGTTTGGCCCTTGGCGTAAAGAAATATGATTTTATCATCAAGCCCTGAGATACGGGTTTGATGCTTGCGCACCCACGCGAGCACAGCTCTTGTCTTGCGCTCGGGCGAAGCAGTGCTTCGCTATTTCCTCGCTCAGGTTCAAAGTCACCATCACGGTCTCTTGGGGTGGATATCTCAAGATCGCCTGTGTCACTGCGGACGGTCTTTTTTAGTGTGCCCGTTGCGTTTGTTTGGCTTGTCTGATTTCTCATGCTTGGGGTAGCCGAGATGCTCTTCCATCTCAGCCTCTAAGGCAGTGTCGATAAACGATTGCATGAGCTGCTTCTGAAAGTCTTTGATGTCATCAAAGCTTTTCATGCTACCAGCCATTTGCTCGGCCAGTTTTTTAATGTCAGATTGAGTAGTCATTGCTTATTCTCCGGTTAATAGATTATAAGCAGTTACACAAAGTTTGGGAAACTCCCAACCAATTTTGTTATAAATTGAATTTTCCTGTGTTGACTCACTATTTTCTAGGTTGTCTCTCATTATATTTATTAACCTTTATGACCTAACGTAAGATTATAAGTTGACCATTTTTTCATACTGATCTACTTGAATAATCTTTCACTATAATATCTGTTATTGAAATACGTTCGATGCCTGTATAGCCCATGGATCACGAATAGAATACGTATGGTAGGTACGCCATGAAGTACACTGCGACTATTACAGTGTATTAAAAACTTGATATCAATAGCCTATAGCCTAATATTCAAGTCCTCACTAGGAGGCCATGCTTATTCCCATAACGGTGATTATGGTAAATAAAACTTACAACGGTTTTACTATCCCTTCCAACAAACTCGCAAACCCTTGCATATACGCGGTATCTTGACTTGAGGTACGCGTCGCTGCATACAACTGACAATGTACGCCACTGCCTAACGGACGCGAGACCACCCAGCCCTTTTTCTCATATTCAGCGACCACCCAATCAGGCAGAGCAGCTACTCCGCGCTCACTGGCGACCAATTGAATCAGCATTGCCGTCAGCTCTGTGGTACGAATGCTCGCAAAGCTCACCTCTGCAGGCGTCATAAAGTTGGCAATAATGTCGAGACGCTTGGCTTCCACGGGGTAAGCAATCAAAGTCTCGTCAGTCAAATCACTGGGTTCAATAAACTCTTGCGCGGCCAAATCATGCGTTGGTGAAAGTACCAAGCGACTCTCATACTCGAATAGGGGCTGATAGCTGATACCTTCTATCGGTAAATCACTGGTGGTAATGAGCAGATCAATATCACCTTCCATTAGTAAATGATGCGGTTCAGGCTCAAAGCCAGTCGCAAAATCTAGCTCCACATCCGACCATTCACGGCGGTAATGATTGAGTATCGGCATCAGCCAATCAAAGCAACTATGACACTCAGAGGCTAGGCGTAATCTACCAGCTTGGCCATGTGCTAAGCGTTTAAGATTGGATTTAGTGCGGGTGACCTGCGGCATGATGCTGTCTGCCAATGCCAGTACTGCTTTGCCCGCAGGGGTAAAGGTGAGCGGGCGAGTGCGACGATTGACCAAACTGACATCGTAGTAATTCTCTAGCTCTTTTAGCTGATGCGAAACCGCAGAGGCGGTGACGTGCAGCTCATCGGCAGCCGCAGCCAATGAGCCATGCGCACGCAGTGCCGTTAAAGTATTGAGATGGCGGAGTTCTAACATAAGGCAACCTGATCGCTGAGGTGAGAAAAATTCATTATAACTAATGTAGCAGTGAATTCCACTCAAATACTATTATTAAATTTTTCTTACCCAGGGATAGTTGATAACTAGCGCCGACGTAACAGCAGCTGCGAGATAATGACTAAGATAAGCGAGGCAGTCAATAGCAATGTACCAATGGCGTTGACTTCCGGTTTAAGTCCTACGCGCACCATCGAATAAATTCGTAGCGGTAAAATCTCATAGCTAGGACCGGTGACAAAGGTAGAAACCACCACATCGTCTAATGATAAAGTAAAGGCGAGCAACCAACCTGCCATTACTGCGGGCAGAATCACGGGAATCAGTACCGTACGTACCATCGTTGATTCGTTAGCACCCAAGTCGCGCGCGGCTTCCATTAGGCGCTCATCCAAGCTGCTTAAGCGTGCAAACACAGTGATGACCACGAAGGGCAAACAGAAAGTAATGTGCGCCAAGAGTAATGACACAAAGCCTAATTGCAGACCAATTAATAGAAATAATGCGAGTAATGAGATAGCCAATACAATCTCAGGCGACATCATCAGTACAAACAACAGCCCATTTAGTAAGCCTTTGCCGCGAAAGTTATAGCGGTGTAGGGCAAGCGCAGTCAAAGTGCCTATCAACGTTGAGACGGTCGCAGCGACCAAACCTAAAACGATAGAATGCCAAAAAGCATCGAGCATGGCTTGGTTATTGAATAGCGACTCATACCACTTTAAGCTAAATCCACCCCAGTTATAGCCAATCTTGGACTTATTAAATGACATCACCACCAAGACGATGATGGGCAAATACAGTAGGGTATAAATCAGGCCAAGATAGCCCTTAGCCGCTATGCTGCCGATGCTAGGTTGCTTGATGTGACGTTTGTTCTTAACGGGTGAGTTGTTTAATGAGCGATCAGACATTAAGCCACCTCATTAAAGTCGGTCTTGCCAATGCGGCGGCTACTGGCACGATAGGCGAGTAATAGTACGGCCATCGCAAGGGTCAATAATACGCTGGCTGCTGCGCCAAATGGCCAATCACGCGCATCCAAAAATTGGTTTTTAATAATATTACCAACCAATAAATTGCGCGATCCACCCAAAATATCTGCCACATAGAACATACCCATCGCTGGCAATAACACTAACAGCACCCCTGAGATAATCCCAGGCGTGGTCAATGGTAGCACCACGTGCCAAAAGGTCTGTGTCTTGGAAGCGCCCAAATCCTGCGAAGCGAGTAGCATGTCATTGCGTAAATCAGTAAATACCGCATATAACGGCAATACCATAAACGGGAATAACAAATAAGTCAGACCGGCTATCACCGCGCCTTGAGTGTATAAAATATCAATAGGGGCATCGATAGCGCCTATCGCTAGTAGGGTTTTATTAATCAAACCGTTATTTGCAAATAGCAATTTGAGCGCATAAGTCCGTACTAAAGAGTTGGTCCAAAACGGCAGTATCAATAACATCATGAGCAGCGGCTGCCAGCGTACTTTCGCTTTGGATATCAGCCATGCAAAAGGGTAACCAAGCAATAAGCAGATGACCGTTGTAATGCCTGCCATCCATAACGAATGGACGAAGACCTCAAAATACAACGGGTCAATCATGCGTACATAGCTGTCGATACTGACAGGCAATCTAATAAAAGCGCTGCTATCGCGGGTCAAAAAACTGACAGCGATGACCAATATATTTGGCAGTAACGCAAATATCAGTAGCCAACCCCAAATTAGCCATAGCGTTGCGGTGCGGAAAGGGGTTTTGCTGCCCAAATTGAAACGGCTATTACCTGCCATCAGCTGCCATCCTTTTGTGCAAATACGTTTTGCTCAGCTTCATTTTGTTCTGCTAGATGCTCTTCGGGTAATACCCATTCCCAACCATCCACCCATGAGACTTTGACCGCTTCATTCAATTTATAATCAAAGCTGGGGTCATCTTCATCAAAGAATTCAGAGGCTTTAATAATATGACCGTTTGCTAACTCAATAATTGAGTCTAAGGTGCTACCTTTGTAGTTACTTTCAATGACGCGGCCGAGTAAGCCGCCATGTTCTTTATCATTGGGATCATAAATCCGTAAATCCTCAGGGCGCAGTAGCAAATTAACGATATCACCCACTTGCACGTCATTAGCAAAATCAGGACGGCGCAAATTACGTAATGTTGTTGGCCCATCTTGTGCTTGCGCCTCACAGACCTCAACTTCGATACGTCCATTGGTTACACGACCATCACGATCTGGTTGGTCCGGATAGACGCCCTTTACCTCTGCTTTAAATAAATTAGTTTCACCGATAAATTTGGCGGTAAATAAATTGGCAGGGGTTTCATAAATCTCAATCGGCGTGCCAATTTGCTGGAATGTACCGTCTTTCATCACCGCAATACGGTCTGACATTGATAACGCTTCTTCTTGGTCATGAGTGACAAACACAAAGGTAATACCAAGCTCTCGTTGCAGACGCTTAAGCTCAGATTGCATCTGCAAGCGCAGCTTATGGTCGAGCGCGGATAGCGGTTCATCAAGTAATAGTAGTTTAGGACGGTTAATCACCGCGCGTGCAATAGCAACGCGCTGCTGCTGACCACCGGATAAATCTTGCGGTTTACGGTTGGCCAAATGCTCGAGCTGTACCATGGCCAGCATCTCACGCACACGTGTTTGAATCTCATCTTTTGGGACTTTTTTAAGCTTAAGCCCATAAGCGACATTTTGTGCGACGGTCATATGTGGAAATAATGCATACTGCTGAAACACGGTATTGACCGGACGCTTATCGGCTGGCAAGCCTGCCATCTGTACGCCATCCAAATATATCGCCCCAGCATTGGGCTGCTCAAACCCAGCAATTAAGCGCAGTAGAGTCGTCTTGCCGCAGCCCGATGGGCCAAGCAAGGTCAAAAACTCACCATGCTTGATATCAAGGTTGATGTCTTTTAATACTTCCGTTTGATCATAGACTTTCTTTAGACCAGTCAGTTGCAGCAGTACCTTATCAGTGCTAGTCGTCGCAGAGGTTCTATGCGTGTTCGTAGGTGAGTCATTCATAATATTGTTTCCTAAGCGCTCAATAGACTGGTACAGCAACTACATAAAATCGCTGCAATGTAGGTAATTGGCCTGAGCGTAAGCGTGGTCTGGTTGCTGCGTATTATAACAAACCGTTCACATAAATAAGTGCAAGTTCGTAATCAGTTACGCGAGTCATACCGCCATAGCCATCAGTATGACTCTAAACATAGCATTAGCATTTCTCTAGGGCTTTTCTGAAGCGCCTACATTCTAATATCCTCAGGATTTTAAATAGACACATGATTGAATTTATACTGGTTTCATTGTTGTAAATACGACTGTACTATTAAAAACCAATCTGGTTTAACGACATTAAAACAAAATTTTTTATCATTTTTTTCGTTTTATTCCTATACAATCATTGCATGGCTGACCAATATATTAGGTCTAATTACTCAATCGTGATTGACCAGCAGTCAGCCAATACATATTCAATAAAACATTTAGAATCATACATCACCCAAATACTTTGTTAATCAAGGATCTCCCATGCCTACTGATACACGTCCACAAACAGGTCAAGAAGCGCTCGAACTTTTAAAAGAAGGTAATGCCCGCTACGTCGATAGCCTAACCAACCCCGATCCCTGTATGCAAAGACGTCCAGAGCTGATTAGTAACCAAGATCCTTTGGCTATTATCTTGGGCTGCTCGGATGCCCGTGTACCGGTTGAGATCGTATTTGATCAAGGCTTGGGTGATTTGTTTGTCATTCGGGTGGCGGGTAACGTGGTTGCGCCTTCACAGATTGGCTCAGTCGAATTCGCCGCCGAAAAGTTCGGAACCAAGTTGGTTGTGGTACTCGGGCATTCGCATTGCGGCGCGGTTACAGCCTGCGTAGAAGCGCTTATCAATCCTGAGCAGAATTATTCTCCAAACTTGCAGTCCATCGTCGACCGTATTCGTCCAAGCGTTTATAACTTGCATGAACTTGCAACTGCCAACGGTCAAGATGTCGATGCAGATGAGCTGCTTGATCGTTCTATTAGCGCCAATGTGCGCATGTCAGTCAGTCAACTTAAGCATGGTTCACGGGCGTTAGAGGACTTAACTAACAGTGGTCAGCTGCTCGTTGTGGGTGCAGAGTATGACTTAGAAACAGGTAAAGTGCTGTTCTTAGAAAGCTAGTTGCTGTTATAGAGTGGTGATAGGCTGAATATACTGATGAGTTAAGTCAGGTTATTACAAAACCCTATCACGCACCTCAGTATTATTTAGTATCATGAGAGGCTCAAGCGAATCGCTACAGTCTCTATAAAGGCGATTGGCTAATTTCTAAGTTTACTTTTTATGTATTAGGATAATTATAACTATGTCTACTTCAGCAACTGATAATAATGCATCAACCATCGTTCAACCAGCTAGCAGTGTAAATACCGCTGGCATTCAGCCCATCTCTGCACAGACTTCAGGCTTTACCTTTAACCACACTATGCTACGGGTAAAAGACCCTGTTAAATCATTGGAGTTTTATACTGGCGTGCTTGGCATGACTTTGCTGGCGGTAAAAAAGTTCCCTGATATGGAATTTGATTTATATTTCTTAGCCAAACTGACCGATAGCGAGCGTGAGAATTTACCCGCTGGTGAGGATTTAGAAATCTTTGCCTTCCGTCAGCGCGGTATTTTAGAGTTGACCCATAATTATGGTACCGAGACTAAATCTGATTTTAGCTATCACGATGGTAATAGTGAGCCACAAGGTTTTGGACATATCTGCTTTAGTGTGCCGAATCTTGATGAAGCGGTGGCTTGGTTTGATAAAAATAATGTCGAATTCAAAAAACGTCCCGAAGATGGCAGTATGAAAAACATCGCCTTTATCAAAGACGTTGACGGCTATTGGATTGAGATCGTACAAGCCGATTTGATGGGCTAGTTTTTAGAACCTGACAAACAACAACGATGGCGTATCATTGACTTGAAAAGTTCACATATCAAAGGAGTGACCCCTGAATGCCTACTTCTGAGGCAGAAACCGCAGTAAGTAGTGAGACAGTTGCTGGATCGACAACGACAGATGCGTTGACGTATCAAAGCATCATCGATTCGGCGAATGGAATACTGATTGGCTTTGTTGAGCGTATACCGCATTTTGTGGCTTCGCTCATCGTTATCCTGATTTTTTGGTTTTTATCGATTGTCTTCAAAAAAATCGTACATAAACTATTGGGTAGCCGCAGTCGCCATCAGAATTTGGTGAAAGTGTTTCAGCGGGTAGGCGGTGCACTGATTATCTTTATTGGTTTTATGATTGCCATGGTCATTGCTGTTCCAGGATTTACACCTGCCAAGCTTATTGGTGCGCTCGGTATTGGTTCGGTCGCCATTGGTTTTGCTTTTAAGGATATTTTTCAAAACTTATTGTCAGGTATTTTGCTCCTTATCTCAGAGCCATTTCGTATTGGCGATCAGATTGTCTCAGGGGAGTATGAAGGGACGGTTGAAGATATCAAAATCCGTGCGACGACCATCAAGACCTATGATGGTCGACAAGTGGTCATTCCAAACTCGGATTTGTATACTTCAGCATTGACTGTTAATACCGCCTATAAGCAGCGCCGTCTACAAGTCGCTGTTGGTATCGGTTACGAAGATGATATCGAAGCAGCAAAGGCTGAGATTTTACGGGCGCTGGATAAAGTGGATAGCGTCTCTACTAAAGCCAATCCAAGCGTGATTGCGACAGGTTTTGGTGGCTCCTCAATCGATTTAATGGTGCGTTGGTTCATCGAAGATGGTACCCAAGCTAATAAAGTTGCCTCAATCCATCAAGTTATCGTAGAGATTAAGTTAGCTCTTGATGCGGCAGGGGTGAACATACCTTTCCCAATACGTACCATAGATTTGAGCGACCCTTCTGTCACCTCTATTGTTAATAAAATGAACGAGCAGCAAGCGCTAGATGTGAATAAAGCTGCCACAGAGTAGTTGGGTTGATACACTGATAAATGTGTCATGCAACTGTTTGAATAGGTCATATTTTTAGACTGCAAAAAAACCGCCGTATCTTTTGATACGGCGGTTTTTTTATGCATTCAAACGTAAGCTTGGAAAGCTTAATTTCTAGTCAGCTTTAACTTTAAAATCTGTGTGACATGATTTACAGCTTTGACCGACTTGGCCAAAGGCAGGCATAACGTCATCCATACTGGTAGCATTTTGTGCTGCCGCGTTTAGCTCAGCCGTCGCTTGTTGAAAGCTATCTGCTTCAGCTTTGAAGCCGTCGACATTAGACCATACTGCTTCGGTGGCATTGCCAGCCGCTTCTTGGTTTTCAAAATGACTCCAAGGCGTGGCAGCATCTTCTGCCAAAAACGCCGCCTGTTCTTTAAATACTTCTGCATCGAATGTATCAGGTGCTTCAGCCATATCACCCATGACACCCATCGCATCACCCCAACTTTTCATGCTGTCTTGGCGCGCTTTAACATCGGGGTCAGCTGGCGTGCTACAAGCGGTTATACCTAAAGCTGCTGCCATTAATGTGATGCCAAAAATTGATTTTAATGATTTGTTATTATGAACCTGTGCCATGAAAGTTACTCCTTTAATCTGGCTAATAGTAGGCGCGATTGCAAATGCTAGCCCTAAATAAAAATATTATTATAAAACTGACTCTCGCCATTTAGAAACGCAGTCGCTTCTAAAGGTTTTTTGCGAAAAATACATTCTATTGTAACGGTTATCTAAGTAATGACCGTTACAATAGTTGTTATCACATCGTAAAATTTGACTACACAACATAGATTGTATAGTCAGCGAAAAGTAATATCGATACATCACGTGCTGCTGATATCAATTTTTCTTGCTTGCTGTGCCTGCGCAGACAGAGGCTACAAAAAATTGATATCAGCAATACCGTAGCGTTTTCAGGATATTTTGACTATATATTGTACAACTAGCTACCACAGTGGTTTTATAACTGAGGTTTATTATGACTAAGATTTATTATCATTGAGCTTCAGTGCAAACGACGCTCGTAGCACAACTATAGTCGGAGCACTTTTAAACCGCTACGGTGTTACCCGCCCTAGATGTACTTAGTGTACTATCTGCGGTCGGTCGCCTTGTAGCGATTTTAAAATTCCTTGACTATATAGTTATAGCGACAGCCAATCACGTGGCTTGAGATAAAAATCTGTCAATTCAAACTCAGCTGAACCTGGCTCCGGCTCAAAGCGATAATGCCAGCTGACAAGCGGTGGCATACTTACTAAGATAGACTCAATGCGTCCGTTACTTTGTAGACCGAACAGCGTACCGCGATCGTAGACCAGATTATACTCGACATAGCGTCCACGGCGATACAGCTGGAACTGGCGTTGCTCATCGGTGTAAGGTGTTCCTTTACGCTGCTCAAAAATAGGCATAATACCGTCAAGATAACCATTGCCTACCGCTTTCATAAAGTCAAAGCAGGTGTCAAAGTCCCAGCCGCGACTCTCTGTATTGACATCATCATAGAATAAGCCACCGATGCCGCGTTGTTCATCACGGTGACGCAGATGGAAGTACTCATCGCACCACTGCTTAAAGTCAGGATAGACGCTCTCGCCAAAAGGCGCGCATAAATCATGACAGACTTGATGCCAGTGTACGCAGTCAGCAAGGACAGGATAAAACGGCGTCAAATCAAAACCGCCACCAAACCACCAAATAGGGTCTTCGCCCTCGGCTTCGGCGACAAACAAACGCACGTTAGCGTGGCTAGTAGGGACGTTGGGGTTTTTGGGATGGACGACCAGTGACACGCCCATTGCTTGGGCCTTACGACCAGCAATATTAGGATGACGGGCAGTCGCTGAAGCTGGCAGGTTGTGGACATGAATATGGCTAAACATCACGCCAGCCTTTTCAATCACTTTGCCATCTGCTAGGACGCACGAGCGCCCGCCGCCGCCTTCAGGGCGCTCCCAATCATCAGGGACAAAGGTCGCATCACCGCCGCCATCACGCTCTTGTGTTTCTAATGCTTGGCAGATACGCGCCTGCAAATCGACCAAAAACTCACGCACGCGCGTGATATCGTTAGTAGAAGGCGTCGTCGAGTTTGACGCTGAGTCTGTCGCTGACAGAGTGGTGTGATTGTCTATATTTGGAATACTCATAAAATATCTATTTATTAAGGTGTATTGCGGTATTGAGGTCTTTGTCCAGTAAATGTCCCATACGGTCGCGCTTGGTGGCCAGATATTCAGCATTCATATCGTTAACCCCAACCAGTAAAGGCACGCGCTCCACGACATCAATACCATGCTCAGTTAAATAAGCGACTTTGTCTGGATTATTGGTAATAAGTTTTACAGCATCGACGCCGATATGGGCGAGCATCGGTCCGCACATATCATAAATACGGGCATCCGCTGGCAAGCCCAACATGAGATTGGCGTCTAAGGTATCATGGCCTTGATCTTGGAGGGCGTAAGCGCGAATCTTGTTGGTCAAACCAATACCGCGACCTTCTTGGCGCAGATATAAGATAGCCCCGCAGCCAGTCTCTTGTATGGCTTGCATCGCTGTATTAAGCTGCGGGCCACAGTCACATTTCAATGAGCTAAAGGCATCGCCAGTGAGGCATTCGGAATGAATACGCACCAATGGCGTCGGTCGCTCTGCTGATGCCGCTGAATTTTGGTTTGACTGGCCGTCAGAGTCGTTTGATAAACCGTCAGCTGTTTTTTGATCAACCACAGGCAGACCAACAGTCAACATCACATGCTCTTGACCGTCATCGTTTTCAAAGATATGAATATCAAACTCGCCATGACGAGTCGGTAGTTTGGCGCTAGTAATAAATTGGTATGACATTAATGTCCTGCATAAGCCGGTAATCGTGGCAGTAGAGGGTCTGTGATAGCTGTAATAAAGTAGCTATATCATCCTAGCCATATTATTATAGTTAGGGTGATACTAGTATAACCTGTTCATGAAGAAAGCGTGCCTATTGTCGTTATTCTGTCGTTACTATCAAAAGTACGAAATGATAAAAACACACAAAGTTCACAAACGTCGCACGATGATTAAAGCGACAATTAAAAAAAAATGCTATTATGCCATACTATTTTAACGGATACAGTGACAAGTCTTTACCCTTACATTACTATGTCGTCACGAACATTCGATATTGATGCATGATAATAGGGCATAATATCTATTGCTAGTATCAAAGCGCTGTCTATTATGACGGCGTGTTTGTTGTTAGGTGGGGCGTAACTGCTTGTATCACTTAACGACTTACTATAGTAATTGTCGAAAAGTAGTAGATGTCACAAGAGTGATAAGCGCAGTTATCAACAATAGATAGTCACAACAATTCGTTGTAAAAGTCATAACAATTATATGGTCAATTACATCAATAATGATGTAGATATTATTGACGGGGCTTAGCAGTAGTTATCTCTATATGCGAAAGCACGTCTTATCAGCAGATTGGTAGGTATCGTACGGTTTATGCAGCAATCACCTCATTCCCCACAGTCTCAGTCCGTATCTGCGTCAGCCTTCGAATCTGCTGCCCAGCTGTCGAATTTACAGCAGACTTATGCTGTGATTCCGCGTGTGCGTCCTCATACGCCGTTACTTGATAGCATCGATACGCCTTCTGATTTAAACGCATTTACCACCGATGAACTTATTGGCTTGGCTGATGAATTGCGGCTTTTTCTGTTGTATTCAGCAGGTCAAAGTGGCGGACATTTTGGTGCCAATTTAGGCGTGGTTGAATTGACCATTGCACTGCATTATTTGTTAGATGCGCCGCAGGACCAGATAGTATGGGATGTTGGCCATCAGGCTTATGCTCATAAAGTTTTGACAGGGCGCCGTGATCAGCTTGAAAGCATTCGCTCAAAAGAGGGTTTGACAGCCTTTCCGGAACGGGCAGAATCCGTTTACGATACCTTTGGCGTTGGTCATTCATCGACTTCTATTTCGGCGGGTCTAGGCATGAGCCTATCGCTACGCTATCAAGGTCGCGCGCAAACTGTTGCTTGTATCATCGGTGATGGAGCGATGACAGGTGGCATGGCATTTGAAGCCATGAACGATGCGGTGCAGCAAGACGCTGATTTGCTCGTTATTTTAAACGATAACGACATGTCTATATCTTGCTCTATCGGCGGATTTTCACGACATTTAGCGATGCTATGGGAGTCAGGTTATCAGGTTGATATCTCTGATACCGGCGAGCCGATAATATGTAAGCGTCCTGATATGCAGGCATTTAATCGCCGCAAACGTCATAAAGAAATGCGTGATGTGCCGCAGTTAGAAGACAACTTATTCAAAGCGATAGGCTTTACCTACTTTGGTCCGTTTGATGGGCACAATATTCCTGAGCTATTGCGGGTGCTGTCACTTGCTAAGCAGGTAAAAGGTCCGGTTTTAGTCCATATCTATACCACCAAGGGTAAGGGTTTTGCGCCTGCTGAATTAGATCCTGTCGGTTATCATGCAATTAGCAAGCTGCCTGCCGAAGATAATGAAGCAAAAGATAAAATAGCGAGTCATTCGGAAGCTAAGGTTTCAACAGTGAAACCGGCGCTGAAATACTCGCAAGTATTCGGTCAGTTTCTATGTGATAAAGCCGCTGAAGATGACAAGCTGTTGGCGATCACCCCTGCCATGGAAGAAGGCTCGGGCATGATTGATTTTGCCCGTCACTTTCCAGAGCGCTTCTTCGACGTTGCTATTGCTGAGCAACACGCGGTCACGTTAGCTGCAGGTATGGCAACCCAAGGCGTCAAACCCATTGTGGCAATATATTCAACGTTTTTGCAGCGTGGTTATGATCAATTGATTCATGATGTGGCTTTGCAGAATCTAGATGTGATGTTTGCTATTGATCGTGCCGGTTTGGTTGGCGAAGATGGGGCAACCCATGCGGGTGTGTTTGATTTTGGATTTTTACGCTGTGTACCGAATATGCTGATAGCAGCACCCAAAGATGAGAACGAGTGCTACCATCTCCTTAATACCTGTTATGAATACCAAGGATGTACAGCAGTACGTTATCCACGTGGTACAGGTACAGGTGCAGTGATTGATCAGCCAGTGCAAAACTACCCCATTGGTAAGGCGGTAGTGGAGTCTATTCTCGGTCAAGACAATGCACCTAAAAAGCTTGCCTTATTAGCATTTGGTACCATGGTGGCCACTGCTCAGCAGGCAGCAGAGAGTATCGTTCAAGCATATTCAGAGTCGGCCTGTCAGGTACAAGTGGTCAATATGCGCTGGGTAAAACCTTTGGATACTGAACGGCTGGAGAGGCTCATCGAGCAAGGTGTCACTCATATCGCCACGTTAGAAGAGCATATGATTATGGGCGGCGCGGGCAGTGCAGTGAATGAGTATTTACTCAATGACTCTATCGCCTTTAAACGTACTCGGCCAGCTATCTGTAATATCGGTATCCCTGATCGCTTTATCGCGCATGGCTCACAAGCAGAGCAACTGGCTGACTGCGGTTTAGATGTCGCTGGTGTGGTTGGTCAACTGCGAAAGTTATTATCTTAAAAAGTTACTATCATAATTGCATATTACAAAAATACTTTTACAAGAAAGCGTTAAGAGTACTGTTTTAAAAATAAAGAAAAATAGCAGCTTGACCAACAGATAGAACGCTTGCTTAGCCGTGGGCGCTGACTTTTTTACAACTTGCGCAGTTTGTGATGACCACCAAAACAGGAGTTGGTTTGGCGAACGTCATGGTTTTTTTTTATTTTTATCGAACATTTTTAGTATAATGCGATTGTCGTTTTTATAAGGCAGGTTTTTAATCGCATAGCAGTAGTGTGATGCGGCGGCTGATTGGCATGTTGTGGGCACAAATTTAGTCTTATTATTTTATATTCATTCATCAAGCAAATAGGTTATTTATGGAACCCATGGTCGTCATCGCAGCGCGTGCTGCTGAAAAAGTCGGTAAAGAGATTTTATATGCGCATCAAAACCGCCACAAAATCGAGCTAGATATCGAGTCAAAAGGACTTGATGGTCTGGTCACCCGTATTGATCGTTTCAGTGAAGAATTGACGATTGAGACGCTAAAGGCAAGCTATCCGAACCACTCATTTTTGGGTGAAGAGTTTGGTATGCAAGAAGGTCGCGGCGAAGATGCTGACTGGTGCTGGATTATTGATCCGTTAGATGGCACTAAAAACTTTGTGCATGGTGTACCGCAGTTTTGTGTGTCTATCGCTGTACAGCATAAAGGCGTGACCCAACACGGTGTTATCTATGACCCTGTCCGTGATGAGATGTTCTCTGCTAGCCGTGGTAAAGGTGCGCGTCTAAACCAACGCCGTATCAATGTCAGTGAGCGTAAAACAATTGACGGTGGTTTATTTACCACAGGGCATCCGCTTGAGCGTAAACGCAATGGTGAAGTCATCTCTTATGCCAAGCAGCACTTTGAAAGTTTACAAAAAATCTCTGAAGAAGGCGGTCAAGTTCGTCGTTTAGGATCAGCTGCGCTTGATTTATGTTATGTGGCAGCTGGTCGTTTTGACGGTTACTTTGAGATGTCTATCAAGCCGTGGGATATTGCCGCCGGTGAGCTTATCGTCACTGAAGCACGTGGCGTGGTGGTTGATCATACAGGCGCGCACAACTCAATGACTTCAGGCTCTATTTTTGCCTGTAACGTCAAGTTGTTAAAACCATTGATGCAAGTGGTTGTCCCAACGTGGGGCGATGCATTTTAAGCATCGCATCATTATGAAGACAGCTTGATGTTAAAGCGCTAAAAAGCTGGTTCCGTTATGGAGCCAGCTTTTTTGTTTCTTCATCATTTTTATTGCTAGGGTTATCGCTGGCTTTGTCATCATCTTTTTCGTCGCTTTTGTCTGCGACGGTGATGCCCATAAACTTAAGCTCTTTGCTGGTCGTCTCTAAAAGCGTTAACTCTTCTTCGATGAGCATCAGCATGTCTTGTACATGTGGCAGGGCTTTACTGCACGCGGTAATACCAAACTCAATCTTGTCCAAATAACTGGCTAGGGTAATGTTCATGGCTTGACCATTGAACACGATAGAAGCGGGGTATAGCGATTGCAAGCGCGCGCCGTTCCAGTACAGTGGCTTTTCAGAGCCAGGAACGTTGGAGATAATTAAGTTAAAGGCCTGCTTTTTGGGGAATAACCCTGTCGCTAGATTGATACCCTCCCACGCATAGGCAATCACACTATAGTTGATAACCTGCGCTTGATTCATGCGGCGAAAGCGACGTTTGCCGTTATTCATACTGCGATGAATCAATTCTATTCTACGTAAAGGATTGTCTAAGTGGGTACCCAAATTTGCCAATACAAATGACAGCTGATTGCCCGAGACGCTCTTATCTGTACGTAGCGACATCGGCACAAAGGCAATCAATGGTTTGCTCGGCAGGGCGTCCATCGAGATTAAATAGCGACGAAGGGCACCAGAACAGACGGCGAGTACCACATCATTTTTGCTGATATTCAATCTCTCTGCGATATCGTTAAAGCGTTTGATGTCATAGGACTGTGCTGCTATACGACGAGATGCTGAAATGCGCTTATTCAAAATGCTCATAGGTGCATCAAAAGTGCCGACATAGCCTTCATCGCTATAGTTTTTAAGGTTGTCTAGCAGCTCTGTGAATACAGGTTTGATGGTAGAGATTTGTTCTTTAATGATGCGTTTGACCGATCTTTCAGCTGGCAAGATAGCGTTGACATGGTTGCGATGGCGCGCCATCAACGACCACACTGGCAAGGTTACGGGTTCTGTCGCTGATTGCGATAGTGACTTTTGTACCAAGCGCATCGCAGCGATGCCATCTACTAGAGAGTGGTGAATCTTAAAGTACAACGCAAAACGCTCAGGGCTGCCTTCAGTTTCGGGCTCAATACCCTCAACCACATGACATTCCCACAGCGGCATGGCACGGTCCAACAGACGTCCATGCTCTCGTGAAACGTACATCAGTAGCTCACGAGCACGTGCAGGTTTTGGCAAGGCGACATGATGGAAATGATGTTCGACATCGAAGTTTTTGTCTTTTTTCCAAAACATCAAATGTTCAAGCACTTGGTTGAATGGAAAGCTTGGCGGCACATCAGAGTCTTGCATCTGCTTGACCAGTTGATAGACAAAATCGCTCCCTGCATCATCTGGCAATTCAAACAAGAATAGGCCACCAACGTGCATGGGCTGTTTACGCGACTCAAGAAGTAAAAACAACTGGTCGACTGCTGTGAGAAGTCGCATAATAAATCCTTTTATGACGAAAAGTTGAGTGGTTGACAGCAAACACGAAAGCGTTGTATCAAAAACACTATCTACTAGCGTTTTGCTGCCGAGCGTTTATTTTTATAAATGATTTTTGGTCAAATTTCTTTAAGCTGTTTTCAATCAATCAATCTATTGACGAGATATAGTCAAAATATCCTAAAAACGCTACGATATTGCTGATATTAATTTTTTGTAGCCTCTGTCTGCGCAGGCACAGCAAGCAAGAAAAATTGATATCAGCAGCGCGCGATGTATTGATATTACTTTTCACTGACTATAGATTACTGAAAAAAGTAGCCAGTCTGCGGTGAGCTAGCCGCCGCCATTTTGCGCATTGGCATACGACCCGCTAAGAAAGCTTGACGTCCTGCCCAAATGGCATGTTTCATGGCATGAGCCATCATCACTGGGTTTTGTGCACTGGCAATCGCGGAGTTCATCAGCACCCCATCACAGCCAAGCTCCATCGCAATCGCTGCATCAGAGGCAGTACCGACGCCTGCATCGACCAACACCGGCACTTTGGCATTTTCGATAATGAGGCTAAGGGTGTGACGATTGAGCAAACCGAGTCCGGAGCCAATTAAGCTACCAAGCGGCATAATCGCCACGCAGCCCATACTTTCTAATTCTTGAGCAACAATTGGGTCGTCTGAGGTATAGACCATGACTTCAAAACCATCATCGATTAATACTTTAGCGGCTTTTAAGGTTTCCATCACATTGGGGTAAAGGGTTTTTTCATCGCCCAGTACTTCAAGCTTAACCAGATTATGCCCCCCTAATAGCTCGCGAGCAAGCTTGCAAGTACGAACCGCTGTTTCTGCATCAAAACAGCCTGCGGTATTGGGCAAAATAGTGTATTTGTCAGGAGAGATGACATCGAGCAGATTGGGCTCATTGCTATTTTGACCAATATTGGTACGACGAATAGCAACGGTGACAATCTCTGCTTCTGAAGCACCAATCGCCTCTCCAGTTTCTGTCATGTCTTTATATTTGCCGGTACCGACCAACAGCCGAGAAGAAAATGTTCGACTACCAACAGTAAAAGTATCTTGCAAAAGTGGCGTCGGGTTAGTAACAGTGCTAGCGTTCTCTGACATAACTGAAAATCCTAATAGCGGGCGGGCAAGTGGACAGATAAAAGATAATATACCGTCTAAGTATAATAAAAACGAGTAAATTAACTGCGGCGTGTCCTTAATTTAATCGATATTCATCTAAATGGGTTAAAAATGGCTAAATTTTGCTAAACAGCGGCAAATAGCTGGGTATTATCTGCGCTATTTCTCTTGTTCAACGGCAATTTATTTCATTTTTATCATCATTTTTAAAATGAGGACACGCCTTAATAGTAACTCACAGCCCACAAAATGCGAAATCACATGGCAGTGGGGCTAGTTGTGAAATCTGCTTGAATGACTTATTTAGGCAGTAAATATGTAGGCGGAGTAATAGTGAAAAAGTGCCACCGACATAAAATAATACTCGTCTAAAACAAAATGCTATTATAACAAACTCATGCCACTTTACTGCCAGTCTTTTTAAGTTGGTCAGCTTAGCGCTATGCATCTGCTATTTGTAATATAGTGGATAAAATATATGAGTTTTATGTTGAATTTACCTTTATTTATCAGGTCGTCTTTATGATGCAACTGCCGTACAGTTTTGCAAAACGCCATCAGATTTTAGCCATACTAGCGATTGATCCTGAGCTGCCACCGACGTTGGTGCTGACCAAAGCCACGCCATTATCAGCGATTAACGAAGCAGTACGGTTTTTACAGCAGCAAGGCGTCCGCGGTGTACCAACTTATGAGAGCGTCAATGCAGATGACTTTGACAAGCGCATGAATGCTGCTTATGCTGGAAACACTGGCGAATCGCAGCATATTGCCGCAGGTCTTGAAGACCATCCTGACCTCGATAGTTTGGCAGATAGCGTCCCTGAAACGGAAGATTTGATGGATCAGCAGGACGATGCGCCTATTATTCGTCTGATTAATGCGCTGTTGTCTGAGGCCATACGTCTGAACGCATCAGATATTCATATCGAAACGTTTGAAAAGCGTTTGGTGGTGCGTTTTCGTGTCGATGGCGAGCTCAAAGAAATCATCACGCCAAAACGCCAATTGGCCCCGTTACTAGTGTCACGCATCAAGGTTATGGCTAAATTAGACATCGCTGAAAAACGTGTGCCACAAGATGGTCGTATTAGTTTACGCTTAGCGGGACGAGAGGTCGATGTGCGGGTATCGACATTGCCATCTAGCTTCGGTGAGCGCGTGGTGATGCGCCTATTGGATAAGCAGGCGGGTCGTCTAAATATGACCTACCTTGGACTCTCTGACAATGACTATAGCGAGCTTAAGCGCTTAATCCATCGTCCACATGGCATTATTTTAGTCACAGGACCGACAGGTTCGGGTAAAACCACCACCTTGTATTCGGCATTGACCGATTTAAATGACCAGACCCGTAATATCTTAACCGCTGAAGACCCCATTGAATTTCAGCTAGATGGCATTGGACAAACGCAGGTGAATAATAAGGTTGATATGACCTTTGCTAAGAGCTTGCGTGCGATGTTACGTCAAGATCCGGATGTGGTGATGGTTGGTGAGATTCGTGATTTAGAGACGGCAGAGATTGCCGTGCAGGCGTCATTAACAGGGCATTTAGTGTTATCAACGCTGCATACCAATACTGCCATTGGCGCTGTCACACGTTTGCAGGATATGGGTGTAGAGCCCTTTCTATTATCATCATCGTTGATTGGTGTGGTCGCGCAGCGCTTGGTGCGTACTCTATGCACACATTGTCATGACTGGCAGACGGCAGATAGCGAACAAGCCAAGCTGTTTAGCGAGATTGGTATTGGGGTAGGGTCGGGTGCAGAGTTGGGTATGGAATCTTCAATAGATAAGTCTATTAAGCTGCCTAAGCCCGTCGGCTGCGATAAATGCAATCAATCAGGATTTAAAGGCCGGACGGCGATATATGAGGTGGTGCCGATTGACGATACCTTGCGCCGCATGGTTCATAGTAACACTGCTGAATACGAGCTAGAAGAGTATGCACGCCAGCAAACGCCTTCGATTCGAGCAGATGGTCTACGCAAAGTGATAGAAGGGCGTACGACATTAGAAGAGGTGCTGCGAGTGACCAAGGAAAGCGCCATGACTGATGACAGCATATTGGTATAAAGATATTCGACTAATCTATTTTTATCGCATCTTTATCGCATCAAAAAAATAACTGGCTCTAAAAGCCAGTTATTTGATTATAGATTCTTAAGGTTGCAAGGCATTATTATTTTGTAGCGAAACCAATCTATAGTCTAGCTATTTGGTAATAATGCTACTTCGCCGCCATGCATTCCACTTCAACGCTCGCGCCAGCTGCCAGCTCCGACACCCCAAAGGCTGAGCGTACAGGGTAAGGCTTTGCAAGCTCTGCTTTATAAACTTTGTTAAAGTCATCAAAGTCGTCCATATCTGTCAGCATTGCCATGCATTTGACGACATCTGACTTTTGGTAGCCGTACTTCAATAGCGTGGCATGGATGTTATCGAGCGCTTGTTTGGTTTCCGCTTTGACGCCGCCTTTGACCAGTTTGCCGTCTTTAAAACCAATTTGACCAGACATATATAACGTATCTCCGACCCGCACTGCTTCTGAAAAAGGATAGTTACCGCCATCCCCTAGGAACACAGGGCTCGATTTGCTAATGGTCGCCGTTTTGCTGGTCGTAGTCGGTGCAGCCGTGGCAGTTACGGCAAGTCCTAACGAGCAAGCGCCCACGAGTAAAGCCTTTGATAAGCTTGCAGTAAAGGTATTCATAAGTTTGGACATCGCTGTCTCCTTGTTATTGGTTTGTTTATCCTGATTATCATTGCACTGAGTTGTCTGTCGGTTGCTCACCAATAGGCTCAATGCGCTATCAAGTTTTAGCAAAATTAAAGTTTAACAAAATAAAAAGCCCATGGCTTTTTTCTTATTCTCAAGCGTCAGCGAGTTTGTCATCAGTTGCATCATCAGCAGTATTAGTGTCTGCAGGTTTTTCACTGGCTTTGCCTTGACGGCGTGCTTCTAGCTCAGACTTGGGTATCCACGCCCAGGTCATCTCAACCACGATAGGGTTACGTTCGCTATCAGATTCACGGTCATGGATGACACAAGGAATAATCATCTCACCCTTTGGCGTGTTTAAGATATCCAGGCGCTGCTCATCAGATAAGGTGGCGATTGCAGCAATCTGACCTTTTTTAATAGGACGATAAAAATTCACCGAGTAGGATTTAATTAACAGGACGCGATCTGAGGGTAGGTTCAATCCTAGAATGAAACCTGTTGCAGTTTCAGCCAGCAAAGTAATGGCGACAGCATGAATAGAGCCGATATGATTTTGTACTGCCTTGCTGTTGTTTAAGCTGACCACCACTTGATTCGGCTCAACGGTTTCGTAATAAACGCCTGTTGTGCCGACATAGGGCACCACTTTACCAAAGGCTTTGGATAAAATACTGGAGCGTGCACCGGCAGGCAAGTACTTGGTGACGGATAGCAGCTTGGTAAATTGGTTACTGATGGGTTTGAGCGTGCTGTTTGGCTGTTCGGCTGGCGATTTTGTGCTGTCAGCTACTTTGGCTGGTAATTTTTTGGTCAGCTTGGTAGGGAGTTTTTTTAATAATCCTGACATACAAAATTCCTTAATGTAGATGGGTTTAATGATATTTTGGGTGTAATAAATCTCTATGATAGTGACAATTAAAATCAATCTGATTAAAGCCACTATCATCACTATGGTACATTAACCACCGCCTTCCTACTATTATTAGCATGAACTGCTGCGCTTATAAAATAGTACGAACGTAACGATACCCTGCACCCTAAAAATTCAAACGTTAAAATTCAGACGTTAAAAATATGAGATGGTAGACAGGTCATTGTAAACAGTCTGACTGGATGTCCAATCGATAGCCACGCTATAATGGCAGTCTCCTAGCGCGACTGATATTGTATTTTTCTCATGCACTACTTATGCACCCTTTATATGCTGGATAAAGCCATGCCTGATACCTCCCATCACGAACCGACCAATATTATTTATACAGGCGTTGCTGGTACTGGTAAAACGTATCGACTGCTACAAATCGCTCAGCAATATACCGATTATCTGCCAACAACCAATGAGCAGGATTTGCTCGGACAGCTGCTACATGATCTTAGCTGGCGTGAAGTGTTGTGTCTGATATTTTTAGACATGCATGCTGAGCAGCAAGACTTGGTTAAGGTGCCAGAAATCGTTGAGCATCCGTTTTTTATTGCTAAGGCTGCTAACAATGCGCGAGAGAAAAATTTAAACAGTACGGCGTGGTTAGAGCTGCGCAGACACAGCCCTGCTGATTCAAAGACGGTCAGCTGTGACAATCGTGCCAGCCAAGCCTATTTTGATAAAGACAACAGTGGTGCTTGGTATTTGCTGCCAGAGAGCTTGACGTTATTAACAGATTTATCGCAGCAGTTGACAGAGTTTCAGCAGGCGAAGCGTGATAGTACTCAAAACCAACAACAAGGTTTTAGCCGGCAGCGTTTTACCATGGTCAGCTTTCATCAAGCCTATGGTTATGAAGAATTTGTTGAAGGTATTCGTCCTGTCATGGCAGCTTCTAATCAATCCGCTAGTAGCCCTTCTCAAAGCAATAGCCCATCGCAAATGAGTTATGCCATTCAAGATGGCGCATTTTTAAAGTTATGCCAACGCGCGGCCAATGACCCAAACCAGCGCTATGCCATGCTCATTGATGAGATTAATCGTGCCAACGTTTCACGGGTGTTTGGTGAGCTACTCAGCTTGATAGAGCCAGATAAACGTGCTGGTAGGGCAAATGCGATGACCGTACAGTTGGCGTATTCGGGGCGGACATTTGGCGTTCCTGCCAATGTCGATATTTATGCCACGATGAATACCCAAGACCATTCTTTAGCGCCACTCGATATGGCGTTACGTCGTCGCTTTCGTTTCATTGATTGCCCGCCGCAGCCTGAGCTATTGCCGATTATCTATGTTAATGACAATGCAGAAGTGCTTAACTTAGAAACAGGCAGTTCAATTGAAAAAAAACGTTCAGCAGAAACAATAGATTTGGCGAAGCTTTTAACAGGTTTAAATAATCGCATCACTCAAACGCTTGGAGCAGAGTCGCAACTGGGCCATGCTTTTTTATTGTCAGTGAGCAGTCTTGAGCAATTACAAACTGCACTGGTTGAACAAATCATTCCGCAATTGGCACAAGCAGCAGGCGGGCAGGTGGCTGTTTTGCAGTATGTTTTTCAAGATGAGCAGCAGCCGATAGCGGCACAGTTTATTCAAGACAGCCAAGCGTTATTAGCGAACGGCTCAGATAATCAAATGTACTCAAGGCAAGGCTCATTTCTCAGTCAGTCAATGGGTGCAAGTGGCTATCGGATTAATGCTGATTTGATGGCAAAAGCAGGTGAATTTAGTAAGACCATCGTCTATCAGCGTTTGTATTAAGAGGATTGCCAGCCAGTGATGAGTAGAGTATTACAGTCTGATGTTAATGTAATAGGGGCTAACGTGACAGGCGTGAATCATGCCAGTACTGCCAATACAGCTAGTGTTAATGCGGTCAATACAAATGCGCTTGATACTCATACTGTCACTGTGTTTGAGTATCAACGACTAACGGCTCATGATTTTGTGCAAATATCTGACTTTCAGTGGCTAATGGCGCAAGAGTTCTCGGTCTTTAGTATTAAACGAAAGCAAGGGCAGTGGCAGCTCAAGGTCGGTCATTATATCGGAGTTATTTTACTGCCGAGCGGTATGACGCTTGAGATATTACCGAAGCTGATGGCAAAGGACATTGCCCATCACGCTCAGCACCAGCACCATCCTTACAAGTCAGACCAACCATCTGAAGATATAAAGCAAACCCGTCACTGGGTGCAAGGTATGTTGTCTGATTTGATTAATAGCCACGAGCACAGTCACAGCAAATTTCCCAATACTAAAAATCTCGGTCAGCTTAGCAATCAGCTGACTGCGCTACCACTAGCAGCTCTGCCATTATCCGACTGGCTTATTGAGCAGTTCTTGCAGGGTTTGGTAAAGTATCAGCCAACCAAGTATTATCAGACACAGATTGACAATCAAGCATCGCTACAGGGGAGGCTGCTTATTAAGGAACAGCTGCGCCATAACAGTATGCAGCCGCATAAGTTTGTCTGTGAAAGCAGTGTGCTGAGTCAAGATATGCTGGTGAATCGGTTGATTAAGAGCGCGCTGGTTTTGCTCACGCCTTTATTGACGACATTAAATCTGCCTCAGCCTATACTATCTTTTCGGTTTTGGCAGCCAATATCCGCGCTCAGCCACTCTGAGATGCAACGGCTTGAGTCAATATATACGCAAGCAAAGCGCCAACTAGCGATGCAGCCGCTGCAAAGGCAGCAGAAACAAGCCGCCGAGCAGTTGACGGATTTGGCTTATTGGCTGTTACAGCAGTCAAATACTGGGACAGGAAATGGTCTTGAGTCCCCATCCTCATTTAACCACAGGTCTTCTCAGCCGCGTCTATGCCTATTGGTTGATATGAATCAGGCTTTTGAGCAGTGGGCGAGCCTGCGCATAGCATCGATGTTTCAGCAGAGCAGTTTAAACTATAAGCCAGCGTTTCAAGCACAGAGTGTCTGGTTAAATGATGCGCAAGGGCAGGCATGTTTGTCTATCCGTCCCGATTTATTAATATACAAAGCAGCCAGTGCCAGTGAGATGTCTCAAGTCCAAGACACTGAAGGTGCTAGCAACACTGAAGCATCGGGTAGCTATGCAGGCAGCTACAGTCATGTCATCGATATTAAGTGGAAGCATCTCACCCATGCCGCTGCTATCAGTGCCAGCGATGCTTATCAACTGACCAGTTATGCGCAAGCGTACCAAGCGGGGCAGGTATGGTTGGTTTATCCTGTACAAGACGATGACAGGCAACCAGTGGTACTGAGCCAACAAACTTATCGTGACACCAGTATTGATGGTAAAGGGCCTGCACAATTATGGCTGATACCTTTTAATGTCAACACCGGCACTATCAACAGTGGCTTGCTTCCAGAATTGAATGTAGTATAATGCCCCTATCGGTGGTTCAGCATCATCGTGGGTTAGTAAGTATGGTCATCGCTTTTTTCATAAGAAAAGCATGTTTTTGAAGTAATTTAGCAATTCTTTTAAATTAATCAAAAATAGGTGTTGACACAATCGGCTTTACCCCTTAATATGTGCACCTCGATAGCGAGGAACATTAACCAGTTAGCGGCATTGCCAGTAACGAGTTAATCAACAAAACTATCGTGATAATAGAAATTTCGGAGTGTGGCGCAGTTTGGTAGCGCATCTGGTTTGGGACCAGAGGGTCGTAGGTTCGAATCCTATCACTCCGACCATCTATTTTAAGAGCCTTACAGGCTTTTTTTTATGTATAATGGTTTAGTTTCTGATATTATGTTAACTCACCAAAATATATAAAAGTCCTCTAAGAGCGCCTGTAGCTCAGCTGGATAGAGCATCTCCCTTCTAAGGAGGTGGCCGCAGGTTCGAATCCTGCCAGGCGCACCATTTAGCCTGCAAATCTTGCCTATTCTTTGGCAATAGTTATGGCGGTTGTAGCTCAGTTGGTAGAGCCCCGGGTTGTGATCTCGGTTGTCGTGGGTTCGAGTCCCATCAGTCGCCCCATATTTTATTCTGTATTACCTTCCTATCTATATCGCTAATAGCACCAATACTTATCTTAAAATAATACTGTCTGCCACTGTTGGCATTTTTTCGTGCCTGTCTGATTAGTTTCTAACTTATTACCGCATATTATAAAATATTCCACAGTCCTTTCTTAAAGCGTCTTACAACGGTGCTCGCGCTGTATTGCTATTTTTGTCTAGATTGTATAGAACGCCTTACCAGTCAATAAATATAATATTTAACAACGAATATCATGGTACTTTCTCAACAGTAATCAGAGTTGATACTATTAAATTCATTTTGATTCTAAGAGGAAGCGTACAGTAAATAATGCCAAGGCTATCGTGGACATAGCTATTGTGGGCATATATTTTATTGTCTAAAAATAACCAAGCCCCTCCCATATGATTGAGGAAGTGATTGATGGACGCACTGAGCGTATTGCTACAAAACGTGCATTTGTTTGAAACTAAGTATTATCGGTTGAATGGTACTGGCAACTGGTCTTATTCAATCACTAGAAAAGACACCATCTTATTTTATTTGGTCATGTCAGGTAGCTTTTGTATTGATGTGGGCAATGGTCTGCGACAGGCACATGCGGGCGACATGATTATGATTCCTAACGCGCAGAAGCATGTCAGTTATGCGCTCAATCATAATGGTGACGATGCCCAGCCGTTAGATGAGCTGCTCAATAGCTGTGAAAAGCATACGCTTGATATCGATGGTCATGGCGATGCGAACTCGTCGCTGATATTGATTGAATGTAAGTATGATAAAGAGATGGTACGTCCTTTATTGTCTGTGTTGCCATCGATACTACCTGAGCTCAATGATAACGATGATGGTCGGTTTGAGGTCATCGATGTCGAGATTAAGCTGCTGACGTTAGAAGCAGAGCGTGAGCGCATGGGTAAGACCGCGGTCATCAACCACTGGGCGAGCATCATGATGATTGAGTGTCTACGTGTTTATATTGAGAGCTTGCCTGAAGCCACAGAAAACTGGCTAAAGGCGATGAAAGATCCGTTTTTGACCAAAGCACTTATCGCGATGCATGAAGCGCCAAGTCAAAATTGGACGATTCATAAACTCGCTGAGGTCGCGGGGATGTCACGCTCAAGTTTTGCGCAGCGCTTTAAAGATACTGTTGGCATGCCACCACTGACTTATTTGATTGATTACCGTCTGCGTTTAGCGGCTCGATATTTACGCTTGCAGCAAAACAGCATCAGTCGTATCAGTGATTTAGTTGGTTATGCTTCATATTCAACCTTTAGTCAGGCATTTAAGCGTGTTTATGGCGTCTCTCCAAAAGCCTATCGTCAACAATATCAACAAGAGACTATTGCTTAGTTGATTCATTAACGGACAACCAAAACTTTCACTACCACTTAAAAGCATTGAGCTAAAAGCATCGACGCAATATAAGGGCTATTAAACCTTATATTGCGTCGATGCTTTTTTTATACTTGATACTTAGTTTTTAATCCTACATTTTTAAGTCTAGATAGAGACATGACAGCTGACGTCAATGGACGGTATTTTGACGATGCACAGCTGACAATCTGCTTGTGTTCAGGTACTATGGAATAATGAGTCGTCTGGGCACGCGCGTTGATTTTAGCGCACTATATTTCACTGTGAAGCAGACTTATAGTCAGGCCTAGATGGTATTTATTTTTGCTGCTGATGGTATGTTATGACTGAACCGACCGCAAAGCCAAGTGCACAAGCCGATAGCAACCAATCTGCTATGGTGACTGCTGAAAATCAAAGCAACAAGCATAAAGGCACTGTTAAAAAAAATGCAAAGGACAAGGTTGAAACGAACCAAGGTCTGACTGATAGCGTGCAAGAAGATACAATAGCCACAGCACCTGATAAGGCTGCACTACTGGCATTATTTACTTTGCCAGATACTGAGCTGACAGCAGCCGAATCGGTCAGTGCAAAAACCAATACTGACCAAGCTGGAGCTGTTTTATCTGATAGTAGCATTGCGTCTCAAACACCTGTCGTTAGTGAGATAAGTGTGGCCGAGCAACGTTTGGCGCTTTATCGTGCTCAGCATGAGCGCACCAAATTATTGTATATGGCTTCTGCTGACACGCGACCTACTTATTTGGTACAGGCGCTCAAATCACAGTTCGCAGAACATCAGCAATATCTGCTCGCGCAGCAGCTTGATAAACGCGGTCTGATGGATACTGATGGACTTGAACGTTTGTGGCAGCAGCTACATGTGGTTGATGATATCATCGCCGATATCGTCCGTCATATGCCAGCACAGCAGCCAGCGGGTTGGCAGCTAACCACTCAAGATGGGCGCAATCCATTGCGTTTTGCCACCGTTGGTAAGCTCAAGCATGGCAAGCCCATTCTTGATCAAGGTAGCCTTAACAGCTATGTGCTAGGGCATTTTGGGGTGAGTAGCTTTACCTATGATCGCGGTTATTACATCGGCCATGTGGTTGGTTATTTATTCAGCTGCTACTTTTGCGCCCATCTGTCTATTAGCTATGGCGTTACCTCCCTCGGGCAGCAGGCTGTTGCTGATTATGATTATGCGACTCTTGAGACCCCGCATATGGTGCGACTGCTACAAGGTCTCGATGGTTATTGTAAAAAACGCATTTATCAGTTGGCAGTTATCTGTGCGCGGCTCAGTGTTTTTGCCAGTGACAAGCGTATCGAGAGAATGCTGATAGCTGAGGTCAATGACTTTGATAAAAAGCTACAACAACAGCATTTGGATGTTTTGCTACTGCAAGGATTAATGCCTGATAGTAATGACTCCACGCCGCTTTTTTAAGCAGTTCATTCTCTATATAGTTTGCTTTTACGTGCTGCTTTATCACCCTTTATCGTTGACACTCTTAGGATATCTGCTGCTATGCCCGCTTATCATTTTAAAGCGCTCGACGATCGCGGCGGTGTACAAAAAGGCTTGCTCGAAGGCGATTCAGCGCGGCAGGTTCGTCAGCAGCTGCGCGATAAGCAATGGACGCCAGTCGAAGTCCATCCTGTCAATGATAGACAAAGCCAACATAAAAGCCGTTATAAAAAGCCATCCGCTTATGAGCTGGCACTGCTCACGCGTCAATTATCTGTATTGCTCGCTGCCGGCATTCCGCTCGAAGAAACGCTAGCAGCCGTCGCCAAACAGTCGCCAAAGACCCATATAAAATCCTTGATGCTCGCAGTGCGCTCGCACGTGCTAGAAGGGTTAAGCTTGGCACGCTCTTTACAGCAAGCCGCCAGTTTTCCGCCGCTATATATTGCGACTATTGCGGCAGGAGAGAAGTCTGGTCATTTGGATTTGATTCTCAATCAGTTGGCAGATTACACCGAAAACCGCTTTGCTCTACAAAAGAAAATCCAAGGGGCGATGGTCTATCCGATTGTGCTGATGGTCATGGCAGTTGGGGTCATTATGGGGCTAATGAGCTTTGTGGTGCCAAAAATTGTCAAGGTCTTTGAGCAGTCTGAACAAGCGCTACCGCTCATCACTCAAATCGTTCTGACTTTATCCAATATCATCACCCAATGGTGGTGGCTGATGCTGTTAGTATTGGCGGGGACTGCGTTTCTGCTTTATCGCTTTGCGCAAACGCAAGCGGGTAAATTGGCAATAGACAGTATTGTCCTAAAGCTGCCGATATTGGCACGCTTATCCAAAGGGCTAAATGCTGCCCGTTTTGCCAGTACTTTGGCGATATTGGTGCGCTCGGGCGTGCCATTGATTGAAGCGTTGCATATTGGCGCTGCGGTCACGACCAATTTGCATATTAAACAAACCATCATTACCGCCGCTGATAGAGTCACAGAAGGCTCTAGCTTATCCAGTCAATTAGAAAAATCCACCTACTTCCCGCCGATGATGGTGCAGATGATTAAGAGCGGTGAAAACTCAGGTGAGCTTGAAAATATGCTCAGCCGAGCGGCCAATATGCAAGAAGCTGAGGCCACTAACTTTATCAGCACTTTATTGTCGTTGCTTGAGCCGTTGATGTTGGTATTGATGGGCGTGGTGGTGATGATAATCGTGATGGCTGTGATGCTACCGATTGTCAATATGAACGATTTGGCAGGCTAGGGCATGTACCCATTCTGAACGATAGATTCTGAATGGGCTAAAAATGTCTCAATCTTTGTCAATTGCCTAGGTCGTTGCATCTCGACTTTTCTCTTCTTATTTACATCCAACCTCAGCCAAATCAAATCTTCCTTTTGGCTATTTGCCTTTTAACTACCTTACCGAACCCTGCGCTAGCTTTCTTAAGCTTTGCTCACTGTTGTACATTGTTGAACGGGCACTGTATCTACTTCAGTCAGCTCAGGCATTGGGTTATAGTAGCTAGCGTTTATCCGCTTTTGTATTGCACTTTGTGTCGCACTTTTTTAAGTTTTCAACGCATTCGTTATCCATTCAGGAGCAGCCTATTGAGTAATTTTAGGTTTACTGTCTAGATGAAACCTGTATAACCAATCAGACGTCATTGTGATGATAATCTAATCGCAGCGCTGGATAAAAATAAAATCATGGTCTATAGTGATAATCGCTTCAATATTAATTATGACCATGCTACTACCATCTCCAAGAATTAGAATAGTACTGCTAATAGGCTGTAGGTTTAATTACTCTGATACTACTAACCATAATTTTGGATTTGTAAAATATTGCCCGAGCGCTCCTGACCACTTATATAACTGTGACGATAAAAGCGATGATTATGACTGAAAAAAACCAAGTAAATATGATGCCGCAGACTGACATCAATAATACTCAAACACAGGCTGCTATAGTCCCCAATAATAGCAAGGCGACTGGACAAGACCGTCAGCCAATAAGAAACAAACAGTCTGGTTTTACCCTGATTGAGATTATGGTGGTTATTGTTATTTTGGCTATTTTGGCAGGCTTGGTGGTGCCAAAAGTTGTGGGACAAAGCGATAAAGCTCGCGTGAAAACGACAGAAACTGCACTGGCAACTGTCTCAAACGCGCTTGATATGTATAAAGTTGACAACTCACGCTATCCAACCACTGCGCAAGGTCTAGAAGCACTGACCACGCCACCGGCTGATGCCAAAAACTATCCAGAGGGTGGCTATATCAAAGGCGGCTATCCAACGGATGGTTGGGAAAACGAGATGCAATATGTCGCTCCAGGTAGCGAAGGTCGCCCTTATGATTTATTTTCATTAGGTGCTGATGGTCAGCAGGGCGGTGAAGGGCAAGATGCTGATATTTACGCTCAGTTGTAAGTGTATTGGCTAATAAATCCATACTGGCTATGAGTGGTAAAACGTACATTACTCAGCTCGCGCATCCTCTATTAGATATCAACCAATAAGCGTTTATTGGTTGATATTTTTTATCAGTATCGCAGTTAAGCGTTTTGGTGGTGTGTCAAAAAGTATGCTGATCAAAATTTGAACAATTTTTGAAGCTTTAAAAGTCATATATAATCAGAGAACTTAGCATAGACTTCTTATTGACTTTTAGCGCCAGCATACTTTTTAGAACACCACCAGCGTTTTTACATAAGTTGTTTTAATATATTAATTTATATTATAATATTTTTTATTTTAATTTATTGTGTTCTAATACTATAAAAATAATTTCTAGAATCATTAAGTTTTCAATGCTAGCTCTTAAAGCAATTCAGCAGAGGTCATATTTATGTCAATGAACACGTCACTATTAAAGTCAGCTGTCATAAAAAACGCAACTTTTAAACAATCTTATCTATTGGCCATTACCGTTGCGACTACCTCGCTAATGGCGGGGCTGTCTATGAGCGCCCAAGCTGCTGGTCTTAATGATTTGTTTGGGAATAACAATAACTCAGCTAAGTTTTTACCAGTGGATAAAGCTTTTCAGGTAAGTAGTAGCAGCACAGCGACTGCCAAGGGTACACGCTTATCGATCGCTTTTGATATCACGCCGGGACATTATGTCTATAAAGACAAGCTGACGCTGAGTTTCCCTAAAGGTATCAGTGCCACCCCTTTTAGCTTTAGTCAAACGCCTGTCACTATTGATGATCCAACCTTTGGCAAAGTGCCTGTATTTACTCAAAAAAGCGTTGTAGCGACCACCACATTGTCCACCAAGAATGGTAAAGGTGCGAAAAATGTGCCTGTGGTTATAGGCTGGCAAGGCTGCGCAGAAGCTGGACTCTGTTATCCACCAGAAAAAATCAAAACCAAAGTTGATATTACAGTGACACGCAGATAGATATTAGGTGAGTTCTCATCTTCTTTTTCATCTTTATCCGCATTGCATATATTTTTGTTCCGATTGAGGATTTGCCCTCAGCATTCGACTCAAGCATTAGAAATAAATAGGTAGCGTTTCATGTCCATTAAGACAGCAGCACAGCCCCCATCCTCCGCCGAAGGTAAACCGTCAAAAAAATCTTATCTATTGGCAATGGCTCTAACCACTGGCTCATTGTTGACAGGGGTGGTTGCTACTGGACTGACGGTCGCGCCCGTGGCGACACAAGCGGCAGGACTGGGCGATTTATTTAATAATAAAAGTGCGGCACAACCAAAGTTTTTGCCAGTCGATCAAGCGTTTCAGATTAGTAGTAGCAGTAATCTGACCAAATCTGGTACCCGCCTATCGATTAACTTTGATATCACGCCTGAGCATTATGTTTATAAAGACCAAATCAAGCTGACCTTGCCTGCGGGCGTCAGCGCCGCACCTTTTAGCTTTAGTCAAAAGTCTGTCTCTATCGATGACCCGACCTTTGGGCGAGTGCCCGTGTTTGACCAAGCAAACATGGTCGCCACCACCACATTGACCACTAGTAACGGTAAAAGTATCGACGATGCTGCAGTGACGATTGGCTGGCAAGGCTGTGCTAAAGCAGGATTGTGTTATCCACCTGAAAAGATTAAAACCACTGTCAATATTGCTGCAGCACCGCAGTCATCTACAGCAGGCAGCACAAGTCAAGCCGCTCAATCCTCTGCAGTTAGCAGTGCTGCAAGTAGTACCTCAGTAATTAAAGCGTCAACAGAGCAGACATCAGCAACTAATGACACTCTGACAGATAATGCTCAGCTGGCGACAAATGCGGCAACAACAGATAATGTAGAGGGCGAGGTTTCTACAGCTGAGCAAGCGCTGAGCGATGACGATGTTAGTGATGGTGTTATTGATTACGACTTAATAGAAGATGATGCATTAGCAGATGAGCTTGCTGCGACCAATACCATATCTGGAGCAGATACACAGCTCGCAAGTAGCTCTGCAGCTAGTGATAACACTGGTGCTGTCAGCAGTGGCATCGATAGCGACCCATTTGGCTTAGCGTCTCATCCTTGGTTGGCATTGTTGTTGTTGTTTTTAGCAGGGTTAGGCTTAGCGTTAACGCCATGTGTGTTGCCGATGCTACCTATCGTTGCCAATATCGTGGCTCGTGAGGACAATCCAACCGTCAAACGTGGCGTCATTCTAACGACCAGCTACGCTATCGGTGTCGCAACGGCTTATGGTATTTTGGGTGCTGTCATTGCAGTATTTGGCGAGTCACTAGGCATTATTGGTTGGCTACAGAATCCCATTATTCTTATCAGCTTTGCCATTGTCTTTGTACTACTGGCGTTATATATGCTTGGCGTCTTTAGCATTCGGCTGCCCCATGCAATCAGTAGTAAGATGCAAGGCCTCAGCCAAGCTGGTGATAGTAAACTTGGCAGTACAGGTGGCAGTTTGATTGCAGGGTTTTTATCGGCGTTAGTGGTATCGCCTTGTGTTTCCGCACCATTATTTGGGGCACTGCTAGCAGTCTCTACCATTGGTAGTCCGTTACTTGGTTTTGCGGCTTTATTTATGCTGGGTTTTGGTTTGTCAGCGCCGCTTATCCTAATCGGTGCGACCCAAGGCAAAATCATGCCAAAAGCTGGCGAGTGGATGAACTGGGTCAAACAAGGCTTTGCTCTATTGTTATTTGCCGTGGCGCTGCTATTGATTGAGCGCGTCTTTATCTCGCCTGTGATGCTGATGGTATGGGCACTATGGTTTATGGTCGTAGCGATGTGGGCATGGAGCTGGTTGGGCAAAGGTCGCATGCTAACCCAAGCGTTTGGTCTCATCGCTGGTACTTGGGCGGCATGTCTGATGGTGGGTGCGGCATTGGGCAATGACGATAGCTTACATCCGCTAGCATCATTGAGCGCTGGCCCTGTGATGATGCAGTCAGCAGACGGCGCTCCTGCAGGTAATAGCAGTGCTACCGATGAGCACATCACCACGCTTGCAGAGCTAGATAGTATCTTGGCTGCTAATCCAAAAGTAATCGTCGATTTGACCGCTGACTGGTGTGTTGAGTGCCGTATTATGGATAAAAACCTATTCCATAGTCGCCCAGCACAGATGCAGGATTGGCAATTGGTCAGACTGGATATCACAGAGACAACGGCTGACTCTAAAGCGATTTTAGCGCGCTATAAATTGTTTGGTCCGCCAGCATTGCTCTATTATCAAGATGGTCAACTGGTTACTCAGCAAGTAGGGGAGATTGGTCGCTCGGAGTTTGAAAAAACCTTAACGACGCTAAACAACTGATTGTGAATGTTTGATATCTTTCAAAAAGGTATATGAGTACACTGAGTGTTCAGTAATGAAAAAAGCCAGCCACTGTTAGACAGCAGTGTGCTGGCTTTTTATTGAGCGCCAATCAATCATAATGATAAGATTTGCTTAACTTGATATCTCCACTAAGTATTTTAATTTAAACTAAATATCTTAGAGGTTTAGAGTTTGGTTATAATAGCACTCAATAACATCAGTATAAAATGAGCGCTAAGCATTCTCTAAGCATTTGGTTTTGTGTCAATTATGCTGATTTATATGGATTTTATTGAATGATAACGCTAGTATAGTGCTCGTATTTTCATTACAATAAAGCAACAATGCTGAAAGGGCGCTACAAATTGATCTTGCTGCCCTCGATGTCCAAGATTTATTGATTTTTTATTCTATTCTATTTTATTTTATTTTGATTTAGCGCAGACGCTAACGGCTATAATAACTATCTCACATGCTCTGCTGGCCTTATTGCCGGTTAGATAAAGGACACCTATGTTTGCCCATATTACTACCCTACGTCAATCACAGCGCACCAATGCAATGAGCCAGTCATCTGATAGCTCGCAGCCAAACTTCAGTCAAAACAAGCCTCAAAGCACAAATAAACACCTGCGTATTGCAGTTGCCATCGTTTTGGGCGGCACGGCGCTACAGGCCAATGCCGTGAGCAACGGTCAAACGTACAATGAGATACCAGTCGCAGATGCTGCTGTTGAATATCAAGATTACGACGCGACAGAAGGCGTTAATGTTGAGAATAAAAAAGTAGTCAGTAAAGAGTTTATCGCGCAACAGGCGAAGCTGTTTACGGAGTGTACCCGAGTACAAACCAGTGCTGCGCGCCTGGCATGTTTTGATAAAGTCGCTGAGCAAGGCAAAACGCCAAGTTATACCACGACCAAGCAACCTGTTGATTTGGCAAAAACCTTTCAAAGTACCCTTTCAGGTAACCCGCAAGTGGTTTTCGTAGAGGAAAAATCCTCTATCGTAACCGATGCCAGCGAGGCAGCCTCTTTACAAGCAGAGAGCGGATCTACTGATACAGATGCAACCAACGATGGTAAAAGGTTGGACACGGTTGGATTGACGCAACGTGAAGCCAAAGTATTAGAAGATATCGGTGTCACCCAGACAGATATCGAAAAATATACGCCACTCAGTTTGGCTTATGATTTGGATAAAAACAGTGAGCGAGGTACTTGGACGGTCAGACCATATCGACCAACTTATCTATTGCCACTGTTTTATACCTTTGATCCTAACTTGGCTCCAAGTACGCCGTCACAAGAGACAGAGTCTTTTACTTCTAATGATGTTCGTGAGACTGAGCTCAAGTTTCAATTGTCTCTAAAGACTAAAGTGGCAGAAGACTTATTCGATACCAGTGCTGATTTATGGTTTGGTTACACGCAAGAGTCGCATTGGCAGGTCTATAACGAAGACAACTCGCGTCCATTCCGTGCCACTGACTATCAGCCTGAGATATTTTTGACACAACCAGTGACTGCTGATTTGCCATTTGGTGGTCGTCTACGCATGCTAGGTGCCGGTGCCATTCACCATTCTAACGGTCAAGACGATCCGTTATCACGCTCATGGAACCGTGCTTATCTGATGGCAGGTGCAGAGTGGGGCAAGCTATCAGTGATACCGCGTCTGTGGGCTCGCGTAAATAATGAAAGCAGCAGTAGTGAAGACAACCCTGATATCGAAGATTATATGGGTTACGGTGATGTCAAATTCTTATATGATTTGCCGAATCAGCAAAGCCTAAGCGGCACATTGCGTTACAATCCAGGCACCAATAAAGGCGCGGCGCAAATAGATTATACTTATCCATTAACCGAAAACGTCAATGGTTTCGTGCAGCTGTTCCAAGGTTATGGCGAGTCTATCATCGATTATAACCACGAAAACACCTCTATCGGCTTCGGTATCGTCCTGAACGATTGGAAAGGCTTTTAGAACAGGCACAGCTCATTATTACTTATCATGAGTAATATGTAATGCGAAGATTGGCTCCTTATCAGACTGGACTATGGCTGGCAGAGTATCTAGATATACGCTGCCAGTTATGCCGTGTTTACCGCAGTACATCTTCTTTACACACCGCCTCTCACTCTGTAATAAACAATACTGTCTTTGCCAAACTTCGCCGTAATATTAATCAACGTCTAAACAGTGGTCTGCTCTGCGCAGATTGCCATCATAGTATTGCGTGGTTGCCTAAACCCTTTGATGTGGATATTGCTGCTGGCACAGCACTCACTATCCAAGCAGCTACCTACTACGACTATCCTATTCGTCAGGCCATTCGTGCCTTTAAGCACCACGAAGACATGATCAAATTGCCGTTACTGATGCATGCGATACGCCAACTACCACGCCCTCACGGTTGTCACTCTGAAAACAGTGTGATTGTTGCCATGCCGACCACCAATCAACGACTGCTCAAACGTGGCTTTGACCCTGTCAGTATCCTATCAGCGCAATTATCCAAACATTGGCAAATCCCATTGTGGAGCGGTGTTGAGCGTATCGATGACACCCTCAGTCAGCAAGGTCTCACACGTGCTGAGCGCCTGAGTAATTTAGATAATGCCTTTGCTGTCACCCAAACTCCACCCGTCAAACGCCTGTTGTTGTTTGATGATGTGGCGACCACAGGGGCAAGCTTGCAAGCATTAGGCCGTGCGTTTCTTGACTCCACTGCTGTTGCAGGTGTAAACCCATCACCAACACCTAACCTTTATCAGATTTTTGCTTATGCATTAGCACATGGTAGCCAGTCATAAAATAATGACTATCTCTATAATCACTATTATGTTGCTAATATGTTGCCTAAACGCTATATTATTAAAACTATATATATAAATTTGTTGGTTTTTTATTGGTTCGCCTAGCTGATTGTTTGATTGGATAATTCATAGACTTCTGAAATATAGACAGCTGGCGGTATGAAGGCAGATTTTGTATATCTGTATATCAGCAATCTACTATGTAAGATGGAACAGACTAATGATTCCCTATGGAACAAAAATTGCAGGATTTATATTAACTTAAGGGTAGTTGGTCATATTGATTGACTGATATTAAGTAACTTATATAACAATAACCGCTATCTAATTAGCAACTGCTTTAAATTAGTGTAATGACTCAGCAGACAATGGCAGCCATAAAATAACAGCTATCAATAGGGATTTGATGTGAACGCATCTAAAAAAAATCTACCATCTAAACTACAAATGAGCAGCTCAGGATTTACCCTGATAGAGCTGATGGTAACGATTGCCGTGCTTGCCATTATCGTAAGTATAGCAGCCCCTAGTATTAGTACGCAGCTGGCCAATCAACGAGTCAAATCAACCACGGCTACGCTGGCTAATGCCTTAAAAGAGGCGAAGGTAGAAAGCATCATTCGTCGTCAAGACGTTACTTTGAGCTATAACAGTAGCAGTACTCCTAAAGTAATTATGATGACTATTCCCGATTTGACTACGAATCCTTCTAGTGTATCTACTATTGCAAGTTATACTATTAGCGACAAAAGCACCGTTACCCAGACTATTACTCCATCTACGGTGACTGAAATCGTTTTTCAACCAAATAAAAAAATAGCTGATAACGCAACAGTGGTGTATACCATTTGTGACAGCGGATCTGATAGTGAGACACCTAAACAAGTAAGTCTTACTGGTATTGCTAATGTCAATATCATCAATGCTGGGAGCTGCTGATGACCATCCAATCTAACCAAGCAGGCGTGGGATTAATAGAAGTAATGGTGTCGTTATTGTTATTAGCAGTCGCTGTTTTAGGGTTTAGTGCTATGCAGATGTCAGCTGTAAAGGCAACAGACGAGAGCTTAATGCGTACTCGAGCTTTGACTATTATTAGAGGTGGAGCAGAAACTATGCGTACCAATCCAAGTGGTATAGCTGCTTTTAAAGCTGCGGTAAACGGCACTTCGGATTCTATCAGTGTTGATGGTTCCGCTATAACAAAGAATAGCTGTATGAATAACACCAATACTGCACCTGTATTAGCGGACTTTTGTACTATAAATCAACTAGCAACACGTGATGGATTGTTGATGAAATCATATGCAGTCGCTAATGATGTCAATATTGGTATGGTTCCTAATGGCTGCCCAGGAACTTCAGGCAGTCAAGAGATACAGTGCTTTGTTGCCAGTTGGGGAGATACGACAGTTGAGTTGAGTGATTCTGCATCAGATGCTTGTGCTAACGCCAATGGTAGTTATAAGAACGGGGCAGAATGCTTTATCGTGGAGGCTTACTGATGTCATATAACGACAGAGTCAATTATAGTACTGCCAACCAGTCAGGTTTTACACTAATAGAGCTTATGATCTCTTTAGTACTTGGCTTAATCGTCTCAGCAGCTGTGATTCAAGTATATCTAATTAATGCAAAGACTAGCAGTATTCAAGCCAGCGCTAGCGAACTACAGGATGCTAGTATTTTTGGCTTACAGCAATTAGAAAAAAACATTCGCTTAGCCAATCTAGGTAATCCAACCACTAAGATCGATGGAACCACACCCAACGGTGGTATTGTCTTAACGGGTCCCAATATTGGTGTTCCGGACTTACCGGACCCTTATCCCAATACAGGTTATTTGACTAAGCGTGCAGGAGATGTTGGTGTTGGTGATAATGGTTGGTCAGGTATCTCCAATACCAATACCAATAGCGATCAGTTGACTATTCAATATATCAATATAACAGGCGCTGCAATGAGGGACTGCGAAGGTGCAGAAGCTGCTGTCAATGATATCGTTATTGAACGTTATTTTTTACGTCAAGCAGTAGGGGATACCAGTACTGGTGCTATCAAAAACTTAGTACTAGCATGTGATGCAGGAAGGGTCGATAGTGCTGGTGGAATAGTCGTTGTGAGCCCAACAAGTGATTCACGTAACTTTGGTCAAGCAGGACAAGAGTTCATCATCAATGTTGATCAGTTTAAAGTGCTGTTAGGTGTACAGTACACCAATGGGGCTAATGCAGGGCAAACGATCTATCTGCCTAGTAGCGCTTATCTTGATATAACAACTGATATACCAGCAGTCACCGCTGTTAAGGTTGGTTTAATCGTGCATGGTAGTACGCCTATCATAGGTAGTGCGGAACAAACACAATTTGCTTTATTAGGGCAGCTGCCTGCAGATAATAAATTAAAAACAGATACTAGTAATAGCAAGAAGGTTCGAACCACTTATGAAACCACAACATTATTACGTAATGCTCGTGTCGTAAATCTACGAACTAGCCCATAGCATATTGATAAGGAGACTGAAAGTGATTCGATACCGTAATTTATCAAGTTCGACACAAAAAGATATCAATATGACCTATCGGAGTACCGAGCAAGGTGCAACGCTGATAGTGGTCTTATTATTCTTAGTACTTATTGTATTGGCAGGTGCAATAGCAGTTAGGCAAAGTACGACAGACCTTAAAGTTGCGACTAGTGATCAAATCAACACGGTTCTACTACAATCCGCAGACAGTGCCAACCAAAAGCTAGAAACGATGGTAAACGGTAGTGCAACATCCGATGGATATAAAGATGTAACGAGTGCAACAGGTGCACTTGGTCATTTTTTGTTATTTGAAGATAATAAAACAAATGAGTTTATTTATTGCTTTAATCCGCGTACACAAAGATATCTCACAAAAAGTGCGACAGTTAGAGCGCCTGCCGGTGGTTATGTAGATGGACTGAACGAAGGTGTCTGTGATTATACAGATGCAGCTGATTATACAAGTGCTCGTCAAGCAGTGATGACACAGATGAGTATTACCATTACTCCGCCTGATCCCAACGCCGAAAGATTCGGTCATGTGGTACTCGGAAAAGAAATCGAAGATAGAACCAGCAAAAAGTTCAAGTTCGATATTAGACCAACTTCTTCATTACCAGCTTATAATGAGCCCAAGGCAGGTACTGATAAGTGTTATGAGCAAACCAGTATTAAATATAACGTAGCAACTGGCAAAAAATCATTAAATGAATGTCTGTTAGCGGCTAGCACACCAAGTAAAATGTTATATGAGCAAGCAGATGTTGCAAATCTATCTTCTTCTACAGAATGTATCCCATTCGGTAGAGGGGGACAAGCAGGATGTGTATTAGCATCCTCACCTTAGTCTCGCTACTCATTTGATTATTTACATAAAAGGATAGATGTCATGAAACGACTAAATAATGTATCGCCAGCTCGCGATAGTAAGGTATTACCACTCAAGTATCTGGTCGTGGTCATGGCATCAACTATTGTGTTGCCTGTTGCGCATGCAGATGTCGCGGGCAAAAAAATCGGCGATTTAGAGATCTATAAAGCGGCTGAAGGCGGTAAGACCACGATCACCATGATGCTCGATACTTCGGGTAGTATGACCTTGAATCAGGTAAATAGTGCAGTTACCTGTGATCTGCCGTCTGGTACCAGCTACACTAAAGGGTCTGAGGACTCAAATACTACACCTGTTTATACCAAAGACTTCTGCGCAGTTGGTGCAAGATATTATTATCGACTATCTCCTGAGGGTCAATGGTATCGATGCGGCCCTAGAGATGGTTCCGGTAATAGTAGTTACAACTTTTCAATCTGTGATACTAAGATTACTAATCCTTCATTAGGTAGTGAGTATAACTATGTAACCTCTGGTAGTGACAACAGGTACTTTTACACCTCTACTAAGTACTATGACCGCCTTACTCGTCTAAAAGATGCTATTTTTACTTTGTTGGACAGTAGTCTGCTAGATAAAAATAAGGTGTCTATTGGCATTGGACAGTACTCGTCACAGAGCGGTAGCGATAATGTAGTGAGAACCTCATCAGATGGTACTGCCAGAGACGCTGACGGAAGTACCGGCAAGATAGTGGTGTCTGCAGCTTTGGTAGACGCTACCCAAATTGCGAAGATTAAAAAAGCTGTAGCCGATGCTAGAGGCGGTAATGGTACGCCAACCGCCAATGCCTATGCAGAAGTAGGTGCTTATATGTTAGGTACTAATCCCTCTGCCTCTTCTTATAGTGGTTACGACAAATCAGTTGCCGACTCAAAAAGCGGTGGTCGTTATAATAGTCCTCTGTCATCACCCTCATCTTGTGATGGACGCGGTATCTACTTCTTAACTGATGGTAACCCTAACAGTTCTCCTAATCCTAACTATGTAATGCAATTAGCGTTAGGTGCCAATTCATTTAGCATACCATCAGTTACGCTTCCTAGTGGTAGTGAAAATAATAATGCCATGCCACAAGTCGGCGCATTTGCCAAAGCCTTACGTAATCCGGCGATCAATCCGCTAGGCACAGATAGAGAGATATATACCGCAGTCGTGGGCTTTGGTTCAGTGTTTAATGTCAATGCATCAGATATCGTCAACTTACCTTATACCAACCCCAAGACCGGTATCACTGCCAACCGTGACTTTTATAATTGTGCAAGCATCACAGACCTAGATGCGAGAAATGCCTGTAACTGGGGTGAAAAAGCACACCCTGATCTGCCAGGAGTTGGCGGCTATGGAGAGGGCGGCTTCTACTCAGCGCAGTCCACAGAGGATATTGTCAAGAGTATTACTAGCTTTGTTAGTGGCTTGAATCAGAATATCCCTTCTACGCCTTCAGGCACCATCATTATCCCTGATGATCCGTATCGTGCGGACAGCCAGTTGGCAGTTGCTTACTATCCGACCCTACAAGCCGATGTAAAAGGCAACGCTGTGATTTGGGATGGTAATATGAAAAAATACCTGCTCAATGAAGGCACGCTCTATGGTAGTAATAATAACAAGCTATTCAAAAATGTAGCAGGCGAGTTAGAGCCAACGACACCTGACCTGTGGTCTGACAAGGACTATGGCGGTGCCAATAATGAAGTGAAGTCTGGTGGCTTTTATGCGCTATTAAACACGCCTAAAACTGGTGTGACATCGACCAGAACCCTATATGTCGAAGATTTGGACGGTACGACACCAGTACTACGAAGGTTTGGGGTGAATGCCTTGGGCAAAGTCGTAGTAGATAATGCAGCATTGACCACTACCTCATTTAGCGATACAGCTACCTTTGATGAAGAAACTCTAAGAAGACTACTAAGTTTCTTAGGGTTCAATAATCTACCGAGCACCGCTACAGCGGTCAAAGATATGGAGCTCACAGTTGCCAATGCTACTGAAGAAATTAGGGTGGTTGGGGCGACCATTCACTCAACGCCAGCTGCGGTATCTTACTCCGCAACGCTGGATGATGATGGTAAGGTCACTGCAGTACGTGATGACTACGTCTTATTTGGCTCGAGTGAAGGCGGTCTGCATCTGGTAGATGCTGATAATTATAGTGCTGGCGGAGATGGTGGGAAAGAAGACTTCGTTGTCATCCCCAGAGAGATGCTCAGAGATAAGAGCAAATCTCTCGCGTTAGTGGATGATTCAAACAAAGCAGAGATAGGCTCACCGAACTTCGGTATCGATGCGCCTTGGCTAGTCAGTGCCAACTATAAATACGATTTAACCAATAACACCGTGAATATCGCGACGGATGGTAATAAAGGCCTTTATGCTTATGGTGGTCTGCGTATGGGTGGCGAGGCTTTTTATGGTCTGAACCTGACGAACAGAACCAGCCCAAGCATGATGTTCACGATCACGCCAACAAGTACAGGATTTAGCCGTATGGGTCAGATATGGTCCAAGCCTACCAAAGCGAAGATTAAAAGATCGAGTACGGACACAGGCACTGATGTCCTGGTGTTCGGCGGTGGCTATGACATGTGTTATGAGTATGAAAAATTCCAAGTTGGCGTGACCGATACCAGCTTAGGTACTTGCTCAGGTAAGACTAATGTAAAAGGTAATGCAGTATATATCGTCAATGCTATCACAGGTGACCTGATATGGTCAGCATCTAGTAATGGCTCTCCGTCAACGACAGTTAGTACGATGACAAACAGTGTCGTCGCAGGCATTACCACGCTTGATCGTGACAATGACGGCTTTATGGATCATATCTACTTTGCCGATTTAGGCGGTCAGCTGTTCCGTGCTGACTTTACCAACGCTGGATTTCAAACGCAGCCAGCCATTGGCTCGACACCGACTGGTACACCAACGACGACCACCGCCTTTGCCAATACGCGAGTGACGCGCATACTCAGTGGCGCTTATAGCGGTACCGATACCAAATTCAATCATCGCTTCTATGAGCGTCCAGTGGTGAGCTTCCATCGTAACTCTCAGACTAACAGCCTATTTGCGCTCGTAAACGTCATCTCAGGCGATCGCAGCTCACCACTCTCCAAGATACGTGATTTGAGTAAGTCCGATAGACTATACGGTATTATGGATATCGATGTCAGCAAGCCAGATAATCTTCTCTATGCCAGCAACTTTACCACGACAGCGGCTGCAGATGGCGGTCAGACGATATTAGACTTAACAGCCAATAATACCCCTACCAGCAACCTGGTCGAGCTGCCGGGTGCCATAGGTACTCTCACTGCAGGCGGATATACATTGGCACAGAAGAATGTCGTCAGTGATCAGATGAGAGCAGGTACTAAACAAGGGTGGTACTATCCACTGACTCGATTCGACGGCTATGGCAATGTACTCTATACCAAAGGTATAGGAAAATCACAAGTCATCGATAACTTCTTATATACCACCACATACAATCCAGACATGAGCTATGGTTCAACGAACTCTTGCTCAGCCAAAATTGTCGGCGGCTCAGAGCGTCAGCTGTACTGTTTACCATACGGTATCTGTACCGATTCCAAGTCCAAAAATGGTACCGGCGGCTTTGTCAGAGCAGGTAAGGGTATTCAAGAGCTAACACTCGGACCACGTAGCTCGACATTGTCAAATCAGCGTTTGCTCATCGGTACCCGTACACTGGCAGAGCGTGCGACAGATAGGGTGGATTTCGGAACGGATACAGGCAAAGACGCCTATACTCCGATCAATGAAGCACAGGGCTTAGGCTCAGCAGATCAGATTCTCGGAAGCGGTAGCGCCCCTGAGTTGATATTTAATGAGCGTTTTTCCTTACAGCCAAAAGTATGGTATGAAGTAGACTGATAAGGTATCCGCATGAATACGAAAGCGTTAAAAAAGCAGTTAGGATTTACGCTTATAGAGCTGATGGTGGTCATTATGATAGTGGCTATCTTAGCGGCGATTGCGATTCCATCTTATCGTCAGTACGTTGTGCGCAATGCCGAATCGCAAGCGCAAGCGAGTATGCAACAGTTGGATATAGAGCTAAACCGCTGGCGTGCTAGTGCTTTGACTTATAAAGGCTTTATACCAAAAAAGCAAGCAAGCGACGGCACCTTTAGCTATGGTTATGATGCTGATAGTAAGGTTATCTATGTTCCTAGAGGAAGCGATAATACCAATTACAGTTATCTAATAACGCTGATAGATGAAAGTACAGGGAATACTCTAGCACCTGCAGGCACAGGTTACTCTACTGCGGGTAGCTCATGGCGCATGTTGGCAGAGCCAAATACTTCCTTTGAAAACTCAGATGCGCACATTTTTATGCTCAGTAGTGCTGGCGTACGGTGTAAAAGCAAAGATAGAACTATCACCGCTGCTTCGACTGATTGCGGTATAGGTCAGGAGGATTGGTAATGACAGCAGGGTACTATAATCAGAAAGAAATGATTGGAACTGAGAGTGGCTTTACGTTAATAGAGATGATGATAGTCGTCGCTATCATTGGGGTGCTTGCTGCTATCGCTTATCCAAGCTATCAAAACTATGTCATCAAGACCAAACGTGTCGATATGATGACTGAGATGCAAAACATTGCGTCAGAGATTGAGAGCCGTAAGTTGGCACAGGGCAGTTATAACGCGATTAGTGATGGTGTCATTGCAAATTTCGCTGGTGATTACTTGGTAAATGGTAATGCCCTTTATACCATAGCATTTACGCCTATACCTCTTACTGCTAAATGGGGCATCACTGCAACACCTATAACAGGGTCTCAAGTAGCTAATGATGGCATTCTTAGTCTTAATTATCAGGGTATAAAATGTAAAGGCAGTACATGTGGTACAGGTAATGAATGGAATCCGTAATAATCATTTTGCCGGTGTTGACAAAATTTGTCATCTCTACTTACTTTTTAGTGCTAATGTGTAGGTAAACTGACAATTTTTAGTAAGTTAATAGCAACATTAATAACAATGTTTAAGTCAGATAAGACAATAATTGTCTAAACTCTGTTCTTCTTAAGGGCCAGAGACTTATTCTAAGTACAAATATAAATCTATTAACATTCTGGCACGCTATCTGCAGCAATTAAAGTAAGAAAGAAATTTATTATATCCCTAAAGATAGAAATTGCTAATAATCAGCTATCTTTATATACCCCAAAAGGAGTTCTTATGAACACTGCTCAAAAAGGTTTTACCCTAATCGAACTAATGATCGTAATCGCCATTATCGGTATCTTGGCTGCGGTTGCATTACCTGCGTATCAAGATTACACGACTAAGTCTCGTGTCACAGAAGGTCTGAACTTAGCTAACTCTGCTAAAACTAGTATCGCAACGGATGCTACTACAGTAGGAGATCTTGTATCGGTAGCTAATACTTGGAATGCTCAAGCTGGTGATGCGGGTGCAGTGTCTAAGTATGTAGACTCTGTATTGATAACTGTTGTAGATGGAACTACAGCAACTGATGGTGAAATAACAATTACTTATAATCCAGCATCGACTGGTGTGGCGGCTGGTGAAAACACTTTAGTTCTTACTCCTTGGATTAAAACAGCTGCTGGTAATACAGCTGCCGATGCTACAAATTTAGGTGTAGCGAGAGCTGCTGGTACTGCTGGTACTGTAGATTGGACTTGCCAATCAGCTACTCAGGAAACTGCTATTGCACAGATGGGTGCAGCAGGTACAGATGGTTCATTATTAGCGCGTTTTGCTCCTGCACAGTGCCGTTAATTCTAAACTAGCATCATAGTTATACTAAAAAAGCAGCCAATCGGCTGCTTTTTTATGGGCTAGAGATTGGACAAAGCCATTTATTAGACGCATAGAAAAAGCTACCATAGCTTGAATAATGATTGACCTATTTTAGAGTGTTGACTACATGTTTATATATAAACTCAAAGCGTTTGGCTGGCATTTAGTAGCCAGTTTATTGATTGCGGCGGTTAGTTTAGGGGTTGTATTTTTTGTCTGGTATCCACAACCTTTATATCAGGCGACTGGGGTCATTAAGATATTTTTGATTATGCTTGGAATAGATATTATCTTAGGACCGCTACTGACTTTCATTGTTTATAAGCCTAAGAAGAAGACACTTAAATTTGATCTAACCGTCATTGTCTTACTACAACTGGCCGCATTTGCTTATGGGTTTTATCATGTCTATGATGGACGCCCTGCTTGGATAGCATACAATGTCGACCGCTTTGACTTGGTTAAAAATAATGAGATTGATACTCGCAAGCTGACAGAAGCACTGCCAAAGTACCAAAAGGTGAGTCAGTCAGGGGCGAGATATGTTGCTGCTGTGATTCCTACAGACGATAGCAATATAAGCAATGAGATTTTATTTGACGAAGTGAGCTATGGGATAGCGCCGTCGCAGCGCCCAGAGCTTTATCAGCCCCTTGATACACTAGATGCGTTGTTAATTACTAAGTCAAAGCCTATTGATGAGTTATACGATTACAACGATAAAGTAGACGTAGATAAGGTGTTATTAGCCTATCCCGAGGCAGACGGGTATCTACCGCTAAAAGCTAATGCTGTCGATATGACGGTGCTTATAAATAAAAAAGACAAAGAGAACGTGAGAGAAATTGTAGATTTACGTCCTTGGTAAGCGAGATGTATGTCTTGTCCAGATGTTTTTTATAGATAGATTTAGGGGTTACCATGAAATATATCGTCGGTGCCATACTGATTAGCTCTCTTATCTTTTTTATAGTTGCTTTACTTATCAGTGCAACTGGATTTAAACCTGCTCAAAACATATTACCGTTTGGTTGGCTAGTATGGGGCATATTAACTGCCTTAAGCTATCCTTTAGCTAAAAATATTGTGGCTTAAGCAGAGCAATCCACTCTATAAACCGACAAAAAAATCATTTTTATAATCACTTATGCGACTTTTAAAAAATGTATGCAGTAAATAAAAGTGGCATGTCGCATGCAACAGCATAGTATTCAATATTAATATGGTTTGCTGTGATGCTATTATTTCCCCTGAATCAAACTTATAGACCACAGTCAGGCTTTACCTTGATAGAGCTAATGATAGTCATTGCTATTGTGGGGATCCTCTCCGCAGTCGCATTCCCAGCTTATCAAAACTACACTATGCAAGCCAAGCTCTCAGAGGTGATTTTAGCTGCTACGGCATGTCGTATCTCAGTAATAGAGGTTATAGATTCTCCGTCATCAAATTTGGCTACAGCCTTACCAAATGCTTGTGACTCCACTCATGCTAAATATGTGAAAAATATTGTAGTTAGTACCAATGGTATTATTAACGTGCAAGTTAACGAAATTCAATTATCTTCGTTAACTACTAGTACGAATACTCTAACGCTTGCACCGATTCAGATGGGGAGTAATGCTAATCCGATAGTTGGTATTACGAGTAATAGTAAGAATATTGGGAGTTGGCGTTGTGGTTCATCTATAGATGGCACTACTATCCCTGATAGGTATTTACCTAACTCTTGCAGAGGGACTTATTAATAGCTAATAAATAAAAGTATGTGTTTGACGAATTATTTTGATAGATGACAGAAAGCAACAAAAAAGGCTGATACATTTGCATCAGCCTTTTTTTATTCTAAATAATTTCTGTAGCTATCGAGCTACTTCTCTAAATACTGAATCTTACCTTCCACACCATCCCACTTTTCAGCTTCTGGCATTGGCGGCTTCATTTCTGTGATGTTTGGCCACTTTTGTGCCAGATCAGCATTGAGCTCAATGAATATTTCTTGCCCTTTCGGCACTTCATCTTCTGAGAAGATCGCATTGGCAGGACATTCAGGCTCACAAAGCGCACAATCGATGCACTCATCAGGATCGATAACTAAAAAGTTTGGCCCTTCATAAAAGCAGTCCACCGGGCAGACTTCTACACAGTCCGTGTGTTTACAAAGGATACAATTATCTGCAACGACGAAGGTCATAGTGATGTCTACCTGTGATTGGTTTGAACTAAATAGAGTATTTTAAAATCTACATAGAGTATTTTAAAAATAAGCCACATTTTAGCGCTTTTACGTGCATTTAACAATTCCCTTTAATGACCAATGATTTCCTTAAGATGATAGAGCAAGTCGTGCGCTTGTTTGGGTGTTAGGGTATCAGGATTGATGGCGTTTAACTCATCTTGCAAGCTAAACAGCTGATTTTGTTGTGGAATATCAGTTGTTTTTTGACTGTCTTTATTATAGTCGACACTCGCTACTTGTACTTCATTGTCAGGAACCGGCTGCTGTTTATCCGTTAGCGACTTAGCTAATTCATTTTTGTCATCAGTAGATGGTGCTTTATTTGCTTTTAAATTCTCTAATGTTAGGTTATCTACTAAGTAGCGTTTGGCATCATTCAGCACTTGAGTGGGAATGCCTGCCATTTTTGCCACGTGTAGTCCAAAGCTAGAGCTGGCAGCGCCTTCACGTATTTGATGTAGTAGCAGTAGCTGTCCATCGACTTCACTGGCAGCGACATGGACGTTGCGAATGCTCGATGAATTATTTTCGTCACGCTGTACATTGTTTGGTATATTGTTCGGTGCGCTGCTCTGCGAGTCGTGTGCCAATTGCGTCAGCTCAAAATAATGAGTAGCAAATAATGTCAGGCAGCCAATCTCTACCAATCGATTGACACAAGCATGGGCGATTGCCAATCCATCGGTGGTTGCCGTACCGCGTCCAACTTCATCCATCAGCACGAGCGACTTATTCGTTGCTTGATTGAGGATGTTAGCGGTCTCAATCATCTCCACCATAAAGGTTGATTTACCACCGGCTAAGTCGTCAGCCGAGCCAATACGGGTAAAGATACGGTCAATATCGCCAATATGAGCGCGCGCTGATGGGACAAAGCTACCGCAATGCGCCAGTAGGACAATCAGCGCAGTCTGACGCATATAGGTCGATTTACCACCCATATTAGGACCAGTAATCATTAACAGGCGCTCAGGATTTGCATGGCTACCTAAGGCACAGTCATTGGCAACGAAATGGCTGGTATATTTCGCAGTGGGGCCTTTATTAGAGATAGTAAAGGCTTTATCAGCATTGACTGGATTTAGAGCGGCTTCAACGACGACATGACGACCTGCTTTGATATCAATACTGGTTTGGCTATCATTTTTTTCATAGCCGTCCTGTTTTGAGTCATTACTCATAACAGGACGTTGCCAGTGATAAGTTTTCGCAAGCTGCGCCCAGTTACTAAGCACATCTATTTGCGCGATAGCAGCGCTCAGTTGCTGTAGCTCAGCCAAGTGGCTACCTAATATAGTCAATAGTTCATGATACAGCTGTTTTTCACGAGTTAATGCTAGTGTTTGCGCGCTTAGGTATTCGGTCTCGACTTCTTTTAGTTCATCCGTGATAAAGCGCTCGCTGCTTTTGAGCGTTTGCCGCCGGATAAAATGCACTGGTGCATTCTTCGCCTGCATTTTGGGCAGTTCAAAATAAAAGCCGCTGACCTTGTTAAAGCCGACTTTTAAGCTGGGTAGTTGATTGTCCTGACGCGCGCGCTCTACCATATCATCTAAAGTGACTTGGATATTGTCATGTAGATGGGTCAAGCGATCAAACTCTGCATCGTAGCCAGCGGCAAGCATACCGCCATCACGAATATGGGCAGGCGGCTCGGCGATAATGGCACGCTCAATCAGCTCAGCGACGCACTGCACTGCAGGTAGCTGGGCTGGTAACTGCTGCAGTAACATCGGCAACAGTCCTGCCTGCTCATGGCTGATACTTGCAGACATGAGTAAGTCGGTCAGTTGCGCGCTACTGGCGATACCATCAGCCAATTTACGCAAGTCACGCGGTTTGGCACTCATGAGACCGATACGGCTACTGATACGTTCGATATCACCGATGGCATTTAAGGTTTCACGCAAACTATTGACCAGTGAATGACTTTCTACATGCTGCTCAATCTGTTTATTTTCGCCAGATTGATTGTCTATCTGCAAAAGACTGGCTATCGCATCTAAGCGCATATTGATACGTGCATGCTGACGCAGGGGGCGTTTCATTTGTTGCACAAGTAGGCGGCGACCCATTGGCGTTTGGCAGTGATTCAATACTGATATTAGTGACGTGCCATTGCTGCTGACTGGGGTAAATAGCTCAAGGTTCTGTTGGCTGTTGGCATCAATGATTAGATAGTCATCGCTGTACTCGACGATAAGCTGGTTAACTTGTGGCACATGGCGCTGTTGGGTTTGCCGTGCATAGTGGATGAGCGCCGCGCAGCTGGACTGAGCCAGTGGTGCATCACTGATACCGAGTCCATCGAGTCGTTGCACCTCAAACTGTTGGCAAAGGGTGGCGCTGGCGTGCTCGCGGTGGAAGTCATTGGCGGCGACTTCGATGATAGGGCAATCGAGGTTTTGCCGTAGCCACAGCAGCCAGTTGGTATCAGTACCGTCAACATTGTTACCAAGCGCTTCGCTAATGATACATTCGCTAGGGGCAAAGCGTGCCAATACGGTGAGCATCTGGGCTTGTAGGTTTTCGATGTCATTATGGCTGTTATTAGAGCTGGCACTGAGCGTTTGCGTCGTTAATGTTCCAGCAGCTAAGTCCATTTGACTGATGGCAGCTTGCACAGCTTGTTTGCTATTTGATTTAGGTATCTCGATATCAATGGCGACCACAGTCGGCGTATGATTGGGCGCGATGAGCGCATCATCAGTAATCGTACCGGCGGTAAGGGTTTTGACTACTTCACGACGCATGATGCTGCCAGCAGCCGATTTGCTTTTGTCTTTTTTTTGTTTATCGCCCATCGTCGGCGCGTTGGATGTATTATTGGCGTTAGTGGTTGCTGACTCATCAATTTGTTCACAGACGACCACGGTCTGACCTGCGGCAATGAGCCGTGCCATATAACTATCCGCTGCATGAAACGGCACACCTGCCATCGCAATGGTGTTACCTGCTTTATCCGTACCACGGCGGGTGAGCGTGATGTCCAATATTTGCGCGGCACGTTTGGCATCGTCAAAGAACAGCTCATAAAAATCACCCATCCGGTATAGCAGCAGCGCTTGTGGATAGTTGGCTTTCATGGTTAGATATTGCACCATCATCGGCGTATGGTCTGCCAAGTGATAAATAGCATCGCCTATGGTTAATGGTTCAGTTGAATGAGGGTTTTGAGCGGACGGCTTAACGGTCATGCAGAGTCTCTTATAATGCTTAAATGGGTTTACTTGAGGTAGTCGCTTGTTTTTAGAAGAATAAATAATAGATGAGCGTTGGTAGATTGTCTTTTGAGTTTTACAGATAAAAAGCTTGAAAGATTAAGACTATAAGCGCTATTTTAGCACGTCCTGCTCGGTTTTTACGTCGGCAAATATCTGCTCGCTGCCCTTGTATCCATCAGCGTCATAACCATATATAATGACGGCACACTTAATTGGGCGATACTTAGTTAAGTACTTAGTGTTAGCTAAATACTTAGTCAGGTGAGTGCTGAGTCGGATGATGACAATGCGTCAAATAAGGCGTCACGCTAAGCATTGGCTAATGCACGCTAATTATCGAATATTTCCATAGGTCAAAAAATTATGTTATCAAAGATTATAGGCAGTGTGGTTGGCACCAAAAATGACCGCGAATTAAAACGCATGCGTAAAGTGGTCAGCAAAATCAACGCACAAGAGGCTGAAATACAAGCCCTGTCTGATGAGCAATTACAACAAAAAACTGAAGAGTTTAAAGCACGGCATCAAAACGGCGAAAGCTTAGATGCGCTATTGCCAGAGGCGTTTGCGGTCTGCCGCGAGGCATCACTGCGTGTCAATGGCATGCGTCACTACGATGTGCAGCTGATCGGTGGTATCACCTTGCACGAAGGCAAAATCGCTGAGATGAAAACCGGTGAAGGTAAAACCCTAATGGGTACCTTGGCGATGTATCTCAATGCGATCAGTGGCAAAGGCGTCCATTTGGTGACGGTCAACGATTATTTGGCGGCGCGTGATGCTGAATTGAACCGTCCATTGTTTGGTTTTTTGGGCATGACGGTTGGCGTAATTTACTCGCAGCAGCCACCACAAGAAAAAATCGACGCTTATCAAGCAGATATCACTTACGGTACCAACAACGAATACGGCTTTGATTATCTGCGCGATAATATGGTCTTTAGCCTCGCTGAGAAAAAACAACGCCCGCTGAACTTCTGTATCATCGATGAAATTGACTCTATCTTGATTGACGAGGCTCGTACGCCGTTGATTATCTCGGGTCAGGCCGAAGACTCCTCGCGTATGTATGCGCTGATTAATACCATTATTCCGGTGCTAATTCGTTCGAAAGACGAAGAAGCCAATAAGAACAACGAAGAAGAAGATTTTTGGATTGATGAGAAAAACCGTCAAATCGAGATTAGCGAAAAAGGCTATGAAAAAATCGAGCGCTTCTTAATCGAAGTGGGCGAGCTGGGTGAAAATGAAAGCTTATATAGCCCAAGCCGTTTGCCATTATTGGCGCACGTACAAGCTGCTATTCGTGCTCACCATGTGTTTGTCAAAAACGTGCATTACATTGTCGATGAAGGCGAAGTGGTCATCGTTGATGAAAACACGGGTCGTACCATGCCGGGTCGCCGCTGGTCAGAAGGTCTGCATCAAGCGGTAGAAGCCAAAGAAAATGTCGAGATTCAAGCAGAGAACCAAACGCTGGCAACCACCACATTCCAGAACTACTTCCGTCTGTATGACAAGCTATCTGGCATGACCGGTACGGCAGATACCGAAGCAGCAGAATTTAAATCAACGTATGACTTAGATGTCATCGTGATTCCAACGCATGAGCCGATTGCTCGTATCGATATGGATGACCAGATTTTCTTAACCAAGTTGGGCAAATACAAAGGCATCATCCGCGAGATTAAAGAAATTCAAGCCAAGGGCGCGCCAGTACTGGTTGGTACGGCAACGATTGAAGCCAGTGAAGAATTGTCTTATTTGCTTGACCAAGAAGGCGTTAAGCATAACGTCCTAAACGCCAAGCAGCATGAGCGAGAAGCAGAAATTATCGCTCAGGCGGGTAGTCCAAAATCTGTCACGATTGCCACCAACATGGCGGGTCGTGGTACCGATATTATCCTTGGTGGTAACTGGCAGTCGTTTATCGAAGATATTGATGCCGTCAGTCCAGAGGAGATGCAGCATCTAAAAGACCAATGGCAAGTCAAGCATGACCAAGTGGTTGCCGCAGGCGGTCTACATATTATTGGTTCTGAGCGTCACGAGTCACGCCGTATCGATAACCAGTTACGTGGTCGTGCGGGTCGTCAAGGTGACCCTGGTATGTCGCGTTTCTTCTTATCGCTCGAAGATGACTTGATGCGTATCTTCGCAGGCGATCGCGTGGTCAATATGATGCGCGCCATGGGTCTAAAAGAAGACGAAGCCATTGAGCATAAGATGGTGTCCAAATCGATTGAAAACGCGCAGGGTAAAGTTGAAAGCCGCGATTTTGATGCCCGTAAAAACCTATTGAAATACGATGACGTCGCCAATGAGCAGCGTAAAGTTATCTATGGTCAGCGCGATGACTTGCTGGCAGAGATGGACTTGCTAGAAGCGCTCGAAGTCATGCATCATGAAGTTTATAACGCCATGATTAGCCAGTTCATTCCGCCAGGCTCTATCGATGACCAATGGAATATCGATGGTCTAGAGGATGAGCTAGAGGAAGAATTTAGAATCTCGATGCCAATCAACGACTGGCTAGATGAAGATCGCCGCTTAGATGAAGAAGGCTTGCGTGAAAAAATTATCCAAACGGCTTTAGATCGTTATCATGCTCGTCGTGAGCAGATGGGTGAAAAAGATGCGGCTCAGCTTGAGCGTCACTTTATGCTACAAAGTCTAGATAAGCACTGGAAAGAGCATTTGACGCAGATGGATCAGCTACGCAAAGGCATTCATTTACGTGGTTATGCGCAAAAGAACCCTGAGCAAGAATATAAGCGTGAATCATTTGAATTGTTCCAAATGATGTTGGGCGCGATTAAGTCTGAGACAGTACAAGACTTATCACGTGTGCATATTCCGACCAAAGAAGAGCTAGAAGCACTAGAAGCTCAGCAGCGCGAAAATGCGGCTCATATGCAAATGCAGTTCGAGCATGATGATGTTGATAATTTAGACAGTAATGTCAATAGACCTGCTGCCCAGTCGCAAGCACAGAGCCGCAACCTTGCTGGCGGTGCTGCAGTAGCTGGTATGGCTGCAGGCGCGGCTAGCGGTAGCAATAAAGCCATCGGTGATGAACCAAATCCGTATGCTGGTATGACCATCAGCCGTAACGCACCGTGTCCTTGTGGTTCAGGCCTCAAATACAAACAATGTCATGGCAAGATTTAACTATTAATCTAATGATGTAGCTGTAGCCGCTGTACATGAAAGCCCTTATCTTATTTAGATAGGGGCTTTTTTTGTCATAGCGTTTTGACCCATGTAGATTACGGTCGATTGAGTAGAGGGAATAGCCTAAAGACAGGCGCCTTTGTATTGATTGCTTACAAATTCCACATAGGCGTGAATTTATGGACACGCTATAGTGTTTAGCATATTTATTTGGGAGAGTGTTATGAGTTTAGCATCATTAAAACAGCTACGTACTTCCGTAGCATTGACCAGTTTATTGGCTGGCATCCTTACGATTAGCGGCTGTCAGCAACAATCTGACACTGAGGCGGCGATGGAGGACGGTGTTCATACGGAAGAGTCAGTACCAATGTCAGCTGAACCTGCTGAGCCTAATGATGTGGTCGTCGATACTGAAGACGCATCATTAAGTGAAGTAGAGGACGACACGGTTGCTGCCGTCAACAGCGGTGTCAATCAAATCTCTTATCTATGCTCGCCCGCCCTAAAAATCGAAGCAACTTATAAAGAAGACGCCAATCAAGTGGTTATCGCTACGGATACGGGTACCGTGACCTTGAATCAAACCAATGAGGGTAGCAATCCTGAAGTGTTTGAAGTCGCGACAGCTATCGATGGTGGTGAAGGCTTTACTCAGTGGCGCGTGGCTAATGAAGAGCGTGATACTGGTGTTATGCGTACAGCGGGTACCGATGAAAATGATGTAAATACCTTTGAATGTAATAAGGCTTCATAAGCAGTATGAAATAACTATCTTGCACTATAAAAAAGCAACGCTATCTCAGCGTTGCTTTTTTACATCTAGGTCCAAGGAATTAGTTCACTTATAGTCAGTGAAAAGTAATATCGATACATCACGTCCTACTGATATCAACTTTTCTTGCTTGCTGTGCCTGCGCAGACATAGGTTACAAAAAATTGGTATCAGCAATACCGTAGCGTTTTTAGGATATTTTGACTATAGTTTACGACATCAGCCAAGTACTTTTCTTCTTAGATACTGTCTCTTACCAGTCTTGCTCATAGTTATTTTTCATGGGCAGTACGGTCTTCGTGCGCCAAAAACCCTTCCTCGTTGACATCCAGTTCTTCATGCTTGAGCTCTACTTGGATAGTATCGGTATGCGTATGCGTGGTTTTATTGACTTCTATTTCTTGAATAGCATAGGTTTCTTTGGTGATAGTAGCGACTTGGCGAGATAACACGATTTCGATAGGAGCATCGCCAACCGCAATTTGCTTACCATTGACGGTGACCACTGCTTTACTGTCTAATGATGGCTCTACGTGGCGCAAGATATCCTTTTCATCATAGTTGCCAGACAGCAGGTCTTGACTCTCGGCATCATGATATTCGGTGCGAACGGTAATATATTCTTCTACCAACTCAATAGGCACTTCAATGATTTTGGTACGAGAATGCTTAGTGACCGTTACCTTGCCAACATCTAGACGTTCCTTATTAACGACAGGACGCTCTTCTAATAACTCTAAGTGTCCAACGTTATGATTTTTATTTGCGATATCGTCATTTTGGTTGAGTAGGGTATTTTGGTCGTTTGCTGTGGCTTGCTGGTTGTTTAAGTTATTTTGCTGAATGCCATCTTTATGAAGGTTGTCATTATCGGTATTCATTATTATGTCCTTATAGTTGTAAAGTGCTGATTATGTAAAATACTGCTATATCGTAAAAGACTTATTAAAACGTATGGTTTATAAAAAAAATCATTTATAAAATGATTAAAAGCTATCTTTGCAAGTGTTAGTTACTAGGCTAATCATGTTAGCTGCTAATAGTATTAAATGTGAACAAAACCAGATATCAATTATCAACGAATGTACTCAGTTAATGTGTCTAACTTTAATAAGCAAAAAAAGACCAGAGACATGCTCTGGCCTTAATTCGCTAAGTAAAACCACTTAGCTGCTTATCACTATCACATTATGTATGACATTATTATTTAGTTCCAATAACAGTCAGACGATATGATGGTTCAGCGTATTACATACCACGAGCGCGGCGTACGTCTTCTGCAGTAATGCCATCACGGTCAACGATATTGCCTTCACGGTCTACAACGTTACCATCACGGTCAATGTCTAGCTCTTCACGCTGAATAGTCTCAACGATGGTCTCCGTATGACGCTCAGTCGTCTTACCTACGTTTACTTCTTCTGTGACATAGGTTTCTTTACCAACGCGAGCACGTTCTGCTTCTAGCTCAACCTCAACAGTTTCGTTACCTGTTACATCACCGATGCGACGATCTGTTGGGCGATCTACATTGGTACGCTGAATATTAGCGTGCTCTTCTTCTAGCTCTACATCGACATTACGCTCTTCTGTAACGACATGCTTACCGACTTTTACCAGACCTGCTACGATACGGTCTTTATTAACGGTCAGACGCTCTTCTAATAGCTCTAACGTATTTGGTGCATCATAAGCGTGGTCTGCAACTTCCATGCGCTCTTCAGCAGGGATAGTATCAGCAGTAAATGCTTGACGATCTTTCTCATACTGCTCTTTATAGCTGTACTGATAGTCATGGTCGTATACTTCCATCGCTTCGACTTGTGCTTGTGTTAAGCTATCAAAGAATACGTCATCACCGACAATACGTGCCAAACCTGCTGGTACCAATACTTCTTTTGAGCTGAACCAACCGCCTGCGTCGACGATTAAATAACGAATGCGACCAGTGGTGTCTTCCACTAAAGCACCATCGATTTTACCGATTTTTTCTTCATTGACACCATAAGCAGTTTTACCTGTTGGGTCATAATAGTCATCACCAATTAGGTCACGGTGAGTGGCTTGGATATCTTTTAAACGAATTAGTTGGCTCATTATTATCTTCCTTTTTTATGAGTTAATTATTAATTTTTTTTAACGATTTTAATGTAATAAAATCTTCAGTGACCCGAAGAGTTTTTTTAGAATTTTTCGAAACTTAGTTCAAAGAAACTTTTATTTAAAGCTAATTAAAAAAGTAACCTGAATTTAAAAATAAGTAGCAAGCCATGTGAGTAGCCTCTACCTCAACTTGTAATTATCGTAGCATCATGATTTTCGATGAGATATATGAGCAAGGTAGCAAAGTGTGCGCTTGAAGTAATTGCGTGTAATAGGCTGTAAGTGGCATAACATAGTGGGGGGTATAAGTTAACGCGAGTTTACAGAGTGCAATATTGTGAACTAATTGAGAAGTGGTGGACACAAAAAGACCGCATGACGATGAGCGATGCGGTCTTTTAATATCAAGAAAGTAGCAAATAACTTAGAACCATAATGGTTAATATCAAAGTTCAACAATTAATTGAGGGCATGCCTTAATTAAGTATTAAGCAAGCTCAATGGCAACAGCAACGGCTTCGCCACCACCAATACATAAGGTTGCAACGCCTTTTTTGCCGCCAGTACGTTTTAGCGAGTTGATTAGGGTGACTAAAATACGGGCACCTGAACAACCAACTGGGTGACCGAGAGCACAAGCGCCGCCTTCGACGTTTACTTTAGCATGATCAATGTTCAGCTCATCCATCGCAGCCATCGTTACCATCGCAAAGGCTTCGTTGATTTCCCATAGGTCAACATCAGCAATCGACCAACCAGCATTGTCCAATACTTTTTCAATTGCACCGATTGGCGCGATGGTGAATTCGCTTGGATGACGTGAATTAGAGGCAGACGCTACGATGCGCGCTTGATAACCTAAGCCCTCAGCTTTGGCTTGTGACTCTTTCATCATCACAACCGCAGCAGCGCCGTCTGAGATTGAGCTGGCGTTTGCCGCGGTAATGGTACCTTCTTTTGCAAAGGCAGGACGCAGAGTAGGGATGCGCTCAGCATTTGCAAGTGCTGGCTGCTCATCGGTATCAACAGTTTGCTCGCCTTTACGGGTCTTAAACGTGACTGGCTCAATCTCATCTTTGAAGTGATCATCTTTGATAGCAGTGAGCGCACGGTTCAATGACTCGATAGCAAAATCATCCATTTGCTCACGGGTATAGCCTTTTTCATCAGCCATCTCTTGTGCAAACATGCCCATCAGCTTACCAGTTTCAGCATCTTCTAGACCGTCTAGGAACATATGGTCTTTGACTTCTTTATGCCCCATACGATAGCCGCCACGTGAGCCTGGCATGATATAAGGTGCATTGGTCATTGATTCCATGCCGCCTGCGACTGCAACGTTGAAGCTACCGGCTTTGATACCGTCATGAGCCTGCATCACTGCTTTTAGACCTGAGCCGCAAAGCTTGTTAATAGTGACAGCGTCAGTTGCGTCGTTCAATCCTGCATTACGCATAGCCTGACGTGCAGGACCTTGACCCAAGCCTGCGGTCAAAATACAACCCATAATGACTTCATCAATGCTATCGACATTGACGCCTGAGCGTTCGACAGCGGCTTTAATAGCAGCGCCACCAAGTTCAGTGGCGCTCATGTCTTTCAATGAACCTTGGAAACCACCCATTGGAGTACGGGCGCCGTTTAAAATTACAATTGCATCATTTGACATCGTTATTATTCCTTTTTACGTATTTTAAATGGGACGGTTTTACTTAAAACTTAAATAAGAATGTATGACTCACATTACAAGCAACCGCTGATTGGCTAACTGCCAGTGAACTTAGATTATGCTAGCTCGTCCAAGCGAATGCGTACTACTTTATCAGTAATGGTATTCAGTTTTTCGATTTTTTCGATGGCCAGATTCATCTGACTCTCAATGACAGGCAGCGTTAAGATAATCACTGGCACTTCACCGACCTTATGCGCAGGCTTTTGTAAAATGGCATCGATATTGATACCGGCATCACTTAGGATGCGAGTGATATCCGCTAGCACCCCAGGATTGTCATGAGCATGGACACGCAAGTAATAACCAGTGGTCATCTGCTCAGCACGTAGTATCGGTGTGTCTGATAATTGTTCTGGGATAAAGGCCAGATGTGGTACATGATGACCGTTGGTGCTTTGGTCATTGCTATCTTTGCTACCCAAGACACGAACCAAGTCCATGACGTCAGCCATCACCGCAGAGGCCGTTGCGCCCGCACCGGCACCATCACCGCAGTAGAGCGTTTGCCCTAATGGATGTGAGTTGACCAAGACCGCATTTTTGACACCATTGACATTGGCAAGTAGCGCATCCTGCGGAATGAGGGTGGGGTGTACACGCAGCTCAATACCAGCAGCACTTGCGCCATCACCTTCACGGCGTACCGCAAAGCCTAAGTGTTTGATACGGTAGCCAAGCTCTTCTGCGTAGTTGACATCTTGCAAGGTGATACCAGTGATACCTTCACAGTATACTTTATCGAACTGTAGCGGGATACCAAAGGCGATAGAGGCAAGTAGTGCTAATTTATGAGCCGCATCAATGCCTTCGACATCGAACGTTGGGTCTGCTTCGGCATAGCCAAGCTCTTGCGCCTCAGCCAGTACGTCAGCAAACGGGCGACCCTTATCGCGCATCTCAGTCATGATGAAGTTGCCAGTACCGTTGATGATACCTGCCAACCAATCAATCTTATTGGCAGCCAATGCTTCACGCATCACTTTAATAATCGGAATACCACCTGCGACCGCTGCTTCATAAGCGACATGCACATTATGCTGTTCAGCAAAGGCAAAAATCTCATTGCCATGCTCAGCCAATAGCGCTTTGTTTGCAGTAACGACATGTTTGCCATTTTTGATGGCATGCATGATGACGTCTTTGGCGAGGGTGGTGCCACCGATGACTTCAATCACGATATCGACATTGTCGCTTGCCGCTGTTGCCATCAAGTCACTGTTCTGAATAATATTAGGATCAATATCGTCACGCTGACGGCGCGTACCCACTTCGGTGATAATAATATCGCGTCCGCTACGGCGTTTTAGCTCATCTAAATTGTCATTGATTAGATTGATCACGCCCGTTCCGACGGTGCCCAGACCAAGTATCGCTAGTTTGATGGAATTACTCACAGTATCCTCAAGAGGTTAAATACAATAAAGCATAAATGACACTGTTATCGGTCAAAGCATGTGCGGTATTAGAGATACCTTTTATATGCATTTCGACCGTTACAGTGCAATCTGTACTTCATTATAGATGAATAAAAAATGCTCAAATTGATGCTTCAATTAACGTATGCTGCTGATTTTTTGTAGCGCTTTATCGTATCATACCGACAAGCAGTTGTGACGTCTAGCGAAACTGACTGTCGCCAAAGTCAACAATATCATGGTAGACGACTAACTAGCATCAATCGCGGTTTGTGCCAATTGTTCAGCTGGCAGATAGCCACCGATTTGCTGTCCAGACTCGGTAAAGATAGCAGGCGTACCACGCACGCCCAATTTCGCCCCTAGCGCCATATGCGCTTGCACAGGGTTTACACAGCTAGGCGCTTGCACGTTGGCGCCCATTTTTGCCTGATTCATGGCAGCATGACGATCTTGACTACACCAAACCGCTTCCATCTTTGGTACTGATTCTTGGCTACGTGGCCATGCCAAATAACGCACCTCGATACCACGTGCATTGATGTCATCCATCTCTTCATGTAGTTTACGGCAATAACCACAGTCGGCATCGGTAAAGGCATAGACGACTGATTTGGTCTCACCCTTTGCTGGATAAATCACCATTTCTTTTTTATCGACGGCTTTTAGCGCATCTTGGGCAGTATTAGCAACTAAAGCTGCGCTGATATCGACAGGCGCCCCTTCACCTACGGCAATGATTTGACCTTGGATAATATGTTTGCCAGATTTATCAGTAAAGAAAGACGGCAGTCCCTCAGCAGTGACCCAGTAGATACCCTCCATGTCTGTTGGGACAGCTGAAACGATATTTTCCTCAATGCCAGAGGTGTTTAAATTGCCTTGCAATGCTTTCACCACCGCCGCATCACTATCTACTGAGGTGGTGTTGGTTTTTGCTTGAGCGCTATTAACCACAGCCGTATTGCTGGTCGCATCCGCTGCATTGTTGGAGCAGCCAGCGGCAATAGCGACCAGCAAAGCACCCATCATAAAACGAGATAACTTGTTTTTACGAAAGCGATGAGAGGTCAGTGTGTTTTTAGTGATGGGGGACGGCATATGGTTTTCCTGTAGGCAGCTCGCCTAGTCGTGAATTCGTGTGAAAGGATGAGCGTGTGAATGATATATAGTGCTGATAACGGCTATTTTAAAGTACTCATTTAAAGTGCTGAAGATAAAGGTGTTTTTATCGTTTATCAGCAATAAAAACCAAAGAGTAGTATCGCCATATTAACATATTTATGATGAATAACAGCCATAGGCTATAAGCTTGTATAGGTATATCAAGATGTCTACATATGCCTATTAAGATAAACCTATAGTCAAAATATCCTAAAAACGCTACGGTATTGCTGATATCAATTTTTTGTAGCCTCTGTCTGCGTAGGCACAGCAAGCAAGAAAAATTGATATCAGCAGCGCGTGATGTATCGATATTATTTTTCACTGACTATATATGGTCAATCCACTATCACAGAGAGACAGCGTCAACCGCGCCAACCGCGCCTGAAATGACATAACAAACATAGCTCTTTACTTAGTTGTCATGTCCTTTGCTCAAATTGTCACTTGTTTGACATATCTTTTTATTCATCGTCATATTTGAAACCATAAATTCAGTGAACGTAAATTCAAAGAATAAGATACATTTGTACTATTTAATATCTATGCTTGGCTAGGTAGTCTACTGCTAATGGCATTTTTTCTAATTTGCTAAAAATTTTTGTTAGAAGTTTATATAAGAATATCTGTATAAATCATTTTAAAATTATTTATCTCAACAATCTTACTTTAAGGAATGCGCATGGCAGGTGGTAGCTTATTAATGTTGCTCGACGATATCAGTGTCATCTTAGATGATGTGTCCGCCATGACCAAGGTAGCGGCTAAAAAGACGACAGGGGTGTTGGCTGATGACTTGGCTCTGAACGCTGAGCAGGTATCTGGGGTCAAAGCAAACCGTGAGCTACCAGTGGTTTGGGCGGTGGCAAAAGGCTCTTTCGTCAACAAACTCATTATCGTGCCGGCAGCCTTGCTTATTAGTGCTGTCTACCCGCCGTTAGTGACTTTTTTATTGATGTGTGGCGGTTTGTACCTAGCCTATGAAGGGGCAGAAAAGGTCATTCACCGGTTTTGGCCGCACCTATTGCCACATGATGAAGAGCAAGGCGCTCGTCTACAAGCCAACGCTGAAAACGTCGATTTGGTAGCCCTTGAAAAGCAAAAGATTAAAGGGGCTGTTAGGACGGACTTTATTTTGTCGGCTGAGATTATCGTCATTGCACTTGGGTCAGCAGTAGCGTCAGGTGCAACTTTGATGCAAAAAAGCATCGTATTGTCTATCATTGCCGTTGCGATAACAGTTGGTATCTATGGTTTGGTTGCTGGTATTGTAAAAATAGATGATGCAGGGCTTTACCTGATGGATAAAGAAAGTGACTTTCAACAAAAAGTAGGTAAATTTTTATTCACTGCTGCACCCAAATTGATGAAGTTTTTGTCTATCGCCGGCACGATAGCCATGTTCTTAGTGGGTGGTGGTATCTTGGTACATGGTATTGGCTTTTTGGAGCATGGTGTAGAGGACTTGGCGGATTTAACGGGTATCTTTGAAAGTGTCACGACGACGCTGCTAAATGGTGTCATTGGCTTTATCATCGGTGCCGCAGTCGTTGCTATCTTTACGATTATCGGTAAAATCCGTGGTAAAGATGACAAACCATCATCTGCGCACTAAATCTGCAGATTAGTTTTTTAATCATATTGATTATGCATCCACTAATAGTCAGTTTGCGTTTTAACCAATAATACCAAACCCAAAAAGTGCAATTAACGTTGTCAAATTTGCTAAGCCTACTAGGTGTAGTACTTGCGCAATTTTTCCGCGTTACTCTAATTTTTGGGAATGGTATAACTTGATGCTGAATATCAAAAAAATCCCCAAGGCTGCTAACAGCCTCGGGGATTTTACGTTTTAGCTAACTTAGATGCTTAGCTGTCGTTACTTGAATCATCAGACTCTAGCTTTTCAGCTTGCGTCGGCTTTTTATGATCCGTTTTGGGCTTACGACTGCGTGCCTTTGGCACTTTTGGCGTGGTTAAGTTAAACATACCAGTTTGCGGCAGTAGTTGCTCAGCCACATTCTCAATCATGTTTTTATAGCTAGCAATCGTAGTCTTGGACTTAGCTGCCTGACTGTCGTCTTTACCCGCATCTTTGGTAGATTGCGCTATAGATTCGTCTGCAGTGTTAGCGTCCTGAGTGTCGTCACTTACTACGCTAGCCTTATCAGAATCAGCATCCGCCTCTATCTTTTCAGCAGCACTGTCTGCGTCTGATAGCTCATTGCTTGCTTTGGACAGAGCTTGTTCCGTTTCTAGCAGCTGCTCACTATCAGTGCTGACATCATCTGCCTGCGCTTGGCTAGACAAAGCAGTTGCTGCTACATCATGAGCATCTACGTCCGTAGATTGTTCAGTCTCAGCTTCTGCCATATCAGCTTGCTTAGTTTCGCTCGGCTGTTTATCAGCAGGTACACTTAACACCGCTGGCTCCTGATAATCCGGATGTTGGCCACGTGGATCGTTGCTAGCACGCTTACCAACAGCGCGTGGTTCAACGTCTGTTTTGCCTTGATCAGCAGCAAACTGACTAACGGCTTGGGTCATCGACTCAAAGCGCGCTAGGTACTCTGCCGCTAATGGCTGATAACCATAGTTGCTAAAGTCAAAGTCGCTGATATCCGCTTTAGCATCAGCAGTAGAGGTGACATTAGCCTTAACGTCAGCAGGTTTTGCTTGCTGCGCATGTGCTTCGATAGCAGCAATAAAGCAGCTAATGACGCCGTCATTTTTCAAACGACTCTCTGCATCCGTCAATGCCTTACGCACAAAGTCACCAACCGTACCACGAATGGTCGGTGCGCTTGCTACTGCTTGCTCAGTTGCTTGAGGCTGTGCAGCAGGTTGCGCTTGCTGACTACGGACGACACGTGGGTCGTTACTGGCCTGACCAAACTTCTCAGCAGTCACGTAGCGTGTCGCAAACAATGCTTCATGCGTTAGCTCAAGTGCGGAATTGCTCTTTTTGCTGCCGCTATCATTGACACTGCCAGTTTCTACGCCATTGTTAATAGCCTGAGCGTTGTTAGCGTCTTTAGCATTGGCGCTGTCCTTGCTGCTCTCATTGGTCGTATCGGCCTTATCAATTTCCTGAGACATTGATGAAGCTTGTTGAGCATTATCTGCCTCAGTAGCGACTGTCTTCGAACTGTCAGCCGTGCTATCCGTATCGCTATTGGCTGGTGGCTGCGTATCTACTGCAGTGTTTTTGCCATCAGTGTTACGGTCGGTTTTTGACGCGTTGTTTTGGCCCTTATCTTTAGTCGCATTAGGAGCATCTGCTTCAATCGCAACCTTATCAACTGCAACCCCGTTATGATGCTTGGATTGATTATCAGTGGTTTTTTCATGACTGGTTTTATTGTCACGAGCTTGATTATTACTACCTTTGTCATCAGCGCCTTTTTTATTGGCTGACTGTTGGGTAGTAGATTCATTGGCGGTGTCATCTTTACCACTGCTATTTTTAGCGTTGTCATTCTTGGTACTATCATTCTTGGCATTGCCATTGGCGACATGTTGCTTTTCGGCGGAATGATGTTTTGTCTGAGTAGACTTACTATTATCTAAAGACAAATGCACGACCTCTGGAGACTTAAGTTCAGCAGGTGCTTCGTTGACCTGTAGCATCACTTCGTTAGGGTCTTGGTTGCGGCGCGTGTTCGATGCATTTTTGCTAGCGCTATCGTTGTTGGCCGTCTGCTGATGGTTTTGCTTGATGTTATCAGCCGTTAAGGTTTCACCGCGCTCTAACTTACCGCGTGACCCGCGTTGGCTGTGTGACTTACGCTTAGCGCGAGTTTGCTCATCTGCTGCACTGTTATCTTTGTTATCAGTGTCAGTGTGCTCGTTTGCGTTACGATTGCTGTTTTGAGCATTGCGATTGTTTGTGCGTCTGTGGTCTTGCTGACGTTTATTCTGATTATCATCAGTATTGCTATCAGCTTGGCTCGAGGCGCTACTGTCGCTATTGCCACTCACGTCATTATTAGTCTCATCTGACGACTCTTTTCTCTGACGCGGCTTAGATGATCTTGACTTACGTGGCTTACGTCTTCTTCTGTCTTCGTTATTGCTCTCATCACTGTCACTGTCACTGTCACTGTCTGAACTGCGACGTGCCTGTTGACGATTGGCATTGTTATCAGACGGTTTGCTGTCAGATTTTTGCTCGTTACTCTGCTGATTTGACGGTGCATCGTTTGAGGTAACGCTTGGTGCATTCGTTGACGCACTGTTTAGAGCGCTGCTATCAACTTGTCCAAACGAGCCTAAGCTTTGTGCACCAGTATTGACCAATGCCTCAATGGCTTCAGCGGCATCACGGCTGCTGACGCTAGGGGTCGTTGAAGCTTGCGGCGCTTGGGCAAACAGATTAGACAACCATGCGACGGCTTGTGGCTGTGCTGTCGTTGCAACGTTAGCAGGTGCTACTGGAGTAGTGGGCGCTGCTACTGCCACACTTTGGCTTTTAGTTGCTTGCGGTGCACGCGCAGATGAAACCGTCGTCGTGTTGGGTTTGTTATTACGATGGTCGTTACTACGCTCAACCGTATTATTCTGAGACTGTGCAGGAGTGCTCGGCTGTGCATTCGCACGACCGTTTGGTTTATTTGCAGCAGTATTCTCTGATGACTTACTATCAGATGATTTACTATCCGACGGCTGACGTGGTTGGCGAGTTGGTTGCTGCTCTGGGCGCTCTTTTTCAGCCGTTTGCCAATCAACGTTGTAGCCAAGGTCGCTATGCTCTTGTTGCTGAGTATCGGTAATACGCTCATAGCTTGAAGGTGCAAAACCATCACGGTTAAAGTGTAGCTTAAAGTTTGGTGACTCAAGGTGTGCGTGCGGCAAGATAGTGATACGGGTACCACTGTCTTGTTCTAGGTAGACCAAGGCATCACGCTTTTCATTCAATAAAAACGCCGCAATGTCAGTTGGGACTTCTGCCTGTACTTCACCTTGACGTTCTTTAAGAGCGATTTGCTCAATTTGACGCATAATAGACAGTGATAGCGAGCGCAGGTCACGAATCATGCCGTTGCCATGACAGCGCGGGCAGATATAACCGGTTGACTCTTCTAATGACGGACGCAAACGCTGACGACTCATTTCCATCAAACCAAACTTAGAGATATCACCGAATTGTACGCGGGCACGGTCATATTTGGTGGCATCAACCAGGCGTTTTTCCACTTCTTTTTGATGCTTGTTGTCATTCATATCAATGAAGTCGATGACAATCAAACCGCCCATATCACGTAGGCGTAGCTGACGGGCAATCTCATCAGCCGCTTCTAAGTTGGTGTGATAAGCGGTCTCAGCGACGTCTGAGCCTTTGGTTGACTTGGCTGAGTTGATATCGATAGAGACCAACGCTTCTGTTTGGTCAATAACGATTGAGCCACCTGAAGGCAAACGTACTTCACGCTGATACGCCGTTTCGATTTGTTTTTCGATATTAAAGCGTGAAAACATCGGCTCATAATCGGTGTATTTGCGGAGCTTTTCAGCTTGTTTTGGCATCACTGCATCGATAAAACCTGCCGCTTCGATGTAAGCGTTTTCGTTATCGATCCAAATCTCAGCGATATCATCACGTAGATAATCACGCACAGCACGGGTGACGACGCCTGCTTCTTGATGCACCAAGCGCGGTGACGGATATTTTTGGTTCTGTTCTTGGATGGCTTGCCAGATATTGAGAAGGTGATTTAAATCGTGTTGTAAGTCTTCTTGCGTTTTACCAATACCAGCGGTACGAATGATGACGCTCATACCTTTTGGCAAATCAAGATTGCTCAGCATGCGTTTCATGTCTTCACGCAGTTTGCCTGAGATTTGACGTGAGATACCGCCACCACGAGGGTTGTTTGGCATTAATACTAGATAGCGACCGGCTAATGACACATAAGTTGATAGAGCAGCGCCTTTATTGCCGCGCTCTTCTTTTTCAACTTGGACGATTAATTCGTCACCTTCTTTGATGAGTTTTTTGATGTTTTCATCACGTGGATTGCCGCTTAGATATTCAGCAGAGATTTCACGAATCGGCAAAAACCCTTGACGCTGTGAGCCATATTCCACAAAAACGGCTTCTAGTGATGGCTCAACGCGAGTCACATGACCTTTATAGATGTTAGATTTTTTTTGTTCACGTGTACGATTTTCTAAGTCGAAATCGTACAGGTGATTGCCTTTACATAAGGCGACACGAATTTCTTCGTTTTGAGTAGCGTTGATTAAAATGCGTTTCATATTTATATCCTATGAGTACGCATAACAACGACGAGACGGGGCTTTAGGCGGTAGTGGCAAGTGTGGCTAATATTGCAATTAGCATTTGTAGATGGTTATTAACGGCAGAACGTAAAGTATAAACTTGAGAAAGCGTATCGACTTTGTCGTTGCTTGTTTTTCACCTAAATAGTGCTAGCAGGGCTAACGCTGATATGAGTCAAATAGGATGTAAGGCTATGGCTCATGTATTACTGGTAGGCTTGCTCAAAATATCTCTGCATCAGCGTATTATCATTCCATCGTTGTCAGTAAATTCTATGGGTAGCTATGGCAGCACACTTTGTAAGAGTGGGCGACTGTCAGTTACGGGTCTAAAAATACTGATACTAAAGAAGTATCGTGCTGTTGCAATTAATCCATCAAAGTCTAGCAATAATGTTGCTGTGATAGAGACTGTTGTATAAAACAGTCGTATTCAGCATATCTCTAATCAGGTGAAGCAATTGGTCATGCTTTATTTATCGTTCTTTTGGGTATAACGTCAATAATATCTTGGGTGTTCTGTCAGGTATCACAGCTTTGGTCATCAGCGGGGCGTACTTGGCAAACAGAGTAAATGACCGGCTTATCGGCACGGTTTATGTCTATATCTTAATTGTCATCTGTTTGACCACCGATACTTAGGCGGCTATCGATATACTTCTCGATCCTAACGTAAAACAACCCATACTTGCTCAACTGCGCTCGCGTAAAGAACCATGATAAATACTTATCAAAAACAGTCGTGGTTATGCGGGTAGTGAGTCAGTGTTATGTTGTAATCGGTCAATAAATGGGCTTTTTGCCAAATTTATTCACTCGATGATATTTAGTGTCACTATTTATTTTATGGTATTGAATAACATTCAGTACCGTTCTTTCTGTCAATTTATGGGGTATATCAATAAACGATAGCGGTAAAAGCTATCTTTACACAAATAATGCGCCCTAAAATCAGATGAAACGTACAATCTTGGCAGGGTAGGTAACGTCAGCCTCTTTACTAACCAGTAGTAAAAATGGCGATTTGCTATCTAGAACAATAACGATTATTGCTGCAGCCTCTGCTTAATTGGCGCTCAACATGCTAAACTATAGCAAATCTTTGTGTAAATACCTAACTAAAAATGACAAACTCAAAAATGACCGACGACGCACCTACCCATGAAGCCCCTGCTATTTTTAATAGCAAAACACGCCCACAAAGCGCTGACGACGAAATCAGTAACTTTGGTAAAGTGAATTATCTCGAAGTAACACGCCATCAGCATGATCAGCGTTTGGATAACTTTTTGCTCAACCGCCTAAAGGGCTTGCCAAAATCGCATATCTATAAAATGATTCGCTCTGATGAAGTCCGCGTCAATAACAAACGCTGTAAAGCGCATGACAGAGTACAGCGTGAAGACGTGGTGCGTATTGCCCCTGTCGAGTTGGCCACTCGTGAAAAGCCTATCATCAGCACCGAGTTTGCCAAAAGCTTGCTGGCGCGCGTGGTGTATGAAGATGAAGGCATGCTCGTGTTGAATAAGCCTTCTGGTATCGCCGTTCATGGTGGTAGTGGTTTGGATTTCGGTGTCATTGAAGCCATGCGTGAAGTCACTGGCAAAAAATACCTAGAGCTGATACATCGCATTGATAAAGACACCTCAGGTCTGTTGATGATTTCTAAAAAGCGCTCAGCGCTGAAAGCATTGCAGCAGCACCTGGTCGACAAAACCATCCAAAAGCACTATCTATGTATCGCTAAAGGCCAGCCTGCGCTCAATGAGCAACGCATCGATGCGCCATTACTGCGTTATACGCTCGCTAGTGGTGAACGCCGCGTAAGAGTAGATGCGCAAGACCCACAGGCTAAAGAAAGCCAAACTGATATCATCGTCCATGATCGTTTTATGATTGCCGGTCAACCCGTCAGCTTGATTGAAGCCAAGCCGCTAACAGGACGCACGCATCAAATCCGTGTGCATCTGGCTCATATTGGTCATGCTATCTTGGGTGATGATAAATACAACGTCCATGATAAATCAGGTGTACATCGACTGTCTTTACATGCGTGGCGTTTAGATATTCCAGGCTATGAGACCATTACCGCACCGTTACCAGAAGACATGGTTGACTGGTTACCAGAGCAGACCAAATTGCCTGAATAGTTTTACAAAATGAATTTTGTCAGCTAAATACTCCAAGTATGCACCTTAAACGTCACGAACTCTTATTTTTTAATAAGGCGCCGTGACGTTTTCGTATCTACTATTTATTACTTTTATTTTTTAAGGTAAGTTCATGATCAAACCAACCACAACTGATGCTTCAGAACTTGATGCAAACTCTCAATTATCAACCAGCCATCAACTTGCCGATAAGACGCTGATTATCTTCGACTGGGACGGTACGTTGATGGATTCAATCGGTTTAATTGTTGAGTCTATGCACGTGGCAGGAGAGGCGCACGGGTTCCAAACGACTGATAAAGCCGTACAAGATATTATTGGTCTGAGTTTGATGAATGGTATTAAGATTTTATATCCGCAAGCAAGTGAGTCGCAGAAGCTGGCTATTCAACAGAGCTATGCAGATTATTATATTGCCAATAGTCATCGTACGCCGCTTTTTGCACCGATAGAGGGTATGCTGCAGACTTTACAACAGCAAGGCAAACAGCTGGCAGTGGCAACGGGTAAAAAGAGAAAAGGGTTAGAGCGTGTACTAGATGCCTCTCATAGTCATCATTATTTTGTCATGACTCGCTGTGCTGATGAAGCAGGCTCAAAGCCGGACCCGCAAATGCTTATCGATATCTTAGAGTATACGCAACAGAAAGTCGCTGATGCTGTTTTTATCGGTGATAGTATCTATGACATTCAAATGGCAACGCAACTTGGGATGACCAGCATTGCAGTTGATTATGGAACGGCGTCTAGCGCTGAGCTTACCGCGCAGCAGCCCACTTATCAGGTCGATACCCCACAGGCTTTGGCTGAGATTTTATGCGGATAGCGTTAGAGTGAATTTTGTCCATTACACCGCTATTTAGTAGATGCTTATAATGGAAAAGGGTTTGTCAATTACCGACAAACCCTTTTATTATGGAAGACTATGATGGCTATTTGCTCTCGTTCTGAGTATCTTCCTGCTGAGTGCTTTCTTCTCGAGCGCTGTCTTTTTCAATAGCATCTTCTAGCGCTTCACCTTCTAGTGGCGCAAAAGAGGATTCGATAATTTTGTCTTCCTCAAGCTGGTACTCATACCAGTTGCCCATTATGCCAGCCAACTCATCAAGGCCTTCTTTTCGCAAAGCTGAAAACAGCTGAATGGTACAATTTAACCCCAGCTCCTTTAGCCTTTTTCGAGTATTAAGTAGAGCATTCTTGGACGCGCCATATTTCAGTTTGTCTGCTTTGGTTAGCAATATGTGTACTGGCAGTTCGCCATCATTTGCCCAACGTAGCATTTGCTCATCAAAGAATTTCAATGGATGACGAATGTCCGTCATTAGTACCAAACCTGCAAGGCTTGAGCGTGATACTAAGTATTCCTCTAGCTCAACCTGCCATTCTTTTTTCATCTCAAGTGGCACCGCTGCATAGCCATAACCTGGCAAATCGACCAATCTTCTGTCCGTATCACCGATACTAAAGAAGTTAATCATCTGCGTGCGACCAGGCGTTTTAGAGGAGCGTGCCAATTGGCGTTGGTTGGTCAAAGCATTGATGGCTGATGACTTACCAGCATTAGAGCGTCCGGCAAAAGCAACCTCTAAACCCATATCAGGCGGGCAGAGGCGAAAGGTAGGTGCTGAGGTCATAAATTCAGTTTGTTGAATTTTTTGACGGGATTTGGTGTTGAACAAAGCATGTTCGGCGGCAACATCGTTATACGGGGTGCTCATAAATGGCTCATTAATCTTTAAGAAATTGGATATGGTTTTTATTGGATATAGTCATAACGGATACCGTTATAACGAATTTTAATCACTAGTTAGTTGTTCAATTTGGCCAGCTAGTTATTCAAAAGGTGTCTCACACACCAATATTATAAGAGGCTGTCTATTATAACGCTAAGCATCTGTTGCTCACAGAATTAGCTATTTCAAATTATCGACCATTCTATACTATTAGTGGTCTTAGTTATTGAAATAACTGCAATTAGCATCATATAAATGATAACACAGCAGTAAAGTGCAGCAGTCATAACCATAAGTTAATGCTATCTACGAATGCGTTACCAAAGCCAAACTATATTTATCTGTATTTACATGACATACATTGTTACAATCTTTACTAAGAGATACTTAGCGAAAGACGTTTAACAGCAGAATTGGTTAAACGAATGAAACATCAAAAGGAGGTGTTCTATGTTTTCAATCACCACACTTTTTAACAAGACCTATCGCGTTTTAACCGCTAGCGGTGTTGTATTGCTGTTGAGTAGTGCCATGATGACTAGCGCCAGTGCTGCTAATGTTGCTGACACCTATAATAACTCATGTGCAGCTTGTCACGATAGTGGGGCGCTAAATGCCATTAAAAAAGGTGACAGTGCCAAGTGGCAGCAGCTCATCAAGCAAAAAAGCATGCCGACACTTATCAATTCAGTCAAAAGCGGCATGACGCAAATGCCAGCTGGTGGACTTTGTAACAGCTGTAGTGATGAAGATTATCGCAAGCTGATTGAATATATGAGCAAGTGATAACTGGACAAATAAAAAAACAGCAGCACCAAATAAAGCGCTAGGTTTTGTAACCTTTATGCGCTTTTTCTTTTTTGTAAATATCCTTGCGCACTTTGTCAGAAAAACTGATGGATGTGACGATTAAGTAGGCAAATACTACAAAGTCTTGCTATAATAATCGAAAATAAACCCTGATGTTAGTAAGTACTTTCAGACTGCTTGTGTTCAAGACCTTAAATATACGTCTGTCCCGTTAATTATAGGGCAGTTGATATCGGGCGTCTTAGCAGTGCAATCACTCTAAATAATGCTTACGCCGAGTTAGTAGGATTTGTATCAATGAAAAAGTTAATCGCTGCTGCCAGCTTATGCGTTGCAAGTTTCAGCGTACAAGCTGCTATTATTGTTCCTGAGCATGACGTCAATGCAGGTAAGCAAATTGCAGAAACTGTCTGTGCTGCTTGCCATGGTGTTACGGGTGTGAGTCCTGTTCCAGCCCAGCCAAACCTGGGTGGTCAAAACGTAAAGTACTTATACAAACAATTAATCGACTATAAAACTGGCTACCGCAAAAACGGTATCATGCAGTCGCAAATTGCTAATTTGTCACAGCAAGACCTAGCTAATGTAGCAGGCTATTATGCTAGCCAAGCGCCTTGGGGTGTTGGTTTTGGCAACCCTGCGACCAACGAGGCAGCCACTAAGTTGTATTTAGGTGGTGACAAGTCACGTGGTGTGATTGGTTGTGCAGGCTGTCACGGGCCAGATGCCGCTGGTAACGCTTGGGCAGCATTTCCTAAGCTGGGTGGTCAGCATGCAGAGTATATCTCTACTCAGCTAAAACTTTTCCGTGCCGCGGGTCGTGTCGATGATATTGATAGCGATGAACAAAAACGTATCAATGATGCTGCAAAAGAAGGCGAGATGGGTATGATGCAAACAGTCGCATCGAAGCTGTCTGATCGCGATATTCGTATCTTGTCAGACTATATCAGTGCGGTTCACTGATTTATCAGACTACAATGACGAATAGCACATGCGTTATGCGTCATTAAACGTGATAAAGACCTGAGCGTCTAGCAGTCGTTATAAGCTATTAAATGTGAATAGTTACTAAACCCCGATTTCGGGGTTTTTTTATAACTGCTTATCCCTTATATTATAAACACTGTATCAAGATAAAGATAAAACCGCGTACAGAGACTTATCATTATTCTGTCTCATGATAAATTGTCGTTATTCACTTTATACCAGAATCAAAAAATATGATTGGCTGTGTCAAAATTGTTTGGTCTACAATGCGTCGTTCCTACAATTTTATCTGCTGATTTAGATTTTATGAATGGTATTGGCTCGTTTGGATTTAAATTATGATGATCCGTTATGCTTCTTATTTTATCGCTGCACTCTTACCGCTATTATTGTTTCGGTGGTTTGCACCTGCTTCTATTGGCGAGATAGACTTTTGGTTACTGTGGCTACTAGCGATGGTACTGGTATCACTGCCTGTCGTCTATGCCGAGATAGCATTGGCGTATCGCAGTGTCGATGCGCCATTAGCTGGTATGCAAAAACTCACTCGCGAAGCCGATGCTAGCCCGGTATGGCGCAGCTTTGGTTGGTTGGCAGCACTGGTGTCTATCATTATTGCAGCGCTGGTCATCTCTGGCGCAAGCACGGGTATTTTGGCTGCATTAACTGAGCTCAATAGCGCCCCTGCTGTGCCAAGCTTTGCTATTGCAGCAGGCTTGATAGTCATTGCGGTATTACTCAGCTTACTGGGCGTCGCTCCTTTGCCAATTGGCTTGGGCTTGATGGTCGTTGGTATAGTGATAGGCGCAGTAAATGGTTTACCACATATTGACTTTGCCATGACGGATGTCAGTCTAAGCGAGTGGGCGCGTGCGGTCGCACTAGCACTGGTCAGTGTAGGAGCAGGTACTGGCTTGTATTGGTTTGGTCAAAACCTAGCGAGTAAGCAAGTCATCACAGCGGTCGGTGCAGACAATCACAATGCACAGAAACCCGCTCGAAGTCGTACAGCAAACGAGTATCGTGCGACTAAGTTGGTACTACCGATTTGGATATTGCAACTGCTTGTGGGCGTCGTGGCTTTATTTGTCAGCGGTATGGCATTGCCACCGATTGGACAATTGCTATATTGGGTAGGGGTGCTGTTCGTTGTTAGCTACCTGCTGCATTATAGTACCCAGCAGTTAGCGCATAAGTTTGGATTGTTGGTCAGTTTGGTTATTACTTTTGTGGTAGCGCTAGTGTTAGTAGTCGCTATTCCAACCACGTGGTTGGTCGGTATATTGGTCATTATCAGCACTGCGGCCGTGTTATTGTTGTCAATTTTTGCAGGCTGGCAGATGAAAATCAGTCACCTACGTAAGTCTTTGAACTTCGGTAATGAAGGACTTTATAACCTGTGGCGGGTTGCCATACGCTTGGTGGTGCCGCTAGCGCTGTTACTGGCCTTGATAGGTTGGGTGATGCAGTGGTTAAGCTAACAACTGAGGCTGTTCAGGCTGATGGTAGTGTGCTGCAGTCTGAGCAGCCCAGTCTCATGACAGTATATCTGGCGTATGCTGAGGACGAGCAGCGTCAGCATTACTTAGCTATGAAAGTCAGTCAAGGCATCAGTTTGTACGAGGCATTGGCTCAGGCAGGTTGGTTGTCACAATTTGTGGAGTTGGCAGCTTGGTGCCAAGAGGTGGCAGACATTACTACGCCAACGGCTAAGCGCTGGCATGTAGGTATCTACGCAAAAAAACAGCCGTTAGATTATCGTCTGCAGCCTTTTGACCGTATAGAGGTCTATCGCAGCTTAAGCGCTGATCCAATGTCTCAGCGCAAAAGCAAATCTCGGGGTTAGAGTTGACTAGGCTTATGACGCTGGCAGACTGTCTATACCTTCAATACGACTGACCAAACCACCATCATCAAAATACACAATCAAATGTTGGCTGGCGTTTTTGACATCAGCGATGCCATTGCGACGGCCTTCAGTGCCTGCTTGGTAGTCATAGATATAGTCCCAACGCCTAGGCTCAAGGGTATCTTTAATCGCTGGACTACCAAGAATATAAAGCACTTGGTTTTGATTCATACCTATTTGCAGTTTTTGTGCTTGCGCTTGAGTAATCGCGGTTCCTTGCGGCAAATCAATCTTATAAACACTCAGTAAAGAGCAGCCAGACATCGCGACAGCAGCACTCAGCATACTGGTGATGGCAATCTTGCGTAGTGCACTTGCAGGGCTTAACGGACGAAAAGTTAATGTCTTTATCATGGTAAGATGACTCATAAGAAATGGGTTAGGTGCGACCAATGTTAGTCGTTGCTAATCTGGCCGGCAATCTTGCACAAATGATACGTCATTTACTTGCAATTGCCTACCACTTACGACATTATTTACCAAATGCTACCTGAGTGCTTTTATTATTTATATTTGAAATTCATAGACTTGCGCTGAGATTGTCTGCAGAATAGTAGGCTATTAATTTACTCAGAACAAGCGCGTTTGCGGTTATTGAAAAACTTTATGTTCGATTAAAAATAATCATAGACGATTATTTACCTCGTATTTTTGGTTCTTTATTTGCTAAGACTGTCACAGTCAGAAGGGATATTATGGCTTCTTTTATCAATCAAGATTTACGCAAAGCTGGGTTAAAGGTCACCTTACCTCGTATTAAAATTTTAGAGCTACTTGAAAGTGCAGAGCTGCATCATATGAGTGCGGAGGAAGTGTACAAAGCGCTGATTGAACAAGGGGAAGACGTGGGTCTCGCGACTGTATATCGAGTGCTGACCCAGTTTGAGCAAGCAGGCATCGTTGAGCGTCACAACTTCGAAAACAACTTATCAGTGTTTGAGATTACCCAAGAAGAGCATCATGACCATCTGGTCTGTGATAACTGCGGGAAGATTGTTGAATTTCACAATGAAGTTATCGAAGAAGAGCAAGTTAAGGTCGCAGAAGAGCATGGCTTTAAGCTATCAGGACATTCACTGGTGCTATATGGCATTTGTGACGACCAAGAGTGTAAAGACAGCGTAAAATAATGACTGTTAAGTCTTAATGAACCTTCACGTTTGATGGTTTTTTATACTTCACTATATTACGGCTTCGGATTAAGAAAGGCCTTCATATTGATATGAAGGCCTTTTTTTAGAATTTATTCGCATGAGTTTGGGCTATTTAACCTGATCTTGCCGCAGACTCAAAGCGTAAAACGCTTAGCTAACATCTAACGATAAGCTATCAGAACCTTCATCCAAGAGGTGAGCGCTGTTTTTACTACTGAGTTTAATTTTGAGGCGCAAGTCATTAGGAGAGTCAGCATGCAAAATTGCTTCTTTGTAAGTGATTTCGCCATGCTCATATAAATCAAATAGCGCTTGGTCAAAGGTCTGCATACCGCTATCCCGTGAGCGCGTCATCACGTCTTTAATCTCGTGAATCTCGCCTTTACGTATATAGTCGCTGATAAGTTGTGAGTTTAATAGAATCTCGATAGCAGCACGGCGACCTTTGCCATCCGGCGTTGGGATAAGCTGCTGAGCAATAATGGCTTGCAAGTTCAGCGATAAATCCATAAACAACTGGTTATGACGGCTGGTCTCAAAGAAATGGATAATACGGTCAATGGCTTGGTTGGCATTGTTGGCATGGAGCGTTGCAAATACCAAATGCCCTGTTTCTGCATATTGAATGGCGTAGCTCATGACCTCAAGGTTACGAATCTCACCAATCAAGATAACATCAGGTGCTTGGCGCAAAGTATTCTTCAGACCCGCTTCAAAAGAGTGGGTATCGATACCGACTTCGCGTTGGGTGATGATACAGCCGCGATGCTTATGCACAAACTCAATCGGATCTTCGATAGTAATGATGTGACCCTGAGAGTTCTGATTTCGATGCCCAATCATCGAGGCAAGCGTGGTCGACTTACCCGTACCAGTTGCGCCAACGAGTAAGATAATCCCGCGTTTTTTCATCGCCAGCTCTTTTAGGATAGGCGGTAGGCGCAGCTCTTCAACCGTTGGAATTTTGTTTTCGATTTTCCGTAAAATCATTCCTGCCATGTCACGCTGTATAAAGGCACTAACTCGAAAGCGTGCTTGCTGTGCTTCGTCAGAGATGGCAAATTGACACTCGTTTGTCTCTTCAAACTCTTGAATTTGACTTGGAGTCATAACACTTTTTACCAGCCTCTCAGTCTGAGACGCGGTCAGCGGTGTTTTACCCACTGGCAGAATTTTTCCATTAATTTTCATGGAAGGTGCCACATCAGCAGTAATAAAAAGGTCAGAGCCATTTTTACTAATCATTAATTGCAATAGTTTATCAATGTCCATATCGTACCTGCAGTCGATGTAAATCGATTAAAAAAATCTCTAAAATCATTGTGTAAATATCGCTCGTAATGATCATTATAAATAAAGCTTGGTGTTAAGTGTTGTCAATCAAACTATAGAAAATTCTCAGGTTGCTTGGCATAAGGGCGAGCAACGTCTTTGCTAATGGTGCCTTTCGCGACCAAGTTCTTCAGCGTTTGATCAAGGGTAATCATGCCGTCACCTGCCCCTGTTTGAATGGCAGAGTACATCTGAGCAATTTTATTCTCACGAATCAAGTTACGAATAGCGGGTGTGCCTAGCATAATCTCGTGGGCGGCAATACGTCCACCTGCCTGACGGCGGAGTAGCGTCTGCGAGATAACTGCCTGCAGTGATTCTGATAGCATCGCACGAATCATGTCTTTTTCAGCAGCGGGGAAGACGTCAATGACACGGTCAATCGTTTTAGCAGCTGAGCTGGTATGCAAGGTGCCAAAGACTAAGTGACCAGTCTCTGCGGCAGTCAAGGCCAAGCGAATGGTCTCAAGGTCACGTAGCTCACCAACGAGGATAACATCGGGATCCTCACGCAGGGCTGAGCGTAGTGCTGGCTCGAAACCTAAGGTGTCACGGTGAACTTCACGCTGGTTGATTAAGCTTTTCTTAGAATCATGTACAAACTCAATAGGGTCTTCGATGGTTAAGATATGCTCTTTTCGGCTCTCATTGATATAGTCAATCATGGCGGCTAGTGTTGTTGATTTACCAGAACCTGTGGGTCCCGTGACCAATACCACGCCTCGCTTGAAGTCTGAGACACGTTTAAACACTTCGCCCATTCCCAAATCTTCCATGGTCAAAACTTTGGAAGGAATGGTACGAAATACTGCGCCTGCGCCGCGGTTTTGGTTAAAAGCATTTACCCGAAAGCGTGCTAAATTAGGAATCTCAAAAGAAAAATCCGTTTCAAAAAACTCTTCAAAGTCAGCACGCTGTCGATCATTCATGATGTCATAAATCAGCTGATGTACCACTTGATGAGTCATCGCTGGCATGTTGATACGCGTCATTTCGCCATCGACTCGAATCATCGCTGGCATACCGGCTGAAATATGTAAATCTGATGCCTTATGCTTAACGGTAAAGCGCAGCAAATCTTCGATGCTTAAATTGTTTTTTTCAGCCATAATCGGATTTTCCTATCAATCAATAAGGGGAAGACAGACGCGCACACAAGCCAGTAAGAACCTTTTTAATTATCACTTTATTTAATATATAAGGCTTGAGCAGCTGTCTTTACCATTTCTACTATATTCAGTAGCATACGTTAAACCATGTAACAATATCATAACAAGACTATTGGGATTTAACCATCTACTAAGCGAAGAAAATGTAAAATTGGTCTTTCAAAAATTTTTAGCAAAAAAATAGAGTGTTACTAAACGGCATTAATCGCCATCAAGCCATTTTTTTATAAGCAAATATTTCTAAGCAGGCAGTGACTAACAACACAGCTACTAGAAGCTAGCTATGGGCAAGAAACCCATTCAAAAACTGATTAAATCATCTTAGTGAGCAGTATATGAATAATAATGATATCGATAAACAACGCCTGATTGATAATTGGCAACAAGTGAATGCGCAGGTAGGGATAGCATGTGAGCAAGCGAATAAACAGTCAGAGAGTGTGATTCTGTTGGCAGTCTCTAAAACCAAACCTGCCGAGATGATTGCAGTATTAGCTGAGCAAGGACAGCGTCATTTTGGAGAGAACTATCTACAAGAAGCCATCGAAAAAATCAGTACATTAAAAGATAGCGCTAAAGGCACAGATATCGTTTGGCATTATATCGGCAGTATCCAACGTAATAAGACCCGAGATATTGCCGAGCATTTCGATTGGGTACAAACAGTTGAGCGCGACATTATTGCCAAGCGCTTAAACGACCAACGCCCAGATGCATTGCCGCCCTTGAATGTTTTGATTCAGGTCAATATCGATAATGAAGATAGTAAGTCAGGCTGCTTGCCCGCAGAATTGCCTGAGTTAATCAACATCGTTAAAGGCTATGAGCGATTGCAACTGCGTGGTCTGATGATTATTCCTGCAAAGGCAGATACCAATGCGTTTGCTCGCACCAAGCAGTTATTTGAAGAAATTAAGGCTAAGCATCCAGAATTGGATAACTGGGATACGCTTAGTATGGGCATGAGTGGCGATATGACAGAGGCGATAGCCAACGGCTCGACGATGGTACGCGTTGGGACCGCCATATTTGGTGCACGGGCGTAGATTGTCAATTCCCACTCTAAGCGTTAAGCTAAATGCATAGAGCTTGATGAATCAGCCGCTTGTTAGTCAGTTTCTCGTTAATCAGTGCTTTGGGAATGAGCAAATTGTTAATCAGGTTGGCTCATCAAGTTTGGTGACTAACATCTGAGTAATTTTGAGATTGTCCGTGGCGATAATCTCAAAGCGATAATTGGCGTATTCGATAGTGTCTGTCTTTTTGGGAATTTTACGCAGCATATACATCATAAAGCCGCTAATGGTTTCGTAGTTTTGATTGCGCGGTAAATTGACAATATCCAGTGCGCGCACCACATCTTCAATCGGCGTCATACCATCGATTAACCAAGAGTTATCTGTACGCTGTACGATAGGCTGCTCCTCAACGGTTACCAGCTCACCCATGACAATGCTCATGACATCCCTAAGAGTGATGACACCCACCACCAAGCCATATTCATTGACGATAACGGCAAAGTCAGCGCCAGTAGATTTGAACATCTCTAATACTTCAAACAACGATAAGGTATCTGGAACAAAGAGCGCAGGTTTCAATAATGCCTTGTCGGTTAGACTGACTTCTTGACCATTTAACACTAACGCCAAAAAGCTCCGTGACTCGACATAACCAATAATTTCCTCTAAGTCATCGTCATGACAGACCAAAAACTTATTGTGTGGTTGTTCAATCATAGTCTCGACCACGTCTTCGGTACTCGACTGACTATCAAAATAAACAATATGCTCACGCGGATTCATCACTGAGGTAACCGTGCGCTCCTGCATCTCAAAGATGTTTTCTATCAAATGATGCTCTTGCTTTTTCAGTACCCCTGCTTCGGCACCAGCGTCCATTACTGCATAGATATCTTCTGGCGTGATGTCATCTTGGCGTATGGTTGAGATGCCAAAAAACTTAAAGAGTAGGTTTGCTGCACCATCAAATACCCAAATGACTGGTTTAAAGATAAAAATCAGTAGCATCATGGGACGTACGAGCCGAACCGCGATGGCTTCCGTATTTGACATAGCCAAACGTCTCGGCATCAAGTCAGCGAGTAAGGAGAACAAACTGGTAATAAGCACAAAGGATATGATAGAGGATACGGCTTCATTCTTTACCAACAGTTGCAAGTAAGGACTGATAGCAGACTCACCAACAGCACCTGCTGAAATAGCGACGGCGTTTAAGACCACTTGCACCACAGTGATAAAACTACCAGGGTTTTCTTGCATGTTGAGGACATCAAGTGCGCGGACGTCTCCCTCTTTTGCCATGATTTGGAGCTTAATCTTGCGACCAGCGGCGATGGCAATTTCGGCGCCAGAAACAAAAGCACTTAAAGCAAGCAATAATAGAAGGAAGATACTAGCGGTTAGCAAACTCATGACATACTCGGTAGAAAAGGTAGGAATAATGGAAAGAAAAGTAAGGATTTAGGATAAAAAGAAAAGTAGCGTTTATATACAGTGCTTATGTAGAAATATATATAACACTTGTCTACAAAAACTAAAAAAGCTGGGTAAGCACCCAGCTAATAATAAATCAATAAGATATGGCGTAAAAAAAATTGGCCTATAACGTCCTCCTATCTTTAAACTTTAAACATAAAGATAGGGCCGTTATAGGCTAGGCACTTAGCCCTTTATTGACCATTTATTTACCAATGGATAACGGCGTTCACGGCCAAAGGCTTTATGGCTAATTTTTGTCCCAATCGGTGCCTGACGACGCTTATGCTCGCTGTTATCGACCATTTGGATGATTTTGGCGACCATATCAGCATCAAAGCCTTTATCGACGATGTCTTGATAGCCCATATCTTCATCGATGTATGACATTAATATACCGTCGAGCACATCATAGTCAGGTAGGCTGTCTTGGTCTTTTTGATCAGGGCGCAGCTCAGCTGATGGCGGACGAGTAATAACACGCTCAGGGATGACAGGGGTGTCCTCTAAACGATTGCGATAACTGGCCAGTTTATAAACCTGTGACTTATAGACGTCTTTTAAGACATCAAAACCACCTGCCATATCACCGTATAAGGTTGAGTAGCCGACCGCCAGCTCAGACTTGTTACCAGTGGTGATAACCAAATGACCAAACTTGTTAGACAATGCCATTAACACCACACCGCGAGCACGTGCTTGGATGTTCTCTTCAGTCGTATCCGCTGGTGACTTATTAAACAATGGCGCTAGGGTATGACGGATACCTTCTACTGCATCAAAAATCGGACAAACCGTGTAAGACACGTTTAAGCGGCGCGCTTGTGCTTGGGCATCTTCCAAGCTGATTTGTGACGTATATTCGTACGGCATCATCACTGCATAGACTTTATCAGCGCCTAGGGCGTCGACAGCGATACAAAGCGTCAATGCCGAATCGATACCACCTGACAGACCAACGATAATGCCAGAGAAGCCTGAAAGGTTGACGTAATCACGCAATCCCACAACCAACGCCTGATACATCTCAGACTCACGGCTCAGCGTCAAAGGCGCTTTAGATTGGCTGTCAAATTTGGCCGTTTTAACGTCGAGTGTTGCTAGCATTAACTGGTTCATAAAGCGCGGTGCTTCATGGGCAACGCTACCATCGGCTTGCACTGCCATCGAGCCACCGTCAAATACCAAGTCATCTTGACCGCCAACGGCATTTAGATAAATGATGGGTAAGTTGTTTTCACGACTGCGTTTGGCTAGCATGGTTTTGCGGTTTTCTTGTTTTTCAATCTCAAAAGGCGAGGCGTTTAAGCTGACAATCAGGTCAGCGCCTTGTTTTTTCAGCTCAGCGACAGGACCCTTTTCCCACAAGTCCTCGCAGATGAGCAGGCCGATGGTGATGCCTTTATAGTCAAACAATACTTGATTGCGACCTTTATCGAAGTAACGACGTTCATCAAATACGCCATAATTTGGCAAAATCTGCTTATGATAAAAGCCTTTTTGATGACCATTATGTAGGATAGCGGCAGAGTTAAACGTTCCATGATGATCGACATGTGGGTAGCCAACAATCATGACGATGTCATCGATGTCACTGAGCGTGGACAACGCGCTTTTGATACGGCCTGACAAGCTAGGACGCAGTAATAAATCCTGTGGCGGGTAGCCTAATAGCGCTAACTCAGGGAAGATAATGACATCAGCGCCTTGCTCACGTGCTTGTAATGCTAGGGTGCGCATTTTTTCCGCATTGGCAGTGATGTCGCCCACTAAGAAGTGTGACTGCGCTAACGCAAAAGTGACGGTGTCTTGTGGGTTATTGGTATTGCGGGCCTCATTTGAGGTGTTTAGATTGGGATTATCAGTGTCTTTTGACATTGTTATTGTTCCTGTCGATATATTATTAAAATTTGGTGGGTCAGTATTGTTCTAAAATAAGAGTTAAGTAAATATAAAGGTGACCCAAGGTAATGCGCTTTCACATCGATTGCCAATATTGAATGGATATGATGCGCTTAAATTTTCATTGACTCTTTAGCATACGGGTAGAGGCTTATGCACCCTATCCAAAACGATAGAGCTGCTCTAACCTGTAGCTCTTATGATGGTCTAGAGCAGGGCGATAAAAGAGGGCTTAAGCGTTTCTTCGAAAATTTGATGGATTTCAACGAATAAAATAAATAGGGTTGAACTCACTTAGTGCTATTAAAAATAGCGAAATAATTACTTTAGTATAACATCAATTGCCGCCACAAATAGAACGCGCCAGTGAATTACCTTACAAGATATCGGTTTAAAATGTGAATATTACAGCGGCTTTATGGCCATTGTTTTTACTGGTTAAATCAATGTATACGGCTCTAGTGATTGCTGTAATCATAGAGTAAGCTTGTATAGAGAAAGTTGTAAGTAAAGATTACAACATAGCGTTATTTATTTGATGGCTTTTGTTGCATAATTGAGTGTGATAATGGCTTCGCTTTTACCTTGTTTTAACCTCATTTTAATAAAGATGATAGAGACTAAATATGTTACGGTATCATAAGGTTTAGCACGGCTAAAAATGGCTGTTTTATCCAAAAAATTATTACTGAAAACCCTCGCTAATGAACGCGGTTTATGGACATGGTCTGTATGCTGATGTTCATCACACATTTATGAATTTGCCAGCAAAACCGTGATAGGTCTTGGCTGTCCGCTCTTGGTTTATACGCTATGATTGAAAACTGGACAAAAGAATTTATTATTCAGCGTTTGCTGGCGATTACCTTGTTGGTCGTGCTATTCGTCTTGTGCTTTCAAGTGGTACAGTTTTTTATTGTACCGGCACTGTGGGCGGCGATTTTAGCGTATGTCACTTTTCCTATTTATAATTTCTTTCACCAAAAGGTTAAGCTGAGTCCGGATTTTAGTGCTGCCATTATGACAGTGAGCATCTCGTTAATCATTGGCGTGCCATTGGTGGTAGGTATCTTTATTTTACAGCAAGAGGCCTTGAGTCTCATCAGTAACCTAATCTACCGTATTAAGGTCGGTTATTTAGATGTGCCAGACTCTATCAAGGACCTGCCTATCATCGGCCAGCAGGTTAAAGACGTGCTGTGGAGAATTAATAAGAACCCTGAAGGGACGCTGGAAGCCTTTCGTATTTGGGTGCAGTCACATCTGTATTATGGCAAGGTTGCGTTCGATGTGGTGTTCAGTAGCTTGGCCAAACTTGGTATGGCATTGATGACACTGTTCTTTTTCTACCGTGATGGCACCAGTTTGATTCGCCAAATTCGTCAAGCGTTGCGTAATATCATTGGCAATCGTATTGACGGCTATATTGATTCAGTCGGTAGTACCACGCGTGCCGTCGTTTATGGCATCGGATTAACAGCATTGGCGCAGGCGATGCTGGCAGGTATTGGCTATTACTTCTCAGGGGCGCCAAGTCCTATTTTATTGACCATCGCTACCTTTGTCATTGCGTTAATTCCTTTTGGCACCCCGTTTGCTTGGGGTGCGGTATCGATTTGGTTGTTAAGCCAAGGGCATACTGCAGAGGGTATTGGCTTGGCATTATGGGGCGTACTGGTCATCAGCTGGGTAGATAACCTCATTCGTCCTATCGTGATTAGTGGCGCGACCAAAATTCCTTTTATTATTATTTTTATCGGGGTGTTGGGTGGTTTAACGGCCTTTGGTTTTGTTGGTTTGTTCATCGGTCCTGTGGTATTGGCGATTGGTCTGGCGGTGTGGCGAGAATGGATATCTCAGCATAGAGATGAGATTTTTGCACCAAAAGAGGCCGTCCTGACAAACAATCAGATGCTGTTAGACTTTGATGACCCTGAAAAGACAGACAACGGCAAGCGTAAAGCAAAAAAGTAAGACGCAGTTAGTTGTCGTGACTGTCATACTAGCTGACCATCACAACAACCAAACTTCCATACTACCCTTAATCAATCGAGGCGCTTATTATGCCCAACGCTATCAACTCTTCTGTACGGACTGAACTTGCGCCAGATAGCGCTTCTGCTTCTCATGAGAATGGTCAGACAGCGAATCGTCTGACCATCATCGCAGATAGCAATATTGCCAGTCTTGACGAATTTTTTAACGCGCAAACACTGGGTCAGGATATTTATCAAACCGTTAATATTATTAAAATCGCTGGGCGAGACATTAGTGCGCAGTTAATTGCCGAGACGCGGCCAGATGTGTTATTGATACGCTCTGTGACGCAGGTAAATGCGGATTTATTAGCAAATAATGACAGTGTAAAGTTTGTTGGTTCGGCGACCATTGGTACCGATCATGTCGATCAAAGCTATTTGGCGCAGCGTAATATTGTCTTTGCCAATGCCGCCGGCTGTAGCAAGCATTCAGTTGCGCAATACGTATTGACGGCAATTTTGACCTTGCGTCCACAGTACTGGCAGCAATCAACGGCGCCGGTAACCTTGGGTATCATCGGACTGGGTAATATCGGTAGTACACTAGCGCAGTATGCTACTAATCTTGGGTGGCAGGTATTGGGATATGACCCATTACTGCCTGCATCGAGCATCAATAACGCCAGCTTTGAGCAAGTCATTAGCCAAAGCGATGTGATTAGCCTACATGTACCGCTGACTGATAAGAAGGGTGAATCCAGCCTTAGTGGTAGCGACTATCCAACACGGCATTTGATTAATAAAGCTGTATTAGATGCCATGCCATCAGAAGCCTTATTAATTAATAGTGCCCGAGGTCCAGTGATCGATGCAGCCGCATTACAGGCTGATATTGAAAGTAACGAGCGCCAAGTAGTGCTCGATGTGTTTGAGCATGAGCCGCAAGTCTCTGAGCAGTTATTATCAAAGCTGACTATCGCCACACCGCATATTGCAGGCTATACGGTAGAAGGTAAGCTGCGTGGCACACAAATGATCTATGATGCATTATGTGAAGCGCTTGCCGTTACTCCGACACAGTCTATGCAGCAACTATTACCATTGAATATGTTTTTGTGGTCGGAGCTGAAGGAGCATCCTGATAGGCTAGTGAAGTTTTATGACATTATGCAGGATGACCAACAGCTACGCGCAAAAGTTACTAACGGGCAGGTGAGCGGTGCTGACTTTGATCAGCTGCGTCGGGATTATCATCTGCGCCGTGAATGGCAGTTTTAGCAATCCAAGAATAGTAGCTAAATATAAAACCTATTGTTAATAAGTTGTAGTCAATATTCATGAGTCAAAAAAATAACCATCCTAGGCATGATGCAGATTGCAGCTATGCGCCAACCATGACACTGGCAATGGCGCAACAGCGCGCACAATTCATGAGCAATATCCGTCAGTTTTTTGCCAGTCGTCACGTGCTTGAAGTGCAAACGCCACTGCTGTCGCAAGCAGGTAACACCGATACATTCTTGCAGTCAGTCGCCGCGCAAGTCACTTATCAAGATAAACCCTGTATGTATTATCTGCATACCTCACCTGAGTTTGCGATGAAGCGTTTACTCGCCAGCTGGCAGGTACCTATCTATCAGATTTGCCCAGTATTTCGAGATAACGAAATAGGTGTGCGCCATAATATTGAATTCACCATGCTTGAATGGTATCAGCCAAATTATAGTTTAGATGATATGGCGACTGAGTTAGGCGAGTTACTAGAGGCGCTTTATGGTCATCCAGTGGTGATGAGTCATTACCGCTATGTCGATGCGTTTATGGACTTTGTCGGTATCCATCCGCTGACGGCCAGCCTTGCAGCGCTACAAGCAGTCGCAGAAGACAAAGGCTTAACGGGCTTTGATTTCAATACTGGCTCAAATGATACAGACGAGAGCGAAGAAAATATTCGCCAAAGCTGGTTGGATTTGCTATTCAGTCATGCAGTAGAGCCGAATCTGGGTCATGATTTGCCGACGTTGATTATCGAGTATCCACCTGCAACGGCGGCACTGGCAAAAACAGCGGTAGATAAAGAGGGCAATACAGTCGCCAAACGCTTTGAGCTCTATATCAATGGTATCGAGATTGCCAATGCTTATGATGAGCTAGCAGATGGACAGGCGTTACGGGAGCGCTTTGAGCAGGACAATCAATTGCGCAAGCAGCATCATTTGCCACAAATGCCAATCGATGAGCACCTATTGGCGGCGTCTGATGCTTTGATGCCTTGTAGTGGTATTGCGGTTGGTGTCGATAGATTGCTTATAGTTATAGCAGGCGCGAAAAGCCTAGAGGAAGTGATTCCTTTTCCCAGTGGTTTGGCTTAGTCTTTTTTTGAGAGACTTAATGAATAGTCAAAATATCCTAAAAACGCTACGGTATTGCTGATATCAGTTTTTTGTAGCCTCTGTCTGCGCAGGCACAGCAAGCAAGCAAGAAAAATTGATATAATCAGCGAGTGATGTATTGATATTGATATTGTTTTTCACTGCCTATAGTTACTACTTACTTTATAGTCCTTTATAAAAAAGCGAGTAAACCTTTCGGCTTACTCGCTTTTTTTCTGTCTTTAGTTATCGTAGAGCTAAAGATTGTTCATTATGAATATTTATTATAGTTTTGCGATAGCATCAGTGATGTCTGTTTCGCCATTGTGCAGACTAAACACTTTCTTAGTAGTGTTGCTCGCATCTAATACAGCAACTAACGTAGTGGCCACATCTTCAATCGAGTTTTCACCCGCATTGTCATCATTAATAGTAATTTTACCCGTCGCTTCGCGCTCTTTTAGCGCACCTGCTTGTACGATAGTGTAGTCAAGGTCGCTGTTATTGACCAACCACTGATCGGCGTAATGCTTGCAAATATAATATTCTTTTAAGTCTGCAATACCAGGGTTGTCCCATTTGCTAGTGTCTAATGAAAACACCGTGCTTAACATGATATAGCGTTTAATACCTTTATCTTGCGTCGCTTGCATGGTCTTAACCGCACCGTGTAAATCTACTTCTAAAACGTCCTTACCGCCAGAGCCTGCGACAAAATAGACAGCATCAATATCTGGCTCGATTTGTTTTTGAATTGCATCTTTTTCAGCGGTAATGTCTAAATCTAACTGACTATAATTGTCATCGTTAAATAGCTTTTCTTCTTGACGGGTCGTGCCGATCACTTGATGCTTATCCGCTAATAACTGCTTAACCAAATCCGTACCCACACGACCACTGGCGCCAATTACTAAAATTTTCATAATCATTCCTGTTGTTATATACGTTATTGTTTTTTATTGACATCTTCTTTGTGTAAAGTCTTTGTGCCAAAAGCTGAATATATATTAACAAGAATAGTCGGCACGCTTCGTTATGAAGCGTGCCGTTTACATAGTGTTTGGTTATAGAGTGTATACGCTTTGCAAGATTGTATGTTTTGCAAAAAATAAAGCGTATTAAAGAAGACGGAGAAAGGACAGCTTTCAGATTGAGGCTGGATAAAGGTTAGCTTAAAAGTAGGTGTGAACTTAACGTACCAACTTATTTAAGCCGTCAGCAAAGGCTTTTTTGTCTCGATCGCCGTAAGGTTTTTGCCCGCTCATTTCTTGTAATTCGAGTACGCCCGTGCCGCGCATGGTATCCATGAAGTCGCGCATATTGAGCTTTTGCTTGATATTATTTTTGTCGTAGACCACCCCGCGCGTGGTCAAGACCATGCCGCCTTTGTCCAAAATATCATTGGCCAAAGGAATGTCACTGGTGATGGCCAGGTCGCCTGGCTGTATTTGCTCGACGATATAATCATCAGCTTTATCAAACCCTGAAGGCACCACCGTCATCACGAGCAGGGGTGATTTACGCAATTTAATCGGCTGATTGGCGACGAATATCGCCACCGTTTGTGTACGCTCAGCAGTTTTGATAATTAAATCTTTGGCGATTAATGGCACCGAGTCAGCATCTACCCAAATCTGCATTATTTTTTAGCCTTTGCTATTTTTGCCTTAACCTCTTCCGCACGATTCACTTGACTCACTTTGCTATCCTTATTTGCTAAGTCAGCGTTCTCGACAGCTATATCGGTTTCGCTATCAAGCTCTTTGACATCTTGAGTAGGAGTCGCAGTTGTCTGCTCCTGACGCTCTTGAGTAGCTGCGATAGGTGGATATTCTTTGTCTAAGCCAACCTTATTGGGTAACACGGCGACCAGTTTAGCCATTGATGTGTCTAAGTCGGTCACGTCATTGGGCATCAAAGTAATGTGGGCGATTTTGCGATCTTCGCGCTCTGACTTGTGGTAACTATGATAATGCGCACCATCGATAGCCAGTACGTCACTGATATCAGGATATTGTCCCAGTACGTTGACCATAATCGCAGGATGGACGTTGTCGGTATCTCCCAAAGGCAAGTTGACGACCGCGCGGATATGGTTTTCAAACTGACTGATAATCGCCCCTTCAATACTCCAGTGACCAGAGTTGTGCACGCGTGGAGCAATCTCATTGGCAAGCAGGTAATCATGACCGCGAGCGTCTTTGGTGACGAATAGCTCAAGTGCCATCACCCCAACATAACCCAAATGGTTCATGACCGTGGTAATGGCCTCTTTTGCTTGGCTAAAGAGATGACTGGTACCTACAGCAGGGGCTTGGGTCTTGGCTAAGATGCCATGATGATGGTCATTTTCGACCAAGTCATAACAGCGTACACTGCCGTCTTGAGCGCGTGCAGCGATGATAGACAATTCACGGCTAAAGTTAATAAAGCCCTCTGCAATAAGTGGTGCAGGGGTTGGTGTTAGACTGCCTTTGCCGCTGACGGCGTCTTTTAGGTCTTGCCAAGCAGCTTTGATATCACTGTCTTGCTTGATGACGTATTGTCCTTTGCCATCGTAGCCACCGCGACTGGTTTTAAGCACAATAGGCAAACCTAACGCTTCACAAGCCTGTTGTAACTCAGCTTCAGAGCTGACTTCTTTAAAGGGTACGGTGGCGATATCTAAATCATTAAACATCTGCTTTTCTTTTAAGCGATCTTGAGCAATATTAAGGGCAATCGGTGGTGGAAACATGCCTTGTTTGCTGCCCGATTTTGATAATTCGGCCAGCTGTTCGACAGTCGCTGTCGGGGTGTTTTCAAACTCTAAGGTAAACACATCGGCGGTCGCAATGAATTCCTCTAATTGCTCACTATGGAACACTTTTCCATATAGGCTGGCAGGACAATCAGCATTGTCTTCTAAAAACACGCACTGATAACCGAGCGGTAGAGCCGCTTGGGCAAGCATCATACCGAGTTGACCACCGCCTAAGATACCGATGGTACGAATAGTTTGAGTAACAGGATAAGCATTGGCTGTAGTCATGATAGAGACTCTTTGAGTTAAAAATGGATTAAAACAAGCGTATTAAAATAGGAAAAGGTGCAACGTATGCACCTTGTATTTAGTAAAATCCAACTTGAAAAAATATCGAATGATGATTGTTTATATTTGAGTGATGGGTATTCAAGCTATTATGGTTTTGGGCTTTTCTGATTAATTAATAATCCCAGGTATTGGACTGGCAAGAATGGTCTCGGTTTGCGTTTGGCGCAGACGGTCTAGCTTAGTAGCTATTGTCTCATCATGCAAGGCTAGCACCTGAATCGCAAGCAGGGCAGCATTATAAGCACCTGCCGTACCAATCGCTAACGTACCAACGGCCACGCCTTTAGGCATCTGTACGATAGAGAGCAAACTGTCCCAACCGCTAAGCATAGAAGACTTCACTGGCACACCAAACACAGGAAGTGGCGTTTGACTGGCACACATACCAGGTAAATGAGCGGCGCCGCCTGCACCAGCGATAATCACTTGTAAGCCATTATCTTTAGCAGTTTTTGCATAATCAAAAAGTCTGTCTGGCGTACGGTGTGCTGAGACCACTTCACAATCAAAAGCGATATCAAAGTCAGCGAGCAGTTGTGCCGCTGCGCTCATCGTTGCCCAATCGGACTGCGAGCCCATAATGATACCAACTTTTGGCTGACCGGCAGGAGAAGTGATAGGGCCGTTTTGATCAACAGTGTTAACAGTAGCCGATGTTGTGCTCATGCTTTGATATCCTCAAAAAGACCATCATACAAAAGTTTTGCCACATTCGTAAAGCCAAGATTGATGTTTAATAGCGAAGTGGGGTTGTTGATACGCATAATAGTGGCGGTTTTATTGGCTAATGCTTGGGTTTTTCTCACACTTTATCATGATGATATTGCACAAAGTTATCAGCTTTTAGTGGCAATGGCTGGGTCGTATCGAGCTGATAACAAGTGAGATAGCCACTATCTACGGCTGCCGAATAGTCCGTACAGACCACTTGTGAGCTGAGCGGTTCGGGTGTTCCGACTAGCCAATAGTGACCAACGAACACAGGTTTATTGGTTTTAATAGCAAAATCGATATTCTCAGCCAGTGCGTCTTTTGGGATTTGCGCCATGGCTGAGGAGGGCGCACGTGCAATCTCATGTAGTGTGCGAGACTGTAGCCCATCGAGCCACCAGCGTACCCGCACACGTGAGCGCTTGGTACCTTCTTTATCAATCATGACTAAACCATTTGGCAATGGTGTTTCTACCCCTTTCAATACGCGCTCTAATGCATCAAAGGCTGTGGTAGATTTCTTTGAGGTGGCTTCAAGAGCGTGAGGGGTCAAGCAGTTATCAGAGGTGAGCATCAGCTTTAGCACCGCCATACTATCCACATCCCAACAGGCATGCACAAAGCAAGCATAGTCTGTCTCAATCCATAATGGAATCTCATAAAAACGCTGCAGCCAATATTGGTGTTGTGCTGAGCCAAATGGCACTTCTGCCAAAAAAGCCTCATGCTGGCGTGTATGTATCTCATTGTGCGAGCGTAAGTATTCCTTTGGGTTCTCAGGGTCAGGAGTGGCAAAAGCGAGCGCATTGTATTCGTGGTTGCCCATCACAGCATCAGCGACGTCGGCATCTAACATCGCAAACACAATTTCAAGTGTCTTGACTTGCTGCGTGCCGCGATCAATCAAATCGCCGATAAACAGTGCCCGATGACCTACTGGTGGCTCAAAATACTGACCGTTATGAACATAGCCCAATTGCTGTAGCAAACCGACCAGCTTATCTGCATAGCCGTGAATATCACCGATAATATCTATAATCATAATGAACTATCAAATCTTAAAGTAGAGGTGCGTATCAATAATAATATGCGCAAGACATAAAGCGACGCTATCGAGAAGACAAACATTCAACCCACTATTATAGCTAATAACTTAAATTAAAAACTCGTACTAAAAGCCAGGTGATAATAGCGCATTAATAAAGTGAGGCAGTACTTGTGGTTCTAAAATAATAGTAGCGATAACCCCAAACGCACCGCCCCACATATGTGCCATGTGATTGATGTTCGAGCCACCACGCTTGTCTGCATAAATACTATAAGCGACATAAGCGACAGCAAATAGAATCGCAGGAATAGGGATAATAGCAAATAGGTAGATTTTTTCCCATGGGGCCAGCAAGATAAAGGCAAATAGCACAGCAGAAACGCCCCCTGATGCACCAAGACTTAAGTAGCTGGCATTACTTTTGTTTTTAAGATAGCTTGGAACCATTGCGATGATAATGGCAAGCACATAAAACACCACAAAACCATAACCGAATAAAAACGGTTGATATAACCCTTCGATAGCACGACCGAAGAAGTATAAAGTAAACATGTTGAACAACAGGTGCATACTATCAGCATGGATAAAACCATGCGTCACAAAACGATCCCACTGGCCATTATTTACCGCAGGTGGATAAAAAATAAGCCGATTAAAAAGGCTCTTGTTTTGCCATGCCAACAGACTGACAATAACCGTAACAATAATGATAAGTGTCGTGTGGTTTAACAAGGGAAAATCCTTAGGCCGCGCCTGATATTATAATACTGCCATAAATGACAACGTTCAAAGCCTAAGCGTTACGGCTAAAAAAATAAATATGACCAATAATGAATTATTAAGCGTTAGCGGATAATAATAAAGTAATACTAACAGCAGTTATGATAATGCGAAAACTTATTGTGTGACAAAACGATGCATTTCTATGATTTTCAGTGAATAATGTAGCAATGTATGAAGCACGATGGATAAAGTGTCATATTTTAACGGTTTAGTATGGCGTCAGTCATGATGAGAAAAATGATTTATCATCAATAAATCAGACACGCAGACAATCCATAAAATTCTTTGTAGACTTGAATGGCAAGACTGATATTACGAGTCCAATAAAATGAAAGCCTAAAGAGGCAGTAACTTATGAGTATTATCGACCAATTAGAGCAAACCGTAACGCCCGCCGTATTAGGTGACCTTGCTAATGAGGCTAACAATGGCAACGTGGCTTATGTCAGTCTACTTGAGCAGTTCTATGCCATTTTAGCGGCCCGTTTGGCGTTGCCTGAGGTTTACTCACAGTTGTTGCGTACCGATCAAGTAGCGGCTGCAGAGGTGATGGTAGAACGCCCATTGTTTGAGCAGTTGTGGCAAGACTACGCCATGCAGCAAGTGATTATCCAAGAGCTGTCAGCCACCCACCATATCGATGAGGTTACGACGGCGCAGCTGGTTAATAATGCAGCACCGCTGGCTTATCGTGAGCTAAAAACCTTGGCCAATGGACAGTTTTTGCCAGCATTTTTGCAGGGCGTGCAGCCGACACTGCGTCAATATTTACCGACATGGTCAGCGCCTGTTATTCAGGCTACTGCTACTGGCAGTCCAAGTGTTAATGGTGCAGAAGGCTTATATGCTACAACGGCTAATAATAGTATGTCGATGAATAACCATCCATCGGACAGCTTGCATAATGCCAATATAGCGACAAGTACAGTAGCTGCAACATCGGCAAGCTTAGAGAATACTGACATACTCTCGAACGCTGATACTGATGTAAGCACTAATAATTTAGGCACTGATACTGATGTAGGTGCTGACGCTATTCATGCCAATCCTGCGGCGCATCATTTGGCAGAAAACAACAGCCTAAAACAAGCAAAAGTACGTACTCGCAATCAACGCAACGACTTACTGGTACGAGTGTTTTTATTGTTGGCGGTACTGGCAGGGCTTGGACTGGCTGCGTGGGCGTTATTTATCAAGCCTAACATCAATGTGCCAGTAGAGCCTGTCGCTACCACACCTGTTGCTGTGATAGCTGACCCTGAGCCACCATTACAGACAATGACGCCTGTGGAGCTAATCGTTGGGGTAGATAATAGCGGCAGTCTGTATACTTGTAGCGCCACAGTTGGTGATGAAGCACTACAAAGCGTATTGCAGCAATCGCTTAATAGCAGCTTTGGCGAACAAGCGAGCATTTGCCAGCTCACCATACAGTCGGGTGTCGCCAATAATATTGCCAATCTACCGGTAGAGGTGTTACCCAATGTGCTGACCATGCTCAGGTCTACACCCTTCGCACGCTTGCAGCTGCAAAATGATCGCATCACGTTAGAGGCACCAGACGCTATGATGCTGCAACGATTGCTCAATGATATTCGTAACTTGGCACCAGCCATGGTCATCGACACTACAGCACCAATGCCACTTCCTAACAATGGCAATGATACGAATGACATGTCAGCGATGAACGGGAGCGCTAATCAGTTTGAAGGCGATGGCACAGCTGCAAATAATCAATATGGCAGCGACTACAATAATGGTGCTGCTGGAGAGTATCAGCCATCAGATGATGATACTGGCGATAGTGTTGTGCCTACTCCCAATAACAATGACTCTACCAACCGTTTTAACAACAATGCTACTAATATTCCAAGTAATTCACTTAGCAATAATTCGCAACCTAATAATCGACAGAGCGCGCCACCTGGCCCTATTTCGTTATCTGAAGTAGATGACATGGCAAGTAGCGTCATCGTTGCTGAGCCTGCACAAGTGAGACAGTGATTATTCTACTCACTGAAAATCAAATGTTAGATTTGGTGACTAAAAGTTGCCAATCGCTAAACAGATTACGAAAGAGATAGGGGTATAAACTTACTTATACTACCCCACTCTCAACTTGAAATAAGCAAATCAAACTGAAGAGGCGGGTTACCAAGTTTTTTGTTGAGTACAAAGCACAGATTGTGTGAAAGAATCTTACGAATCAATCGATGAGACAAATGCCATAAATCTCTTGCTCGTACCTTTTGTATATTAAATCGTTCTGATAGCTGACCAATGACTGTTTCAACGATACGGCGGGCTTTCATTAGCCGCCTTACCA
>NZ_JASDCF010000040.1 GCF_030408035.1 Psychrobacter sp. APC 3426
AGTCAAGAGGTGAGAGATTGTGAGCCTGTGGGTCCGACGACATTGAATCCTGTAAAAGAGCCAGAAAAGATGAGATTACAAGCTGCTTAATTGGGCTTGATGGTGACAACTAGCTTGAAAAACTCCGGATTACAGGTATTACAGAGCTTTTATAAACCAGTTAAACAACTTTAATAAGTATGAAATTCTATACCTACACCGGCACCAATATCCGTTGATTGGGTATCAGAGTCGACTGTCCAAAGCCTACTAGATATCAATGTCCTTGGATTGTATTGATGCTCCCAAGTGACGTCGATAGCTGTCAGCTTATCAGTCGTTGAAAAGGCTTGATTGATGGCTTCATCCGCTTGATTCACCCTTGCATGCTGTATCTTTGCATTGATAAAATTACGGTTATCCAGCCACACGTGACCGCCTACTGCCACACTTTCAGCATCGCCACCTAAGGCGTAACCTAATGGATAGCCTTGCTGGTAATAACCATCTTTATAAACAAAATGATCGTAAGATATACCTCGGACCGTACCACTAGAACGAGTATCCGTATACTCCGCGTACAGTTGGTACGGCTTACCGTAAGCAGCAGAGGCATAATCAACCCCGGCTAAATACATGTTTTTCGCTGGCAAGCCGCCTGCTTCATCTTCACCAATATATTGAGCATAAATGCTTGCAGGCACACTCACTAATGGCACTAAATCTAAACGTGCATCAAAACCACCAAGTTGATTGGCTGGATCATCAGCTGCCTCAACACTATTAGTCGCTTCATTGTCTTTAGTACCCAAGAGCGCATCGGTAAAGGAACTAAAACTCTGTGGACGACCTTCACCGCCCCACATAAAGGTGCGAGAAGCCCCTAATTCCAACCACTCCCATGGGCTAGCAGTCAATCGTGCACCAAATAGCTTAGCATCAGGGATGGCTTCATAATCCTCTAGTTGACCAGCAAAAATCTGATACTGCCAAGGTCCTGTCCATGATAAATATGGAGATGTCGGCGCAGTTTGCTGATCACGCTGCATGGTGAAACCAGCGACTGGCAAGCTTGCATCGCCTCGAATAAGGCTACCATCATGCCCAGGTCCCCACCACGTTGGAATTTTACCCGCGATTAACCACTGATTGGCTGCGGTGCCAGCAAGATACGAGCCCTCAAAGCTAACATCTGAGCTAGCATCGATAAGTTTGTCATTTTTTAAATTGGCTTGGAGATTAAATTCCCACTCCGCTTCGCTAAGCGACACGCCAACGCTTACCTGTTGACCCGCAAGTTGATCGTCAGCGAACTTTTGTGGTAGCTGATCTCTGCCAGTTTGTATGTGCAGTGCTGCCGAGCCTTTTACTAATGAATCACGGTCTTGATTCAATCGCGTTTGTACCGATTGGATAATCTGCCGCTGCGCTGGCGTCTGTGCATTAGCCGTATTTAAAGCGCGCTTTATCTCATTAGCTGTCAGCGGCCAAGTGCTGGTGCTAATTTGCGCGACCCCCTGAGTATTAAGCCAATCAAGATCTGCTTTAAGCTTTAAGTCGTTCATATATAGGTTTTGTGCGGACACTAGTGTCGACACTGTTGGTAGAAGACAAATTCCTAGCACAATAATTAATTTTTTGTTCATGACTAACTGCTCTTTTAACCAATTCAGGCAGAAATCCCCCACCTATGCAAGTGGTGGGATAAATGTAAAAAAAATAGATTTATAGTGTAATTTAATTAATTGTTCACATGACTTTTGATGAACTACCCACTACCTTAGAGGTAGGAGTTTCTTAGGTAATACCCATACTTGATACGATGTTTTGTATCAGCGGTTAGGCAAATGGACTAAGCTAACCCCGTCGCACCGACGGTTTTGATTGTTGCCAGTCTTAGTCCTTCGTTTAGGATATTGATACTGGCGTTTATGTCTCTATCATGCTTTTGCTGGCAACTGGGGCAATTCCATGACCTCACCTGTAATGGTAGCTCAGCCTTAGTCAGTAAGTGACCACAGCCTGAGCAGGTCTTAGAAGATGGATACCATCGGTCTATTTTGACAAGCGTTTTGCCGTACCATTCAGCCTTGTAGTTCAGCATGGTGGTGAAGGTTGACCATGAGCTGTCTGATATGGCTTTGGATAACTTTCTATTCTTAACCATGCCTTTGACGTTTAAGTCCTCAATCGCAATCACATCGTGGTTTTTGATGAGATTGAATGAGAGTTTGTGTAGAAAGTCTTTTCGGATATTGGTTATTTTTTCATATACCTTAGCGACTTTAATTTTTTGCTTTTGGTAGTTGCGGCTGTCAGATAGCTTGCGTTGATCGGCCTTGGCCACTGCTCTGCGTTTGGCCAGTATTTTCTGTTCTCGCGCAAGCTTATGTTGCAGCTTTGCTAGAAAGGTAGGATTGGCGACTTTGCTGCCATCTGATAGGACGATAAAGTCAGTCAATCCTAAGTCAATGCCGATGTTAGAGTGTGTTTTTGGTAATTCATTAACAATGGTTTCAACCAATAGACTGACATAGTACTTGCCTGATGGGGTGCGGCTGATGGTCGCTGACTTAATTAAGCCATTTACCTTGCTTGGGAGTCTAGCCTTGATGTGACCAACCTTAGGCAGTTTGACGGTGTTGTTTGTGACCGCTACTGTGCCTTTTTGATTGTTGGTGGTGTAACTGTCACGCTGACCTTTTTTTTTGAATTTTGGGAAGCCTGTGCCTTGCTTGAAAAACTTACTGTAAGCCGTCCGAAGGTTTTGCTGTACGTTAGCCAGTGCCAGGCTATCGACGTCTTTAAGCCACTCAAACTCTTTCTTATATTGAGCAGGAGTATTTTTTAATTCGGTCTTGGTTTTTTTATAGTGCTCAATCTTATCGTTAAGCATTTTATTCCAAATAAAGCGTGTGCAACCAAATGATTTAGCAAAGAATACTTGCTGTTCTTCATTGGGGTAGAGCCTGACTTTATGGGCTTTTAGGATTTGCTTGGTCATAAGGAGCTTGTTGTTAATTGGCGTTATAATTATTAATTATAATACCATAGAGAGTAAGGGTAGTTATCAATAACGCATTCATCCCACTACTTTAGAAGTAGGGGAATTCTGCGCTGAAATGTTAAATACCTTAATGGACTCTCTATAGCATTTACAACGCTATTATTTATTACCAGTAAACCGACTCATTGTAGCTTCTCCTTCTGCACAAATACCATGCCTTGTTATAACCAACTTCACTGTTTTAAACAATATTTTGATATCTAACCACATTGATTGATTATCAACATACCAAGTATCAAGCTCGAAGCGTTTTTCCCAACTGATATTATTGCGCCCATTGACTTGAGCATAACCAGTAACACCTGGGCGAACCAAATGCCTTCTAAATTGTTCCGCATTATATAATGGTAAATATTCCATAAGCTGAGGTCGCGGGCCTACGATACTCATCTCACCTTTGAGCACATTCCATAGCTGAGGCAACTCATCGAGACTACTGGCTCGAAGCTGCTTACCAAAATCAGTAAGTCGTTGCTCATCAGGTAACAGATTACCTTCAGCGTCTTTATCATCACTCATTGTCCGAAACTTGATAATCTCAAAGGCCTCACCGTTAAGGCCAGACCGAGCTTGACGAAATAAAACAGGGGCGCCAAAATTTTTCTTAACATTATATGCCACCAAGATATGAACAGGCGACAGTACAACTAAGGCTGTTAGCGCAATACTGACGTCGAGGGTTCTTTTAAGCATTTTTAAACCTAATATGTGGATTAGTTTATGATATATCCCAAAGCCTTATATTTCTCTAAACAGCCATATAAGGAGAGATATCTTTCAAAAGAAGCAGCAATTAAACTTTGTTCCTTTTGAAAAAATGATTAATGAATATATTTTGAAATAGAAATTCAATCTAAGCCCATTTCCGCTATCATATGAGCATTTACCTTTTTAACATCATATCTTTCTAACGCAATACTTCTAGAGGCCGAACCCATTTGCTCATAAAGATCTGGCTTTTCTATAAACTGACGCATGGCATTTGCTAACTCGTCAACGGTTTGAACGGGAACTAAATAACCATTTTTATCAGAGATTACGGGCTCTCTACATCCTGGAGCGTCCGTCGTAATAATAGCTCTTCCCATTGACATAGCCTCTAATACAGAGCGTGACGTACCTTCTCGATAAGACGGCAGTACATAGACTGAACTTGCGGCTATAGCGGGGCGAACATCATCGAGTTTGCCCCAATAGGTAACATCACCATTTGCCACCCATTCATCCAACTGTGCTTGCTCAATAGCTGCTGGATTTTCATCTATCCAGCCCACTAAATGGAACTCGGCGTTAGAGTATTCCCTCTTTATTTTTTTAGATGCCTCTACATATTCCACTATCCCTTTATCTTTAAGCAGCCTAGCAATCAGTAAAAAAGATGGCTTGATGCTGCCTGAAGCATCTCGAGGTAATGGCAATACACTAAAATCATGTACATCAACTCCTGAACCATTTACCACCACTGTTTGGTTGACAGGCTGAACTATATTTAGCTTTTTAAATAAATTTAAGTCATCCGTGTTTTGAAAAAAAACCTTAGAAGACTTTGCTAATGCTTGTTGATAAAGACCATGTACAAATTTTTGAAAAACACTACGGTTGTTTGTTTCTTCCACTTGCTGAAAGGTATAACCTAAACCTGATATCAAGACGAAACGATGAGGTACTTTCGCAAGCCATGCTGCTAGCGTTCCATATATAACAGGCTTGATTGTGTAAGATAGTACATAGTCTGGTTTGATTTTATTTAATATCTTATAACTATAAAGAAGTGTCTTCATGTCTTTTATTGGATTTGTACCTGTTCGCTGCATTTCAATTTGATGAACATGATATCCAAGATCTATAAGCGCATTATGGTCTGCAGCATGATCCTTTAAAGCAGGAGCAACGACATGTATCTCATATCCTAATTCAGCTATTGACCCTAAAAGCTTGCCTCTAAAATTTAATACGTGAGGTAAATAGTTAGAAAATATTAAAAACCTTTTCATCTTAGGCATAGTCTCATCAGTTTTGTTTTTTGGATATTTATAGAAGGATGGTATTGAGCAACGGCATTAGTATTGCTGAACTAACATCTAGCATAATTTAAATATCCAAATATTGGCATATAAATATTACTATAGGTAATGTTACTACTAATTACAATAGAAAGACATAAATAATGTTCATATTTATGTCTTTGAAGGATAATATTGAGGGTTGTTTATCAATTGAATTTGTGAGGCAGGTCTTTATTTGGAATATTTTTGTTTGGACGTAAGGTTCGAATCTCGCAGTCTGCACATACAAACAATACATATATCATTACGAATGGATATCGATAACGAACTGCTGTGCCATAGTTAAATACAACTAAGCCATATATAGACATGGATAAAGCCATGAATAATAGCCAAAATGCAAGCTTATCAGGACTTTTCATCCAAGCTTTACGAGTTATGAGAAACAAGATAGCAAGTACAAATAAATTTTCAAATGACTGAATCAAAGGTAGGAAGCCGCTTGCTTCCCATATAAATGGTTTAGATAAAAAGTAAAATCCTGATGTTAAACCTTCAGTTACGAACTCTCCTACTCCAGAAATAAGGCTAATCTCGCCAGCTTTCCCGCCATCTTCTGCGAACATAGCTGCCCGAAAATGATTGATTTGAGGAATAGCTATCGGAGCAGAGAGCAACAATCCCGCTAGGCTAATTAGGCTAATAGTCATTGCTTTAGCCAGCCCCATACCTTTTCTGGCCACATTAAAAATGAAATACATCAGAACAATAGGACCTAAAATAAAAAAGTTTTGGAACTTAATTAGATATAAGGGAAAAATAAATAGAATACTTTTGAGAATTTTAGACTCGCGAGCATAAACAACAGTTAACACCATAAAAAACAAAATTAAAGTTTCACGCAAGCTCAAAGCTGTATATAGCGCCACACTTGGGAACAATAAATAAAACCATATTGATACTCTTGTAAAAATATTTTTTACATATAGTACGAAGAATAAAACGATATATAGAAAAGTATTATAAAAACCTAAGCTAATGGGAGAAACAGGAGCTGGAAATGGTAATAATGAGAGCAAAGCACTGGCTTGAAATACGTTATCACCCCCTGTTAGTGCTTCAACAAGACCCAGTTCTCCAGCTCTGATTGCATTGACTCCGCGCCAGTATCTAAACTGATCTGGCATATAAGACGTACTGAACAGAAAATCATTTAAGAAAAATGGAATGAGACAATGCAACCCCAATACAATTTGATAGTTAGATGGAACTCTAAACTTGTATCCAACAATAACAATCAACAACAAGCATAGCAACAGACTAGGCAAGTCAAAAAGCCTAATGCCTAAAAATCCATATGAATAAATCCAACTTGGGTCTGACATTAGCTTGTCTCTATATTTTTGATTATAAAAAATTCAATTGACATGTCTTTTTTAGACACCATAAGATTACTGTTGTGATAAAACATTGCTGCACTATTATAATTTGACTTGATGAATATGTGTGACGACTTGTGGTTTTTAGACTAAAATCATAATAATTTTAGTCTAAAAACCACATATATTCAAAAAATTAAATATATTAGTCTTTATCAAGCTTATATAACCTATAACTTCACATGAACTATCCACCACTAGAGATGGATTAATTCTACCTAAATTGATTAAAAAATAATGCAACTATTATTTATATCGAACATAACCACGGGAGTCTTTTTTACTTAATAATACATCATCATTTTACTGTAAACATAAATTACTGCGTTTCAAGCCATGCTTGGAACATCAATATATTCCACAATTGATTTTGGTGATTATATTTGCCACTTAGGTGTTCTTTCCACATCATACGTATTGGTGTAGGATGAAAATAACCTTGCTGTATTAACAGTTTTTCATCTAATAATGCTTCAGCCCAATCACGTAATGAGCCACGTAACCAATCGTGTAAAGGAATAGAAAAACCCATTTTTGGGCGCTCAATCAATTGGCGAGGCACATGACGAAATAGCACCTGTTTTAGCAACCACTTACCTTCACCGTGACGTATTTTGTAATCCAATGGCATTTTCCAGGCTAACTCCACAATACGATGATCTAGCATCGGCACGCGTGTTTCTAAACTATTAGCCATAGCAGCGCGATCAACCTTTACCAAAATATCATCAGCCATATATGTCTGTGCATCCATAGCCATCATTGCATGTTGAAAGCTATCTGTTTTCGGCCAACAGTCTATATCACTTATTAAAGTTTTGGGTTCTGTTGCACCTATGACTAACTGTTCAGGTTTATGCCAATGACTGGTTAATGACTGGTAAAACTCTTGCTCACTATCAATATTAAGAACACCTGCTAGTTTGTGAGCCTTGTCACCGGGAGCGCTTAACTGTAATCTTTTAGGGAGAATAGGATTAAGCGTTGTAAACATTGCATCCCAGCTCTTAGGTGCAAAAGCAGTCAATGTCGTCGACGCCAATCTTCTCATTGGCCTAGGTAATTTACGATTTTTGTTCCAAACTTGCTGCGCCATGAGATAGCGATTATAGCCGCCAAATAACTCATCACCTCCATCACCACTTAAGGCAACTTTCACATGCTGACTGGCTAACTGACTGACCAAAAAAGTTGGTATTTGTGAGCTATCAGAAAATGGCTCACAGTATATGGAGGATAGCTTTGGTATCACGGATAAAGCATCTTTAGGAGTTATATACAGCTCAGTATGTTCAGTGCCGATGTGCGTTGCTACCTCTTTTGCATGTATTGCCTCGTCATATCCCTTCTCATCAAAACCAATAGTAAAAGTTTTGATTGGTCGCTCGCTTTGCGCTTGCATTAGTGCAGCCACTGTACTGCTATCTATACCCCCACTTAAAAAAGCACCCAGTGGGACATCCGACTGCATTTGACTAGCGATACTCTCCATCAGTGCCGACTCTAAAACGTCAGTTGCTTGCTCTGAGCTGCCTGTAAAAGGATTCTCCAATCCTGTTTCAACTACATTATTAAAACTCCAATAGGTTTTAGGTCTTACAGTTCTTGCTACATGCATCTTCGCTAAAGGCAATTGTAACCAGCAACCAGGTGGTAACTTTTCAATATCTTTATAAATACTATAAGGGGCAGGAATACAATTGTGGCGTAGTAATAAAGTGATTGAATCACGATCTATATCTGCTTTAAATGTCGGATGCGCTTTCAACGCCTTCAACTCAGAGCTAAAGAACAAACTCTCGCCCTGCCAACCCCAATAGAGAGGTTTTTCACCCATTCTATCCTTCGCTAAGGTCAATAGTTTTGTTTGCTTGTCCCATAGAGCAATGGCAAACATACCTATCATAGACTGCAAGGTTCTCTCTATACCCCAAGCCACAAAACAAGCGAGCATGGTCTCTGTATCAGAATGACCCTTCCATTCTAGTAAAAAGCCCTCCTGATTAAGCTGCTTACGCAGCTGTAGGTGATTATATATCTCACCGTTAAATACGACCGCATATCTACCGCAAGTAGAGTGCATTGGCTGTGCACCTGCAGGTGAGAGCTCCAGAATGGCTAAACGCCTATGACCAAGCGCCAAGCCCATAGTATCATCCAACCAGCTATCACCAGCGTCTGGACCCCTATGATAAAGAGCATCATTCATCTGAGTGATACAACCGCGTATATCTATATTACTTGATGGGTTTTGTCGAAAACCAACAATACCACACATTCGGTGCTCCTTAATCTAAATGGCCGTGGCGTAACCAACTGCTAGCTGCAGCTAATAACGCGATAATGGAGTAAAAAACACAGAGTACAATAAAACCATGAGCTTCATCGTAGGGTGCTAGCGCTATAACGCCAGTCAAAGGCATTAAAAAAAATACCATTCGAAAACGAATTCTTTTACGACCAGGCATCTTTAATAAACCTTTACTATCAAGATAACCAAAAAGTCGGAAAGCAGCATAACTAATACTTGCTGCAAAAGCGATACCCATTCTATAACGATCTTCTACCACAAAGATGATTGGTGCCATAAATCGAAACCAAGCCAACCAAAAAAAAGTAGCCACCTTGAATTCACGATCAACGAAAACATTATGCAGAGTGAAGATAATGGACAAGGCTAGAAAGAACCCCCACCATCCCCATACACCTTGCTTATTCAGTACAATAGTCAGTATTACAAAAGCTACTATTCGAAAAGCAACCCATGTAAAAATCCACATACTAGAGGCATTTTGAGGACCTCGTTGACGACCACCTTTTTCTTTACGTGCAGCGAATAAGTCATTCACAATATAGCCGATTTCGTACAAACTTATAAATGCGAGATATACTAGAATAGCCTCTAGTAAAGCTTGAAATGGTGGGTTATTACCGAATACTATAACAAGTATCGCAGCACTCAACCATTCAAACAAGGCATGAAAAGTCCAATTCCCTTTACATAAACGAGTATTATAAAAGTAGCTAAAAGGTAATATGTATAAAATATTCATTTTTTTAGCCTTAGATAAGTAGCTGGCAATCCTGCCCAGCGCTCCTTATGCGACTCGTTATGAAGTACTACAAAAGCTCTTTTTGCATCACTTAGTAGCTCTCTATCTGTCAGATTATCACTGATGGCATCGTAACAATTATTACTTAGTTCTGTGCCAATCATACTGCTCAAAGCTAGCGGCTTTAATCCAGTTAAATCACTTTTATAACGACCTGTTAAAACACTATCTGTACTTTCAAGCTCACTAGCGACATATCTTACCTCTAGCTGCTTTGCCAATGCAGATATGATAGGTTGCAAACTTGCAGACGCCAATATTACCTGTCGCTCCTTTATTGCAGGTTCAATAACCTGCCATACAGAGGGAACTTTTCTATTTTCCAATAACCATTTTGCATATATCTCTGCACTTATTTCGAGAGAGCTAACGCTATCGCCCTTCATCATTCTGACGAGTAAATGCTTTAAAACGTGCTTACCAGTTAAACGCTCAAGCACAGCGACTCCCAATCGTAATGGGCTACGATGTGCAGTCAAAACGCGAAGTGTTTGTAAACGCCATCTGCGCTTAGGTTGCTGAGAAAAGTGCTGTTTGAGCAGACCTAAGGTGGTATCGTCATACACCAAGGTGCCACAAACATCTGTAATAAATAACGTGCTAGCTGAATCATGACTCATAGTGAATGCTCCATCTGCTCGTAAATATTTTTATAACTTAACTCTGCAACCTCAAGATCTAATTCAATTTTAGCTCGAGCACGAAGAGCATGTCCTCCCATATCTTTAAGACTATCAAGTGAAGATACGATATTAGATAAGCTATTAGGATCATCCAGATTTATAACTGCACCTGCACTTAGCCTATCTGTCATAGTGTCTATGTCACCGATTCCAGCATTACTAACGACAGGCACACCTACCGCAAGCGCCTCAGCCATTTTAGTAGGCGAGCTCGCTATTTTTGAATAAGCGGGCTTGATGAAGCTGAGCATTAGGTCAGAGCAACCTATATAAGAAGGCACTTGATCACGTCGGGCTTCATGCACATGTATGCGCGCACGCAGATGTGCTAAGCCAAGATTGCTTACTAACGACTCATGTTCTTCTCGCCAGTCCCTAGTAATTAATAAGAAATGTATATCTTCTCGCTGAGCAGCTGCTTCACCAAACAGCTGTAACATCTCTTTTAACATATACCAAGTTCCTAAAGAGCCTAGGTATGAGAGCACATAAGCATCTGCAGGCAACCCTAGTTCTCTACGAGTGGAGAAGCGCTGTTCAGCAGTGGGTAAAACAAAATGCTCAAAATCTGCACAGCAAGGAATAACTGAAATGGTGGCTGACATATCCGGTGATAACTTATGCAGCTCAGGTACCACGCGTTCTGTAAGAGCCACAATATGACTAGCATTAGACAGAAGACTGCGTTCTACACGTTTATAGATTTTGAATATTGAAGCGTCAATCCTATTGTCCAGCCTCCAAATGTCACCGTCCACTCTTTCGTCAACCCACAGTCCACGCATATCGAACAAGGTCTTTACACCTGTAAGCTTACTCAGTAGCACTCCAACTTGCATGGCTTGATAGCTACGGCAATGAATTACCCCGAAACGATGTTTAAGTTGCAAATATAAAGCAACTTCATACATGCGAGACAAGTCCCAAAGCTTTCCTAACTTACCGAAACGTGTAGTAAAAGATAAAGGTGTCCATCCTATACCAAAGCTGGCTAACTCTGCTTTCAGTGATTCACCACCTAACTTGAACCGATCGAGTTTTTCATAGCTCAAAATATGTAAAGGACGAGGATGCTGACGGATACTATGTAAATAAGGTAATATTTGGCTACCACCTAAAGGATCTAGCAAACCATCATATGTGATAAACAATACTGAGTTGGTCATAGATACTCCGTAATATTTTATAGGTACATTTAGGGCTAGATCCTATTAAAAACCTAACAGTGCTCTTCTCGTTTTATTGCAACATTGCAATAGATTGAAAATCGCTTAGTAATTTACTTTAGCTTTTTAGAAAAAATCACGTCTAAATATTGGTCTGAAATTTTATCTACTGAAAAATCAGCTGCCCGTTTTTTCAAAGCCTGCTTATCATGTTTTTGATATAAACCTGCCAACATTGCGTCTGCTAAAGCATCAACATCATCAACGGGTACTAACGTGCCGTATTTACCATCTTCTAGAATTTCTCGCGGACCAGACTGACAATCAGTAGAGACTACAGGTGTACCAGCACTCATGGCCTCTACTATTACATTGCCAAAACCTTCATAATCAGAAGATAAGACAAATAAATCTGATTTTCTGTATTCAGAAGCAATGTTCTCTATGAAACCAGTTAGTGTCACGTGGTCTTTTAGATTTAAATCTGTAATCAGTTGTTCCAAATCATCTCTTAGCTCTCCATCTCCTACTATGACCAATTCACCATCAATATCTTTTAAAATCTTAGCAAAAGCTTTAATTAACAAAGCCTGATTTTTTTGCGGTTTGAGTGCTCCTACATTAATAACTCTAAAACGTGTCTTTATAGTATTTTCTAATTCATCGCCTTCTATATGCATATTTATTGGATTATAAATGACGTTAAACTTACTCTTAGAGAGCCCTGACAACTGCTTGATGTCTGTTGCAACTCCATTAGAGACTGCCAGACGTATATCAGCCAACGGATAGACCCATCTGATAGTTTGCGCTAAGACAATCTTTCTAAATTTGCTATAACCAGCCGTTGAAAGAGACAAGGTATTGTGATCGCTGACAACCACACGTCCATGACAGCCTGATATTCGAAACGCAATAGTACCTAAGACTGTTAACGGCCACATGACAGCAATAAGTATCTCAGGGTTATTATTTTTTAAGTAAGATAATAGAGGCGCGAACGACCCTCTGATTTTTTTACTATTTAATTCAATTACATTCACTCTTTCATCTAGAACACTTAACAATTCACCTCTTTTTTGAATAAGTATCATATCGACTGCAAAGCCGCTTTGAATAAATGCAGAAGATAAACTCACGAAGACTTTTTCCGCACCACCACCAGTAAGGTTCGGCAAAAATATTGCTATCTTTTTTATCGTTTCATTGTTCATCTTTTCTGCCACCTATTGTGATAACCTCAAGATCCCTAAAACCCTTTATATTATTAACTCTATAATGAAATAAAAAGTTGGTATAAGCTTTCACGATTTTTGATGACGTCCACTGCTTGGTATAAAACACCCTGCCTTTATCAATTTTTTCTTGATTTACATTAGGCAGGTTTTTGTCTTGCGTGAAGCTCTCAATACACTGCATAAAAAGTTCATGCCCGTGTGTCATTACCTTTTTATGTAACTCCAACAAGCTCTCACTACCAAGTAATGTTGTTCTTTCAGTCAATATTAAATTTCCACTATCTATGCCCTCATTTAGCCACATGATAGTATTGCCTATAAAGTGGAACTCTTTGTTTGCTAAGCACCAGTTAGTACAGTTAGGACCGCCTTTGACATAAGGTGAAAGACCGGTATGCAAATTCATTATTTTCCCGCTAAGCGAAATCTTCCTTATTAGCTCAGCTTTTAATAAGTTTGTGCCTGAGATGACGACCAGTTCAGGTGCTATTTCTTCCATCAGATCTAGAACTTCTTGTGAGTTTATATCATCGACCATCAAACTTTTAACAGACACAAATCCTTTTAATTTTTCTTGAAAACTTGCCTGCATTTTTCGCCAAGCAAAAGAAAAAGGCAAAGATATGATTTTATTAATCGCTCGAGATAGAAAAGTATTTTTTGAAACACTTTTTTTGTTGACCATCACTACAGCCTCTAGACCAAATGCATTATTGATGCATTCACATAAGTACTTATGATTAGGCTGGCTTCCTATGAGCGCGATTATTTTCATATAATTAAGGCCTTTCTACCAAATGACTTATATTTTGCTTCATGAATATCACGTGCATCAAAGGTAAACCTGTTAAACACACTGTCACTGCCATTGCTATACTTTTCACCCACCAATAATATATTTTTAAAACCATTTTTCTTAGCCAGTAGTACCTGCTCTTCTGTTGCACTACCATTTGGAAAGGCATAGATATCGCAATCAAGACATAGCTCCTCAAAAAAATATTCTTTACATCTCTTTAAGTCATTTAAAAAATATTCTTTATTCTGACTCTCCATTGATAGGTGCTCAAAGGAGTGAGCGCCAATTTCATGTACAGAAGACACTTCTAAGATATCTTTTTTAGTCATTACTGAGGCACATAAAAACTCTGGATAATTCAATAAAAAGCTTAATAACGCCTCTCTTTGTAGAACAAATTCAACTTCAGGCAAATACTTAATAGCAAATGATGCTTTTCTGCCCAGCTCATCTCGATTAGCAACAATATCTATTTCTAAAGGTATTTCCCTTAGTAGTTCAGTAGGTGCCTTACCAATGAAATCTTGTAATAACACATTTACAGGAGGCAGTCCGGTTTCAATACAGTACGGGATTACATTTTGGTTAACGCGTACTCTATGTTTATCTAGTATAGGTACTGCATAGTCTATAAAGTCTTTGTAGCCATCATCAAACGATATTATTAATTTGGGTTTGGTTGTTTTTAACTGTCTAAAATTACCAAACAAGCAAATGTAAAACTCTTTTTTTAAATACTCAATTAACTCATCAAAAAGTGTTGGGGATATTGCGTTATAAGTACTGCCACTATTAGGTGACACCCTATGTATATTAAGCACTGTGACCACATTGTGTTTTACTAACATTTTTTTTCTGGCTTGCAATCTGGGCTGCATTGCTAATGCACGAAATGCTAAGTTTTTATATGAATAGTTTTTCATTAGTTACATTCCTATTATTGCTTACCAACCCACTAATTTACTGTTATCTTCTTTATACCATTAAAAATTAATTTTATTTCATGCAGTCTGCAAAATAGTTATTAAGCTAACCATCATCAAGCAAATCAATAAATTTAATATTCTTATCATTTTTTAATGAGTAAGATGTGGTTGTATCATAGTGATACACGGTTAGCTTAGCACTGGCAATACCTTGCAGATACTTTAACACCGCTTCTGCCGGACTATAGTCAGTTCAAAATAAAATTGTTATGGTTAGGACAAACATCATAAAACAACTTGGATAAGTCATTTTCCAACCAGCCTTGGCGTAGAAGCTTCACCTGAGCCCATTTTTTCTCGATAGGGTTCAGATCAGGGCTGTACGGCGGTAGCCAAAGAATACGATGACCATGCCTGTTCAGTAGCTTTTGAATGCGTTTATTCTTATGAAATCTGGCATTATCCATCACAATCACGCATTTGGTTTTAAGACTTGGGATTAGCTTGTGTTTGCACCAGTCGTAGAATATGCTGCTGTTAATGTTGTGCTTAAAGTAATCTAGTGCAAACAGCATCTTTTCATATAGAGCACCGATAACGTTGGTTCGCTTTTTACCTTGCCAGTTGTAACTATCGATACAGGGTTTACCAATCGGTGCATAACCATGAGAGCGAATGGTCTCGTGCTCAAAGCCGCGCGCGTATATATAAACGATGGGATAGCCTTGCTGCGTAAAGCTATTAAGCTTACTGTGGTATATCGCTCTTTTGATCGGACAGGCTTTTGGGTGTTCTAAGGTCTTTTTTTTGACTGATGCCAAGTCGCTTTAGGGCATGATAAATGCCTGTTTTACTACAGTTTAGACGACGAGCTCGCTCATACTGGTAATCATCGGGATGTTCTTGAACATCATTAAGTAGCACGTCATCTGGTATTTTATAGGGTTTGGTTTGCCTGGTTGTTTTACTATGAACACGTCTCTTCCAGTTCTGTATAGTGGTTGGGCTCAGATTGTAAAACTCAGCTGCCTCGGCAAAGGTCATACCCTCGTCTAAGCTTTTTAGTACTTGTTTGCGAAAATCTAGCGAGTAAGTCATGGTCTTTATAATAACAATTGGGTTTGATAATTAATTTATAACACTTTTAGGTGTGCTTAGCTATAAGGAGGCAGTGGCTACTGATAACTTTGAGGCTAAATATTAGTTTTTTACGACATCAGGAAACATAATCTCCAAATACTGAGCGGAAATTTTATCTACTGAAAAATCAGCTGCACGGCGTTTGAGAATTCCATGGTCATGATCTTTCTCTAGCGACTCAAGCATGGCATTGGCTAAAGCATCAACATCACCTACCGGCACTAAGGTACCATACTTACCATTTTCCAGAATCTCTCTTGGACCAGACTCGCAATCAGTAGAGACGATGGGAACACCAGCACTCATGGCTTCTACTATTACATTGCCAAATCCCTCGTACTCAGATGACAATACAAATAAGTCAGCGTGGGTATAGTAGGTAGCAGGCTCACTTACGAATCCTGTCAAAACAACGTCTTGCTGCAATTGGAGTAACTCAATTAACGCTTCGTATTCATCTCTCAAATCACCGTCACCGACGATATAGAGCGTTGCTTTTATTTTCTGTCTCACCAGAGCAAAGGCTTTGATTAATAAAGCATGGTTTTTGACTTTCTTGAAGCGCCCTACAGCGATGATAGATAGGCCGCCATCGGTATTAAATGGTTTTTTATAGTGAATGTTGTCTTTATCAGCTTTTGAGGCAGGGTTATATATGATGTTGATCGACGCTAATGGTAATGAGGATAGCTTGGCGATATCCTTGGCCACGCCTTTTGATACAGCGATTACCTCATCACTTAGCCGATAAGAGAGCACCATACTTGCTCTCAGCCCAACCTCATGCAGCCGACCTTTAGCCTCATATTGAGCCGATATGATGCCATGCTCGCTGATTACACAGGTGGTTTTTTGTAGGCTTAACCTAGTCGCCAACGGAGCAATGACAGTTAATGGCCACATCGCTGCTAAAATAACATCAGGTTTTTGCTGGCGAATATAGTGTACTAACCCTGGAAGTACATTTCTATACCTGGTTATATTGAGCGCTGTTACTCGAATATTTTTAGGAATAAGATCAAGCAACCCACCTTCTTTTAATAACAATAGAAACTCAACATCGTATTGATTACTCCATTCTTTGGCTAGAATCAGACGCATTTTTTCAGCACCGCCCTCTCGCATGTCAGGAAGAAGTATCGTTATTTTTTTCAAAATAGCTCCCTATAATTAAACAGTATGGGTAAATACCACGGCATGAACTTTCAACTTCTCATTACTAATGCACTATAAACTGGCTTTATAGCTTTCTTTAGCGAATCAGGCAATCTAATAGCGATTGAATGCTCCCATTGCGTTAACAGGCTTTTAGGTGATTTGGTCAACACTTGGCTTAGACCGGGCGCATACATTTTATTATCGCCAGTACAAAAGACAGGCTTGCCAGAAGCTGTCATGATAGCCAATGCTTGTGTTGGTGCACTTTCTACAAAAAAATCAAGACCCGACTTAATATAATAGTCAGCTTTATGAGAGGCATGTACGCCAAGCCTCTGGCGTTCCTTTTGGCTTGGAAGATCTAGCATGACCAGCTCATCGTACTGTACATTATGAGCTCGAAGCCATTGCTCAGTCTGCGGACGATACTTCTCTAAGCGACTTGTGACCAGTGCTTTTACCTTTGTACTCGGTATATGCAATGGCTTGGCATTCAAAAGAAAATCGATATATTTTTCGCCATCATCATTTTCGTCTTCTGTCGGATCTACACACAGTACACCATCAATGTCTAAACAGGAGGTTTTCATCAATCTTCTATGAAACACATTCCATTCGAACACCCTTGGTCTTTTGACATACTCTAAGTAGATATCGATATCGGGTTTGTTTTTTTTATCTGAATAAATAGCACAAGTGGTGATATTTTCTTTGATAGCATCTGGTACTCTCTCTAGCGCCAACTGCATGGCTTTACCCGTTACGATACTGTCGTCTACCAATAAAATCTTTTGAGCATCCATAGCAAAAACCAATGGAACTCTTGTATCCCTAGATACCCCTGACGTGAGCTTGTCATTATTGATGAGAGCGTCTAGGCTAGTGACATGAACATTTAAATACAGCCCTATCATGTACGCTGGTATCATGCCACTACGGGGAATACCGACAATTAAGTCATAACCTCCATCATTCAATTTAAATAAATTATTATTTATATCAGTGGAGATATCTGCAAAAGACTTATAGTTCATATTTTTCCTCGCAAATTTAGACGTTGTTTATTGCCTACCCTGTATCAGCAACCCAGCATCATAAATATTTTGTTAACATAAGTATGCTAGATGGTTAATTCAGTATACCTTATTATATTCAAAATTTCACATGTATTTTTGAATATAATAAGGTATACTAAGTTAAATGCAAAAAAATCAATACTCATCATTTAGTGGCTATTAGTGAAAATAGACAGAGTGAAAGTCGGAAGGATAATGGAAGTAAAAAGAGTTTTGATGAAATACGTACTGACTGACGATGAAGGAATAATTTTAGAAAACATACTCATATATGTTACTTGATATACCGTATTTAGATATGAATGTAGTCACTCATAATGAGCATGAATAAAAAACGTTTGACATAAAAAAAGCTACTTCACTCATGACAAGTGAAGTAGCCTATTATCTCGATAGATTTTAGATTGGATTCAGCTGTATAAAGCAGTCCATCTCTCTGTGGTATTCTCTAGAGAGAAATTGTTTTTTACATGCTGCAAGTTTTGATTGACGATTTCATGTTTGTGACTACCCTCGAGATTAAAGGTATATTTGATTTTATCCTTTAAAGCGATAGCATCTGTTGGTGGTACTAAAAATCCTGAGTTATTCAGTACTTCCGCAACGCCACCACAGTCTGTCGCCACTACCAAACACTTACACGCCATCGCCTCTGCGACCACCAAGCCAAATCCTTCGTATCTAGAAGAGAGTACAAAGAGGTCAGCTGCACTCATCAGCTTCTGTATATCGCGTCTGACACCTAATAGAATAACGTCATCTTGTAGACCCAAATCATCGATAATGCCTTCTATAAGATATCTTAACTCTCCATCACCTGCGATTAGTAACTTAAATGGATATGTTGCTTCTTGTTTGAGTAACTTAATAGCATTGAGTAGGTTAGGATAATCTTTTTGCTCATTGAACCTGCCAACTGCTAGTATTACTTTACAATCATCAGGTATGTTTAATTCTTTATTTATCTCAGCTCTAGCCTCTGCTACGTAATTAAATTTATTTAAATTAATACCATTGTAAATACTGAGCATGCCATTTTTTGGTACTGCTCCTTTGGCCTCAAATGCCAAAGTTGCTTCTTTACTTACGTTGGTGGTGGTGTTTGCTAGACGATGCGTTGCTCGATATAGAAGCATACGTCCTCGTCCACCCTCATCGCTGTTATGCGCGGTGGATATGAGCTTTTCCATCGGTACGACCAGCCGAACCAATCGCGTCAATAAATTGGCATGCACCATATGCGAATGTACAACATCTGGACGATACCTCTTAATCAACATTGCAAGCTTGGTATAGGCAGATAACAATTGTCTAAAGTTGTTTAAACTCACTTTGACAATCTCGATGTCTTCATTGGCTGGCCGAGTCATGACCTCACCCAAGAAATACACTATTTTTACTTCATTGCCTTTTTCATACATCTCATCTGCCAAATCACAGACGACACGCTCTGCTCCACCGAGACCCAAGGTAGAGATAATATACAATATCTTCATTTAGCTTGCCTTGTCATATACTTGTATTGAAAAAATGTCAAAAAACTATAACTTTATCAACTTCAAAAAAAAAGGTTTATGCTAATCACATAAACCAAAATGTCATATAAAGGCTTTGTATTATAAATCTCTATTCAAAGTCACAGTAAAACACCCACCTTCAATCAAATCTGTTCAAAGGTATGCCTAATCTAGAAATAAAATTTTTCCATGAGTAGCGCTCATTCAGTAATTTTTGATTTTTTTCAAAATTTAAACTTGATATATCAATATTACTTAATGAATTATTAATAGTGTTGGCCAGTGCGTTGGCAGACTGTTCTTCGACAAAGTAGACACCTTTACATCCTGAAAGTATCAACTCTATATTTGTGTTCACTCCAGATTTTCGATTAAATCCAACTATCTAAAATCCTGATACACACGCCTCTAGAATAGACCTCTTGCAAAAGTAGTTGTAAGACGCAACGTATATTATTGAACTCTACTTACTTAATAGATATGCCAAACATAGATAAGCTACTCGAACAAAATAACGCAGGCTTCAAACGCTATACAGGTA
>NZ_JASDCF010000041.1 GCF_030408035.1 Psychrobacter sp. APC 3426
AGTCAAGAGGTGAGAGATTGTGAGCCTGTGGGTCCGACGACATTGAATCCTGTAAAAGAGCCAGAAAAGATGAGATTACAAGCTGCTTAATTGGGCTTGATGGTGACAACTAGCTTGAAAAACTCCGGAATAGTTAAGTTCTGCATTTGCCTGCAAACCAAAACCAGCCGCTATCAGCCCTATTCCGATAGCGCTAAGACGTAATCTATTGATTGATGATGCGTTAGAAGTGGTATTAATGGTAGCGTTTGCACTCACGCTAGATTTGGAAGATTTGCCACGTGCCTTTGCGTATTCACCAACTGCGGTGAAACAATTCAAGGCTTCATTCCATATTACCTTATAGATGCGGTTCATAATATGTACTCCCTTACAGACTGGTCAGATTTGAAAAAATCAGAATTAAAATCCATTTTGCAGAGAGTCGATATCACAAAATAAAACGGTTATGTGCTTAGAAAGATACAATCTTATCGATTATGTCAGTCTTATTGCTACTTAGAAATAAGACGATTTGTTTTGTAAATTCCTTATCACTCTCGCTATATATTAGTATTACCGAATATATAGCGAGAGACAATACAGCTCATCAGACATTTAACACCGTTTGTCTATTATATTCATAAAATTGAATATAAAACTTTTATTTAAGGCTTACTTATATTAAATTACATCCATTTTTTGAAATTTTCAGTTGATGGTTAATATTAAAAACGTGCTTACCTATACAGTATTACAAACAAGTATTTAAAAATAATTCATCAATTACAGCCACTTATGAATAATAAATTGGTGATATCTATTTCGAGAAAAATCTAAATCATACAGGTTATATAAACCCTTCTACCCTAACAAAAGCATTCAATATTCATCATAGAGATGAGTATTTAGTTTGCTTTTTAAAACATCTATCCATTAGGCAACACTATTTGCACCACCAATCCTTGAATATCATCTTGGCGATTATAGACACTGATCTGACCCTTATGTGCCATCACAACTGCATGGACAATTGCCAATCCTAAACCATAACCACCAGTGTCGCGATGGCGGGCAGAATCGAGCCGTACAAAGGGCTGAAAAATACGCTCCAAATCTTCATCCGCAACACCGCCGCCCTCATCTATTATGCTGATTTGAATAGCAGGTCTTTTACCATCCATCTCTACTTGTCTAATCTCAGCAATAACCGTTGAATCAGCTGCAGTGTGCATAAAAGCATTACGAATGACATTTTCAAGCGCACTGTGTAGCTGTTCTTGATTGCCCAGCACTGTCCAAAGAGTTTCTGGAGAAGTAGCTGATAAAGGCATGACTAATGAGGTATCTGTCAATAATGAATCATCCGGCTGCCATTGCCAGTGTACGTTTTTCTGTTGAAACTCAAAGCAGACATCTTGCCCAATCTCACTGATAATTTCGGAAATATCAACCTCTTCATTTTCTAAATTGTCGATCGTATATTGCTGCATTTCTAGAGATTGAATATGAATAATTTGCTCAATCAGCTCATTCATCCGCGCAGATTCTTTATCAATACGATCAAGATAACGATTGGCATTCGGCGCAAAGTCTCGCGTCAGCTCAGTCGCAACGTCAAGCCGTGCCAATGGCGAGCGCAGTTCATGCGAGATGTCACTGAGCATCTGCTTGCGTGCCAGCTCACTCTCTGCCAGTCGTGTTGAGAGCTTGGCTACGTCTTTCGCGAGTAAACCAAGCTCATCGTCTCCCATTTTGGATAAATTTGGATTAGCCTGATAATCGCCGTCAATCATACGATGGACTGTGTTTTGTACACGGCGAATACGCTGGGTCAGCGTACGACTCAGCCAAATACAAACTAAGACGCTAAAGAGGATAATCAGTAATAAACGTATGGGAAAATTACCGCGTTGCAGCGCTACAACGTCGGCAAAACGCAGATGCGGACGCAATTGTACAATGACTGCCTGCTCATCTGGTAAGACGACCGTCACGTCAGCCAACTCAGGACGACTATCGGGATTAGCTATATTCGCGCGATTCGGTCTCATCGGTGACAGGATATTACTTAAAAGTGACGGCTCATTATCCAATATTCTATCGTCGTGACTACTAGGTATTTCATTATCAGACATTTCATTATCAGGCTTAGGCATTGACTGCATTGGTGGCATTGATGAAGGTCTCATTGCCTGCCGACCATCTGGCATCCGTTCTGGCATCCGCTCTTGTCTACGCCCATCTCTATCCCGATAACGTGGAAATATAATGGCGCCTTGCTCGTCATAGACTCTGATTTGATTCATAAGCCATCGGTCTTCACGATACATCTGCCTAACGGTAGTTAAATCACCCACTTGTAACGCTTCAACCATCTCTTGACGCTTAATTAATAAACTATCAATTTGCACATCCATACGAGCATTCAGCGCTTTTTCGACCAGCCAGCGCTCCACCACGATAGATAAAATAGAGGTGATCAGAATCGTTAATAATAGGCTCAGAAACAAACGCCAAAACAGCGTGATACGCACCTTAAATTTAGGCGCTTGATTAAGACTTTGATTGTTAATAGCTTTCTTGGCAGGTTTCATCGATGAGTCCGTCATTACAACACCAACTGATAGCCTTTACCACGGATAGCTTTGATAGGCTCATCGTGGAAAGGTTGGAGTTTTTTGCGTAGGCGCGAGACATGTACATCAAGGCTACGATCGAACGGCTGCAATTCACGCTGCAACACATGCTCTGATAGCCACGCCTTACTCACCACTTCACCTTTTTGTTTGAGTAGCGCGACCAACAAATCAAATTCTGTCCCCGTCACTTGTAACTCTACGCCATCTATCTGACAAATTCGCTGATTTTGATCCAGATGCAAACGACTCTCTGGTAGCGGCGTATGCTCTGATGCCGCCGCATTAGTGCGCTTGATAACGGCATTGATGCGTGCCAGTAACTCACGCGGATTGCAGGGTTTAGTAATGTAATCATCAGCGCCAAGCTCAAGCCCAATAATACGATCGATCTCTTCACCTTTTGCCGTCAACATAATGACTGGAATATCACTGATATTTGGCAACTGACGTAACACACTAAGCCCATCTATTTTTGGCATCATAATATCGAGCACCAGCAAATCATAAGCAGAAGTATCATTAGATGCGGTTTTAAGTTTCTGGATGACTGCCTCACCATCGTGAACGCAATCGCATTGAATACCATGATTGTGCAAGTATTCTTGTAATAACTGGGTCAACTCTTCGTCATCATCACCTAGCAATATATTTGGCACATCTGTCTCCTTAAAGCTTAATAGCGTTATCACCCATATTATCAGGCAAGTGCTTATCAATACGCTATAAACGTTACCTTTCTTAATACTTCATAAATGTTCGCAACCTTTAACTGTCGTAAGATAGCGCATATCAACAGCAAGTATTGCTTTTATACAGCGTTTTTATAGAATGGCTGACAGTACTTATCTATAACGCTCTAAACATCATGCTTGCAAGATAAAAATTTAATGTTCATCTAACCAAACTGAATTGAATAAAGGATATTTTTATGAAAAAATTATTAATGGGCTCAGTATTAGCAATGTCTAGCGTGTTTGCAGTTACCGCTTGTACAAGTGTCAACGCAACCACTGATACGTCACCAACGACCAGCAAAATGCAGCATAAAGATGGTATGAAAGACGGCATGCATAAAGGCGGCATGAGAGGCCCAATGTCGCAGCTAGACTTGACCGCCACACAGCAGGCGCAAATTAAAGCCATCATGCAAGAAAAGCATGGCGATCGTAAAGCTGAGCGTACTAAAAATAAAGCGGAACGTGCGCAAATGCATCAACAAATGCAAGCATTGACCAACGCAAGCACTTTGAATAACGCAGCTGTCAATCGTTTGGCTGACCAGCAAGCGGCTAAAGCAAAGCAGCGTTTTATTGAACGCGCTCAAACTCAACACGCCATCTCGCAGGTCTTAACTGCTGAACAGCGTGAAAAACTTGCTAAATTACAAGCTGAAAGAATGGACAAAGGCGAGCGTGGAAGACAGCACCGCGGAATGCATGGCAAGCCTCATCAGGGTATGTAAGTTATAATCATAATTGAGTAATAGCTAGACAAGACTGCATTTATGATTGATTGTATAATACTGATTTTAAAGCACAAAAAAGCGCATCGTATGAACGGTGCGCTTTTTAGTTGTCTATCTTAATAAAGGTTAATCAAACTAAACTTACCTACTTTTAATCAGTTTTTAATCAATCGAATCAAGACGCTCTTTAGCCATCGGTAACATTTCAAACACCATCTTACCCATTGCAGTGCCATTACCATCGCGGTAATACTGCATGAGCTCGCTATTATACTCTTTTAAGTCAATACTATTACTCGCGTTCGGCACTTGCATATCACTTGGTAAGTTAGGAAATGCCTTGTCCTGAGGATGTATAGCAGAATACTGCTGCAAAATATCCATTACTAAACTCTTATCAGAGTTGGTTTTGTTTGGAAGCTCACTACGCAGATGCTGCCATTTTAGCTGACCACGTTTATCAAATCCGTACAGCTCCTGCACCATTAATCTCGCTTCTTCTCCAGCTTCTGATGTCTCAACCTCGCTATCTATGCGTTCTTTTATCATTGCTAACATTTGCTGCATTAACGCTTTGCTGGTGAATTTATCAGAACTTGCGATGGGTGCTTGGTAAGCCTCATTCTCCTTGACTAATTCTGGATATTTCTTAGTAATACGATCATAAAAAATACGCATGTAGTCTTGGAAGAATTGCTCATAGCTTGCAGCGCTTTGTACACGGCGAATGACTTCATCACTTGCCAGCATTGCTGGTAGCTGATGCGCAGGCAGCTTGGGAGTAAGTGACGCTAATGCATTAGGGGCAACATAGTCAAACTGGCTAATAGATGCGCTGTCGAATGTAATATCTAACGCGGCAAAGTGGCTTTTTATCAATTCGTTGCCAAAGCCTTTAGGCAGCGTGCCGTCATTAATGGCTATTTTTAACCACTTATTTCGCCATTTTGTACCGAGCTTATCGTCTAACATTTCTGAATTGAGCATCGCAAAGTTATCTGCCCATAGATAAATATTACCGTTTTTAAAATCTACATAGATGGGCTGATTGATACTGCTTTGATGATTCCGCGCTTGGTACTGTGCGCTTGCAAGCATCGTAGCCCTGCCAGCCATTGGCTGATAGACACCTTGCGAGTTGATAGATAGCGGTTTTAACAAGTAAACATCTAGCAACTGCGCTTTTTTGATATCTTGCGGTGTTGATTTGTCGTCGTAATTGTCAAATAGCTGTTGGTAATGAGGTGATACGGTGACATCACTGTCGTACTGATTATCTTCCCATGCTTGATAGGCATCCGCGCACTCAAGGTAAGACTGCTTAAGTGCCTCTCGCTGAGTGTCATAACTAGCAGCTTCGATATTATTATCTTGGGTTTCCGCTTGGCTTACTAATGCAGCATAGGCTTGATCATGGGTGTCTTCGCAGTAATCATAAATATAATCTGAGCCGACCAAATTCTTGGCATTTATATTGGTGAATTGCTGATCGTTACTAATCTCAAGATTGGCATGATAACTAAAAGACTGGCGACGTTGCTTCTGTAAGGCGATTGCCAATGCTTTTTTGGCCGCAGCTGGCGTTTGCTTTGCTGTCATAGCGTTCGATTGGCTCAGGCTGGTAGATTGGCACCCCGTTAATAACAGTGCTCCCGTTAGAAGCGTACTGCTAAATAATACACTGCCTTTAATCATTGATGGAAGGCTAGTTAAAGGTGGGCTAGCTAACGGAAAAATATTTGCGATGGCTTGACGTACTGTTTTCATTTTTTATCCTTATAAATATGGGCTTGAACATAACAAGATAGGATTTTTTATTTTCCTTTGTCAGTATCCTCTTCAGCATCGTCGTATTCACCATTCTCATAGTTGCTACTGTCATCACCGTAACCACTGCTTTCATCATCACTTAAGCTACTATCGTCATATTCATAGCGTGCATAACGAGCCGCTTGTAGTCTGTCTTTCTGTTGACGTTGTTCGGCCATCCACGCGTTGCCATCGATAGCAGGTTTGGCATTTGCGCCAAAAGACTCTGCCAATAAAGGCTTTAGTGTATGGTTATTAAAACTACTTTTATCGTAGCGTATTTGGTTTAGTACAGTAGTAGTTGAACCCATCAAATCGCTACCGATATTGGTACGTTGCTGCTTAGCAAGCAAGCGATCTGAGCTGTCTAAATAATAGTAATTTATCTGATTAAAAGAGATCGGACCGATGGCCTCAATAAGTTGCAAAAGCGAACCTACATCCGCACTTTGGTAGCCTTTATTGTATAGCTGCACTTTCGCCAGCGCGGTTTTTAGCATAGCGCCATCAGGATATTTTTGTGGATTGGCATCGACATAATCCTGTAGCGACTTTGTCATGTATTTTAAAGTCTTGCCAATCATCTCACCGCTTTGCTTACTGCCAAAATAGACTTTTACCGCACGCCTCGCCCCGACTTCTTTGGCAAAGGCATCACTGCGAATATCTACCGCGCTAAAGTGCTCGGGCGCAAGCTCTGCCATGCTACTCTGTATGGCAGCGATGGCGGCATCATACAGCACTGCTGGCGGTAGCTGCGCGGTAATACTCTCTGGCAAGCCAAAACTGACGGTATGTGAGGTCATTTGATTAGGTAAAGGGGTATTTTCAGGATTAACAAGCGCCACGATAGGCAGGATTGCCGATGGGTCTACCGTAACTGTACTATGGTTAAAATCGAACGCTAACGGTATCTGTATGGATGAGGCAATCGTTGGTGTCATATAGTCATAGCTATAGACACTTTGTAATTGGCGTTGTTTGGGTTTGTACTGACTGACACTATTAAAGGTTAAATTTTTATATTGGTAAGCATTGGAAGCGGCTATCTGTTCCGGTGTACGATGGAACATACTCAGCATTTGACCAATGACGCCAGTAGATGGCGTTGATGATTGGCTACCTTCTACAGCCTCTGATTGTTGTTTTGCCATCTGTATGGCTTCATAGTTTTTTAACAGATTTTTAGACTTTAGGTTTGAAACCCCTGAGAGAATACCGCCCTCTGCATTACTATATTCATTATAGCCATCTATGTCGTAACCCTCTCGATTGTAGCCATATTCGTTGTAACCGTCTTGATCATAGCCGTCTTCATCGTAGTTAATATCCTCTACAACACAGACTTCATAAGCGTCATCGTCATCACTTTTATTGCATGTATTCGACTCTATACTTACCGCTGCTAACTCTGCCATAGCCTCAGTTTGCCTGTCCTCATGATCACTTTCATCATAAGCACTTTCATCATAATCGCCGTCAGGCTCATAAGCATAAGCTTCTATAATCGTTCTAAGCAAGCTACTAGATCCTGCATCAATGCTATCTGGATCAATAAAAGGTGCGGCTTGATAATTGGCTTGCGCGACTGCCACATGTTCTGTTACCAGATGCTGACGAATAGCCGCCAGTAAATGTGATTTGGCTTGATTGTCGGTATTGGGGTATTTGTCTTGGTCAAATAATTGTTGATAACGCTCAGATTTGGCAGTGCGGCTTGCATTAAATGCACGTCCTTGGGCTTGGCTCTGCGTGCTATCAGCGCTACTAAAATCAATCATGCTTTTTGATACCGCAGATGATGATAGCGCTGGGTTTGATTGGCAGCCTGCCAGCCCAAACGCACTGCCAACCAGTAATGCGCAGCCTGCTATAAAGGTTAATTTGCGCGACTGATATGAATGCTTATTATGATTGTTGTGGTTATAGTTATGGGCAGATGACTGATGATGAGCCATGCCAGAGTGACGCTGTTGGTCGCGTTTATGAGTATGGTTGGATGACATAGTAATTTCTTCTTATAAATAGACAGACAATAACGAATAAATTCTAGCACTATTATTTATATCACAATGCGTTACAATTTAGTAAGATTAGAACGTATTTCTTAAAAATTTTCAGCATTTTTGATAAGACTGTTTATCTAGCAAACGTGGCGCTAATCATTATGTCAATTAAGGCACGCCCTAACGTTCTAGCCTCTTTATTTTTACAGTCTTATTTTTACAGACCAAACGTGTCATCAATTGCTCAAAAAGGAATTTATAATGCAAAATCTAATATCAAAAGATGAAATCAATGCTTCTCAAAATAACTTTAAAAACAGAGCAAAAATAAAAACCGCTATTCTATTAATCAGCAGTACGTTTTTAGTATCCCTATCTGCTCATGCGGCTGAGCCAACCACCAATCAATCAACTACCATCAACCCAACATCGATTAATACTAGCGCGATTAACCTAGCGATTATGGCAGATAATCCTACCGTAATATCTGAAACCAAACGTGTTACACTAGCCAAAACCAATACGCTTACCTCCACGATTAACAACGCCAATGCCGATCAAGCCATCTATTCTGAAGATGCCATTCATCATCCTGTCTGGGCAAAGAACGGTATGGTCGCTACCCAAGAAGCGCTTGCCTCTGATATTGGACTCAAGATTTTAAAAGACGGCGGTAATGCGGTTGATGCTGGGGTCGCGGTTGGCTTTGCCTTAGCAGTGACTTTGCCGCGTGCTGGGAATATCGGTGGCGGTGGTTTTATGATGATTTATGACGCCAAGCAAGGCAAAACAGTGGCTCTCGATTACCGTGAAAAAGCACCAAGTAGCGCCTCACGTGATATGTATCTCGATGAGGAAGGTAATGCTGTCAGTGATTTATCTCGTTATCATGGTCTAGCGGTTGGCGTACCCGGGACAGTAGCAGGATTGTTAAAAGCGTTAGAAGATCATGGCACCATGAGCCGCGGACAAGTAATGGCGCCCGCCATTGCACTTGCTGAAGACGGTATAGAAGTCACTGCTGGCTTGTCGGAATCGCTAGAAGCCTTGAGCGATCGTTTGCAGAAATGGCCGAGTACTAAAAAGGTGTTTTTTAAAGCGGATGGCAGTGCCTATCAGCTTGGTGAGCGTTTAAAGCAGCCTGAACTGGCAAAATCGCTTAAGCTGATTGCTGCACAAGGCGCAGATGGATTTTATAAAGGGGAAACCGCGAGTAAGTTGGTCAAAGCGGTCAATGAGGCAGGTGGCAATATGAGCTTGCAGGATTTGGCTAATTATGAAGCCATCGCTCGCGAGCCAGTTAAAGGCGACTATCGTGGTTATGAGATTGTCTCGATGCCGCCACCGTCTTCTGGTGGTATCCATATCGTGCAAATCTTAAATATCTTAGAAGGCTATCCGCTCAAAGACTATGGGCAAAATAGCGCACAAACCATTCACTTGATGGCGGAAGCGATGCAGTTGGCTTATGCCGATCGAGCTGAATACTTAGGGGATTCGGACTTTATCGATGTGCCTGCCAGCGGTCTCACCTCTCAAGCGTATGCCGATAAGCTGCGAAATTTAATTAATCCAAACCAAGCCACGCCAGCGGCCACAATTAAAGCCAACAACCCACTACCCTACGAAAGCGACCAAACCACGCATTTCTCTATCGTTGATAAAGACGGCAATGCGATCGCCAATACCTATACGCTGAACTTCTCATACGGTACGGGCCTTGTCGCTGAAGGTACTGGCATATTACTTAACAACGAGATGGATGACTTTTCTGCTAAGCCAGGCACGCCTAATGGCTATGGCTTACTTGGTGGTGACGCCAATGCCGTTGAAGCCAATAAACGTCCGCTATCCTCGATGAGTCCAACCTTAGTATTTAAAGACAGCAAACCATATATCGTGACAGGCAGCCCCGGTGGTAGCCGTATCATTACTACCGTCACCCAAATCATCTCCAACGTCATCGATCACGATATGAATATCGCCGAAGCCACTCATGCACCGCGTATTCATGATCAATGGTTGCCGGATGAGATTCGTACTGAAAAGGCACTGAATATTGATACGGTTAAAAAACTAGAATCCATGGGACATACGGTTAGTCCGAAGGCAGCTATGGGCTCAACCCAATCAATTATGTTGACCCCTAATGGTGTATATGGTTCTTCTGACCCGCGTATCGTTGATGCGGCAGTGGTTGGGTATTGAACCAAAAGACTTTAATTCTAAAAACCATCACTCCCAAAAACTCTTCTACACTTCATTGTATAGAAGAGTTTTTGACGTAACTTTTACGAGTTTTCAATATCACTCAAACCACTTAGTCCAGTATCTAAGAGAGATTAAACCATCCTAATCAGTGGCTGTCTGCGTCAAACAATGCTATTATTAACGACCTGATTTAAAACATCTAAATACGACCAGCAATGTCTTATTTTCCTCAAATTAGCACTCTAAATTATTGATAATAATAAATTTATCCTCTTAGACCTCCTTCATTCGATCGTACCAGTAAGAGTCCTCTATGGCATTTGTACACCTTGGCATTCACAGCGAATATTCAATCACCGATTCTATCGTGCGCATCAAGCCGCTGATTAAAGCAGCTGCAGCTGATAATCAACGTGCACTCGCGCTGACAGATTTATCAAACCTTTATGCCACGGTGAAGTTCTATCGTGCCTGCCTCGGTGCTGGGATCAAGCCGATTATCGGTAGCGAAGTCATCATGGATAATGAAGACACACGGCTAACCCTGCTAGCGATGAATAACGAAGGCTATCAAAACATCACCCGCATTGTATCGCTTGGCTTTACTGAAGGACGTGCCGATGATGCCAATCACGGTGTGCCGGTCATCAAGCGCAGCCATATCCTAGAGCACGCAGCCGGTGTCATCGTACTGCTCACCGAAAAGTCAGATGTCGGTCAGGCACTGGTCGGTTCTATGCCAGAAAAAGCCGATGAGCTGCTCACAGAATGGCAAGCACAGTTTGACGATCGGTTATACTTCGCCATCAAACGCACCAGTCGTTCTGGCGAAGATGCTTTTATTAAAGCGGCGATTCACTCAGGTGCCAAACACAATATTCCTATTATTGCGCATAACGATGTGCGCTTTTTAGAGCAAGACGATTTTGATGCCCATGAAGCACGCGTCTGTATCGCTGGCTCCTATGTACTCGCTGATCCAAATCGCCCGCAAACTTATTCAGATGAGCAGTATCTTAAAACTCAGTCGCAAATGGAGCAGGTATTTGCTGATATTCCGCAGGTCATTGACAATACTTTGCGTTTGGCAACTCGCTGCAATGTAACGTTGACCCTTGGAATTAACGTCCTACCCGATTTTCCTGTACCCGAAGGCGAAACCATTGAATCGTTTTTCCGCGCAGAGTCTATACGGGGTCTTAACCACCGATTGGACAAGCTATTCCCAGTTGCAGAACGCGGTGACAACTGGAGCGACTTTCGCCAAAAATATGATGAGCGCTTAGAATACGAGCTCGAAGTTATTTTATCCATGGGTTTCCCTGGTTACTTCTTAATCGTCATGGACTTTATTCGCTGGGCGAAAGCCAATGGCGTACCCGTTGGACCAGGTCGTGGTTCTGGTGCCGGCTCCTTAGTCGCTTATGCACTAAATATTACCGACCTCGATCCCATCCATTATGACCTTTTATTCGAACGTTTCCTGAACCCTGAGCGTGTCTCCATGCCCGATTTCGATATTGACTTTTGTATCGAAGGTCGTGACCGCGTCATTGATTATGTCGCACAAACTTATGGTCGTGAAGCAGTCTCGCAAATTATCACCTTTGGTACCATGGCGGCGAAAGCGGTGGTACGAGATGTGGCGCGCGTACAGAGCAAATCGTACTTCCTTGCCAATAAAATATCTAAATTGATTCCAAAAACCCCCGGCATCACATTGAGTCAAGCATTAGAGCAAGAACCGCAGCTCAAAGATTTAATATCCAACCCTGACAATATGGATTATGAAGATGCCATTGAGGTTTGGGAGATGGCTCTTAAGCTAGAAGGTGTGTGTCGAAACGTCGGTAAACATGCCGGTGGCGTACTCATCGCTCCTCATAAAATTACTGATTTTAGCGCCATTTATTGTGATGATGATGGGCACCGTGTCAGCCAATTTGACAAAGATGATGTCGAGGCGGTTGGCCTGGTGAAGTTTGACTTTTTGGGTCTACGTAACCTGACGGTCATTAACGCTGCGGTAGAAAACATCAACCTGCGCCGTGCGAAAGAAGGCAAAGACGCTTTGGTGTTAGAAGACTTGCCATTAGATGATAAAAAAGCCTATAAGCTCTTGCAAGACGCTAAGACCACTGCCGTCTTTCAGCTTGAAAGTATGGGCATGAAAAAATATCTGGCCAAATTACAACCGACCAATATCGAAGATGTCATCGCCATGTGTGCGCTATATCGTCCAGGTCCACTTGATGCTGGCATGGTAGAGATGTATATCGACCGTAAGCATGGTCGCGAGGAAGTCATCTATGACCATCCCAATCTTGAGCCGATTTTAGAAAACACCAACGGCGTTATTGTCTATCAAGAACAGGTCATGCAAATCTCGCAGGTCATGGCAGGATATAGCTTGGGTGGCGCCGACATGTTACGCCGAGCAATGGGTAAAAAGAAACCCGAAGAGATGGCCAAGCAGCGCGATATTTTTGTCACTGGTGCCACCGCGCAAGGTATCGATGAAGCGACCTCTGGCGGCGTCTTTGATTTGATGGAAAAGTTTGCGGGTTATGGTTTTAACCGCTCGCATTCTGCTGCTTATGGCGTGCTCGCTTATCAGACTGCTTATCTAAAGCAATACTACCCTGCTGAGTTTATGGCAGCAGTACTAACCTCCGATATGAACAACACCGACAACGTGGTGTTTTTTATCAATGACTGCCGTGAAAACTTTGACTTAACGGTGGTCAATCCATCGGTGAACCGCAGTGAATGGCATTTCGTCGCCGATACCCCGACCAATATTATTTATGGCTTGGGTGCGATTAAAGGCGTTGGCGAAGGTGCGGTTGAATCTATCGTCGCTGCACGTCGCCGTGAAGGTCCGTTTAAAGATTTATATGACTTTTGCCGCCGCGTTGATATCAAAAAAGTCAATAAGCGTACCCTTGAAGCCTTGGTCAGTGCTGGCTGCTTTGATGACTTTGCGGCTACCCTACGACCTGACTTACCAGCCGATGAAGCGTACGAGATTCGCGGCGCACTCATGAGCCAGTTACCAAATGCCGTACAGGCTGCGGAACAAGACCGTAAAAACCGCGAAACCGGCATGATGGACTTGTTTGGTGAGATGGATGGTGTTGTCGCAGCGCCACCACTTGTTATGACACCAGAGCTCATTTGGGGCGACAAACATCGTCTAAAAGCGGAAAAAAATACCTTAGGGTTGTATTTGACGGGTCACCCTATCAATGAATACCTAGATGAACTAAAACGTTATACCTCAGGCGCACGTCTCGATAAGCTGGCGGATACTGGCTATAACGGTAGCTGCTATTTTGCAGGATTAATTATCGATATTGCCAACTTTGGCAATCGCAACGTTATCACCTTAGATGATGGGACCTCACGATTAGAAGTCAGCTGCTATGCTGAACGCTTTAACCGTGTCAAAGAGCAGCTAAAAATTGATGAAGTGGTCATCATCAAAGGCAGTATCCGTGAGCGTGATGGGCGTCTGTTTGCCCGTCTTGATAGCGCCATGAGCATGGTTGACGCGCGCTTGCGTTGGCTCAAAAAAATCAGCATTAAGATCCATGGTAGCGATATTAAGCTCCTGACACGCTTGCAGCCACTGCTCAAATCAGCCCAAGCTGACATCATACCTGCACCGCGACTGGCTTATAACGCTGATCAAGACGAACAAAATAATAATATTAGCCATGCCACTTATGACCCTGCCATGGGTGGTAGCTTATATGATGAAGACGGTAATGATTTATTGGCGCTAGAAAATGACATGAATCAAGATGCGTTTAATAATGGCAGCAGCTATGGCAATAATGCGCTAAGCAATACTGACGCCTCCATTAATGATAACTGCCTGCCGCTTGGTCTGAGCATTTATGAAGAGTTTGGTATCGCCAATGTGGGACTATCCGAGCACTGGCGTGTCTACCCTAACGATGACAACTTGCAGCAATTAAAGAGTATGATTAGTGAAGATAACCTACATTTTCATTATAGCTAACCTTTTTATTAATCCGAGTTTTATTAATTTGAGTTGAATATTGACTATAATCAACTTATTGCTCTCACTTAACACATTGGATATAACACCATGGACGACACAACGAATAATAATACATCAGCTCAAACTGATGAGGTTATCAACCACGAACAATTCGAGGATATGCGTGACTTGCTCGAAGAAGATTTTGCCGACCTGATACAGGTTTATATTACTGACAGCCAGCAGCGAGTCACCGCACTGCGCAAAGCTCAGCAAGAAAACGATAATGCCAATGGATTTGAGACGGCTCATGCTCTAAAAGGTGCTAGCGCCAACTTGGGAACCACACAACTTGTGAATCTTAGTAGCCAGTTACAAGAGCGCTGCCGTGAGCGCTTGATCAGTGAGCAAGCAGCGCTGATTGAAGATATAGATGCTGCCTTACAACGCGCTGAACAAGCAATCAATCAACGTATGGGACAATAAATGAGTAATACCCCTACATCATCGACAACGCAAAACTCAAAGACAGTCGTAACGTCTGAACCCCATCGTGTGAATGATCGCATCGTGACAGATTACCTTATAAAAGATTATCTGAATTGCGTGCAAGTCGTGATGGTCAATACGACCTTGCCCGCCAACATTGGCTCTGCAGCGCGGGCAATGCATACCATGGGTTTGTCACGTCTGACTGTTGTTGACCCTAAGCTACCAATCGATGACACCAGCATCTCCCATGCGGCGGGTGGTAGTGAGTTATTATCAGCAGCAACCATTACACCGACATTAGAGTCTGCAATAGCCGATTGTCAGCTGGTCTTTGCCGCCAGTAGTCGTAGTAGACATCTACCGCGCCCTGTGGTGACGCCCACACAAGCAGCTAAAATTATGTTTGACTTTATAGATAAGCAAACCGCTTTGGCTGTAGCGAGTAATAATGAAAGTGCTAAATTTGTAGGCAAGCCAAATATCGCCATTTTATTTGGTCGTGAAGATCGTGGATTGACCAACGAAGAGCTGGCTTACGCTGACTATCACATTCAAATTGATGCCAATCCTGATTATCCGGTGCTCAACGTCGCTTCAGCCGTCCAAGTGATTGCTAGCTTTATCTTTGCTTATGCGCAGACCCACAATCAAACAACTACCAACAGTCTAGATGATGATAAAAATACAGCGGTTGAACCAACTTTGGACGTTCATCTACGTCAACACTGGGATGAGCCGGCCATTAGTCAGCAGCAACTTCAACAGCTGACTCATCGTACTACTGAGCTAATGGTTCAGCGTGGTTTGGCAGATAGTGAGCATCTAAAGTCGTTACCGTCGAGACTGTCCAGACTGGGCTCACGTCTACAGTTGGATCAGAAAGAATACCAACTACTAAGCGCCTTAATTGCTAAGCTCTCAAAAGATTAACGCGTCGTAAAAACAATTTTTGGGACGTTGAAGTCTTTGACATTTCCTATGACCTAATAGTGAATTTAATAATAGAAAGGAGTGAACAATGAATTGGACGGTTTATTTATCTGGAGAAATACACAGCGACTGGCGGCAAAAAATCATGCAAGGCGCGAAAGACCATGGTCTTGCTATCACCTTTACCTCAGCTGTGACTGACCATGAAGCCAGCGACGCGGCTGGTGATGTACTGGGCAAAAACGACAATGGATTTTGGCGCGACCATCAATCATCAAAGGTGAATGCAATTCGTACCAAAAATATGATTCAAAAATGTGACATTGCTATTATTCGTTTTGGTGACAAGTACAAACAATGGAACGCTGCATTTGACGCAGGCTACTGCGCCGCATTGGGCAAGCCTTATATCACCTTGCATGCTGAAGATATTATTCATCCGCTTAAAGAAGTTGATGCAGCAGCCATGGCATGGGCGCAAACGCCTGAACAAGTTGTCGAGCTGTTAAAATATGTAACTAGTGGTAGTTAAGTAGCATATGTAGTCACATAGGATTGTTTGTAGACAAATCGCCACAGCTTGGCGTTTTATCTATGCATACTCTGTTTTAATTTATCATTCATTGCTATATTTTGTACTGCGAAACTGCTATAACTGAAGAGATTATTATCAAAAATACGATAGGACGCCTTATGTCATTGCCAGCCAAATTGTTCAAATCGCTCACCAGCATCAAAAAAGACCTAAAAGAAGACATCGATGCGGTATTCAATCGTGACCCAGCGGCACGCAACAGTCTGGAAGTCATCCTGACCTATCCTGGCATCCATGCGCTCATCCTACATCGCGGGGCACATTGTCTTTGGAATAATGAACAAAAACTGGCAGCACGTGTCATCTCTTATGGCTCGCGCATCGTCACTGGTATCGAGATTCATCCTGCTGCTAAAATTGGCAAGCGCTTCTTTATCGACCATGGTGTCGGCGTTGTCATTGGTGAAACGGCTGAGATTGGCAATGATGTCACTCTTTATCATGGTGTCACCCTTGGCGGCGTTTCGTGGAATAATGGCAAACGCCATCCAACGCTAGAAGATGGCGTGACAGTTGGTGCGGGCGCCAAAGTATTAGGACCATTTACCGTCGGTAAAAATGCTAAAATTGGCTCTAATGCTGTGGTGGTAAAACCTGTGCCAGCAGGTGCGACGATGGTGGGTAGCGCGGCACGTATGATATCTGATCATCACGACGAAAAAGGCAACCCTATCGCCACTAAAGTCCAAGACGCCAAACAGCAAGAAAAAGTCGCACAAGCTGGCAATACTGACAAAGATAAAGTGAAAGATACGGTATCGAATACCAAACGAACCACAACCTTTCAAGCCTACGGTATTGACCCATCCTCACAAGACCCTGTCGCCGAAGCTTTCGCAAAAATGCTTGAACACATACAACAATCAGAAAATCGTTTGGATCAACTACAATCAGCGATGTGTCAAATCGACCCTGACTTTTGCCGAAAAGAATACGACAAACTATGCTTAGAGGATTTAGATGTGATTGGTCGGTCTGATATAGATGCAGCCGGCACTGAGCAGAAGTAAGCTGCTAGCTATCGCTGATACTAAATAAAAAAGAGGCCAGATAGCCTCTTTTTTTATGTTAACCAATTGATAAATAGCTTTTTATCGATTAGCTATTAAACAGATAATATTTATAAGAATGACGAGTCAGGCTGCGTCAAAAACTCTATTTCTTCGTCACTCGAAACCCGTCCTAAAATGTCGTTACGATGCGGATAACGACTAAATCGATCGATAATGACTTTATGTTTCATCTCAGCCTCTAGGGTTTGTGCATTGGTATATTGCTCAAACAATGGCACTGCTCGTTGATGAATCAGTTTTGACTCACTGTGCATATACGGCATGAGTACAAACTTACGCGCCTCTACGGTTTCAAGCACTTCTAAAGCGCCAGCAGTCACTGCTTCTTGAGCGAGCGCCAATGACATAGCATCTTGAGCAAAGGCCGCTGGCATATCACGGTAAATGTTGCGCGAAAACTGGTCTAATATAATAATTTCAGCCAACCTTCCCTCAATGCTAGTTCGCCATTCATATAACTCTGACGCCGCTGCTTTTTTAAGTAAGCCCGAAAAACGCTCTTTCAGTAATTCATCAAAATCTGCATCTTTCTCAAAAAACTGTTGGCTGCCGACTTCCTCAAAACAAAAATCTAATATGGTTTTATACATCATTCTCTCACTATCATTATTAACAGTATTACTTTCAACCATAGTTCAAATCCATTGTATCAAACGTCAACTAAGGACATTGACTATCCGCTTATGGTTTCATAACCACTAATGAATATTAAGCCATGATGGCTTATACTTTTCATTATCCATAAATAAAAATAGGAAATAGACCTCTTGCAAAAGTCATAGTTTAAGCTCGGAATTAATGATACCAGCAAACAGCTTCATTCTAAGATCATAGCGCTGACGACGGTTGCGATATTTATGAGCCACGATTTTAAACAACTTGATTA
>NZ_JASDCF010000042.1 GCF_030408035.1 Psychrobacter sp. APC 3426
CGAGGGCTTGTACTTGCTCAATGGTCTTTGGAAACACGATGGCAGACGCAGCAGGAGCGAAGTGCTTGGTCCAGTCTTTGCCCCAGTGCTCTAGGCTCTCAGCATCAGTTTTGATTTGGCTGGGGTCGAACTGATGATCCTGTTGCAGCGTATGCAAAACTGTATCGATAGATACTTGTAAGGGTTTGATAAGATCATTCACTGAATATATCCCTTAGCATAATAAATAAAAAAAGAACAAGCCTAACTATTACTTAATATGACCATATTGGTTTTTATATCAGCAATAATATATGCGGCTTGTCATCAAATGGAGGGTTAAATTATCTGATTACACTATCTGATAATCTTAAGACATTGACCAGCATGGTATAAGGTCAGACCAAGCTCAGTAAATCCAGATTTAATTCCTCCAAAAGAAACCTTCGCCTCCTCTAAGGTCTTAAAGGGTAATGGAATACTGTCTCTATCGCCCGTCATTATATACTCTGCAAAGCACTTACCCATTAGCGTGCCTGTGGTAATACCGCGTCCGTTATAAGCCGTTGCTGTCAGCAAACCCTCATCAGGCTCCATCACTCGAAAGATATGGTCTTGCGTAAAACCAAAGCTACCACACCACTCATATTGCCAATTAAATGCTGGCAAATCTGGATAATAGCTTTTTTGCACAGCATTGGCCCACGACTGATAAAAGGATTTCGGTTTAAGCTGCGTACCACCGACCGTTCCCAATAATAAGCGATCATCGTCATCGCGGCGAAAGCTAGATAAAGCCAAGCGCGTGTCCCATGCACCTGTTCTATACGGCAAAATACGATCTGCCGCCTCTCCACTGAGCGGCTCAGACGCAATCTGATAGTAATAAACCAGATAAAACGTCTTGGCAATTTCTGTCCATTCGCCTTCGGTATAAGCGTTGGTAGCAATAATGACGCGCTCAGACTTTACACGGGCTTTGGAAGTCCTTGTGTACCAATGGCCATCTACTTTCTCTAGTGCTTCAACAGCTGAATGCTCGTAGATAGTGACTCCAAGATCTGTCGCTACTTTGGCAAGTCCTCTGACATAAGCCAATGGATTGATGGTGCCAGCACGGTGATCTAGCAGTGCCTTATTGATGCTTGTGGTACCACAATACTCATGGCATTTGCTTCCAGTTAATACCTCAACATTTGCACCGCGACGGCTAAGCTGCTCGTATCTGATATCGACATCGACTTCGCCTTTGGCATTATGTGCCATGTGGATATTGCCAGCACGCGTCGCTTGCGCATCAATGTTGTAGCGTTCAATCAAATCAAATACTAGGCTTGGTGCTTGCCCAAGCGCTTCAGTCAGACGCTCACCTGCTGCTTCGCCTAGAGCAACATTCAAATCATCAGGGCGTGCCCACGTTCCTGCATTGACTAGCCCGACGCTTTTACCTGAACCGCCACTACCGATCGTTTGGCTCTCAAGCAAGATAACTTTGACGCCTTTTTCGGCCAGATGAATCGCAGCCGATAATCCTGTATAACCTCCACCTATGATGCAGATAGTCGCTTCAGTATCACTACTCATCTGGCTGTAGGTGTCAATATTAGGCGCAGTCATGTTCCATAAACACTGCTCTTGCAACATCTCATACTCCCTTTATCACACTTCACTAATTGAAGAGTTAGTGTCGAGCTTTTCTACAGATGGCTCTTCACGTGGTATAAATTTATCAAGGAACGCCCATAACAAGCCAAATAGAGGCGACAACCAACATGCAAAAGCAAAAGGTGCATAAGTCAACGTTGCTATACCCAATGTGGCGGCGACAAAGCTACCACCCATATTCCATGGGATAAGCGGTGACAACAGCGTACCACTGTCTTCGATGGAGCGTGTTAACGTCGTGCGCTTATAGCCCATTTCTTTGTATTTGTCTTTTAGTAAACGACCTGGTAGTACTAAAGTTGTATAAACATCACCGATGAGCGTACCGACACTGAGCACACTGCCATACGTCGTAAAGATCAACCCTAAACGCGTTTTTACGAAATGGTTAATCTTGGCCATAATGGCCTTCAGTGTGCCGTAATGCTCAAGTGAACCAACAAAAGCTAGAGCAAAGATGGTCAAGGTAATGACCCATGTCATTGACATCACACCGCCTTTAGACAATAGCTGATCAACAACGTCGAAACCAGTTTCACTAACATAGCCATTTTGTAAGACTTGAAAAATTTCACTAACCCCAACACCTTGCATAAAAAATGCAATCAGTGATGCAACTACTACGCCGCTTAAAACAGTCGGTATCGCTGGCATTTTTCTGACAGCAGCAATAACAACGACAGCAGCCGGTAATAAGGTAATAATACTCAGGTTGTAATTAGCAGCTAAGTTTGTTTTCAGCGCTTGGATAGAAGACAAATCAATATTGTCATCGCCATAGCCCATACCAATCCAAGCATAGATAGCTAAGGCTGTAATCATCGCTGGGACAGTAGTCGGCAACATGCCCTTGATATGATCCCAAAGCTCAACACCCGCAGCCGCAGGAGTCAGGTTAGTGGTATCCGACAATGGCGACATTTTGTCTCCAAAAAAAGCACCTGAGACAATAGCACCGCCGGTAAAATGCGCTGGGATACCAAGCCCCATTCCAATGCCCATCATTGCCAACCCTACGGTACCGACTGTGCCCCACGAGGTGCCAGTGGCAACAGAAATAATGGCACAAATAATACAGACTGAAACCAAAAACGAGGAAGGAGAAAATATACTAAAACCATAATACAGAATGGTCGGAACTGTCCCTGCGATAATCCATGAACCAATGAGCATACCCACGCCCATTAGAATAATCATCGCTGGCAAGCCTATTTTAATAACTCTTAAAAAACGCTCCTCCATACCCTGCCAATCACGGCCACGCATCTTCATAAACAAGCCAGTGATCAAGATGCCACAAGCTAATGGGATGTGAGGGGTAAAGTCTTTAAATACGAAAAACTGCACCATGAGAATCATGGCAGTCAATATTAGAGGGGCAATATCAAGTAAGAAGTTAGAAGATGGACCGTAACCATCTTTATCAGGGTCAAGGTTATGGGGTTTTGGTTCAAGCATGCTACACCTTCCTTAGTAATCATCAATGGTCATTGCAATCAATCCTTGATTGCTTATAATTCTTAGTCTGCCAAGCATACGCATAGTATGCTTGGCAGTTTATGTCCAACAATTTATGCTCAGTTAATCTATATAAAAAACACAGATTAAATAGCAAGCTAAAACACTCAGTGCTCAAACAGATTGGTATTAACCAAAACTAATACCTTGTGCCAGTGGTAGCTCTTTTGAGTAGTTGATGGTATTGGTTTGACGGCGCATATAGACTTTCCAAGCATCCGATCCTGACTCACGACCACCGCCTGTTTCTTTTTCACCCCCAAACGCGCCACCAATCTCAGCGCCACTGGTGCCAATATTGACGTTAGCTATCCCGCAATCACTACCGCGATCGCTTAGGAAGGTTTCAGCCTCACGCAGATCATTAGTAAATACACATGATGATAAGCCTTGTGGTACATCATTTTGCATCTCAATTGCTTCATCGAACTCTTTGTAAGTCATGACATATAGGATAGGCGCAAAGGTCTCACTTCTGGCAACGTCATTTTGCTCATCAAACTCGACAATGGCAGGCGTCACATAATAGGCATTTGGATACTTATCTTCGAGTACACGCTCGCCGCCTGTAACTGTACCGCCTGCTTCTCTCGCCTTTTTCAAGGTTTCTTGCATATTATTGAAGCTGTCTTCATCGATAAGCGGACCTACCAGATTGCCCTCTAGTGGATGGCCAATGCTGACGGTTTCATAAGCGGATTTGATGCGTGGTAAGATATCGTCTTTGACAGATTCATGCACGAATAGACGGCGTAATGTGGTGCAACGCTGACCTGCGGTACCGACTGCTGAGAACAAAATTCCACGTAACGCAAGATCCAGATCAGCACTTGGCGCCAAGATCATGGCATTATTACCACCAAGCTCAAGCAAGCTCTTACCAAAACGATTCGCCACTTTTGGTCCTACTTCTCTACCCATACGGGTACTGCCCGTCGCACTAACTAAGGCAACATCTTTATTTTCAACCAAGGCGTTACCGACATCTGTCTTACCCAGTAGTACTTGAGATAGATGCTCTGGCGCATCACCAAACTTAGCTAAGGCTTTTTCGAACATGGCTTGACACGCCAAAGCAACCAAAGGGGCTTTTTCTGAGGGTTTCCAAACGACAGGGTTACCACAGACGATAGCAAGCGCTGTGTTCCATGACCATACAGCGACTGGGAAGTTAAAGGCGGAGATCACCCCAATCACACCAAGCGGATGCCATGTCTCACGCATGTGGTGACCTGGGCGCTCTGATGCGATCGTTAGACCATATAGCTGGCGTGAAACGCCGACAGCGAAGTCGCAGATGTCGATCATTTCTTGTACTTCACCTAGGCCTTCTTCTTTAATCTTGCCAGCCTCAAATGACACCAGCATGCCTAAGTCTTCTTTATGCTCACGCAGCACTTCACCGAGCAAGCGAATTAGCTCACCACGTCTTGGAGCAGGAACGATACGCCATTCTTTGAATGCTTTTTTGGCATTGGCAATCTTGGTATCGACATCATCAACACTGTCCAAGGTAATCTTGCCAATAATAGAGCCATCAATAGGGCTGTTCACTTCAAAGTCGCCATTTTGGTATTGTTCTTCTTTGACACCCATAGCGGACATATACTGCTTAATCATAATCAATCCCTTTATGTTGGTTAATACTTCCTTGAAAGACTTATTAACTTACCTTGCAACAAGCTAAGTTGCAAAATAATTAATTTCTTACTGTCATTCCTTTTTGGAATGACGCGCAAATACTTCACTTATCAATATGCATTTTTAGGCACTGCTACTCTAAGCATGGCTATTCAATCTCATCAGGCACGCTTTGAGACTCTGAGCTTGTATGGCTTGATATAGCTCAAGCTCATCGTGAACACGTGCACCCAATGCGTTCTCAAACTCCTGTTGGTTTGAGTTACCCTCATAGCTGCTTTGCTTGGTGTCTTGCAGATTGGATTGAAAGATACCTGCAGCACTTACGGGCAAAAAGTCCTCGTAAACAATAGGCTCAACCCTGATCATACCTTGCTCAATCAAATCAGCCATGGCTTGCTTTGATATAGAACCAGTCGAGCTACATGATGAAGCGTTTACACCTAGCTCAGAATCAGCACTGCTCATATCTGCGCTACTATCACTGGCTTGATAGTAAAAATAAGCCAACCCCTCATCATGTAGCGTTTGATAGTCATCGGGGAACGCGTCAAATGCACTCTCTAAAATTTGATAATACTTTGCAGCATTGTCTGCATTTGGAGTCACGCCCAACTGCTTGCGAGCTTGACTAAGCATTTTGTCATACAGCTCTCTGCCTTTGGGGGTTAAAGCCACCCCGCGCTGCTCAATTTCACCAAACCGTGCAGTATGATGACCCGTTTCATAGCCACCTTCTGAGTTTTTAAAACTAACCGCCTCTTCTAATGCTTTAAAGCTCGTTTGTCTTAATAAAATCGGACACTCTCGTCTGGGCGGCCCTTCTATGATCGCTTTTGGCGGAATACCTTTTGCCTGCATACCTGCCTGTACCGCATCTATATCCAAGGTTCTAGGGGTCAAGTGATTGATATGAGGCCCTTTAAAACCAACGACATCAGCGATTAGTCCATGCTGCGATAATAGTCGTTGATATAGCGCTTTTGAGACTGGAGTCTTATCATGCCAGCGAAAGGTCTCTAGCGCTTCTTTGACGAACTGCCTTGCATCATCAGCCGTTAGCCCCCCCTGCTCCTCAAAGTGTTCAATCAGGCTGACCACATTATCAGTAAAGATATTGCGATTATTCAGAGCTGCTATCGCTTCTTGCTTTAGCGCTTCATCACCAATCAAATCTAAACGCAAGAGAGAGGTAAACACGCGAAATGGGCTGTTATTTAATGATTGGCTATCAATCGCTCTAAAAGCAGTAGAGTGCACAGGCACAGCGGCTGGTGCCAAATCATAATAGCCAACAGGATGCATGCCCATCACAGCAAAAAGCCTACGCATCATACTCAGCTCAGCAGCTGTCCCCAACCTAATTGCACCATGGCGCTCCATATTGAGTCTATCAATCTCTCCGGTGTGCTCAAGTTGCTGTCTAATCTCAGGCTGCTTGTTTAACACCTCTGTATTTACTTCAGTCACTAATTCGATGAGGTCACCATATAGCGGTACTTCTTTTTGGTACATCTCTGACATTGCAACAGAGAAATCATGGCGAATATCATCGCTATTTATAAACGTATTTTTCACAGGCATTTATCCTTTTTAATTAATAGCTGTTAGGTAAGCAAGGTTGGATAAGTAAGGTTGGGTAAGTAATCATAGTCGTCTCGTATCGCAAGTCATAGCTATGGCTGCGGTGCTTCATTAGGGATAGCAGCGAGCACTTCTTTTAAAATATCGAGTCCAGCTGTCAACGTCTCAGGCTCAATCGTCAGCGGTGGTAATAGGCGAATAATATGTCGATGCTTACCACTTGGCATGAGTAGCAATCCCCGCTCTCGTGCTTGCTTTAACACATAAGACATGATGCTTGGGTGCGTGCCATACGCAGGATGACGCAGCTCTATACCGCGCATAGCACCTACCCCTGTGAGTCCATGCAGCCATGGAGAGACTCCTTGCTGCTGCCAATCACTCACTGTGTCTTCGATGGTCTTTGCATAATGCTTGGCAGACTGCCACACCTCATCTTCTTGCATGATATCTATAGTGGCATTCGCTGCGGCACACGCCACTGGATTGCCTGAATAAGTACCACCCAAACTCCCTTTTGGCAGACCGTTCATAACGCTAGCCTTGCCTATTACCGCACCCAATGGCAGGCCTCCTGCGATGCTTTTACCCAGCAATATCATGTCAGGCTCAATCCCTAAATGCGTAAAGGCAAAAGGTGTACCCGTACGACCGTATCCTGATTGAATCTCATCCATAATGAGCAAAATGCCATGCTCATCACAAAAGACGCGTAGATATTGGGCAAACGTCGCTGACATTAACTGAAAGCCACCCTCGCCTTGTACTGGCTCCATGATAATGGCACCGATGTTATCGACATCCGTCTCCACAGCAAATAGACGCTCTAAAGCGTCGATAGCCTGCTGATCACTAATATCACTGTCGGGACTGGGGAAAGGAATATGGTAGACACCGCCCGCTAAAGACCCTAGCCCTCGCTTATAGGGAGCGACCTTACCGTTGAGATTAACCGCTGCAAGCGTACGCCCATGAAAGCCGCCATCAAAGGCGATGACACCCGTACGGCCTGTCTTCATGCGAGCGATTTTTATGGCGTTTTCGGTGGCTTCTGCACCGCAGTTGGTCAGCATGCCTGCAAGCTCACCTTGGATAGGAATGAGCTCGCACAATCTCGGCATGAAGGTTTGGTACGGCGTGTGAGCAGCCGCGTTGTAAGCATAATGAATGAGCGACTGTGCTTGAGTGATGATCGCGCTGACGATGTGAGGATGACAGTGACCAAAGTTCAGCACACCAATGCCACCGACGAAATCGATGTAGCAGCGGTCTTTATCGTCCCAAACTTTTGCATTGACACCTTTCGTTAAAGTCACCGGATGCACCATCGTAAAAGCATCGGTGACATTGTATAGCTGATCCATGAGCATCTCTCATCTTCCTTGAGTTAGACCTTCATTTCAGCAAAACCCTGTGTTATCAGCAAACGAATAATAGTTGTGACGCCATTCCTTTTTGTCATTGCAAAAAAAACCGGCATATAGCCGGCTATTTTCTATTTTCTTTTTACCATTGATGCTTTATAAAATCACTGATGACTAACAAACTCAAATCAGTTCACGTTGTTAGGATATAAAATTCAATTCTTGCTCATGATTGTTTGATCTTTCAAGATAGGCTGAAATCCATTCTAAAATAACCTTTAGCTTATGTGAGTTTCCCAAAGACAAAGGATAGGACATGTAATAAGCGCCCCTACCTTTTGCCGCATAGCTCCATGCTGTTACTAGCGCTCCTGATTGCAGCTCTGGGGCTACCAGTCTTAGTGGCACCAACGCGATACCGTATCCGAGTAATGCAGCAGATATAGTAGTATGAAAGGTGTCAAAGCTTGGACCTACAAAGGTTCCATCCATACTAATGTCTTGCTGTCTAAAGTATTCATACCAAGCGCTTGGACGCGAGCTGAGTTGTAATAACGTACATTTATCGATGTTACTTGCACATGGAGTTTTATCTTTTAAATAATCAGGATGACAGACTGCTACGTTATATTCATCAAACAGCTTTATTGCCTCCATACCAGCCCATATTCCATCACCATATAGAAAAGCAACATCGACATTTTGATCCTCAGAAAAAAACGGCCCAGCCAACTCTTTGATATTTAAATTAATCAATGGATGTGTTTGGCTAAAGCCCTTTAATGCAGGCATCAACCAACGAGCGCAAAAGGTTGGATGTGAGACGATTTTAAGCACCTCTGAGTTGTCGCTATTTGACATCAAACTGGTGGTTGCTGCTTCAATATGTTTAAGAATGTCTAATACTTCAAGATAGTAAGTCTTACCAGCTGGCGTTAAGGATATTCGATGCGGTGTACGATAAAAAAGTGAGAGATTCAACATCTCCTCGAGCTGAGCGACTTGTTTACTAATAGCACTCTGAGTCATATGCATCTCTTGCGCTGCATTGGTAAAACTTAGATGCCTAGCAGCCGTCTCAAAACATTGTAGAGCAGTTGTTGAAGGGTACTTTCTAAAAGAAAGGGAAGTTTTAATTTTATTGTTCATAATTTATGCATTCTTTTATACCGTTTAAATAAAAGTAAGTAATATTTGCCAATCTCATCAGTAGGTTTGTCTGGAATAATGTTACAAAGCTCTCTTCATTATTAAGTTTTTTGACAATTGATAGTAGTCTACTTTGAGCTCCTTCATTGTTTCTATCTGCTTTATTTCATCCATTGTTTTCTGATGCTTTTAGCCCTCTATTTTAGCGTTTATTTAAAGCAAACAGGCAATAAACATTAAAAATCCAGACAGCTTAAGTTGTCTGGATTTTTGTACAGTATCTCTAATCAGGCGTCATAGTTAATTGAGTGTTACAAAGCAATTTATGATTTTGAAGAACGCTTAGACCCTCGACCTTTTGCAGGGCGCCTGCCATTTGCAGCAGGTTTGCCATTGCCCCCAGACTTCTTACCATGACCAGAAGGACGTCCACCTTTAGAACCCGCCGGTTTCCTAGCACCGTCTTTAGGATGTTTACTACTCCCCTTTGCAGCGCTCCTTGGTTTTGAAGCCGTCTTTGACTTTGCAGAGGTATCAGTACGAGGTTTTTTTCGGGGTGCATTACGAGACTTCTTGGCTGGAGTACTGTCATTGGCAGAAGAATCCTCTATAGATTTAAGCAATACAGACAACTCTTTTTGGGTTAAATCTCGCCAATCTCCAACTGGCAGACCCTTAAGATTCACATTCATAATTCGCGTACGCTCAAGCCTCACAACTTCATAGCCAAAATGCTCACACATACGACGAATTTGACGGTTTAACCCCTGCACTAGCGTGATATTAAATACGTTAGGCGTCACCTTAGTAACAGGGCATTTTTTTGTCATCGTTCCCAAAATAGGCACACCACCGGCTAAACCCTCAATAAAACTATCCGTTATCGGCTTATTCACCGTCACTAAATACTCTTTTTCGTGATTATTACCTGCACGTAATACCTTATTCACCAAATCGCCATTGTTGGTCAAAAAGATTAAACCTTGAGAATCTTTATCCAAACGACCAATCGGAAAAATACGTAGACTATGTCTAACAAAATCAACAATGTTGTTTTTCTCTGAGCTTTCAGTGGTGCTCACAATGCCTACGGGCTTATTCAATACAATAAAAACAAAATCATCCGCCTCTCGTGGCTCAATGAGCTGGCCGTTAACTTTTACCGTATCTCCAACAACCACCTGATCGCCCACTTGAGCACGCTTACCATTGACGTAGACATTACCTTGTTCAATAAATCGGTCAGCGTCTCGCCTGGAGCAAATACCGCTTTCGCTGATGTATTTATTTAAACGAGTCGAGGAAGCATTAAACATAAAGCACCGTTTTTACCTGATAAGAAGCCTTTTTTGCAAAGAAAAAGGCCTAAATTGAATGGATAATTAACAACGAGACGGCTTACATTATATAGGAAATTCAGTGCCCATTTCAGGAGAGATGGGTAACACCTACTTCTCATTCTTTATAGGTATAAGTAACCTCTTCTAGTTGCAAGTTGAGAGCCAGTCAAGCAATCACTTGTAATAGTAATTATCTATATTATACTATTTCCCAAAAGCATCACTTCTCGCTTACAAAATCCGCTACACCAACGTAAGGCTAATCATAATGACCCCAATAATTAGAGTCGCCATCGCCGGTTACGGCAACCTCGGGCGCGGTGCCCAAGCCGCCATTAAACACTGCCCAGACATGCAGTTAGTCGGAGTATTCAGCCGCCGAGATCCTGCATCTGTCACCCTAATTGACGACAGCGTGCCCGTGTATGCTATGGACGATATTGCACAATACAAAGACGACATAGACGTGCTGATCTTATGTGGCGGCTCCAAGTCTGATTTGCCCGAGCAAGGCCCTGCACTCGCCAGTTTATTTAATATCGTCGACAGCTTCGATACTCACGCCAAAATTCCTGATTATTTTACCGCGCTTGATGCGCCTGCTAAGCAAGCTGGCAAAGTCGCCATGTTGTCCGTCGGTTGGGATCCAGGTCTATTTTCTATCAACCGCTTATACGGTGAAGCCATTTTACCAGTCGGCGAAACCTATTCCTTTTGGGGCAAGGGCTTAAGCCAAGGGCACTCAGATGCCGTACGCCGCGTGGATGGCGTCAAGTCAGGCGTGCAATATACCCTTCCCTCAGAATCTGCTATAGCACGGGTACGCAGCGGCGAGCAGCCCACACTTAGTACCCGCGAGAAACACACCCGCGAATGTTATGTCGTGCTAGCAGATGACGCCGATGCCGATACTGTGCGCAACGCCATTGTGACCATGCCAGACTACTTTGCTGACTACGACACCAAGGTGCACTTTATCGATCAACCAACTTTTGAGCGCGATCATCAAAAGATGCCCCACGGTGGCTTCGTCATTCGCAGTGGCGTGACTGGCATCGACAATGAGAAAAACGATCAAGCAATGGAGTTTTCCCTAAAGCTAGGCAGCAACCCTGAATTTACTGCCAGCGTACTCGTAGCCTACGCTCGCGCCACTTATAAAATGAACCTAGCAGGGGAAACTGGTGCGAAAACCGTGTTCGACGTCGCCCCTGGCTTATTGTCGCCGAAGTCTCCCGCGCAGCTGCGTAAAGAACTGCTGTAAATGTTGGCTTTCAACTAGAAAAAGCTACGATACAAATCTTATGTATCGTAGCTTTTATAAAATTATTTAGTTTCTGATTGCAAGTTGAGAAATAGTTAAGCTATCAGAACCAACCTTCTTCTAATAGATCCTCTGTATTACTCAGTTTAAACTCAGTATGCAGATCATAAAACGTTCCTGGGTCTTCAATATTATCGAGCAATTCTCGTTTATTAAGCGCCACAAACATCGCCAGCGAATAAGCCGCACAATGAATAGACTTTTTTGGATTAAACGTAATATCGGTAAAGGCTTGATATTGCATAACCTCCTCATGTAGCTGAGAGTTTTGCTTTAGTGCATTGATATAAAGCCAATCATAAAACGCAGTTAGCGGCTCAACACCCCACTCCACACCAAAATCATTGTAGCCAATAAGCTGACCTGAGTCGTGTAAGCGCTCGTCTTTTTTGGCTTGTCTTGGCGGGGCCGTTAGCAAGTCGGTATAGGGTCCGCCCTGCTCAAAAACCTTACTGGCCTGAAAGATGTTTTCGACACTATATTGCCCACCATTGTGCTCATCAGTGAGCTGTAGGCTGAGTGGACTCAGCAAAAAGCTTAACTTATTGCCAGACTTGCTAGAGAGCTCTAAGACGTTATTAAATCCATATTTTTTGCGAATGACTTGATGCAGGTCATTGATGGATTTTTTCTTTTGGCGACTGGCAAATCCCACATGCCGCTCAAACCTAACCATATCCGTTTTTACCAGATTGTCACTGTTGACTCTAGGCATAAATACGGGTTTTTGTTCTACAGCGTTTTTATTTTGTTCCATAATTTATAGTCTTAATTTCATAACGATGGGCATTATATCAATAGTTTTGTATAAATGTTCTTTGATAGCGGGTCTGGTATAAATAGTATTCAAATAAGCAGTGATTTAAATACATTATAATCTGACTAAGGCTTGAACCAACATGGTCAGTTCAAAATAACAACTAACAAGAGTTAAGTACTAAGAAGGAAAAACCACCACCTCATCATCTTCTTGCCAAGGTTGAAACTTAGTCATTACTTGCAAAAATATCGGATGCTCAAGCCAATTTTGTAGCCAGTGCTGCAAATTTGGGTAAGGCAGACTGTAAAAAATATCGCGATCCACATGAGCGAATTGACGGATAAAAGGCATAATACCAATATCGGCAATGGTTACCTTATCTCCAAGTAAGTAAGGTTTATTAATCAACAACTCTTCTAAAATCTGTAAAAACTCTTCACCCTGTAACCGATACTCTTCTTGGGTCATCTCAAGATGACGGTCTGCATATTTATAACGATCCAGCCAATGTTTAAATTCGTTGTCGTTTTTATCGATTAGGGCATTAGCCTGATACAAAACTTCAGCCTCAAGCAACCCTTGCGGATCTTTCTGCGCAAGCGCCCACTCCATTATCTCTCTACTCTCTTCAACTACAGTACCATCGATAAGCTGTAGAACAGGCACTGTACCTTTTGGACTAATCGCTAGCATTTGCGGTGGCTTGTTCTTTAGTACTATTTCCCGCAGCTCTACTTGCTGCTCAGCAAATAATATGCCAAGCCTAGCACGCATGGCATAAGGACAGCGACGAAAAGAGTACAAGAGAGGCAAGGAGGCAGTCATAGATGTTTTTCTCAGTTGAATCGAGATGAGTGACGTCAGATATGAAGGCCATTATCTTACTATTTACCATATTGCATGCTAAATCATAAAGACAACACCTTTGCTGCTCATGATAACAATGCGAACACTTGCCTTCAATGGTGATTATATTGCCCCCATGTTAGAACTCCTTTACTCTACCTAATTTCTAACAGGTTCAGCTCTAGTAAATTGCAATCGAAGACCCGAGGCCAAGCTATAGTCAAAATACCCAAAAAACGCTACGGTATTGCTGATATCAATTTTTTGTAGCCTCTGTCTGCGTAGGCACAGTAAGCAAGAAAAATTGATATCTGCAGCGCGTAATGTATCGATATTACTTTTCACTAACTATACTAGTAAGCCATTAATCATAATATATTAAAAAGCAGTTGGTAAAAAAAGCCCCACTATAATAGTGAGGCTGTGCTACGTTTGAAAACTCGCTGTTTACGACTAAAAAACTTTAAGCACTTCTTCTTAAGCACCGCTGGCTTTTGCCAATTTACGTTCCACTTTATCGACCTTTACTCTATCCTGCTCGACAATAAGTTGGTGGTTTTTAGTAGCATCACAAGACATCCATTGTGCGCTATCAAACTCAAAGTCCACTCCTGCCCGTAAGCTATATTTAGGTGAGTCATTAGGTAGATGCGCCAACTGATATTTAATCTGGGCGATATCTTCTACGAATGGCTCATAAGGCAGCTCAAGTACCACAAATAACTTGGCCAAAAACGCATCAGCGGTAAAGTATTTATCCATATAGCTACTATCAAGCCCAAGGTAGCGATTGCACAATACATGACGTAAGCGCTCACAAGCAGGAATGGTATGCCCTAACGGATAACCCATCGCTTTGATAATATCTGGCGCACGCAGCTGCATCGTCTCTATTTGGCTGATCAAATATTGAGCTAAAGGATGACGTGGATGATAACGGCGAGTATATTTGGATTGACTGCTTGAGTGGCTCATAGTATTGAACACCTTAGATTCCTAGCACTCCGACAAAAAAGTATAAAATCAGGCACAAATGAGGATGTCGGAGTACAGGCTCATGCGCTTTACCAGGATTGTTTTATATCGTGCTGGAAGTTGCAAGGTTTGTACGTCGCCAATAATTGCAATTATGATAATTGGCAGTAGCGATTGGCAATACAAAACCGTTAAACCCACGATAGTTTGACTGATGATAGCACATCAGATGACAGAAAATAAATACTGATGTGTGTGCCTGTTTGTGAATAGTAATTTTTCACATTAAGCATCTACTTTTTCAAATTAAGTATATGCCCTAGTCCTCACCATGATACGTTGCCTCATCCATCCAAACGATGGGGTCTTCGCATAGGTGAACCAAGTGATACCAGATATCACTACTACGCGCAATACGGTGATGACCGCCTGCAAAATAATCGACTTCCCAGCTATCAGGCAGATTGACTAAGGTTCGTCTAGCGACCGCCACATCCAAGCTTTCATCGTCGACTTCCACCATGACGCGCATCATCTCAGTGTTCGATGTGGGGAACGACAGCTTCATATCTGCCACTGCCGGAATACGGTCGGCTAAGACCTCACTAGGATAGATACAGGGCGCAATCAATAACGCCCGTAAGTTATATTTATGGGCGAAATGATTGGCAAACCAGCCACCAAGCGAATGCCCTGCCAATACCACTCGTGGATACTGTTTCATTTTTTCTTGAATTAAGGTGTCGTAAATCTCAAATATTTCTGCAAAGTTGTCTCGGTAATTGACCGTTTGGCAATATTTAGGCTCACGCGTGATACAGGTATATTTACTGGTCTCATTGCTTGAGTCTAGACCATGAAAAAACAGTAAAAACGTGTCATTATTTTCGATAGGAAACATCATAACCTTCTCCTTTTTTCATTATTATGTAGATTTATTTTTGTTAAACTGGCTTATGAATTAAATCGCTTTTTGGCTAGCAATCTGCGCTTGATATAAACCCAAAATCTCCTCACAAGCCTGCATTGAGATATTTTTTGCAAAGCCTTTGTTAAACCAAAAATCATAAACGGTTTGGACAATATCTTTCACCGCTTGCGCATCCTTTGGCTTCTGCTCTTTTAATTTACGCGCAATGTCTTGTGCCTGTATATCCGACTCGCTATAGGGCGCGCTCCAGCCCACGCAATATCGATAGAGCACATCGTTAATGGCCAATACGTATATGGCATTTGACACACCAAATGAGCCAATTAGCCTCTCAAACAACGCACAGCGCTCTTCATAAATACTGACCTCTATTGGCATATCGGCTCGCTCAAACAGACAATCAGCACTGACCATGTGCGAGGGCTTACTAAAGTCCTCCCACAGTAGTGGATAAGACCCACCAATACCGCCCTTCTCCACCACGTTAAAGCGCCAAATGGCGTAATGCGTCTCCGCCCCCTTGAAGGGCAGATGTATCAGCCACTGCATCAGCGCATCACTGTCATAAATGATATGACTGCTACCAATACGCACCCCTTGCTTGGGTAATACATTGGTGTATAAACGGTCCATGTCATTACTATAAAGCTTTACTTTGTTTAAATTCTCTTCACTGACATCGCCTAATTTAGCCCTTGCCTCTATTATATTTCGATAGGGTTCAAATGGCGCTACAAAGCTTAGCGTCTCATCGGTATTGTTCACAAAGTAAATATCATCTTCATAATCGTCCACAGAAACGCTCTTAAGATAAAATAATGGCGTTTTTCGTACTCGTCCCTGCTCATCACTCGCCAATGCCGTTATACCAGACAGCTTTGCGCCATCTGCCCACTGCACATTATCTAACCGCTTTTGCTCAAATTCATACGTTAACTTTGTCATAGTCATATCCTTATTATTTTGATTTTGGTTTGTTTGTCGCTTTTTTTGGTTGCTCTTTGCTCGATGCCGATTTTGAGCAAGCAGAGTCTGTTCGCCATTTTATTAAATGACGTTATTATCTATAAGTTAGTATTTATAAAGAGAACCCCACTCTCAACTTGAAATAAGCAAATCAAACTGAAGAGGCGGGTTACCAAGTTTTTTGTTGAGTACAAAGCACAGATTGTGTGAAAGAATCTTACGAATCAATCGATGAGACAAATGCCATAAATCTCTTGCTCGTACCTTTTGTATATTAAATCGTTCTGATAGCTGACCAATGACTGTTTCAACGATACGGCGGGCTTTCATTAGCCGCCTTACCA
>NZ_JASDCF010000043.1 GCF_030408035.1 Psychrobacter sp. APC 3426
GAGCAGGCTGATTTGTTGGTGCAACTAGACGAGGTAACGGCCACTGCAGAGACAAAAGCTAAAGCGGCTGAACAGGCGACAGCTGAACGTGATAGGTTTAAGCAGACCTTGGCCGATACTCAGCACCAGTTGGAGCTTGAACGAGCTAAAACAGATGCCGCTCAGGGGCAGCTTTCGGATTTGCGCAACAGCTTTGATCAGCAAGCAAAAGAGCTGAGCACTAACATATCGAGAGTGGCCACGCTTGAGGCCACAGCGGAGAGTGACAAAGCAGAGGTTGCCCGTTTAAGTGCAGAACTTGAAGCGGCTAAGACAGAGTTAAAAGCAGTCACCACTGAGCGCAACGAGATCGCAACCGCTACTGCAGAGGTTAAAGGGGAGTTAAAAGCGGTTGTTATCGAGCGCGATAAGCTATCAGGACTAAATGATCGGCTGATGCAACAGCAAGCGACACTAAACACAGATCACCAGCTGCTGCTTAAGCAGTATGAAACGGTATCGACCAGTTATAGCGCTGAGCAAGAAAAGACTGGCGAACTAATAATAAAGATTGAGAAGATGCAAGCAGCGTTGGATAAAGACTTGGATTAAAAGTAGACGTTGAGTTGTAGATAGCCTGAGACCATCCCAGATTCTGTGTAACTGACGTTTAGATTAAATACTTACACAAAATTTAGGAAGGTCTCGAAAAAATTAAGACCTAGAGCAACTAAGATTTTGAAATAGATAGAGATGGTGTTCAATGAATAACAGACACCCCTTCTGTACTAAATGCAAATGCTTTATTGCTAAAATTACCAAGCATGACTGCTTCAATGACAGGTTTAACTGTTTCATCTATTCCTTCAACTTCAATAATGAAATTAGCACCTGAACCACCTTTAGACTCTTCTTTTTCAACGATATAATTGAGCGTGCCCATGGCTGGCAGCTCAAGTGGCGTGTTTAAATAAGATTTAATTAAAGTTCCGCCGGTATCGTAATAATCAATTTTATTAACATACAGTGATTTTTTTAAGGTGGTATTACGGACGCTTAAAGTCGCTGATAATAAGACTTTACGGTTTTCTTTATCGATGTAAATATCAGAATAAATCGGCACATAAAAAGTTTCTTTATAGCTAAGCCGACTGTGATTCACTTCTGACGTTACTTCCAATTCTTTAATCGGATCCTGCTTATTTTCTGAAAACGCCACATTGGGATCTGTTGTGGAAGAGTTACAACCTGATAACAGGGCTATCATGGTTGCTAATAGGATAGAGACTTGAAGTTTAGCCATAACATTCCTCTTTACCACATTATTTGATACTACAACCTAAACAAGTTTTTAATATCTTGAGAGTCAATTTTTGACAACAAGTATCACTATATTAATAATACATACTATTTAACTTTTATCCCCACACTTCGTAAGAATTGGTTAATGTGTTTGTTAGCGCCATAAATTATTAGGACGTCTTTAGGTTGTAGTACTTGCTCGGGCGTCGCTAATCCTTGAATACTAGGTTTTTTCTGTGTACGCCCAAAGCTGTCTTCATAAGACTCATAGCGCAGGGTGCTAAGCAATCGAATATTAAATTTTTGCTCCAACTGTAAGTCATCTACCGTTTGACCAACTAAGGTACTTGGAATCTTAATCTCTACCATACTAAAGTTATCGCTTAATTCAAACGAGTCCACAAAGTAACGTAGGGACAGTCTTTTTGCCCAGCGTTTGGCGGCCTCTTTTTCAGGGTGAATGAGGTCATCGACACCGATAGCTTGTAGTACTTTTTCGTGTAGCGGATTAATACTACGGCTGATTAAACGTTTTGCTTTTAAAGTTTTGAATAGTGCCGTTGCCATGACATTTTCACCTTGATCTTCCCCAATGGCGACGACGACGATATCAGCATTGCTGATAGATAAGCCTTTAACGGTATGTTCATCAGTGGCATTCATACATATTGTATGGGAGATTACTTCTTTATATGCTTCGACTTTTTGCATACTACTGTCAATGGCAATCACCTCATGACCCTGACGGGTTAATGCCATGGCTAGAGAGGAGCCAAAATTTCCTAACCCTACGATAATATACTTCATGCCCTTCTACCTTTTAATCGTTTTTTAACATCTCAATAGCCAGCTTCAGATAGCTTATTTGCAACAAATTAGTTAATGGTAATCTCTTCTGTCGGATAACGATAGTTACCTTGGCGACTATTCTTGAGCAACGCAATAAAGATAGTCAGCATACTGACGCGTCCAACAAACATAATGACTGAAACCACCACTTTACTAAAATCCGATAGATCCGAGGTTAAATTTAAGCTCAACCCTACCGTACTATAAGCTGAAAAACACTCAAACACTACTTTGATCAAATCAAGGTCAGGTTGGTCATAACTGATAAGTGTTACGCCTATCCCAATGACCAACAATGACAACCACATAATGGAAAACGCGCGCCGAACAGAAATCTCAGCAATTTGTCTTTTGAATACCTCTATCTTGGTCTGACCACGTGCCAGGCTCAAGGTATTTAACAGGGCAATAGCGAAAGTGCTGGTTTTGATACCACCACCCGTTGAGTTAGGCGAAGCACCAATCCACATCAAAAATATCGTCAACATAATAGTCGGAAATGCCAGTTCACCCATATCAACCACATTGAATCCTGCAGTTCGAGGAGTAGCAGCAGTAAAAAATCCTGTTATTAGCTTACCAAGGAAGCTGGTATGGTCAGCGAGCACATTGTGATATTCAAAAATTACCACACAGATGAGACCGATAAGTAATAATGCGCCTGTTGTAATTAAAGTAATACGACTATTGATATTGAGCAACCAAGGTTGGTAGGCGCAGCGTTGGTCATTGCGGCGATATATCAGCCGCTCAGCACGGTAACGCAAATAACGCAGCACATTAACTACAATAACGAAGCCCATACCGCCAAAAATGAAGGTAGTGGCAATAATCAACTGTAGTGGGTAGTTAAAGCGCAGGGAGTCATCGTACAGCCCTGCACTAAAAGTAGAGAACCCCGCATTACAGAACGCAGATACGGCGTGAAAAACAGAAAAAAACAGTCGCTCAGTCCAGTCCATATTTGGTATGTCATAAATACTAATATAAATGAGTGCCGCCGCTACCGCCTCAACGGCGAATGTCACGTATAAAATAGACTTAAGAGTCGATACCACATTACCCATACCACGCATATAAGACATCTCGCTGATACTTGCTTGGGTCTCATAACTGACGCCGCCCTTAAAGAAATAACTAAAGTAAGTCACAAACGTCAAAATACCCAAGCCACCGATTTGAATCAGTCCCATGATAATGACTTGCCCAAACGTCGTGAAGTAAGTCGCTGTGTCTACCACGATAAGCCCAGTCACACAAACGGCACTAGTCGCCGTAAAAAGCGCATCGACAAAGGACAACGGCTGCGTTGTTGCATTGGGCATCATCAGTAATAACGCACCAACCAAAACCACTGATAAAAAGCTTAAGATAAAAAACTGGGCAGGGTTTAGAAAAGTGCGATTAAGATTAAAATCGTGATCAGAGAGCTCACGAACAAAGGTAACGAACACTGCAATTTTTAACGCGACAAAACCATCAACAGCCGCTGACAACCCTAAACGCACTAAATCAGTGAAATGTGCTGCCAATAGTATGATAATCGCGATACTGGTAATCGCATCAAAAACAACTACTTTATTAAAAGTTAGTGGCTTTTTGGTGTAGAGATAACGACCAGCAGTTATTACAAAACTTAGAAAAATAATGACAAGATAAATAATATGAAAGACTTGTTGTAGCCATGCCGGTAGTGTAAAACCACTATCTAATAAGGCTATAATGACCCCAACAACACTAATGAAAATAGTAAAATTATTTAGCAATCGATAACGCGTGGCTGCATTCATAGACTTAATTCATCATAAAAGTAACCGCGACAATTGTACTCTTCTTTCCTACTATTACCAAAAAGCAGTTAGGTTTTAAGTCAAAAGACGACTACAAGGTACGATGAACGTTTATGTTGGTATTTTTTGAACGTGATTTTTTAGTTTATTGCCATTAAGAATAGCTCATATCCCAGCGGAACCAACTAAAAAGGCTTATTAATCAATTAACAGACTACTTATAGTAGACTGCCGTAGTAGAACCACTTAATGAGTACTGAGCATCTTCGGTCTTTCCTTGGCCACATCAGCAATCAGATGCCGTGAGCACTTGGTCATACCTTGTATCTCAGAATAGCTATGACCTGATTTGAGCAGACTGGCGATAATCTTGCGCTTTTCGATATCCTTCCTACGTCCTGAATACTTACCTTCTGCCTTAGCACGAGCAATACCCTGCATCTGGCGGTTACGGCGATCCTCATAGTCTTTTCGAGCAATGGCTGCGAGCATATCTAGCATCATCGCGTTAATGGCTTGCAATACACTGCTCATAAACTCAGTACTGCGTTCAGGTTGAAGCGCCATATATGAGGTCGGCAGCTCTTTTGATACGATAGAGAGCTTTTTCTCTGATAGCATTCTTTTGAGCGTATCCCAATCAGCTTGGTTCAAACGCGCTAAGCGATCAATCTGCTCAACTAAGATCACATCGCCCTTATGAGCATCTTCAATCAGCTGCATAAGCTTGGGTCGCACCAAGATAGCCCCTGATTCGTTTTCGACATAGAAGGCAGCAATTTTGTGGCCATGATCGTTGGCAAATGCTATGAGTTCGCTTTTGGCACGTTTAGCGTCCTGTTCTTTGGTAGACGCTCGTAGATACGCTCTAATAAACATAAACACCTAAAATAGTCTGTTATAAGTGGTTCCATTATACCAGTCTGTTTTAAGTGGTCTGTTAATACGTTTGAGTGGTGAAATAGCTGGTTCCCTTGGGGTATACGCCTAGAAACTAACTTTCCTGTTTAAATAGCTTCTTAAGATAATCACAGCTTGCTTGGTAATCGTTTTTACAAGACAAATTTAACCACTCTTTTGCCATAGAATCGTTCTTATCAACGCCTAAACCTTTATGATACATCATTCCCAGATAGTATTGAGCAAGCTCACTACCTTTGCTCCATGTCTCATCAACCGTATTGAAATATTGGTTCCTAGCGGCTTTTTCATACCACTTGAAGGCTAAGCTGTAGTCTTGAGGCACACCAATTCCATTGTAGTACATTTGAGCTAATTGATATTGAGCAGGCTTACTTCCGTGTTTAAGCTCTCCATAGTTATAATAGTAGTATGAAGTAGCTGCTGCTTTTTCAAACCATTTAACAGCTTCATCATAGTTCTGAGGAACATCTACACCATCATAATACATTTGTCCTAACTGGTACTTAGCAGAAAGTGTACCAATATACCTATAATCATCTCGATTTATAACTTTTTCAAACCACTCTTTAGCTTTGTCTTTATTTTGAGGGACACCTAAACCTCGACTATACATCAGTCCAATGTTGTAAGCCGAGTTAATATCTCCTTGATCAGCGAATTTCTGAAAAATATTAAAGGCTTTGCCATAATCTTGAGGAATGCCTAAGCCTGAGTAATACATAAGTCCTAAAATATATTCAGCATTTGTAGACCCGTTATCAGCCGCCTTTTGATAATAATTAAAAGCCTGATTATAGCTTTGAGGAATACCTGCCCCATGATAGTACATACCTCCAAGTCGATATTGAGCCTGGACATCGTTATTATCGGCTAATGTTTTATACAATTTAAAAGCTTTAGCATAATTCCGAGGTTCTCCGTATTTACCTAGATAATAAATATCGGCAAGATTATTTTGAGCAGAGGGATGCCCGTTATCAGCAGCTACTTGATACCATTTGATCTTATTTACACGATCATAAGCTTTCAGACCAAGTATAAATTGGGCTGGGGCATATCCTCTAGTAGCAAACCATTCATAAGATTTCTTGCTATCATCAGGCGCTTTTGAGTTCTCTAAGTATAGTTTTGCAAGCTCTTGCTGAGTGTAATTGTCTCCTATTTCTTCTGCTGTAGCTGTTATGGATAGCCCAAAAGATATAGCTAAAATGATTATAGTTTTTTTTAAACTTCGCATATTGAATTCTGCCAAGATAGACATTGGTACGGTTTATTTGCTCATTCTAAGGACAACATATATGTGAACGCATAGAATCTTTAGTTCACATTCATATTTGAAAAGCCCATCGAATGTACGCTAGGAAGTACACTGCAATTATTTAGATAACTCGAACTGTTGCTACTACTACCCTATAGCGAAAGCTTTCAGTCCTCACTAGGGAACCGAACCAGTGAGAACACTTAATTGATTTGCTATTAGTGTGAGAAAAAAGGGTGACGACTTTGCCACGTGAGGATCTTTAATGGCAACCAGAAATTAATAAGCGCCTAAAATGAGATAATTACCATTATTAAGTTTTATGAAGTTGTTTTTGCGAGCTAGTAAGGCTGCAACTTTACTGGAATAATCGGGGGACTTCATCAACTCAGGCCACATAAATTGTAGCAACTCCTCATCGTTTAAATCATGCTCCAAGTTGTCAAAATTCTCTTTTGCATCGGTACTGATGCTAATCTCAGCATTACGGATCATAGTGATAACTTCACTAGCATGCTCTTTTACTTCACCACTAAGCTCATAAACGACACCTAGCGCATCCCACTCTAAGGCGTCATTAAAAAGCGGCTTCCAATCAATAGATGTTGGGTCAGCACTTTCACTTTGCACACGCTTATATTGGCTTAGAATAGCTTTAATAGCTTCTGCGCTAAAATCACTTACAAGTTCATGCTGTCCAAATTCCTTAATAAAATCCTGTGTATTTAATCCTGAGGTAGTCATATCTATAGCCCTTGATCTTGTTTTGGTGTGTTGATTGTAATACTAATTTGGGACAAGCCATACTTATATGAGCTTTGAAGGTATATAAAGCCTTGGCTCAGGCCTCGTTTAACATTCTAACTAATGCTTTACCTATTGCTAGGGCTAGATTTACAGGAACAGCATTTCCAATTTGTTTATAGACCTGACTGTCTGATCCAGCGAACTTCCAATTGTCAGGAAATGTTTGAATTCTGGCATATTCACGAGTCGTTAAAGGACGGCTGTCACTAGGATGACATCGCTCTGTTTGCTTTTGTGCGGGAGTGCATACTAAGGTTAGGCTTGGTTCATCCCAAGACAGTCGTCTTGCCATTCCAGTTTTGCCGCCACCAAGATAGAAGCTTTTCATCATATACTCTTTTTGTAGCTCTATCGGCAAATCTCGCCAATAGCCGCCTTCAGGGACGAATGACATGATTTCTGCTTTGCGTTTTGGGTATTTTTGACCAGAGGACTCAGGAACATCATTGTCATAAAGCTCACCTGTTTTCAGTGCATCCTTTACGGTTAATACTCGATGATAGGTTGAAGGTTTTTTAAAAGTGAGCTTGTCATAAAGATCGGCTCGAACCCCTATAATGATAAGCCGTTCACGCTTTTGAGGGACTTTATAAAATAAGGCTTTATAAACATCATTTTCAATAATTTTATAGCCAAGATCTTCTAAGACCTTGATAATGGTGCTAAGCGTTCTACCCTTATCGTTTTCTTTTAGGCCTTTAACGTTTTCGGCTAAAAACACTTTGGGTTGAATCTCTTTAATAGCCCGAGCCATCTCAAAAACGAGTGTTCCTCGAAGGTCTTCAAAGCCCAAACTCTTACCAGCATAAGAAAACGGCTGACAAGGAAAGCCACCAGTGAGTAAATCGACCTTGCCCTTTAAGTGGGTGAAGTCTACATTTGTAATATCGTCTTCAACCACATTCCAGTCTGGGCGATTGGTTCGAAGGGTGTTACAAGCATATTTGTCTTTTTCATTAAGCAAGATTGACTTAAATCCTGCTTGTTCAAGTCCAAGTGCCAAGCCGCCCGCTCCAGCAAATAGCTCTACTAGGGCATAATCACGGCTTGGCTCAATAGCCATGTCTTCATCCCAGCGGCTATTGAACATGGCAGAAAATTGCTCAAAGGCTTCAAGCTGCGCTCTTGAATACGGTTTTTCATGTATATTGGGGTCAAGCTCTGGAACCAGCTTGCCATTTTTAACCCAAGCGTCAATATTCCGCTTAGAAACAGATAGGGCATCAGCTACAATTGCCGCTGAAAAATAATCATCAGAAAACTTCATAGTCTTACATATTTTAATGGGTTGAATGGGCTATTTTAGCGCTTTTAGGCCCTCAGGTCCACTACTTTTAGGAAGATAGTATGTCTTTAGATTCGTCTACACCCAATACCTATGAGCAAATGAAAAAAGCGGTTAAAGAACGCGCCCTTCGAATTTTAAAAATGGATGAAAAGGTGAAGCGTCTAAGTAAAGATATCGATAATGGTGATACCAACTTATTCTTTCTTGAAATGTTTGGCAAAAAGGTGATGTTCACCTCCAAGCTTATCACTTCACTACAAACCGCGTTTGGTATGTCCTTTTATGAGCAAGTCTCAAAAGAGCTTGGCGAATTGGTGGGCTATGAAGTTAAAAATCAGTACAAAATCACAGGTCATATTCATGGCGATGCCAAGTTTTACTTAGATAACTTGCTTGAAGATCTTAAATACACGCCAAACCGTACCACTGAGTACCAGCGTTTGCATGAAATCTATGAGCTGAACAAAGACAATTTAGGCGAGCTGGCTGAAATTCCGGACAGCACCGTGGATGTCTTTATTAAAAAGCCTGACGGCACTGAAATCTTTATCGATATCACCACGGTTAAGCCTAACAAAAAAGAGTTTCGAACCATGAAGGAGAAAATCCTGAAGTGGTATTTTTTACGGTTGAGCCACGGCGACATTGCCCCTGAAAAAATTCAAACCTACATCGCCATTCCCTATAACCCTGAGTCAAGAACGGATAATAACTATAAGCGTTGGGGCAATTTTTATGACCGCCAAGATCTATTAGTAGGTGACGAGCTATGGCAACTTGTATCTGGTGGTCAATTCTCACTCAATGATATGATTGATATTTTCAGAGAGATTGGAAATGAGTCTAAAGAGGATATCGAGAAGGCTTTAAATACGGATCATTTTTGAATCAATAGTTAGTTATATTAAATCAGTAAATGAATCCGTCACCTCTGCTCGTCTACAATGAAAGCTTCATAGTCTCATTAAAGAACTATTGTTTCTCTAAAAAATTTAGAATATATAAAAATAAACCCCCCTACTACTTGACGTAATAGGGGGGTTTATCGTTTAATGTTCATTAACGGTTACAGACGTTTGGCGACGCCTGTAACGACCAAATAAGCATTCACACTGCGTTATTTGACCAGCAATTAAGCCCATTAGGGTCTATTTTAAGCCAAATCTAGGCTACTTTGCAATCAAATTACTCATATTACTACCGTAAGTTACCAATTTTACTCAGTAAAACCGCCTATTTGCTCGCTACCTTCGCCCTATCAACGCTCTTTAACTGTTCCCTAGCAATGGGTGGCAGGCCTCAGTGACGACTGCATTGCGTGGGTGATTTGAAAGTTCTCGACAGGGGTTGCTAGACATATTGAACAACGCAATGAGAGGTTATATAAGCGTATTCGTAGCGGTATATTGGGTATTGAGCCCTTGCTAGCGTAGAAACGGCTATATAGCGGTTATGAGCGTGTCTAGGCGGTGCTATCAGCCGTAATCATGACAGAGTCAGCTTGATACAGTGATGACTTCCCGAGACGATGCCGATCGACCGACAGGCAGTTGTCAGGGCAATACTCTAAAGGGTTCGCAAGTTTTTACTTGCAAGCGCTTTAGGGTGAGTGTTGCCCAAAACTTCAACCTCTCTCCCTCCAAGCAGTTGTCCACAGAGTTGTCCATCAGGGTTGTCCACATAGCAAGGGCAACAGCGCGGAGCCCTTTAGGAGTAGCTCAGGCGCTGTTGCCCTTGCTGCTTATGTGGACATACGCTGTGGGCATACTCTAGTGGGCACACTGATTAAGAGGGAGAGAGAGGAAAGGTTCAAAAAAAAATTTGAAATTTTGAAAAATGAAAGTTTCGTGAGTTGAGGTTAATGATTGATAAGAGTGGCCAGTGAGTAAAAACGTTAGTTAAATTTTTGGCCACCTGTAATGACTCCTATGTTGAATTTAGAGTATTTTAGTAGAGCCTGTTGATTGTCTTCTAACCATTGGGCAATGTCTTGATTAGAGAGAGAATAAACATATCCTTTGGGTTTGGCATACTTCAACAGCTTTTGCTTGCTAATAGTTTTGCCTAGAAACTGAGCTATTTTCTGTGCTCGATATGAATTTAGTTGTCCTTTTAGCTTATAGGCTTCTTTGATACCCCAGCTATTAAAGCCATCATAATCACCCCCTGTACCATCCTCTAATTCATCTAATAGATAGATCATAGCAGTGGTTACCTCTGAGCGAAGGGTGTTCACTTTTTTCATGTTTTCAGATCTTTTATTCATACTAGCGACCTTCTTTGTATGGGTACAGACAGTCATAATATCATAGGTATAGACATTGTTGTTATATAGGTATACACAGTCATGTATAAATAGGTATACACAGTATCGACTATGCTAGGTACAGACATTTATGATATTATTTTAAGCCAGCAGTCCTAAGAGGGGGCTATTTCCGCTTCGCTACAATATCCTCTCTTAGGTGCTGACAAAGGGGCTATCGCCCCCTTGACCCCCAACCACCCTTATACCTAGAACAGGAGTCAGTCTAATGCCACCAATTAGCGGTAAAAAAAGAACTAAAGAGATTGCGATTCGAGTCACAGAGGATGAGTTGGCCAAGCTGAAAAGACGGCAGCAGGGAACGACGATGGCCGGATGGATGCGAGGTTTAGGGTTAGGGGTAACCCCAATGAAGCCCGCTGACCCTGAGTTGGTTCGCGCACTTGGCCGCATTGGCTCTAATCTTAATCAAGTCACCAAACACGTCAATATCAATAAACAGGTAGATGAGAATGTGCTTGAACAGATCACCGCTATTAGATCTTTGATTAATGCGCTGCTTGATGAGCATTTGCGAGGTGAATCATGATCGTTAAGTTTTTTAGGCGTGGAAAAGGCTCAGGAGCAGGTCCAATTAATTACTTGCTGGTTGCTAAGGGTGGTAAGCCTAGAGAGGGTGCAAAGGTGCTCTACGGCGATCCTAAGCTCACTGAGCAGCTGATTAATACCACACCATTCAAGCAAAAGTATAAAGCAGGGGTGTTGTCTTTTACCGAAGATGCCAAAGAGTTCACGGATGAGCAGAAAAAAGACATCATGCAGCGCTTTGAAGAGACACTGTTTGTAGGGCTCGAGCCTGATCAGTACGATATATTGTGGGTCGAACATACTGATAAGGGTGGACGGCTGGAGCTGAACTTTGTGATCCCGTGTCAAGAGCTGCGAAGTGGTAAGCGGCTGCAGCCATTTTATGCTGGCGCTGATCTGGTACGAGTCAATGCGTTTAAGAACATCATCAATCAAGAATATGGCCTAACAGATCCTAATGACCCAGAGCGTAAGCGGCTAATCAACCCTTATGTGAATAATGCGCCACGGCCAACTCCATATGATAGGCCGCCTAAATCTAAAGAGAAGGAGCAGGAAAAAGAAGATAATGAGATCATCGCTAATCCTGAGAGCACTTTTGCTCTGAAAGAAGCCATTGATCGAAGAATGCGGCATAGGCTAGCAGAGGGTAGTCTTAATGGCCGCAGTAGTGTGCTTTATGCCCTAGAAGGTATGGGGCTAACGATTAAGAGAGCAACGAATAGCAGCATCAGCGTGGCGCATCCTGCTATGACACGAAATGTTAGGCTCAAAGGCACTGTTTATGAGAAGGATTTTAAGGCTTTGTCGCAGCAAGCGCACCTTATTGAGGGTCGTCAAGGAGATTATGAGAGAACGAGTGAGTCTCGCGGTCATCGAGACTTAAAAACGTGGACTACAGGTATGGAGATCAAGAAAGAGTATCACGAGAAGTTATATGGTGATATCAAAGCGCCTGAGCCTTTAGCGCTTGTTAATAACCATGTGACCTCTAAGGAGCCGCAAGATAACGCACCTAAAGTAGAGGTGCCGACTCCGCAGCGCTCATACAGTGGACCAAGGCCATAGTCGTTTGACGGTGTTGTTAAACAATTAAGGCCTCCACCATTTCTTTTTCTTGGTAGGTGTGGGCGCAGCATCTGCCTCTTTTTTTGGTAGCGGCTCTGGCTCTAACGGTGATTGTTGATCGCTATGCTCAGAGTCAGCACCTTTAAACTCTAGCAGTCGGATCTGCGTTAAGTCATGAATACTGGCATTGGCTTTTTCTAGTGTTTTGTTGAGCTGACTTATTTGCTCTTGGTAATTCGCTATCAGCTGTTTTTGATCACGAACTTGCTGCTCTAAGTGTTCATTCTTCATCTTTTCAAGTGCTAACTGGTGTTCAAGTGCTGTGCTGTTCTGTACGTTTTGACTGTTCAAGGACGTACTGTTTCTAGTGTTCACTGAACGTTCAGTACGTTTTTTAGAAATTGGCTCACCGAACACTCGCAACATTTCCGAAACGTCTATTTTCTTATCTGCTGTTCTGGAAAGCTCGCCATCATTGATCTTCTGATAGATAGTGGTTCTCGATACACCCCACTGTTGCGCTGCTTTTGTCACCGATATGTTCATTGCTCACCTAGTGTTCAAGTACGTTTTTAGCCCCTGTACAGTGCAACTGTTCAGAACGTTCAGTGAGTAACTATCGCACCAACCTCACCATTTGGCAAATACTAATGCTCTATCCGTGTCTGCGGCCAACCATCAACTCAATACATTAAAAGACACCTCAAATCACCTGAGGTTTTTTTGTATTCTGTATTGTAGTATGTTGTATATTGTATTATACTACATACAATATCATACAAACATTACATATCTACTTATATAAAATTAAGGACAATGACTGTGGCGCTTACTATCCAACAGGTTCATAACACTGCGGATCAACTGCAAGAACAAGGCATCAAGCCTACTTTAGCTGAAGTGCGTAAGGCGCTTGGGGGTGGTTCATTTACGACCATCAGTGAAGCCATGAAGTCTTGGCGTCAGGATAACAAAGAAGAAGAGCAGCTAAGACAGGTTGAGCTGCCCAGTGGTATTACTGAGCGCTTACAGACGCTTGGTGCGGATGTGTGGCAGACGGCGGTTGATATCGCCAATGATCGCTTGGTTAAAGATCGTGAGGCCTTAGAGAGCATTAAGTCCAAGGCGCAAGCTGAGACAGACGAGGCGCAAGAGGCGGTTAAGACCTTAGAAGGTGAGCAGGCTGATTTGTTGGTGCAACTAGACGAGGTAACGGCCACTGCAGAGACAAAAGCTAAAGCGGCTGAACAGGCGACAGCTGAACGTGATAGGTTTAAGCAGACCTTGGCCGATACTCAGCACC
>NZ_JASDCF010000044.1 GCF_030408035.1 Psychrobacter sp. APC 3426
CTACAATTGGTTCAGGCTCTACAATTGGTTCAGGCTCTACAATTGGTTCAGGCTCTACAATTGGTTCAGGCTCTACAATTGGTTCAGGCTCTACAATTGGTTCAGGCTCTACAATTGGTTCAGGCTCTACAATTGGTTCAGGCTCGCTCTCTTTACCTAAGGTCGATAAATCATTAGCGCTGTTATTACTATCGTTAATGCTTGATTCGACATCATCATAATCGTCCTTTGATGGCTCACTATCATGCTGACTCTCATAGTCTATTTCATAAGCCGGCACTTGCGCTGCTACATAGTCTGCAGCAGTTTCCAGAGAGGGATTATGCTCTAGCGTCGATGTAGCAGGTGCATTGGCCAATATCTCATTACTAGATAATGGACGAAATGCTAATAGACGTAAGATACACATCTCCAGCGCTTGCATTGGTGTACTAGCAAGCTTCACGCCTTCACGTGCTTGTACAACAATCTCATAATAAAGTTGCAATACATCAGGGCTGATATGCTGCGCAAGTGTGGTGATGTCCTGTGCCTGTGCTTCATTAACGTTTAAGGCAACTTGAGGCAATAACTGTGTTAGCGCCAATTGATGTAGTAACTCAGCGAGTCCATCAAACATACTGGTTGCATCAACCATCTGTGCACGCATTTGCTCAATATGGGCAGCAACGGCAGGTTTATCATGATTATAAATATCTGTGATGAGACGAACCAAATCAGCAGCATCAATCAAACCTAGCATGGCATTGACGGTGACATCATCTAGCGCACCTTGACCGAACGCAATGGCCTGATCCGTCAATGACAATGCGTCACGTACTGAGCCTTTAGCCGCACTGGCTAACTGCCAAAGCGCAGGTTGGGTATAACCAACTGCCTCTTGTGTCAAAATATTGGCCAAGTGCTCACTAAGTAGCGTTTGAGGCAATGGACGCAGTACAAACTGTAAACAGCGCGAGATAATAGTAATCGGTAACTTTTGTGGATCCGTCGTCGCTAGCAAAAACTTCACATGCTCAGGAGGCTCTTCCAACGTTTTGAGTAACGCATTAAAACTATGCGTTGACAGCATATGCACCTCATCAATCAGGTACACCTTATAGCGACCTTGACTTGGTGCATAAGGGACGTTGTCTAGCAGCTCACGGGTATCTTCAACTTTAGTACGAGAGGCAGCGTCAATTTCAATCAAATCGATGAAGCGACCTTGATCGATAGCCACACAGTTATCACACACACCGCAAGGGGTACTGGTTATACCAGTATCACAGTTCAGGCACTTGGATAATATACGGGCAATCGTGGTTTTACCGACACCACGCGTCCCTGTAAATAGATACGCATGATGCAGACGGTTATAATCAATTGCATTAATCAGCGCTTGCGAGACGTGCGTTTGTCCGATCAACTCATGGAAGTTCTTTGGACGATATTTGCGAGCTAAAACTTGGTATTGCTGCGTCATAGTAAATGCCAATTTGAGTAATACAAAAATAGGTAAAGCATCAGATCAGCGATCTAAATTGAGCTTGAATTATAGGTTGGCTTTTAGTTGAGCCAGTTGTTCATATAAACGTTGGGTATTTAAATCGATAACTGAGCCGTTTTGGTGAAAGGCATCTAAATGCACCTCGGTGTTTACACTATCTTCGCAAGGTCTAAACTCCACCCCAATCAAAAACAAATCATCCATCACTGGATCTTGCATTTGTGCATTAAGTTCCAACAATAAATCTTGGTGAGAGGCGCGAACTTTATCCGCACTCAATGAGCTGTCGTCATCTTGCGCATAAAACACCATTAGATAATGACGTCCAAACACATTATAAGAATGTTCGTGGCGAACATAACCATTCCAACGCGAGTCTTGATCCATCGTTCTATAAGCTAATATTTTCTCCACCAGACACGCATAGGTATACATTGATTCATCAACCAATATATCTACTTGATCCTTTGGAATAGGATGCCCTGCTTCAAAAGAATCCTTAATCAAGCTATTAAATAACTTGTACCACATACGCGTGTTCTTTTGAATTTCAGCCATGAGTGCGTTGGAAAAACTTGTCTGATTTGGCTGTATGGCCTTCAACAAACGCGGTTCAACCTGATCAATCAGTTCATAATTGACCAATTTTTCTTGGACGCTAATGGCTCTTTGGTGAAATCCTGGCGATTGTAAAAACTGAGTCAGTAGCGTTGATTCATCTAAAAATGATTCAAAACCTGTTAATTGACTACGATGAAAATCTAAAAATGCTGTCAAATCACTTGGGGTTACCAACTGACTGAGAATATCGACGAAATTTTGATAGCTAAAAACTTGCAGTACACTTTCTTCATCATCTAAATCTAATACACAGTCTTCAGCAAAAAACTGACTGCCATACTCATAGCCAACCGTATAAAGTGGTGCTCCAGCTTGATTGCCCTCATGTTTAATAGAAAGCGATGTCAAACCGATAAAATAAACCGCCTTATCAAGGTCAGAATCATCATTGTCCGCCATTAATTTATCATTTTTTTGATAAAGTTGAGCGTGACGCTTAATCAACTGATTGACAACCTCTTTTCTCCACTCTCGAACTTGGCTACTGTCTATATCTTGCCTACTCGCTTGCATCACCACATCATTGACGATCACATAAACCGTAGCACCAGAAAATTCAAAAACAAAATCATAGCCCTGAAATTGTTCAGGGCTACTCTTTTTATCTTGTGGTAACTCATACAAAGACAAAAAACTTTGTTTAATCATCTGCTGCCAAATTGAGGGTGCTGCCTGCTGAGTGTCCATAATATCCCTATAAATGAGGTCTCATAAAATCTGAGCCTGCTTTATGAAAAGTAGTAAAACTCTGGTTATATTCAGTTTATTACTAGTATGGATGTATGGCAAGCAAACCTTTCTTAACTTTCAAGCTTACGGCGCATATGTGGGAACAAAATCACATCGCGGATACTAGCAGAGTCTGTAAACAGCATCACCAAACGGTCAATACCGATGCCTTCACCGGCAGTCGGTGGCAAGCCATAAGACAATGCTTCAATATACTCTTCATCAAAGTGCATGGCTTCATCATCACCAGCGTCTTTTTCAGCGACTTGACCACGGAAACGTTCTGCCTGGTCGGCAGGGTCATTGAGCTCACTAAAACCGTTGGCCAACTCACGACCGCCAATAAACAGCTCAAAACGATCGGTAATCTCAGGATTATCATCACTACGGCGCGCCAATGGCGATGTCTCAGCAGGATATTCAGTGATGAAAGTCGGCTGGCGCAATTGATGTTCAGCAGTTTCTTCAAAGATAATCGTCTGTAGTTTACCCACACCAAAGACATCTTTTACTTGCTGCTTAAGGGTCGTTGAGGCGTACTCTGCTAGATAGTCACGATCGTTAATACGTGCCATGTCAAAGTTTTCTGCATATTTGGCAATCGCATCAGACATAGAGAGACGTTCAAATGGCGCTTTTAGACTGATGGCTTCTTCCTGATAAGTAATCTCAGTCGTACCCAAGATATCCATCGCCAATTCATTGAACAGACGCTCAGTTAAATCCATCAAGTCATGATAGTCTGCATAGGCCTGATAGAATTCAATCATGGTAAATTCAGGATTGTGACGAGTAGAAACACCTTCATTACGGAAGCTACGGTTGATTTCAAACACTTTTTCAAAACCACCAACCACTAAGCGTTTTAAATAAAGCTCAGGAGCAATACGTAAGTATAGTGGCATATCTAAGGCGTTATGATGGGTAATAAATGGACGAGCCACAGCGCCACCTGGGATAGGATGCATCATTGGCGTCTCAACTTCCATGAAACGCTCATTTAACATAAACTTGCGAATACCACTAATCACCTGGCTGCGAATCATAAAGGTATCACGCGTTGTTTCATTGGTCATCAAATCAAGATGACGGTTACGATAGCGTGCTTCTACATCAGCTAGACCATGAAACTTGTTTGGCATCGGACGTAGCGACTTGGTCAATAGGGTGAAATCTTCAATATGTACATATAGATCGCCTTTTCCTGAACGACCGATAAACCCAGACACCCCAACAATGTCACCCAAATCTAACGATTTAATCGTAGCGAGTGTCTCTGGATCTAACTCTTTACGGGCGACATATAACTGAATACGACCTGTCATATCCTGAATAACGATAAAAGCGCCACGGTTGAGCATAACGCGACCTGCTACATTGACTTGGGTTTTTTCACCCTTAGCAGCTTTGTCTTCGATTTCCTGCTTGTCAATCCCTTCAAAAGCCGTTTGCAAGTCTTGCGCATAATCAGTGCGTTTAAATGTATTTGGATACGGCTGTTTACCAGAAGCACTGATATCGTCTAGCTTGGCTTGCAACTGTGCAATCAGCTCGTTAGCATCTTCTGGGGCTTGCTCTTGATTTTGATTATTGGACTTTGACATAACACTCTCAAAATTATTAGGTAATTAAAGGAATAAAAGAAAACTGTAAATCTTAAATAAGACATTCAAATAACACACGTCAATAATGCTTATGGCTTTTGCTATAAGACATTACACACTAACAGCAGACAAACCTATCTTGCTAAAAAAACGTTTCACCTCTTGTCACACGCTTGATAGATAAATGGAGCGACTTTTTCAGCTGATGCGGCGCTATCAGAAGATACTGATAGCGCCGTCGAAGTTGCAGGCACTAAGCTTCTAACAGTAAACTGCCTTAATCTCCACCGCCAATACTGGCCATTAGATCTGCTTGGTGTTCACGCATCAGCGCATCAAGGATTTCATCTAAGTCGCCTTCCATAATTGAGTCTAGCTTGTATAACGTTAGATTGATACGATGGTCAGTCATACGCCCTTGCGGGAAGTTATAGGTACGGATACGCTCTGAGCGATCACCACTACCGACTAAGTCACGACGGATAGAATCTGCTACATCAACTTGTGCTTGGACTTTAGCTTGTTGAATCTTAGCAATCAGCATTTTCATCGCATGAGCACGGTTCTTATGCTGGCTGCGTTCTTGCTGACACTCTACCACGGTACCGGTAGGAATATGGGTTAAGCGTACGGCTGAGTCCGTGGTATTAACGTGCTGACCACCTGCGCCACTGGAGCGGAACGTATCCATTTTTAGATCTGCAGGATTGATATCAACACTGTCATCGATTTCAACTTCTGGCATAACGGCAACGGTACAGGCTGAGGTATGCACGCGACCTTGACTTTCGGTCTCAGGTACACGCTGAACACGATGCACACCAGACTCAAACTTTAAGCGACCATAGACGCTATTGCCAGAAACACGGGTGATAATTTCTTTATAACCACCATGCTCACCTTCGTTAGCTGACAGAATCTCTAGCGTCCAACCTTGAGCTTGGGCATACTTTTGATACATACGGAACAAATCACCAGAGAAAATCGATGCTTCATCACCACCTGTACCTGCTCGAATCTCAAGGAACGCAGGCACTTTATCATTAGGATCTTTTGGCAACATCATGACGTTGAGCGCTTCTTCCATCTCTACGATGGTATCACGGGCACTGTCAATCTCGTCCTGCATCATCTCTTTCATTTCAGGGTCTGAGGCTTCTTGTAGCATCACTTCTGCATCAGCCTGATCCGTCTCTGCACGCACATAGTTCTGCCATAAAGTGGTGATATCCATCAAGTCGCTGTGCTCGACAGACAATTCACGGAATTTATTATTATCGCTAATAACACTAGGATCTGATAATAAGGCGGTGACCTCTTCATAACGGTCTACCATCTGGTCTAAACGCAAGCGCAAGGATTCTTTCATAAAAGGACTTTTAAATAGATGAGAGGAATAAGAGAGTGATTATAGCAAATTTTACCTCATTTGCCGAAAGGCGTTTTGGCTTATTTATAATTTCGATAGAAATTATAAATAAGCCAAAGATTTGTTTAAGCACTATAAAATTAATTTTGATAATAGGTAGAGCTAACCTTAGTTGGTTAGTTTAATATATTATAGCTTTATTAAAATAATCATCGAGATTGATATGAATCTAAAAAATAAACAAGGCAATATATCAAAGCTATTTGCTGTAGCATTTACCGTGAGTTTGGTGTCATTTTTAAGCAGTTGCTACGCTACTAGTGGGCTAGCAGATATCGTTTATGATAATAAAAACAAGATTGTTGAAGAAACCAAGACCGTGTTTAATGATGAGGTTATCGCTATTGGCAAGCCGAACCTGACTATCGCAGGTCATGAGCATGCTTTGGCTTTGGTGGGTAATAAATATAGTTATTTGATTGAGCCAAGTCGTGATAACTCTGAGCTGTTTAAAGATATATTTAGTCAGGTTGACCTTCGTTATTTGTATCTGAACCCTAGTAAGGCTAGATATACTATCGATACCAAAGCTATCACTAAGCAATTAGAAGTCGTCATTGATAAAGAGTCTAATTGTCAATACGATCATGGCTGTGCTGATCTTAGTCTGCATTTCAAAAAACCTATCACTGCTTCATACTCTGATGCTAAAGAGTGGTCTGCTTTAGAGAATTTAGGTTTTGGCTGTACTCATCAATACGAGTTACAAAAAAGATATTTGGTCTGCAATCGTGACATCTCAGTAGGATTTACGGTGGCGCAGCCTATAACTAATGTTGATAGTATCCCACATCAATTCAAGCAGCCTCTACAATTGACTATTAATCAGAAGTTTTCTAAAACCTCGACTGGTCCAAATTTATTGAAAGCTTTGGTAGTATTTGCTCCCATAACCATAGCATTTGATGTCATTACCTTCCCTCTACAAGTTGTGCATTTAGGAAACGATATGCAGAAGAACTGGCATTAGCATTTAGTCTAAAAAGCCAAATCATAGTAGATTTGGCTTTCGTCAATTTAAGTTTAGCTACGAATTTAAGGTTAGTTATAAATTCATCACTGACCGTTTTCATCAAGCCCAGTACGGTAGGTTAGCTGAGTATTTTCTCCCGATGACATCACATGACGCACTCTAGTAATGCTAATAGTATTATTCGCTCCAGATTCAATCAAATTAAAAGTCTGTTGAGCAATGACTACGTTATTTTGACCCAAAATGCTGATGGTTTGACAGTTACCTTTTATCGTAATTTTTTGGTTATTACCTTTAAAGTCAACTATAGGATTTTTGGCGTTGCAAGTATAAGTGGTTTTGGCAGTGGCAGAGCCCAAATAACCTGCATTTGCAGGAACAACAACGCCTTGTTCAGTAACCGTAGTATTGCTTACTTTTATTTTATTAGGATTAACTGTGACATTCGCACCAATACTGACATTAGGCCCGACATAAACGTCTGCCTGCGCCATAGTTGTTGTAAATATAATCGTTAATGCGGCTGTCGCTACTCGCTCAGAGGTTAAAAAATATTTCGAAAATCGCACTATTCGCCCCTACTTAAATAAATTAGTTTTTTACATAGCAAAAAAAGAGTTATTTAGTATTCGCCCATCGCCTTAATGGCTCGCCAATACCCAATAACTCTCGTAACCTTTCAGATGTATTTAAACCTTACGTACTAACACCGAGCCAATCGAGTAACCTGCACCAAACGAGCAGATCACGCCCAGATCACCTGATGCTAAATCGTCTTTATAACGATGGAAGACAATCATTGGACTGGCGGAACTGGTATTAGCAAATTCAGCGATGACACTCGGTGCAATCGCTTTGTCTGCGTCACGTCCAACAACTGTACGCAAGATTAAATCCAACATATTGGCATTGGCTTGGTGTAGCCACATCATTTTGACCTCACTAGGCTGCATGTCGTTCTCATGCAAATGCTCAGTGATGATCTCTGAAACTTTTGGACAAACTTCACGGAAGACTTTACGACCATTCTGCAAAAATAGCTTGTCAGTCACTGGTTCATTAAGGTCTGGATACATCTCTGTTTGCGCCGCTAAAAACTCAGAGCGATCCATAAAACCGTATTCGTTTTTAATGTTGGTTGAAAACTGTGTAAACAGCTTGGTGCTTAAAATCTCATAACCTTTTGGCGTGTCTAGTTCCTCAACGATACAGGCGGTTGCGACATCACCAAAGATAAAGTGACTGTCACGATTGCGCCAGTTAAGGTGCGCTGAGGTAATCTCAACATTGACCACAGCAACACGTTTGGCAAGACCAGAAACAATCGAACCATGCGCTTGCGATAAACCAAAGGTTGCCGCACTACAAGCAACGTTCATGTCATAAGCAAAACCACCTACCATACCGATAGCATCTTGAATCTCAATAGACACTGCAGGATAGGTACGTTGGAAGTTTGAGCAGGCAAGAATAATACCGTCCAAATCATTGGCTTCAAGACCAGCGTCAGCCAGTGCGTCTTTTAGCGCGGCTGTGCCCATCTCTGCCATGATAGACAGCTCTTCACCCAACTGGCGGTAAGGTATGACAGGAGCCATAATTTCAGGATTTAAAATTCCATCTTTTTCCATCACGTAACGTGACTTGATACCAGATACTTTTTCGATAAAGGCTGCTGAAGAGGGTTCAAGTGCGGTGACAGTCTCTGCTGCTATCTCATCCGCATGCTTTTCATTATAATTCTCAACATACTGGTTAAATGATGCCACCAGCTCTTCATTGCTGATGCTATAAGGTGGGATGTATAGGCCGGTGCCCGTAATACAAGTCGTCATAATAAGCTTCCTTGTCTACTGCTATAGTGCTTGGGATAAGCATAAAGGTGGAATAATAATGGTTTTTTGATTTCGGTGAATAACTGTAAACTTAAAATCAGAGCCTTTATTATGCCTGAATAAAATTATTTTTCTAATACTTTGTTACAAATAATCTGTCAGACTGCAAAAAATAAGGGAAGACTGCCTTTATTATGAGGCAGCTACGCTATAATTGGTGCTGCTTTGGCACACTTCAATTGTCTGTATTATTATATTGGTGCGTATACACTTACTAAAAACAATAGATGCTTATATTAGGGAACGTTCATGGCAGAAATATTCAACTGGTTGTTTGGACAATACGCTGACTACTCTACTCTATTTATCATCTTGGAGTTGATTGCCGTTGTATTTGGTGTAGCAAGCGTCATATTTGCAAGTAGAACCAATATTCTCGCCTTTCCTATTGGACTGATAAGCACGGGTATTTTTGTCTATCTGCTATGGAAATGGCAGCTATTTGGCGATATGTTTATCAATGCCTATTACACCGTTATGAGTCTGTATGGGTGGATTAACTGGTCTAAGAATAAGGCAGATAATCAACAAACAGATCATATAAATCCAGCCAGCCAGAAGCAAGATACATCGCGAGATAGTACTGATAGTGAAGGTGCTATTCAAGTTGAACGGTTAAGTGCCAAAGACATGCCTATACTGGCTTTGCTAGGCGCTGCTACTATTGGTTTTGTGGCATTGGTTTATTACTTCCGTCCTGTGATTAACAATGAGTTTAGCTTCGATGGCGTCGTGCTTGGCACGCATTTATTTACCTGGATTGATTATACCGATATGCTGACCACTGCATTATTTTTGATGGCGATGTGGCTCATGGCGCGACGCAAAATTGAGCATTGGTTATTATGGATCGTTGCTGATGCCATCTCCGTGCTGTTATACTTTTACAAAGGCTTTACATTTACCGCACTACAGTATGTAGTATTTACTCTCATTGCAATCTGGGCATATTATGAATGGCAAAACCGCTATCGCAGACAATCTCATACAGCATACGCCTAAGTCGGTCATCAGTGTCGCAATACTAGGGGCAGAAAGCACTGGCAAGACAACCTTATGTCGTGATTTGGCAGCCTATTTCGAGAGCCCTTGGGTACCAGAGTATATGCGTACCTACTTACAAGCTAAATGGGATAAGGAGCAGCTGACTTGTACTTGGAACGACTTGTTGCCCATTGCCCAAGGTCAAATAGAGCTAGAGAACCAGTTGGCACTACAATCAGCACAAATCATTCAACTAAACGACAGTATTAAAGACCCTAATCATAAGAGGCTTTTATTTTGTGATACTAGCCTGTTTGAGCTGATGGTTTATTCTAATTGGTATTATGGCGACTGCCCTACCGATCTAACCAATGCCGCATTAGCGCATCATTATGATTTAATTTTATTAACTGAAGTCGATACGCCGTGGGTGGCTGATGACTTACGTGATGCTCCTCACGAGCGTGAGCAGATAAGCACTTACTTTGCTAGCCAGCTTAAGATGCACAATAAAATGTTTAGGCGTATTGGTGGCGACAGAGATGAGCGGGTACAACAAGTGCTCGAATGGCTTTCTTAAATCCATCCTATACCACGTTATCAGTAAATGACCTACAACCTTTAAGAGCATTAAGAGATGTCCATGCTAAAAAATATTGAACGATACCTAGAAAAAACCATTTTTAACAGCCGCTGGATATTAGCGCCTTTTTATTTAGGGCTGATCTTAGGGATTGTCTTATTATTTATAAAATTCATTCAAAAAACAATCATGATGTTTAATACTGTATTTAACCCCACTCTCAACTTCGAAAGTGATTGAAAAAAGAAGAGCACCTCACTAATCTATTGTTTTCGACCAAGAATACAATGGAGTTGTGAGATGCCCATAGACGAATTTATCATCAATATCTATTTAAT
>NZ_JASDCF010000045.1 GCF_030408035.1 Psychrobacter sp. APC 3426
ATTAAATAGATATTGATGATAAATTCGTCTATGGGCATCTCACAACTCCATTGTATTCTTGGTCGAAAACAATAGATTAGTGAGGTGCTCTTCTTTTTTCAATCACTTTCGAAGTTGAGAGTGGGGTTGCTTTACAAAAATCTATAGCATAATATATTGCTCTTATAAAATACAAAACATTTATCGAGTATGAAATTATGAATTTAAAGGTTAATTTTTTAGTGATAGCTTTAGCAGCATCACTAGTTGGTTGTGGATCAGATAGTGATTCTTCAAATACTAATGTTTCAGACAGTATACCACCTGAAATAACAAATCCGAACCCTGATCCAAACCCCGATCCAGTTCCAAACCCTTCTTTTACTTCAAATATATTAGGGGATGCTCTAAATAGAGGTTACGCTGGTAGTTACAGTCTTACTTGCGAACAGGTTGTTGCACTTGGAGAGACCAAAACGATAAATAAAACTTTGATGATTAACAAATCTGGAATAAAAATCGATGGTGACACTTTATACAATAATAACGATAAAGGTAGTATTCAAATTCTCAAAGAGGACGTTCTAAATCACGATGTTTTTCTAATTACTCCCCCAGAGGAATCAAAATATTCTCTCTCTTCTATCAGTTATGATGAAGATTTGCGTTCAGAAATCATCACTATAAGTGAAAAGACCGACAATGATTTTGGTATGATTGGTTATACTTGCCCTATTACTTTCAGTAATTCTAGCTACTTCGCAGATAACATAGGTAACATTTTAAGTAAATACGTGGATGAAACTATAAATGTAGAGTGTATTGATTATGCTAATCGCGGTGATGTTATTACAGGTAATGGCGGCCCTAGAACTAATAGAGAGATTTACATCGATGATGATAATTCATTACATGTAGATGACATGGTTTACTATGGTTCGGACTTTAAAAACAATAATTTTTTAGTCCTCAGTTTCCGCGTTTTAGATTCTGATAATAAATTCCAGAACCAGTTTACAAGCACTAATGAAGTTAAAGCTGATAGTCCAAACTCAGACCAAAAGAGAAATTCCGTTACGGTATTTTTTGATGGAGATGATAAGTTTACTGCATTGACTATTAGCACTCCAGATACTCAGGGTATTAGAACTTGCGGTCCTAGATAGTATATCGTATTGATTCTTTGCTAATACTAATATGATAATAAAAGCTGAACATTATGTTTAGCTCTTATTATCTATAAAATATGAAGAATTAAACTTTTAAATACTCGCCGCAACCTCTGCCCCATCACGAATGGCGCGTTTAGCATCTAGCTCAGCGGCCAATTTTGCACCACCAATGAGATGGTATTGCGCGTCTGGCGCATCGCCAACGTTTGGCATCAACTCAACGACGGATTCTTGACCGGCGCAAACCACCACGCTATCGACACGGAGCAACTGGCTTTGACCTTGACCGTTGGTGACCCAAATGCCTTCGTTGGTGATTTTATCATACTGCACGCCAGCGACTTGGATGACGCCGTGTGATTTGATATGGGCGCGATGCACCCAGCCAGAGGTTTTATTGAGACCACTGCCCAAGCGACCTTTGGTACGCTGCATCAAGTACACTTGGCGAACCGGCTTAATGGCTTCAGGTTTAATCAAGCCGCCATCCGTTTGGTAACTTGTATCAGAGGTCACGCCCCACTCTTCACGCCACTCGCTGATAGACTGCGGCGTGGTGCGGTAGCTTGGGTCTTTCAGCGCGTCAGGACCGATTTCATCTAGTGATTGACCATGGTTGGCGGTGAGATATTCACTGACATCAAAGCCAATACCGCCTGCACCGATGACCGCGACAGTCTCGCCGACTGATTTTTCACCAGACAGCAATTCAGCATAGCTGATGACTTGTGGCAGCTCAGCACCTTCTAGCTTGCCTTCTAGGCTTCTTGGTACTACGCCTGTCGCGACGATGACATGATGAAATTTCGCTTTCTCTAGCATCGCTTTATCAACCTTAGTATTGAGTTTAATCTCAACGCCTAAGTGCTCAAGCTCATTGATATAGTAGCGAATGGTCTCAAAGAATTCTTCTTTACCAGGGATGACTTTGGCATAGTTAAACTGACCGCCTAAGATGTCTTTTGCTTCAAATAAGGTAACGTCATGCCCACGTAACGCGGCGACGTGAGCTGCTGACATACCAGCAACACCACCACCGATGACTGCGACTTTTTTCGGCTTTTTGGTTTTCTTATAAACCAATTCCGTCTCGTAGCAGGCTTGCGGATTGACCAGACAAGTCGAGCGTTTGTTTTCGAACGTATGGTCAAGACACGCTTGGTTACAGGCGATACAAGTATTGATGCGATCCGTCTGACCGTTTTTGGCTTTATTGACCCAATGCGCATCAGCTAGGAACGGACGCGCCATTTGAATCATATCGGCTTGACCATTGGCGACGATATCCTCTGCCGTCTCTGGCATGTTGATACGGTTGGCCGCCATCATTGGGATACTGATGTGCTTTTTAATCTCAGCGGTGAAATCAACAAAGGCGGCGCGCGGGACGCTGGTGACAATCGTCGGTACACGCGCTTCATGCCAGCCGATGCCGGTATTCATAATGGTGACGCCCGCTTCTTCTAGCGCTTTGGCGACAGTAATAACCTCGTCCATGACATTGCCGTCTTTGACCAAGTCAATCACTGACAAACGGAAGAGAATGATAAAGTCTTCGCCTGCCGCTTTACGTACGGCTTTGACCACGTCTACCGCAAACCTCATACGATTTTCAATGTCACCGCCGTATTTATCGGTACGCTTGTTGACGTGACGCGATAAGAACTGATTGAGCAAATAGCCTTCTGAGCCCATGATTTCAACACCGTCATAACCCGCTTGCTTGGCAAGGCGAGCTGAACGAGCAAAATCCTCGACCGTTTGCTCGATGTTTTTGATGCTCATTTTACGTGGTTTAAACGGCGTAATAGGGGATTTAATCGGGCTAGAAGAAACGATAAACGGATGATAACCGTAGCGACCACTGTGCAAGATTTGCATGATAATTTTGCTGTCATGCTTGTGCACAGCACGAGTAACGCGCTGATGGTTGATGACGTCCATTTTGGTATTCATGGTACCGCCAGCTGGTAGCAACCACCCTTCACGATTGGGTGAGATGCCGCCCGTAATCATCATTGCCACGCCGCCCTTTGCACGCTCTTCAAAATAAGCAGCAAGCTTGCCATAGTTATAAAAACGGTCTTCAAGTCCGGTATGCATCGAGCCCATGACCAAACGGTTTTTAAGGCTAGTAAAACCCAAATCAAGTGGCTCAAATAAGTGCGGATAGTGTTCGTTGGTGCTAGCAGTCTCAATGGTGTTGGCGGTGCGGCTGGCGGTCATATCATTTTCCTTATGAATGGTTGGGGACTATTTCTAAAAAGAGTTAGGCGTCATAAATACAGTTAAGTGATTTAAAAACAATCAGGATTTTCAAAATTGCTCAACTGTGGGATTTAGTATTACCGTTATCCTAACACACCGCTATTATTATCAGCTATGCGGACAAACGACTGATGAGTGAGCAATATATTACTGCGAATGATTAACAGCACCATTTATCCATCAATTTTATGCTATTTGGTTAAGTAAACCCCACAAAACCTGCCCAAATTTTAGTGCGATTGGCTATAATGGTTAAGGCGTCGCTGCTTAAAGTTGTTGTATAAATAAACCAGGTATCAAGCCAATCATGGGCTTTACTGGATATTAGCAAGCGCTTCGCTAAATCCCTGCACCATCGAATACTAGCAATACGATAAAGGACTATCCTAATGACAGACTTCCACACAGGTCTTGGCAAAAATGCGGCCAACCATCAACCGCTTACCCCTATTGACTTCATCATTCGTAGCGCACAGGTTTATCCTGATAAAACCGCCATCCTCTATGACGATTTAGAACACAATAACCTCACACAAACGTGGCAACAGACTTATGACCGTTGTCGTCAATTGGCTGACGGTCTGCGCAAACTGGGTATCGATAAAAATGATACGGTGGCAGTGATGATGCCTAACACCCCAGCGATGGTCGAATGCGCTTTTGGCGTACCCATGTCAGGCGGTGTACTTTGTACGCTTAATACTCGACTGGATATCAATGCGTTAAGTTTTTGTCTGCAACACTCAGAAGCCAAAGTATTAATCTTAGATAGCGAGTTTGCTGAGCATGCTGAGATGATTGATGAAGCTTTTCCCAATCTAATCGTGATTCATGCAACCGATGCAGCGCTCGATATCGAGCGTTTTGGTAGTATGAGCTATGAAGAATTAATCGCCAGCTCAGACAGTTTGGATAATTGGGAAAAACCATTAGATGAATGGGATGCTATCGCACTCAACTATACCTCTGGCACCACTGGCAAACCCAAAGGCGTGGTCTATCACCATCGCGGTGCGACGCTCAATGCCGTTTCCAACATTTTAGATTGGGACATGCCCAAGCACCCGATGTATCTATGGACGCTACCATTATTCCACTGTAATGGTTGGTGTTTCCCATGGACCATCGCTGAGCGCGCGGGCGTCAACGTTTGCTTGCGTAAGATTGACGCTGATTTGATTTTGCAGCTGATTGCCAAGCATCAAGTCACGCATTATTGCTCAGCGCCTGTGGTACATAATATAATTGCTGGCGGCAAACCTGAATATAAAGAAGCCATTAATCATGAAGTTAAAGGCTGGGTCGCTGGTGCGCCGCCGTCTGAAACCATGCTTGCCGCCATGGAAGCAATGGGCTTTCATATCTCGCACGTTTATGGTCTCACCGAAGTCTATGGACCGGTCACTGTCTGCGCTGAACAACAAGAATGGGATGCGCTTGATGTCGCTGCTCGTGCGCAAAAGAAATCACGCCAAGGTGTGACGTCACATTTGATGACAGGCTTTGAGCTTTTTAAACAAGGCACCACTGAGCCGGTTGTTGCTGATGGCGAAGAGATGGGCGAGCTGGCACTGCGCGGTAATATGGTAATGAAAGGCTATCTAAAAAGCCGTAAAGCGACCGAAGAAGCCTTTGCCGACGGTTGGTTCCGCACCGGTGATTTGGGCGTCAAATACCCTGACGGTTATATCAAAATCATGGACAGGCTAAAAGACATCATCATCTCAGGTGGCGAAAATATCTCTAGTATCGAAGTCGAAAACGTCTTATATAAAATGCCTGAAGTGCAAAGCTGTGCTGTTGTCGCCGCACCACATGATAAATGGGGCGAAGTGCCTGTCGCCTTTATCGAGATTCATGCTGGTAGCACCTTGCAACGCGATAATGTGATGGCGCATTGCAAGCAGCATTTGGCTGGCTTTAAAGTACCTAAATATATTATCTTTGCTGAAATACCAAAAACCAGCACCGGTAAAGTACAGAAGTTTGAGCTGCGTCAGGCGGCAAAATCATTGGCTCACGAAACGCCAAAAGTCAGCCCAAGTGCTACATAAAAAGTGCAATATAAGATTTTTTTATAATAATTAATTGAGCATAATAAAGGTCAGCCTAATGAATGTAGGCTGACCTTTTTGCTTGGCTATTATTACGCAAGCCCATACTAATTAAGCTTTGGTTCAAGCCATTGATAAACCAGCATACCGATTATCATCGCTGGGATAAAGACATAAGCCTGCCACTGTCCTGTACCAAGCAGCACGATTCCTGGTCCTGGGCAAATCCCCACCAAACCCCAACCGATACCGAATAGCATCGCGCCAATCACCAGTCTCTTGGTTATCTTAGTTTTAGTGGGCATTTCAATGTCATCTCCTACCCAACTAATACGCTGACGTCTAGCCAACTGCACGCCGACTATCGCTACCGCTAGACCGCCACCCATCACCAGTGCCAGAGAAATATCCCAAGCACCAAAGACATCCAAAAAGCCTTGTACTTTAACAGGGTCGGTCATGCCTGATATCAGCAGTCCAAAGCCGAATAATAACCCTGCCAGTAATCCAATTATATTTTTTAGCATTGTTGTGTCTCGCTATTATCTTGTGTTCATCGTATTAAATGCGGTTTCTGCCATACTTTTGAGCGCTATTTAGCCGTTACTTGCTATTTATCTGCTAGCTAGTAGACGTTTACCGAATAGCTATGCTACTCATTATTTACAGCAGCCCTAGTACATGCCGACCGATATAAACGGTCACGATACCAAAAAACATAAAGGTCACCGTCGCCGCCATCGAACGTGGTGACAGTCGCGCATTACCGCAGATACCATGGCCGCTAGTACAGCCTGAACCTAAACGCGTGCCAAAACCGACCAGCAAACCTGCGCCAATTAACAAAGGTAAAGATGTGCTGACCTCGACATCAGGCAGCGGTCTTGCCAATTTATATAATAATGGAGAAATGACCAAACCCACGATGAATAAAACTTGCCACATCTCTACGCGCTTGGGCTTTAAAAGACTTGAGAAAATACCACTAATACCCGCAATACGACCAATACCCAATAGCAGAATAACGGTCGCCACCCCTAGCATCAGACCGCCTACCAATGAGATTGGCGTAAATGCCTGCCAGTCTATTTGTATACTCATAATATTTACCTAAGCCAATTTTTATTAAATGCAAACTTAACATTCGTTTTATATAAATACATTATATTATAAAATATAATAAATAGGTAAAAAATACTGAACCCATATGAAACAGGCTCAGTATTCTTTTTACGCTAAAAACAGCTTCATTAATGTGGTAATTGTTTACACTATTTAGCCAATACCTCATCAAGCGCTTTTTCAAAACGTTGTACCGCACCATCGACATCGGTCAATTTATCGAGACCAAACAGACCTAAGCGGAAGGTCTTGAAGTTCTCAGGCTCGCCTACTTTTAACGGAACCCCAGCAGCGATTTGCACGCCAGCTTCAGCAAAGGCGCTACCTTTGTGCATGTCATCACGGTCAGTGTAAGACACAACCACGCCTGGCGCTTCAAAACCTTTCGCCGCAACGCTTTCTATACCTTTGGCTTCGAGCACCTCACGAATGCGCTTGCCCAATTGCCACTGCGCATCACGCAATGTCTCAAAGCCAACTTCTTTGGCCTCGCTAACGGTATCGCGAAACTGACGTAAGCTATCGGTTGGCATCGTTGCATGGTACGCATGACCGCCATTTTCATAAGCGCGCATGATGTTTAGCCACTGCTTTAGGTCAATACTAAAACTATCGGACTCAGTGCTATCTACTTTTTGTACGGCAGCGTCGCTTAACATGACCAAGCCTGCGCCCGGTGTGCTGCTCCAGCCTTTTTGCGGCGCGCTAATCAGCACATCAATGCCCAAGTCCTTCATATCGAGCCAGATGCAACCTGAAGCGATACAGTCAATGACCAATAGGCCGCCAACGCTATGAACAGCTTCAGCCAATGCTTTGATATAGTCTTCTGATAGGATGATGCCAGATGAGGTTTCAACGTGCGGGGCAAAAACCATCGCTGGTTTTTCAGCTTTAATTTTGGCAACAGCTTCGTCGATAGCGACTGGAGAAAATGGCTTTGGCGTATCACCCTCTTCACGATTGGCAGTCAATACCGTAGACGACTTGGCAATTTTGCCTTTTTCTAAGATTTGCGTCCAGCGATAGCTAAACCAACCGTTACGAATAATCAGGCAGTCTTCATCATTGGCCAGTTGACGTGCCACCGCTTCCATACCATACGTACCAGAACCTGGAACGATGGCGACGGCATCAGCGTTATAGACTGATTTTAGGTCGCTAGATAAGTCGTTCATGACTTGCTGAAAGACTTTTGACATGTGGTTTAGGGCGCGGTCAGTATAGACCACTGAATATTCTAATAAGCCGTTTGGATCAATATCTTGACGTAATGCAGTCATGGGACGCTCCTTGCTCGTTGTCGGGTTTTTGAATTAGTACAATGTGTGTTTTTCGCCCTATCGATTATAGGGGGTAATCTATCAAAAAACCAACCCGTGTTTAGTGAACGATGCAGTGGACAGTTTAACGGCTGCGGTGGGCGTCTTGTAACCCAGAAACCACAAAGTCTAGCAACTCACTGTCCCCTTCACGGGCAGCTTTGCGCATCAGCTTAGACGGTGCATGGGTCAGCGTCTGCGTCAGACGACGTGACAGCTCGGTTATGATGTCCTCTGGACTGGCATTGTCTTGCTGTAATTTAGCAATGGACTCATGTAGGAGTTTGTCCACTTGGTCATGCGTACGCGCACGATACTGCTGAATGTCTTTGCCCACTTGACGCACCTGAAAGCTGCGATCCATCTCAACCACTAACTGACTGACGAGCAACTCTGCATCAACTGCCGCCTGCCTGCGCTGCTCGATGTTACCGGCTATCACGTGCTGCAAATCATCGACAGAGTACAGATAAACATCATCAATACGGCTAATGGTCGAATCAATATCACGCGGAACTGCCAAGTCAATCATCAGCATCGGCTGATAACGACGACGCTTTAATGCCTGCAAAGTCATGGTTTTATCAATCAACAAATCCATACTGCCACTACAACTACTGACTATATCGGCCTCTCCCAATACTTGCGGCAGCTCTTGTAATGTTCTGACTTCGACACGGCGGTTAGGGTTACGCAGCTCAGCCGCCAAGGCTTCTGCACGCTCAGGATTACGGTTACAAAT
>NZ_JASDCF010000046.1 GCF_030408035.1 Psychrobacter sp. APC 3426
TGGTAAGGCGGCTAATGAAAGCCCGCCGTATCGTTGAAACAGTCATTGGTCAGTTATCAGAACGATTTAATATACAAAAGGTACGAGCAAGAGATTTATGGCATTTGTCTCATCGATTGATTCGTAAGATTCTTTCACACAATCTGTGCTTTGTACTCAACAAAAAACTTGGTAACCCGCCTCTTCAGTTTGAATTGCTTATTTCAAGTTGAGAGTGGGGTAAAATAATGAACATTATGCTGCGGTTTTTGGAGGAGTCCAATTAATCGATGAAAGCAATAGAAGGTTGGAAGAAGTTGTTAGTAAAGCTAAAGCTTATAGCTTCGATGATATTATAATGCATAAACATAGCCTTCTGGCACCTACTCAAATGATTAGAATGCAAAATATTCGGAATACAGGTGGTTATAAAGCGGATTTGCTTATTGAGGATTGGTATATGTGGTTGCTCCTTAGTAAGGAAGCCGATATATATAATATGTGTCATGTATTTGCACTTTATAGAAAGCACGATACAAATACTTCTAAAGATATTAGCAAAATGAATCACTGCAAGCTTGATGTATTAAGTTACTTTTCTGACTCCAAGTTATATGATAAGGCAGTCAAAAACATAAAATGGCATAATACTTACAAAGAGTTCGCATTCTTGAATGATAAGAAGCTACTAATGTTAATTAAATTATTTACTTTAAGTCCAGTTAAAACAACTAAGATATCATTAAAAAATGCTATAAAAAATTTAGTTCTAAAAAATAGCTTTATTTAAAAATAATAGATTTTACTTTAGTAACATAGTCAAGGTTTTATTAATTGGTATAATTATATGAATATAAAAATCATAGTAATCAATCTCAAGTCATCATCAGGACGTAGGGCTAGAATATCAAAGCAGCTAGATACTTTGGGTATTCCTTATGAGTTTCTAGAAGCAACAGAAGGGTCTGCGCTAACTGACGATTGGATAGAGAGAAATATTGGAAATAGACTAAGGTACACCTGCTATAACAATATACACTATTCTGTAAATAAAAATGCATTCGCTTGTGCTGATAGTCACAGAAGAGCTCAAATTATTGCTGCTGAATTTGAGGATGGTTATACATTAATTCTTGAAGACGATGTGGAACTAAGTAGTGATTTTAAGAAGAAGTTAACTCATGCCGTTGAGCTTATGCAGGACTATTCGTTGCACGTTGCCTTTCCAGGTTATAATTGGGCTAGAGGTAGTTTTGAAAAACGAAATGATGTGAAGTGCTCTGGTCTCAGTTTTTCGTTCTATAAATATCCTGCGGATGGACATGTTTCGGGTTCTTATTCTTATATTGTGGACTCTCTTGGTGCCAAAAAACTAGTTACAGATAATCTTGATAAGATTGAAGATACAGCTGATTGGTTTTATATTAAGGAAAAAGGAATTATAGAAAGCACAGTAGTCTTATACCCGAAGTTAATTACAACAGGTTATTTTGAATCAGATATTGTAGGCAGTTCTGATTTAAAAGTAAGTCTAATCGGAAAGTCTAAGAGAATGATTTATTCCTTGTCAGTAAAATCCAAATATGTCCGAAATACTTTGCGTTATTGGAAAGAAAGAAGACTATAAGATGACTGTTTTGATAAAAAATGATATATGTAACAAACTTGCATTAAAGCAAAAAATTTAGTTTAAATATTGGGTGGTGTATCAAAAAGTATGCTGGGGTAATAAAGGAAAGGTGACAGCCGAAGCAAGATGATATATTTGAGGTTATGAAGACACAAATACAGATCAATTGCCCCGACTGTCACAGTCTTAGTCTAAAGAAAAATGGTATAAAAAGCTATGGCAAGCAGAACTACCAATGCAAGGACTGCAAACGCCAATTTATTGGCGACCATGCGGTAACCTATAACGGCTGTCACTCTAGAATAGAAGATCTCATACGACTGATGACTGTCCGAGGTTGTGGTGTTAGAGACATAGCCGTTATAGCCAAGGTTAGCATTGGTAAAGTACTTGGCACCATAGGCTCATCTGTTTATAAGATCGCGCCTAAGAAGCGATATTATGAACGCTTAGAGGTTGATGAGTTCTGGACTTACGTGTATCGCAAGAAGCGTAAAGTCTGGCTTATTTATGCTTATGACCGGGCTACTAATGAGATTGTCGCTTATGTCTGGGGCAAACGTGACCTAAAAACGGCTAAGAAGTTAAGAGCACGTTTAAAGCAGCTTACAGTCAGCTATGGCTCTATCAGTATGGACAACTGGGACAGTTTTATAACCGCCTTTAAAAGTGATAACAAACAAGTTGGCAAATCTCATACTGTAGGCATTGAAGGTAATAACTGCCGTCTTAGACACCGATTGTGTCGGGCGGTTAGAAAGACTTGTTGCTTCTCAAAAAAGCTTGATAATCACTTTAAAGTATTCGATCTGGTGTTCTTTTATGTCAATTATGGTTACGTCTGATGCCAGCATACTTTTTAGAACACCACCTAATTTTTTAATTAGGGCATGTCTTCAATTGGATAAGCCCTAAATAATAGTTACAATACCGCATCTATTGAGTCGATGCGAGAAATACAAGTTATGGCAAGAAAAGCATTAACAGATACGCTTTGGGATCAATTGCAATCGACGATGATAAAGTACGGCTGCTATCAAACTCAAAACAGCCGAGAGGTCATGGAAGCCATACTGTGGAAGCTACGCACAGGCGCTCCTTGGCGTGACATACCTGAAGAATTATGTTCGTGGAAAACAGCCTATAGTCGTTTCAACCGCTGGTCGAAAACTGGCTTATGGGCGGATTTTTTTTTGGCTTACGAAAAGAAGTTGATACGGAATGGGTATTCACAGACGGAAGCTATGTTCGCTGTCATCAGCATGCAAGTGGAGCTCGGCGTGGTGAAGAGCGAGCAATTGGACAAAGCCGTGGCGGAGCAACTACAAAGATACACCTATCCTGTGATGCCGATGGATATCCGCTCAATTTTAAAATCACTGGGGGTGACGTCCACGACAGTCAAGTTGCAGGTGAATTGATTGAAATGATTGGGCAAGCTGATTACTTTATCGCTGATAAAGGCTATGACTCAGAGTCTATCAGAGACAAAGCTCGAAGCCATAATATGATACCCATCGTTCCTAAAAGGAAAAATGCCAAACAGCCTAATCCAGAGTTTGATAGCTATTTGTACAAACTGCGTCATCTTGTTGAAAATATGTTTGCAAGGCTTAAGCATTTTCGTAGTATCGTTACTCGCTATGAGAAGTTAGCTCGTAATTTTAAGTCAATGCTCTATCTAGCGTGTACTATCATTCATTGTAAAATGAATTGAAGACACGCCCTAGTACTATATCAATAATTATAAGAGAAGAGACTATGGCTAAGCCAAATTCTGATACGACAATTATAATAACTACATATAAGGATAGCGTAGCAGACTTACGCTGCGCTTTACAATCAGCAATAAGACAGAGTTTACCTCCAAAACAGATTTTAGTTGTAGACGATGGCTCTAATACTGATACGGCTGAAACTGTGGTATTGAGTGAAAAAATTGACTCTATTGTGCCAATTACACTGCTAATTAAAAAGAATGGAGGTCCATCTTCAGCTAGAAATTATGGTTTAAAGCATTGTTCTACCACTTATGTTACTTTTCTTGATTCTGATGATGAAATGCTAGAGTCAAATATTGAAACAAAACAGAACTGCTTGAGTTTACTTGGGGATTATTATTTTGGTGTATACGGAACGCGCATACAAAATTCAGGAGGATTGTGCGAGTATATGGATTACGATGGTCTGTTAGATACGGATTTAGTTGGAAAAACGAATTGTATTCCAGGCGGTGTTCCTACTTATTTATTTCGCACAAAGTATCTTAATGATATAGGTGGATTTGATGAGCAACTAACTAACAATGAAGATTATGATTTGATTATTAGGCTTGCAAAAATGAATCTAAAAACGAAAGGTAATCTTGGGGCTGGATTTATTCAAAATTTGAGATACGGTTCTGTTAGTAGAAATGATAAGTATTTTGAAACATATACTGCTGTAAATAATTTTTTAGATAAAGCTGAGATTAATGATTTTTTTTCAAAAGGTGAACTAATAGAGCGTAGAAAAGGTAATGAAACATGGCTTGGACACAAGTTACTGATGAAAAGCGGTTTACGTAAAAAGGGTCTAAGTCATCTTAATAGAGCTTTTGATTATTCGAATCCTAAAAGCATTAGACAATATGTTGCATTTATTCTTGCTCGTAGTAGTCGTATGATTTTTAAGATTTAAAATCGTACAGACGTAAGATTAAGGTAACTATTATATTAATCTAAGAAGTTTTTTAATAATAGTTAAAGTAATAAAGGTAGGTACCTGACTCACTATGACCTAAAAATTGTACATAAACGTATTATGAAACTGAATCATATATTAATAGGTTTTCAAAATTCTAACAATTAGTCACTTAAGTGGATTTTGAAATGGAATACAGGATTGTTTATCTAACTTTGCAAGGCTTTGATAGCGGTTGATGGTCTAACCTCATTATGAGGATAGTCAGGAAAAACCTACTGACAGAGATTAGAATCATAAATTGACTACTTAGGGATTTGAGAATCTACTATTAAGCCCGTTTGACACTGTGCCAAAACTTAAGGTTTTAAAGTATTTTTTTATTCTTATCCTTTTAGTCGATTTTTTTTGACATTTAAAATGGGTTTCAGTCGTATCGATAATGACAACTGTCTGATCAAGAACTTTAGAGACTCCACTAAGAAAATATGGTGGTGTTCTAAAAAGTATGCTGGCATCAGACGTAGCCATAATTGACATAAAAGAACACCAGATCGAATACTTTAAAGTGATTATCAAGCTTTTTTGAGAAGCAACAAGTCTTTCTAACCGCCCGACGCAATCGGTGTCTAAGACGGCAGTTATTGCCTTCAATGCCTACCGTATGCTGTTTGCCAATTCGTTTGTTATCACTTTTAAAGGCGGTTATAAAACTGTCCCAGTTGTCCATGCTAATCGAGCCATAGCTGACTGTAAGCTGCTTTAAACGTGCTCTTAACTTCTTAGCCGTTTTTAGGTCACGTTTGCCCCAGACATAAGCGACAATCTCATTAGTAGCACGGTCATAAGCGTAGATGAGCCAGACTTTACGCTTCTTGCGATACACGTAAGTCCAGAACTCATCAACCTCTAAGCGTTCATAATATCGCTTCTTAGGCGCGATCTTATAAACAGATGAGCCTATGGTGCCAAGTACTTTACCAATGCTAACCTTGGCTATAACGGCTATGTCTCTAACACCACAACCTCGGACAGTCATCAGTCGTATGAGATCTTCTATTCTAGAGTGACAGCCGTTATAGGTTACCGCATGATCGCCAATAAATTGGCGTTTGCAGTCCTTGCATTGGTAGTTCTGCTTGCCATAGCTTTTTATGCCATTTTTCTTTAAACTGGGACTGTGACAGTCGGGGCAATTGATCTGTATTTGTGTCTTCATAACCTCAAATATATCATCTTGCTTTGACTGTCACCCTCCCTTTATTACTCCAGCATACTTTTTGATACACCACCGAAAATATTAGGTAATTCAAACTTATTTGAGTCGACAATATTAATAAACTCATTGATTATATACATTATATATAATTGACCATTTAAGAAACAAGTAATCAAATATGAAAACAAAGATAATTTTCTTCATTGCAAGATATTCGCATTCAGGGGTTCCTCTTGCGCAGATACGTTTAGCAAAAGCATTCTTACGAAGGGGTTATATAGTTGAGTTTGTGATAGGCTATATTCCTGATGATTTAAAAGCACCAATAATTGATGGTGCTACCGTTATGAATTTGGATATACAGCGTACTTTTAAGCTGTTTCCATCAATCGTATCAAGTATTAAGAAATTCCAGCCGGATGTTATTTTTACTGCTGAAGACCATCTAAACACTATTGTTGCAATGGCTGCTATTGCCGCGAGATCAAAAGCTAAGATTAGTGCTTCTTCTCGTATTTCGCCCTATCGCACTTATTCTGATAAACCCTTCTCAAAAGACTGGGTACTCAAGTACTCTAATATTTTGCTGCGTAGAAGACTTGATGCGCTTGTCTGTGTATCTGAAGATATGGCTAAAGACTACAAAGCTATATTTGGCGAAACAAGACATCAGTGTATTTATAATATGGCTTATGATTCTGATACTTTGACAAGAATATCTGAGCCAGTTGACGATCCTTGGATTACTGACAAATCTACCCCTTTAATCATAACAGCAGGTAGGCTTTGTCCAGGAAAAGGCTATCCTGATCTTATTAATGCTATAAATATAATAAGAAAAGAGAGACCGATAAAGCTAGCCATTCTCGGAGAAGGGGATTTTCGAGTAGAGTTAGAAGCCTTGATTCAGAAAAAAGAACTATCTGATACCGTACGTTTATTAGGTTTTCAAGAAAATCCACTTAAATTCTTTAAGCAGGCAAATGTATTTGCTCTTTCATCATATTTTGAAGGCCTTCCTAATGTTTTAATTGAGGCCATGGCTGCAGGTTGTACTTTAGTGTCAACTGACTGTCCTACAGGACCAAGGGAGGTTTTAAAAGATGGTAAGTATGGCTATCTCGTGCCTATGCACGACCCTAAAAACATGGCAAATGCAATTAAGCAAGCACTTGATAACCCAGCGTCGCTAGAGTTGATGAAAGAGGCTATCGAGCCTTTTACTGAAGAGAGTGTCATTCGAAAGCATCAGGAAGTTCTTGGAATTTAAATGGATCTTCTGTTTGCTTAAGCTGATTTTAAACAATGTCTAATGTCTAATGTCATTGGCATGAGAACAGTATACTTTATTCTATAAAAAAAATTGAACTTTAGAAAAGCTTAGTTATCGATAATAACTAAGCGTTGTGAAATTTTAACCTGAGATAACAAAGTACCACGACATAGTCACTAAAAATAATCTACAAGAAAAGGTTTTTTTGTTAAACTCTACAACCAGTCTAGAGAGCTTTTACAAAATGGCCCATGTCTTTTTGATGACGTCACGATATGAGTCTTTTGGTCAAACCATTAGACCTCTTGCAAAAGTCATAGTTTAAGCTCGGAATTAATGATACCAGCAAACAGCTTCATTCTAAGATCATAGCGCTGACGACGGTTGCGATATTTATGAGCCACGATTTTAAACAACTTGATTA
>NZ_JASDCF010000047.1 GCF_030408035.1 Psychrobacter sp. APC 3426
CGAGGGCTTGTACTTGCTCAATGGTCTTTGGAAACACGATGGCAGACGCAGCAGGAGCGAAGTGCTTGGTCCAGTCTTTGCCCCAGTGCTCTAGGCTCTCAGCATCAGTTTTGATTTGGCTGGGGTCAAGTTGATGCACATCAAGCAAGTTGCTTAAGATGGTTTGGACGGCAGTAGTATTGCTTTGGCTAGCTAAAGAGGTCATGGTCAAATCTCGGTATAAACGTAATTGCTATGCATAAAGGGGATTATTATATCGTGAAATGGATATAACTAGGCAGCTATAAATATGTTTATATAGCTTGGTACTGGCTTGGGCATGTGCTCAATCTGAACACGAGAACCGTAAAAGGACATTGCAAGTGCATAAATAGTACGCGCATCAATGGCAAAAAGAGACAGTTCCATAATTTGGCTATAGTCAGATTCACTATAGCATAAAAAGTTTTCAGGCTTGATAACCAATAATTCATCTAATCTGCTAACATCGTTGCCAAATTTTGTGTAAGATATCCGGACTGTTTTCGTTTCATCCATCATACTTATCCCACTGATGATTTTTATAAGACAATTATAGGACAGTTCTCATATGGCGTTATCACTACAAAAAGACAAAATCCGGTTCTTATTGCTTGAAGGTCTACATGACAATGCTTTAAAAGTGTTGGAAGGAGCTGGTTATCATAATATCGAGAATATCAGTCACGCTTTAGATCAAGATGAGCTCATCGAAAAGATTAAAGACGCTCACTTCATTGGTATTCGCTCGCGCACACAGCTGACGCGTGAAGTCCTTGAGCATGCAAACAAGCTTATCGGTATTGGTTGCTTTTGTATCGGTACCAACCAGGTTGATTTGGACGCTGCTCGCGATTTAGGTATTCCCGTCTTTAACGCGCCATACTCGAACACTCGCTCGGTGGCTGAGTTGGTATTGGCAGAAGCCATCATGCTATATCGCGGGATTCCTGAAAAGAACGCCACTGTGCATCGTGGCGGCTGGGGCAAGTCTGCGACCAACTCACATGAAGTACGTGGCAAGACAATCGGTATCGTTGGTTACGGCTCTATCGGTTCGCAACTGTCTGTATTGGCAGAAAGCTTCGGTATGAAAGTCATCTACCATGATGTCGTGACCAAATTGCCACTGGGTAACGCCGTGCAAGTAGGTAGCCTAGAAGAGCTACTATCAACGGCTGATATCGTGACTTTGCATGTGCCTGACGTACCAAGCACCCGCTACATGATGGGCGCTGAGCAGTTTGCGCATATGAAAGAAGGCAGCTACTTTATCAACGCTGCTCGTGGTACTTGTGTCGAGATTGATGATTTGGCAGCAGTACTTGAGTCTGGCAAAATCTTGGGTGCAGCGATTGACGTGTTCCCGAAAGAGCCAAAATCAGCGGATGAAGAGTTTGAGTCGCCACTACGTAAGTTTGATAACGTTATCTTGACGCCGCATATCGGTGGCTCAACGCAAGAAGCGCAAGCCAATATCGGTCTTGAAGTTGCCGATAAGTTCGTTAGATACTCTGACCAAGGTGATACCGCGACCGCGGTGAACTTCCCAGAGGTTTCTATACCGTTTAAAGAAGGCTCGCATCGTCTGTTACATATCCATAAAAACGTCCCAGGCGTATTGTCACAGATTAACCGTCTGTTTGCTGAAGCGCATATCAACATTTTAGCGCAGAGCCTCATGACCGAAGGTGATGTTGGTTACCTGGTGATGGACGTGGATTATAATGATTCAACAGCCGCGCTTGATCAACTAAAAGACGTTGAAGAGACCATTCGCGTGCGTATCTTGTTCTAAAACTAAGCGTTATCGTTTAATGTTACGACTGATAAAAAAAGAGATGCTCTATAAATAGGGCATCTCTTTTTTATGGCTAATCATTTAAACGTCTAACATTCAAAGCAGGGTATGGTTTTAGCTGATTAAGCTTTGGCTTTATTCGCAGCATCCGCTTGGCGACGTGCCTCAATTTTAGCTGCTTTACGCTTTTCTATAACGTCCATCACATCGCTACCAATATGTGCTTCACCGCGTTTTTTGGCCAGCTGCATTTGATGCTCACGCTCACGGAATCGAGCCTTTTGTTCCTCAGTCGCTTTGTCGATACAATGCGGGCAAGACTCACCTTTGATATAGGCGGCGCTTTGCATGTCCTCGGCTGTAATCGGCATACGGCAAGCAAAGCATTGCTCGTAGTTGCCTTTTTCTAAGTTGTGATTGACCGACACACGATTGTCAAAAACGAAGCAATCGCCTTGCCACATAGAGTCGCTGGCGGGTACTTCCTCGAGGTATTTTAGAATACCACCTTCTAAGTGATATACCTCTTCAAACCCTTGCTCACGCATGTAAGCGGTGGACTTTTCACAGCGAATACCACCAGTACAGAACATGGCGACTTTTTTATGCTTAGTCGGATCTAGCTCTTTTGCCACGTATTCTGGAAACTCGCGGAAGGTTTCGGTGTTTGGATTAACGGCATTTTGGAATGTCCCGATTTGTACTTCATAATCGTTACGGGTATCAATCAAAATAACCTCTGGGTCTGAGATAAGCGCATTCCATTCGCTTGGCTTCACGTAGCGACCAACTGACTGTAGTGGGTCGATATTCTCAACGCCCATGGTCACGATTTCTTTTTTTAGCTTGACCTTAGTACGGTAAAAAGGCTGCGCATCAGTATAAGACTCTTTAAAGGTAAAGCTGCCGATGGCTTCGATACTACGCAGATAGTCTAAGACATTATCGATGCCTTGGCGACTGCCAGAAATCGTGCCGTTAATGCCTTCGCTGGCGAGTAACAAAGTGCCTTTGACATCATTCTCTATCATGGTGTCTAAAATTGGCTGACGATATTGCTCAAAATCGGCAAAGCGTGTGAACTTATATAGCGCGGCAACGACGATATTATTGGTCACGCTATCGTACGCAGGCGCTGCTTTGTTATCAGTGGTATTGCTATCTTGATTGGTACTCATGTTTTTCTCCTGCTGGCTAGGTCGCAAACCTAGTGCATTGGGTTTAAGGTGTGTTTTAAAATTAACGGTTAAAACGAATTGGTAAAGCTCATAACACTAGCGCAATTGTGGAATTGGATAATGCGCGCGTAGTGTAGCAAATTTTGGAGGTTTTATCATTCTCAACTTACACGGAAATATGAGAGATAATAAAAATGGCAAACAAAAAAGCCCAGTATAATACTGAGCTTATTTTATTGACTGTGTAAGGTCAAAATTAGAGTTTACTTACTCTGAAACCAAGTATCGGCTTTGCTGCGAGCGCTAGCGATGTCTGAGCTTGATAAGTTCAATGCTAGCTGACCGATTTTACCGCGTGCTTTGTTGCGGACTTTTTCATCGAGCATACCGTCGCGGGCAGCCAAGTCGTACCATTTATAAGCATCAACTAAGTTCTTTTGCTTCTCGTCTAGTAGAGCAAGGGTATAGCTAGCACGGTTGTCACCACGCATTGCCGCTTTTTCTAACCAAAGACGTGCTTGCTGCAGGTTAGGTTGCACACCTTCACCGCGCAAGTACATGATGGCAAGATTCAGCTGAGCAGGGGCAACGCCTTGCTGAGCCGCTTTAGTGTACCACTGGATGGCTTGTTGGGTATTTTTGGCAACGCCTTCACCTTTTTGCAAGCGCTTGGCTAAGTAAAACTGAGCGTGATCGTTACCTTGGGCAGCACGGTTAGATAACTCACTGACAGGCATCAGCTCAAAACGTGAGGTATCAAGGGGTACGTTTGATATTAACTCAGCATTGGCAAAACCTGCACAAGAGAATAGGGCAGTGAATAACGCAGCTTTTAATAATTTCATAGCAGCTCCAAAATTAGGCAGTTAATAAGCAAAAAAAATTGTACCGCTAAACATTGTCTCGCGAAAGACAGTTAGACGGCGATAACAATTAGGTGGAATCTTGCGATATAAACATACCTAATCATTAGCAATTTGGTTTATCGTTTTGTCTGTGTTTTGACCATGACCAAACAGATAAACGGTTGTAATAGGGGTGTCATCGACACTATTTTGCTAGCTTAACACCCAAACTTACGAAACTCAAATACTAATTACAAGAATTAATGGCCGACTATACCTTATTGTCTTCAATAAAATCATACAGTTACTTAAGGGTAAGAATGAATTAAGACTACATTAAGGTTTTAATTGAGCGTATTTGGGCTTTATTGTCCATTTAAAAGTAGCGTTGAAAGCTGTTATTACTCTGGCTTTTGTTTGGTCACCCGATAGATGGCGACATCTGCTAATAGGTTAGGCACTTGTCTAATCAATGAGGTCATCAGCGGTGAGTGACCTCTGTCAGAGTCGCTGACAGCGAAGCGATTGATAATATGAATATCGTGCTGGGCGCAGAGTTGTTCGAAGTCTTTGAATGTACACAGATGAATATTGGGGGTGTTGTACCACTCATAAGGCAGCGCTTCTGATACTGGCATTAGACCCTTTAAGCCTAAGTGTAAACGGTTTTGCCAATGAGCAAAGTTAGGGAAGGTGATGACAGCTTCGCGAGCAACGCGCAGCATATCTAGCAGGAGCACGTCAGGTGCTTTGACGGCTTGCAACGCTCGCGCCATGACAACGGTATCAAAGCTATCATCTGCGAAACGACTTAAGCCATCGTTGAGGTCTTGTTCGACGATAGATAGCCCTTTAGCAATCGCTTCATTGATTTTGTCTTCATCAATCTCAAGCCCATAACCTGTGACACCTAGATTCTGCTGTAAGTGTGCGAGCAACTCGCCATTACCACAACCTAAATCCAGCACGTGTGACTGGGGCGCAATCCAGCGTTCGGCCAGCTGATGATCCATTCTCATGAGCGTTCTCCTTTGGCTGATAGGCTATTAGCAATAAATGGCGCGGTTAAAAAGCCTTTTACAGCACCCATATAGCGCGGAATATCGAATAAAAATGAATCATGACCGTGCGGTGCGTCAATATTAATATAGCTGACCGGCTTACCCGTGGCCATCAAAGCATCGACTATCTCTTGCGAGCGCTCAGGGGCAAAGCGCCAATCGGTGGTAAATGATACCACCAAAAACTGGCATTGAGTGTGAGCGAATGCTGCCTTAAGCGCGGTAAGCTCTTCATGGTTGCCATGCTCGCTACCATCGTGGGTTACTAAATTATCTTCAAGCTCACTGTCGGTATTACTGACTGACGCGGCGATTGAGTCTTCAAGTTGTCCTGACAGCTCTGTGTTATCAGATGCCTGTGTTGATGGATAATCGCGGGTTGGGTCAAAGTAATCTAAGGCTTTGGTCATCAGCAGATAAGTATTGGCATCGAAGTTTTCGCTAAAGCGTTCGCCTTGATAACGCAGATAGCTTTCGACTTGGAACTCGACATCGTAGCCATACATGAATTTGCCAGATTTTAAATCACGACCGAACTTTGCCTTCATCGCATCATCGGTCAAATAAGTGATATGCCCGACCATACGTGCAAGGATAAGACCGCGGCGAGGATATGTGCCTGCTTGTAAATAACGACCGTCTTTAAAATCAGGGTCGGATAATATCGACTGGCGTGCGACTTCATTGAAGGCGATATTCTGTGCCGATAATTTAGGGGTGCTGGCGATAACCACGCAGCGTTTGAGCCTGTCGGGATAGTCAACTGACCATTGTAGCGCTTGCATACCGCCCATAGAGCCACCAACGATGGCGTGCCACACATCAATACCTAAGCGGTCTGAGAGCATGGCTTGGGTTTTTACCCAATCTTTGATGGTGATAAGTGGGAAATCAGGGCCATAAACTTGCGGCTCACTTTCATTTTCTGTTTTTTCTGAGTTGATGCGATCAGGATTAATCGTTGTCGGGCCAGTAGAGCCAAAGCAGCTGCCAATGTTGTTGACGCAAACCACATAAAAGCGATTGGTATCGATGGCTTTATTAGGGCCAATCATATTGTCCCACCAGCCGGCTTTTTTGTCGTCGCTACTATGGAATCCTGCCGCATGGTGACTGCCTGATAAGGCGTGGCAGATTAGAATGGCATTAGATTTATCGCTATTGAGCGTGCCGTAGGTCTCTACTATTAGGTCAAAGGAGGGCAGTGTACGATTGCACTCTAAGGTTAATGGCTCAGCGAAATGGAAGTTTTGGGGTGTGACAATTCCTACAGAGCCAACTGCATTGGACTTATCTGTGGGGGACTGGTCACTGGTATTATCAGAGCGTGCGTTCAAAGCTACCTCGCAAGACAACAATCATCAATAAAATAAAAGCAATATGCCGACAGAATAATTTGCCTATATTGTTTTTTTGGGTGGTGTATCAAAAAGTATGCTGGAGTAATAAAGGGAGGGTGACAGTCAAAGCAAGATGATATATTTGAGGTTATGAAGACACAAATACAGATCAATTGCCCCGACTGTCACAGTCCCAGTTTAAA
>NZ_JASDCF010000048.1 GCF_030408035.1 Psychrobacter sp. APC 3426
GCTTCTGAAAGTCTTTGATGTCATCAAAGCTTTTCATGCTACCAGCCATTTGCTCGGCCAGTTTTTTAATGTCAGATTGAGTAGTCATTGCTTATTCTCCGGTTAATAGATTATAAGCAGTTACACAGTTTTTAGGAAAGGCTCTATTAGCTTTTTTATTTCATTCATCTTTTTATAGACATCAAAATAGGCTTATTACTTAGCAGTAGTAAGCCTGTTTTTGATGTAATGAGTCTCGTAAATGTGCAACGAGCAGTTTTAACTTTTGATCCGGTTGTCTGGCCTTAGGATAAACCGCATATAGCCCCAGCTTCTTGCTGGTAAAACATTGTAAAATCTGCGTGAGTGTATTTTTCTGTATCTCCTCATAGATCAACACTTGTGGTAAAAAAGCGATACCTAAATCACTAAGCGCGGCTTGTTTAATTGCACTCAGATGATTGCTATGAAACCGACCATGGACAGACATTAATTGCTCTTTGCCGTCTATATATAGCGGCCATGTACTGTTAGCCGTATTATCAAACTTATAAACCAAGCACTCATGATTCTGTAACTGTTCAGGAGTTTGAGGCGTACCATGTTGCTTTAAATAGGCTGGAGTCGCGCATATAATCCACTGGCTATCTATAAGGCGCCTTGCAATGAGTGAAGAATCTTCAAGCACAGCGGTCCTTAGTGCCAAATCAAATCCTTCCTCTATCAAGTCAACCAATCGATTGGTAATTTGTAACTCTACTGATACTTCAGGGTGTTGTTTACAGAATTCGGCAATAGATTCGCTAAATATGAAATTCGCAGAGACCACAGGCATGGTTATACGTATATGGCCTTTCATATCTTCGCCGTAACCCGTGACAGCATTTTCAGCTTCTTGAAAGGCGGATTTAGCAATTTTAGCTTTGTTATAAAGCGCCCTGCCTGCATCGGTTAAGCTCAACTTTCTAGTGGTTCTATAAAGCAGTTGTGTATTTAAGTTCTCTTCTAATCTCGCAATGCGCTTGCTCACTACCGAGTTCGTCAATGATAATTTTTCAGCGACTCTAGAAAATGACCCTTCTTCGACAACTTGGACGAATAAAATCATGTCGTCAGCTTTGGTCACACTTGTTCTCCAATTGTAGTAATGCGGATTAGATTATAGCAAAAAAGGAAAATAACATTGTCCATTGATGCAATATATCAATGAATTAACAAGGCGTAGACTATTCCAGGGCGTTTTTGACATTGGGACATAAACTGTCGCAAGTCGTGCTCGGCTTTGTCTACAAGACAGCTTTAGTAAATAAGCAGTCCCTATTTGTGAATATTTAATACAACTTAGTCATCATGGGTTCGTCAAAATAAAGGCTTCGATGACTTGGTTCAAGGAAGATCACACAATCAAAAGGATGTAATTTTGAATCAAACAATATATGGGCTTTTGGCATTACTGCCAATCGTTCTCTGTGGTATTTTTCTGATAGGTTTGCAATGGTCAGCTAAAAAAACAATGCCAATCATTTTAGTGGTTACCGCTGCGCTTGCCATTTTTATATGGGATATGACGCTTAACCGAGTGTCATCATCTATTATTCAGGGTTTGGTCATTACGGTTTCGGTATTGTGGATAGTCTTTGGTGCTATTTTTTTGTTGAATACATTGAAACATACTGGTGCAATCGCCGTTATCCGTGCTGGGTTTACTAATGTATCGCCAGATAGGCGTGTGCAAGCCATTATTATTGCATGGTGCTTTGGCTGCTTTCTTGAGGGCGCCTCTGGTTTTGGTACAGCTGCCGCTATTGCAGCGCCTTTGCTGGTGGCAGTAGGATTTCCGGCGCTGGGTGCAGTGCTGATGGGAATGATGATACAAAGTACACCTGTATCATTTGGTGCGGTCGGTACGCCTATTGTGATAGGGGTAAATGATGGGTTAGATAAAGCTGCCATCAGCGCTCAACTGGCACAAGAAGGAGTACAGTGGGGCGAATTTTTACAACTGATTACCAGTCAAGTCGCCATCATTCACGGTGTCATTGGTACGTTTATGCCACTTTTTATGGTGATGATGCTCACTCGCTTCTTTGGTAAAAACAAAAGCTGGCGGGAAGGCTTTGCGATTTGGCCGTTTGCAATTTTTGCAGGCTTGGCATTTACAATCCCTTATATGATAACTGGTGTTTTTTTAGGGCCAGAGTTTCCGTCACTGGTCGGTGGCTTGGTCAGTATTACTATCGTTGTTAATGCTGCTAAAAGAGGGTTTTTGGTACCAAAAACCACATGGGATTTTGAACCGCAAAAAAACTGGCCGAGTGAATGGCTTGGTAAGTTAGTGGTCAGTAAAGAAGATATTACGCTGACCTTGAGTGATAAGAAGATGTCCACCCTTATGGCGTGGTTCCCTTATTTATTGGTTGCCCTTTTACTGGTGTTTTCAAGAGTATTTACAGGCTTTCAGTCTTTACTTAACAGTGTGGCAGTAGACTTAACCTCGATTTTAGGTGAGACAGATATCAGTGCCAGTTTTAGTCCTTTATACTTACCAGGCGGCTTGTTACTAATTAGTGCTTTGGTTGCCGCCGCTTTTCAAACTAGAAAGCCCGTCAGCGCTCTAAACAGTGCCTTTAAAGAATCAACTAAAACGGTCTTAGGAGCTGGTTTTGTACTGGTTTTTACGATTCCAATGGTCAGAATCTTTATCAATTCAGGGGTAAACTTATCAGATGTGGCGAGTATGCCAGTCGCCAGTGCCGAGTTGTTTGCGGGTACTTTTGACAATGTTTTTCCATTGATTAGTGCAACCATTGGTGCTTTAGGTGCATTTATCGCAGGCTCTAATACCGTATCTAATATGATGTTCAGTCAATTCCAATATGAAGCCGCCATGAGCTTACATATTTCACCTTCTCTAATCATCGCGGCGCAAGCGGTTGGTGCCGCAGCCGGTAATATGGTTGCCATACATAACGTGGTGGCTGCATCAGCAACGGTGGGTTTACTTGGTATGGAGGGCGCCACACTTAGGCGTACTATTTTACCCACCATATACTATGTGTTGTTCTGTGGCATCATCGTCATGGCCGCCATTTACATTTTTGGTTTTCAAGGTCCCTTAGCATGATGAATGACACACAATCACAAGATAAGGAGCATCATATATCTTCGTCAAATCGCGATTCTCAAGGCATGCTTAGTCCTGATCAAGTACTAGACAAGCTAACACAATTACTGGGTGCTAGTAATGTACAGGCTGATCCAGAGAAAAATGAGCACTATAGAATGGGGTGGCGCTCTGGTGGTGGCAGTGCCTTAGCCGTTTTATTTCCGCAAACACTGCTGGAGATTTGGCGTAGCCTAGAAGTATGCGTTGAAGGCGACTGCATCATTATCATGCAAGCGGCTAAGACAGGTCTGACTGAAGGCTCAACACCGAGCGGTAATGACTACGATAGACCAGTTGTGGTGATTAATACGCTTGCAATGAACCAGTTGTATTTGGTGAATGACAACGAGCAAGTGATCAGCTTGCCTGGTGCGACATTGCATCAGCTACAAAGTCAGCTTAATGCTGTCAATAGAGCGCCTCATTCCGTCATCGGTTCCTCGACGTTAGGCGCGTCTATTATTGGCGGTATATCTAATAACTCTGGTGGGGCTTTGGTCAAAAGAGGGCCCGCCTATACCGAGCTTGCGTTGTTTGCCCAAATAAACGAACAAGGACAGCTGGTATTGGTTAATCATCTAGACGTAGAGCTAGGTGATACGCCAGAAGAAATACTGACTAATTTGCAAAATGGTAATTTTGATAAAAGAGAATTACCTGATAGTGGCAAGCTCGCATCTGACAAAGAGTACATCGCCAGAGTAAAAGACGTTGATGCAAGCACGCCCAGTCGCTTTAATGCGGACAAGCGCAGACTGTATGAAGCCAGTGGCTGCGCTGGCAAGCTTGCGGTGTTTGCAGTACGTCTTGACACTTATCCAATAGCGGCAAAAGAGAAAACCTTTTACATAGGCACTAACAGTGTGAGTGAGCTTGCACAGCTCAGAAGGCAGATACTATCAAGCTTCGACAATATCCCTGAAGTGGGCGAGTATATGCATCGTGATATATTTGATGTCTCCGCTAAATACGGTAAAGACACGTTCCTAAGTATTAAGCATCTCGGCACAGATGCCTTACCTAGATTGTTTTCTATCAAAGGCGCTATTGACGCTAAATTTCATAAGTGGTCATGGATGCCAAAGCATTTTACTGACAAAGTCATGCAGTTCATCGCTACTCTATTTCCAAAGCATTTACCGAAGCGCATGATTGAGTATCGTGAACAATATGAGCATCACCTAATCTTAAAAATGAGTGATGAAGGGATAGCAGAGGCACAGGATTTTCTGAAGACCTTCTTTGCTGCTTCAGACACGGGTAACTATTTTGAATGTAGCCAGGAAGAGTCAGAAAGCGCGCTTTTAAATCGTTTTGCGGCAGCCGGTGCCGCATTACGCTATGAAATCATACATGAAAAAGAAGTTGGTGAGATATTGGCATTAGATATTGCCATACCGCGTAATGAATTAGAATGGCTTGAAACCCTACCTGAAGAAATTGAAAAACACTTAGAGATGAAGCTGTATTACGGACACTTCTTTTGCTATGTGTTTCATCAAGATTATATTTTGGAGAAGGGCAGTGATGCACACCTTGTTAAAAAGATGATGTTAGAGCTATTGAGCGCACGCGGAGCCAAATATCCTGCTGAGCATAATGTAGGGCATCTATACGAAGCAGAGCCTGATTTGCAGAATTTCTATAAAAGCCTAGACCCAACCAATAGCTTTAATCCCGGCATCGGTAAAATGTCGAAAACCAAACGTAACTGCTCGTGCTGTGTGTAATAGTGAGTGTGGGTTGAGCTTGCCGCTTCAAAAATAAGCCAATTGCATCCATCGTTTAGCACTAATCAATAAATAATTAGAGATTCAAAAATATTACATAGATATTTAACAGAATAAGGGCAAGCGTATGATTATTTCATCTCCAAACGACTACAGGGCTGCTGCCAAGCGCCGACTGCCACCATTTCTATTTCATTATATAGATGGCGGTGCTTATGAGGAATATACCTTAAAACATAATGTTGAAGATTTATCGAAAATTGCCCTTAGACAACGTGTACTAAATGATATGTCACTGCTTAGTCTCGAGACGCAGTTATTTAATGAAACTCTGTCTATGCCTGTCGCGTTGTCACCCGTGGGTCTGACAGGTATGTATGCCCGCCGCGGAGAAGTGCAGGCCGCTATGGCAGCCGATCAAAAAGGCATTCCGTTTACCATGTCGACAGTTTCGGTTTGTCCGATTGAAGAAGTAGCGCCTAAAATTAACCGTCCGATGTGGTTTCAGCTTTATGTATTAAAGGACCGAGGTTTTATGAAAAATGCCTTGGAGCGTGCCAAAGCGGCGGGGTGTTCGACCTTGGTTTTTACGGTAGATATGCCAGTACCAGGGGCACGCTACCGAGATATGCACTCTGGTATGAGCGGTAAAAATGCTGCTATGCGCCGTTACTTACAGTCTATGACGCATCCGCAATGGGCATGGGATGTAGGGCTAAATGGCCGTCCGCACGATCTGGGCAATATCTCTACTTATTTAGGTAAGCCAACAGGATTGGAAGACTATATAGGCTGGCTAGGTAATAACTTTGACCCCTCTATTTCTTGGAAAGATTTAGATTGGATTCGCGAGTACTGGGATGGGCCTATGGTCATCAAAGGTATTTTGGACCCAGAAGATGCCAAAGATGCGGTGCGTTTTGGAGCCGACGGCATAGTCGTATCGAATCATGGTGGGCGACAGCTGGACGGTGTTTTATCCAGTGCACGTGCTCTGCCTCCTATTGCCGATGCAGTTAAAGGAGAGATTAAAATTTTAGCCGACTCTGGTATACGTAATGGCTTAGATATTGTGCGTATGTTGGCTTTGGGCGCTGATATTTGCATGCTAGGGCGCGCTTTTATTTATGCTTTAGCAGCGGATGGCGGTGCAGGGGTAAGCAATTTGTTAGAACTGCTAGATAAAGAAATACGCGTCGCAATGACCTTGACTGGTGCCAAAACGATTGCTGATATTGATTCTGACTGTTTAGTAAAGCTGGAGAAATGAACTACCGACCACCTAAAGAGGTGGCGGTTTCTTAGGTAATACCCATACTTGATACGATGTTTTGTATCAGCGGTTAGGCAAATGGACTAAGCTAACCCCGTCGCACCGACGGTTTTGATTGTTGCCAACTTCAATCCTTCGTTGAGGATATTGATACTGGCGTTGATGTCTCTATCGTTGGATTGC
>NZ_JASDCF010000049.1 GCF_030408035.1 Psychrobacter sp. APC 3426
ATTAAATAGATATTGATGATAAATTCGTCTATGGGCATCTCACAACTCCATTGTATTCTTGGTCGAAAACAATAGATTAGTGAGGTGCTCTTCTTTTTTCAATCACTTTCGAAGTTGAGAGTGGGGTACTATATGGTAGTTACACAAAGTTTGGGAAAGGCTCCCCCTGCTTTTTGTTTATAAATGACCGTTAGGGTTGCCTCATCCAAGGTAGGTAAATCCATGTCATTTAATGGCAAATAGGTTGTGCTTTCAGCAAATTGCTGTTTGATTTGTTGTAGTAACTGAGCCGAAAATGACTCAGTATGGGCATTGACTGTGGTATCAATGACAAGCGTTTTCATGGTTTTATACCCCATTTTTATTGGTTTAATTTGGCTAACACATTTTCTGCTAAGTCTTGCAACGTTTCTTTGACAGGGCGTTTGGTAGGCTTTAAATTAATGGTGACATGAGATAAGCCTTGTTCTTTCTGCTCTTGCCAAAATTCCAGCAAACTATGTGACCCGCCTCGTAGATAAATATTGCGAGATAATTGAGCAGGCTCATTCGGATTCTCACTAAGTTCGACAAAATTGGCATAACCAAAAGGATGCCAAGCGTCATCTTGATTTAAATCCGCCAAGGTTTGCACAATATTTTTGGTATCTTTTGGGTTTACCCCATGCCAAATCCACGCATCGGCAGTATTAGCAAGCCAATCTAGTTCCTGTCTGGCACGACCAATAGCAACCATCGGTAAGCGTTGTTCAAGGATAGGGATAAAGCCAATATTTCCTGTTAAATCCCCATAATGTTGCCCTTTAAACTGCGGAAATTTTTGGGTGGTTAAGGCACGAATCATGTCCCAACTTTCTCGAAAACGCTCGGCACGATTGTCAAAGTTTTGCTGAAACACAGGGTATTCCACAGGTCTATCGCCACTCGACATCCCCAAAATAAAGCGATTATTGCTTAATACTGCCGTACTTGCTGAGGCTTTGGCGATATGAATGGGACTCCGCAAAGGTGCAACGATGCCTGCTGAACCTATCGCAATTCGTTGGGTTTTCGCAGTCAAATAGCCCATGGCAACCATGGGGTCAAATGCTTGTCCAACATCGCCAAAACTTGGGTCATAAAATGGCACATCTCGCAACCATAGTGCAGAAAATCCAAGCTGTTCTGCTAAGACAGCGGTTTCCCCAAAGTCTTCTAAGCTCGGAATCGGACTATTGGGATAGCCTTTAAACGGGGCAATCAATCCCAAGGTGAGTTTATCCGCTTGAAACACCTCACTAAATGCAGGGTGATTGGCAAGATGAGGGGGTAGTTGTTTTTGTTGCGGGGTTATATTTTCATTCGTCTGAGCGGTGTGAAATAATTGGCTATTGTCTTGTCCAAGAACAGAGAGGTTTGGTACATCAGTTTGTGAGCTTGTGGTCATGGGAGTCACTCCGTTAAATTAAGCATTAAAAAATATAGCCCTAGTATAATGCTTTTATTTTTAATGATAATTGGGGTAAAATTAGAAACAGTTTTGCTTTTTTTGCAAAAATATGTTTATTCAAAAATACACTTAACTGCTAACAAACCCATGACCATCAATTACTTCTATGCCCTCACTATTTTTCACCATGTGGCGAATACTAATAGCTTTACTGCCACGGCAAGTCAGCTTGGGCTGGCGGTGTCGTCTGTCACTCGGCAAATTGATAACTTAGAACAATCCTTGCAAATTAAGCTATTGAATCGCTCAACCAGACATTTGGATTTGACCCATGCAGGGATGCGTTATTTACAACAGACCGAGCCGATATTAGCTGAATTACAACAGGTAAATGAAGCGATTAAAGAGGAGCAAATTGAGCCACAAGGGCGATTGTGCCTTACTTTTCCCAGTGCCTATGGGATTGAAAAAATCGCCCCATTGCTTGCCGAATTTGCCCATTTATACCCAAAAATTGAATTGGAGCTATTTGCCAGTGATGAATTTGTAGATTTATTTAATGAGAAATATGATGTAGGGGTGCGGTTAGGGCGTGTGGAGGATGACCGCTTGGTAGCAAAATTTATTGCCTCTCAGCAACGGCTGTTATGTGCCAGTCCCGATTATCTACGATTGCATGGAACACCACAAATACCGTCACAATTAGCCGAGCATAATTGTTTGCCATTTATGTATCAAGGCTATGCGTCAAAGTGGTATTTCCATCAAACGGGTAAAACGCAAAGTTTGCGGGTGACAGGGAATTTGATGGGTAATAATATAGAAATGCTGAAACAAGCCACGCTTGATGGACAAGGGATTAGCCATTTACCTAATTGGCTGATTGAGAAAGCGTTGCAGTCTGGGGCGTTGGTACAGGTGTTGTCTGATTGGCAAGTGACCCCGTCTTTGGCGACAGATGACGGGATTTATTTGGTGTATCCGCCCACTAGCCGTAATGTGGTAAAAATTGGCGTGTTGGTGAATTTTTTAGCACAGCGTTTGATAGGTTAAACTGTAGATGGTGATATTGTGAAAAGCAGTAGAATATTATGCGTAACTAATTTAGGAAAGGCTTTCTTCATCATACTATTCTGATTTAAGTAACTGAACAAATTTAAATTATAAAAAACCGTTCGTGGTGAGCTTGTCGAACCATAACGGTTTTCCTACTCTTCAACAGGCTCAGGGTGAACGGAAAACCATATATAATTTTGTTTCATTACTTACTAGAATAATAGCTTAATACTTTTGTTTGTGCGGTGTGTAGTGGTCATATCTTCTCTCCAGTCTTGGTGATAGTATAATCTCTTATCTACTGTCCTATTTCATTATGCCACTACAATGATGCTGGATATGCTCGCAACCATTGCTCGAAAAGACTATGAGGATCGCCGTAACCGCCAGATACAAGGTATTGCTCGTGCTAAAGCAGAAGGTAAGTATTCAGGACGTAGGAAAGATACAGAGAAGCGTAAGATCATCGCTAGTCTGCTTAAATCAGGTCATAGCTATTCTGATATTCAAAAAATGACCAAGTGCTCACGGCATCTGATCGCTGATGTGGCCAAGGAAAGACCGAAGATGCTCAGTACTCATTGAGTGGTTCCACTATAGCAGTCTACTATGAGTAGTCTGTTAATTGATTAATGAGCCTTTTTAGATGGTTCCGCTGGGATATACTGCGTTTATTATAGATGTGTTTGTCCGTAGTATTGTTGGCTGGAAGGTGTCTAATCGTATGAACATCGATATGGTGATGGCAGCGTTAAATCAAGCCATTGCAGACAGAAACAACCCAAAAGACGTTATTCATCGTAGTGATAGAGGCGTTCAGTATTTATCTATTCGTTATACTGATAAGATGGCTGATTCTGGCGTTATTACCTCTGTTGGCACGCGGGTAATTCATATGATAATGCATTGGCTGAAACGGTTAATGGGCTTTATAAAACAGAGGTGATTGATTATTTAAAACAGCAGTGGCAAGGTGTGAATGATGTTGAATTAGCAACTCTTGAATGGGTTGATTGGTTTAATAAAACACGTTTGCATAGTACGATTGGTTATGTATCACCTTTCGAGTTTGAAAAGCAATATTATGATAGTCTTAGTGAGTCAGGCAAAGTTGCCTGACTCAAATAAAACGCTCTCCGATATAGTCGGGGCGGTTCAGATAGCCAACTGGTTTAATAATTATAAAGAAATTATTCCGGTATATATGGGGTTAAAAAACGCACTAAGGCACTGATTATTAAGAGTATTAGAAGAAGGTGTTGATATTTTATAAATCGTTCTGGGATAAATAAACACAGCACAGATACTATAAAAATTCCTATAATTTCAATCAAATTAGATAGACTTTGAGAGCCAAATCCTAGCCCAGTTAATACGACCCACAAAAATGATGGTAAGAATACTAGGCTAAATTTTTTCAATGGTTTATTCATAGGTTAGGCTTATCTTCTATGTGGGCGCAATTTCTATTGCACCGGCAACGGCACAACCCTGATATGCTTTGCCTGCGTAAGTTAATATTGCAGTAAGTTCATTTTGATAGCCATTGTCATCGATACAAAGGTTATTTTTTATATTCACAACAATAGGCTGTCCATTGATAGTACTCGCGTATTCGACACCTTCAGTATTGACAGAACCAGAACCCACCACGATAACTGTTGCTGTCGTTGGCTTTAAGAAATTCGCCTCTATACTTAGCTCATTTCCTTCAATCACTATTCGCCAAATTTTTTCTTTAGCGGTGTTTCCAAAAGCAGTAAATGCCGCTGACGCTACCGGCACTTCTATTGTAGGCTGCTTACTCAGATCCGTGGTGTCGGCACGATGGTTATTACAAGCCACTAGAGCTAAGCTGCCCGTTAAGCACATTGTCGTTAGAAGCAAAGAACGCATAATTTTTCCTTTAAATATAATAAGAGAACACCACTATTTAGCAGTGTTCTCTTTGTTTACGTGATGAAATTCAGGTTTTTACTACCATAGGTAGGTTTGCGGTAGAACTAGAAGATAGGGCATTAATTAATACTATCCATTACGGGCGGCCTTATTCAGTAACTTACCAACGCACTCTCTATATTAGTAATACTAATATAACATATCTATAAAGGTTGACAGTGTGCAATAAGATAAAATCGTTTTTTTTACTGCTTGAGTGTTTAAAATATGAAAAATTTAACTGCTGCTATTCTAATTGCTCTTCCTGTTCTAATGGTAAGCCCTACAGTAATGGCCGCCTCTTCAGATGCAGTGGCTAAAACTGTTGATGTTCAATTTAAAAAAGGCGCTAGTTCAGCTAACTATTATGGGAAATTAAAGGGTAGTAAGTACGATTCCTATACATTTTATGCCAAAAAGAACCAAAAGCTTTCTGTTAAAACAGCGGGAGGGAATGTAGATTCTTATTTATTCCATAAGAATTTAGCAGACTCTGTTAACGTAGGAGAGTACGCCCCTGAGCTGGATGACCAAGGTTATTACACGCTTCCATATTCAGGTAAATATGAATTACGTATTCTTCAGCCACGTTCTCAAGCTTCTAAAGGAAAAACACCTCCATATTGGCTAGAATTATCTATTCTATAGGTATATAAGCTTAATAATGGAGAGCATCCTATATTCTGTGTAACAGCTATGTGGCTTTCATCAATAATTACACAAAATGTAGGATGCTCTCATCATGCAACCGACTTATTATAGTGTTTAACAAGTAATCTACAGTTTCGTCAAGCATGAACCGATGTAAACGTTAAATAACATTTTAGTCTTATTCATAACTTTTATTATTTCTTATTATTTATGGCACGTCAGCTTGATTAGGTTTTAAAAGCTATTATCCTACCCAACTTTTTGTCTAAACCTCATAGATTCAAGAGTAGCCAGCCATATCAAAGGTAGAATAATCAGCGCAGACCCTACTAACAAAGTCATATTTGGCACTTCATTAAACCATATGATTCCAACCACCACCGCCCCTATTAAACCTGAGTATTCCGCACTAGAGACTTTGTACGCTTCAATGTGTCGATACACCTGTACGCATATACCTGCATAAATCAAAATGAATATATTTGAACTGGCGGCCGTAATCAATGAGCGCCAATCAAATGGCTGTCCTTCCCAAATAGCCAAACCAAGCGCGAATGGGATTCCTAATAAATTGGTCAAAAGTAGCGTTTGAACCGCCCCGGGATTGTCGGAGACTCAATTTTCTGAGAGAATACGACAATGAAAACACGAAACTATACCCCTGAAATGCAAGAGCGAGCCGTCCGTATGCTAATTGAAGCTAAAGACGACTACCC
>NZ_JASDCF010000005.1 GCF_030408035.1 Psychrobacter sp. APC 3426
GCGTTGGCATGACCAAAAAGCCGTATCTAAACTATAGCCGCAGTGAGACTGAGATTGAGTATTTACGAGAGGTCAAAAAGGTATTTGATCCGAATAATATTATGAATCGTGGCAAGATTTTTGATATGTAATTGGTTCAATTTATTAATATTGCAATAAGTTTGATTGTATAAAAAAGACGCTAGACTTAAAAGTTTAGCGTCTTTTTAAATATTGAATTAGCGTCTTTTTAAATATTGAATAGGACATGACATCTTTATAGCACTCTATAACACTCTGTGACTTGCAGATAACTGCACTATTATTTATGGCTTATAAATACAGCAGTATCAACGCGACCACCAGCAACACACTTAAAAAACCTTGTACTATTAAAAAAGCCTGATGTGGTGCGGCGATATGACGAAACATATTACCTAATGCATTATAAGTGATACCTGCCGCTTTAATATGTGGTGGGCTGTCAAAAGTTTTTATAAGTTGTAAAAACTGCGCGGTACAATCAGGTGACCAACCGTGCGGCGCAAATGGCAAATAGGGTGACAATTGCGCGGCTTGCTGCTTAGTCGCTGGCGACCACAGCCATCGCTCTAAAAACAGCAGGCGCATTCGCCAATCGGCAAAGCTACGCTGGTTTATCGGTTGTAATAACAACACTTCCACGTTTTTGTGGCGGTTATCGGCAAAGATACGCTGCTGTAAGGTAAAGACATTCTGTTTTTTGCCTTCGATACACTGTAAAAAATGCCCATTACCATAACATAAAGTACCTGTGATGCCGTGCTGCTGATTATAATCACGTGCATGGCTCTCTACTTCCTCGAATATCGAGGCACTCAAACGCGAGCGCAGCGTCAGACTACTGACGTAAACCAATTGAAACAATGCTGAATCGTCTAATTCTTCCAATATCTTGGTTCTATCGGCATAAGCTAAGGGCATAATTAAATAATCCTAAAAAGTTGCTGGTAGGCGACCGAATGAAACAAGTGAAGTAAAGCGGTGCCCGAAAAAAGTCTGACTCACAAAAACGTAGCAAATAGTTACCACGTTAGACTGTCAATGGTTGTGTGGCTTGTTATCATGACCAGCAAAACAGCGAATAATAGGATAAAAGGCGTACCAAGTTGATGGTGAATGCTTGATAGTTATGGTGGGCTTGCTAGAAGTTATATCGTCAATCTGATAACTGTAGCGACCACGATTAATCCTAAAACGACAAGCTAAATGAGATAAAATATCATCCTAACTTATTGTTAATATGGTGATAAATGATTGTAACGGCATTAGTGTGTTATGGGAATATTTTTCTCGTCTTTGTTACACGAAAATCTGTGCCCTTGCTTTTAGCGTTTGCCTTTAATAACGGCATCGAGGTGAGATCTCCTACTAGGGGTTTTATGTACTGACGCTTATCTGCCCATACTTTTATCGCTGTTTTCTATCCCTCTATCTTTAAAATTATCAGTCCTAAATGTATTAGCACCCTTTAAACCACCTATTTTATCAAAACCACAGACAGGAATATTATGAGCAAAATTGAAAAATTAGATGACTTCCATCTAACCATTGCTGAGATTAAGAAAAAAGACTACCCGCAACTCAAAGCATTGATGGACCGTGTCTATGTCAATTTGGGCGGCGCTTGGTCAAAGAACACCATTCACGCTTTGATTGACGCGTTCCCTGAAGGTCAGATTGCATTATTTGACCATGACGAGCTGATTGGTATTGTGTTATCTATGCGCGTTGATTACACCAAGTTTTCTAACCCGCATACCTATGATGATTTGATTGGTCACAAAGAAATCATCAGAGACAATCCTGATGGTGATGCCATCTATGGCTTAGATGCGCTAATCGACCCTGAATACCGTGGTTATCGCTTGGGCCGCCGCCTTTATGATGCGCGTAAAGAGCTGTGCCGCCAATTGAACTTCCGTGCTATTTTGGCCGGTGGTCGTATCCCTAATTATCACAACCACCAAGACCTAACACCTGGCGAATATATCGATGCCGTTGAGTCTCGCGAGATTCATGACTCTGCGCTGTCTTTCCAGTTATCAAACGGCTTTATCGTCAAACGTATTTTGACCGCTTATCTGCCAGACGACGCTCAATCTAAAGGGTTTGCCACTTTACTAGAATGGGCAAACATTTATTATGAGCCGCAGGATTATAAGCCTAACACGCGCAAATCAGAGGTTCGAATCGGCGGCATTCAATGGCAAATGCGTGAGGTCGAGTCACCTGAAGAGCTGCTGCAACAAGTTGAGTTCTTCGTCGATATCATGGCCGATTACAACTCTGACTTTGCGTGTTTGCCAGAATTCTTTAACGCGCCCTTAATGGGGCTGTGTGAATCGACTGATCAAAACGTCGCGATTCGCTTTTTGGCGGGTTATACCGAATGGTTTAAAAATGAGATATCGCATTTAGCCGTCACCTATAATGTCAACGTCATCAGCGGTTCTATGCCTCTGCTTGATGAAGATGACACGCTCTACAACGTTAGTTACTTATGCCGCCGCGACGGTACGGTTGAAGAACAACGCAAAATTCATATCACGCCGCACGAGCGTAGCGCTTGGGTGATTGAAGGCGGCGATGAAGTCAAAGTATTTGACACCGATGCTGGTCGTGTTGGCATCTTGGTTTGCTATGACGTCGAATTCCCGGAGCTTGCTCGTTTGATGGCGCTCGATGACATGGATATTTTATTTGTACCGTTCTGGACCGATACCCAAAACGGCTATCTGCGCGTACGCCACTGTGCCCAAGCGCGTGCAATCGAAAACGAATGCTATGTGATGATTTGTGGTTCTGTTGGTAATTTGCCGCAAGTTGAAAGCTTGGATATTCAGTACGCGCAGTCGTCTATTTTCTCACCGTCAGATTTTGCTTTCCCACATGATGCGATTATGGCGGAAACGACTGCCAATACTGAAATGGTATTCTTTTCTGACTTAAACTTAGACAAGCTCATCCACGTCCGTAACGAAGGCTCGGTGCATAATCTCATTGACCGCCGCGATGATTTGTTTAGCTTAAAATGGAAGAGAAAGTCTAAAGTCCCCGCGAATAAGCTGAGCGATGAAGAGCGCCGCGAAAACTCCGGTAGCGTATTACTCGGTGACCCGTTACAAAACCGCGCGCAAAAGCCTTAAGCTGGCATTTTAGCAAGCAGGCACTCAAAATAATAACGTGAGAATGATAATAATACGGCTGACCATTCAGCCGTTTATTTTTATCTATTATCATACCTAGCGATTTAAAATCAAAAGTATAAAAGCAGCCACTATGACGACTGATACTGACAAGACCATTATAAAACCTAAAAAGACACCACAGCAAAGACTGCTGTCTATCATTAAGACGGTGCTGATATATGGTTTAATATTTGCCGTGATTTATACCGCTGTCAATTGGTGGCGACAACCCGTCATGCCAGCCAATCCGCAATTGCAGTTGACGGACTATCAAGGTCAGGCAGTTGATTTGGCAGCGCTGAGTCAGGATAAACCGACGTTGGTATATTTTTGGGGAACATGGTGTCCAATTTGTAGCGTGACCTCGCCGACGATAGACAAGCTTGCGGCAGAGGGCAACTATCCTGTCGTAACCATTGCCATTAAGTCTGGCTCTAATCAAGAGCTGCATGGCTACCTGGCGGAAAACAACTATCGCTTTACCACCATCAATGATAAACAAGGGGAGATATTTACCGATTGGCAAGGTCAAGTCACGCCCTCTTATGTGGTGCTAAAAGATGGGGAGATGACACAAGGGTTGACCGGCATTCAGCCGTTATGGTCACTCAAATTACGATTGTGGTTATCAGCCACCTTTTAAACCTTACGCTTATGAACGGTAGTTTTCAAAATGCCTTTACCATAGATTGACCATATACTTATAAGTTATTAGGCCGTGTCCTCAATTCAATCGATAATAACCTAAATGGGTTAAAAATGAGGACACGCCCTAGCCAACCCATACCATTTGTCACCACCTTTATTATTTATTCACTCAAAAGATAAACTAAAGTTTACTTAATATCTCATATTCGTTAATATGGACTTTCGCTTTGCATTTATATTAATGAATTTTTAAGGATTAAAAATGAGTTGGAAACACACTGGCATCAACACGGTGACGGCCCTCTTAATTGGCATGGTAGCGATGACTTCAGCGAATGCTGAACTAAAAGATTACTACAGCGAATGTACCAGCAAATACAAGAGCATGAATAACTCGGTGGTGTATGAATGCACTGGATATGCCGATCAAAAATATAAGAGCGCCATGAATAAGGCTTATAACAAGATATATAAATCGTTAAAAAGCAATGCCAGATACGATGAGGATGCTGCAAATTTCGAAAAGTCACAACTTGGTTGGCTTGATTATCGTGATAAGCAATGTGATTTAGAAGGGACGTATATTGGCAGCCCTGCCTTACCGCATTGTTTACAGTCTAAAAATAAAGAACGTGCTGAAGAGTTGATGAACTTCTCAGAAAACTTCTAAGGCGCTAACATAAGACAGTTTAAATAGCAGCTAAGAAAAAGATGCCCATCTATTATAGTGAGTATAGTCAATCCACTATAAAAAGCTACATCGTTAACCTCGCTTGAAGTATTACATATACATCAGCACTCAGTTGCCTTGTACCTTTTTAAATTGAATCACCTATAGATTGGCATTTTTTTAACATAGCTATTTATAATGACAGCTTATAACGACAGCGCTTTATACTCATAGTCTAGTGCCTCAGCCACTGCTTTATAGGTCATATGACCTTGAGCAGTATTGACGCCTTTGGCCAATGCTGAATCGTCATTGCAGGCGTTTTTCACGCCTTTTTTTGCCAGCGCGTGAATATACGGCAATGTCACGTTCGACAGCGCCATCGTTGCTGTCCGCGGTACAGCGCCTGGAATATTGGCCACCGCATAATGAATCACCCCGTGCTTGCTATAAGTGGGCTTGTCATGCGTGGTGATGCGATCGGTGGTCTCAAAGACGCCACCTTGATCAATGGCAATATCGATAATCACGCCACCATCATCCATGGATTGAATCATCTCTTCTGTGACCAGTTTCGGTGTCGCTGCCCCCGGAATCAACACAGCACCGATAACCAAGTCGCTGTTTTTGACGCTATTGGCAATATTGACCTTGTTTGATATTAGCGTCTGTACATTATTACCAAACATCTCAGACAGCTGTTTGAGCCGTTTGGGATCAAGGTCTAAAATCGTCACATCAGCACGCAGACCAATAGCAATCTTAGCGGCTTCAGTACCAGAGACACCGCCACCAATAATCGTTACCCTGCCTTTTTGCACCCCTGGCACGCCGCCAAGCAGTATGCCTTTGCCGCCATAAAACGACTGCAAAAACTGTGCGCCAATCTGCGTGCTCATGCGCCCAGCAATCTCGCTCATTGGTGTCAGCAGCGGTAATGACTTGTCTTCTAACTGTACCGTTTCATAACCAATGGCCGTGACTTTACGCTCAATGAGTACCTTTGCAAGCTCCGGCTCATTTGCCAAATGCAAATAGGTAAACAAAATCAAATCTTCAGTGAGGTACTGGTATTCGTCCGGTTGCGGCTCTTTTACTTTGATGACTAACTCTACATCCCATGCTTTCGAAGCCTCCTCAACGATGGTTGCGCCCGCTTCTTTATAATCATCATCGGTAAACTGCGAGCCCATGCCGGCATCGGTTTCGACCAGTACTTTATGCCCTTCATCGACCAGCACGCTGACACCGTTTGGTGTTAAACCGACCCGATTTTCATTATTCTTCGTTTCTTTAGGAATGCCTATTTTCATAACTGCTCCTTGTTTATCATTCATTCGCACCCAAATTATTTAATTGACGCTTTGATTGATGCTGTTGTAAAACAAGCCGCTTCATAGAAACAGATTCAAATCTGATTGAAGACAGCAATAAAGTGCTAAGAGTATGGATTCAGCGATGATAATGCTATGATACTGACTCATTTAATATATAGCGCTTAAGCATTGATTGCATTATCTTTATCATCACTCTATCAGTCTTAGCGTAACAGATATAAAATAACGAGCAATCGTAAGACAGCCAACAATAAAAGCTAAGGTTGATGAATACACGGGCGATACTGGTCAGCTCTTTTTACCCCACCCGTTTTGTCATATAATAGCTGCCGTTATCATCGTCACTTTTCTCAATATTTTGATATATGTATAGGGTATTGCTCACTTCATAAGCATTTATTATTAACTGAACCCTCTTTATAAACAACTGATAAACCAGAACATCACCATTAATATTTAAATAAACAGCTTAGCATTAAAACTTGCATGTTATTTTGGACACAAATTTAGACCGACTTTTTACCCCACTTCTAACCATCACTTTATAAGACGCCTTCTATGACTGATAAAAGTACTGATACACCGAGCCAAGACTATAAAGACACGCTAAACCTTGCCGATACGCCTTTTGCAATGCGTGCAAACCTTGCCAAACGTGAGCCAGACTGGCTTGCTGCGTGGGAAGCGGATGATGTGTATGGCAAAATTCGTAAGGCGCGTACAGGTGCAACCAAATACATTTTGCACGATGGCCCTCCATACGCCAATGGTCAAATTCACTTAGGTCACGCGGTCAATAAAGTACTTAAAGACATTATCGTTAAGTCAAAAACCTTATCAGGCTTTGATGCGCCTTATGTGCCCGGTTGGGACTGCCATGGTCTGCCTATCGAGCAAAAGGTCGAAGCCAAAGTCGGCAAAGTCGGTCAAAAAGTCTCTGCAACTGAATTCCGTGGTCTGTGCCGTGAGTATGCGAGCACGCAGATTGAGCTGCAAAAGGCAGACTTTAAACGTTTAGGAGTGTTTGGTGATTGGGACAACCCTTATCTGACGATGAACTTCCATCAAGAAGCCAACATCGTACGCGCACTTGCCAAAATTTATGACAATGGTCACGTGACCCGCGGTATGAAGCCAGTGAACTGGTGCTTAGACTGTAGCTCTGCCCTAGCCGAAGCTGAAGTTGAATACCAAGATAAAGTGTCAGACGCTATCTACGTGAGCTTTGATGTGCTTGATACTGAAAAGGTTGCTGCATTGAGCGAAATTGATGGCAACATCGCAGCTGTCATTTGGACCACGACGCCTTGGACGCTACCTGCTAACCAAGCGATCGCTGTACATCCTGAGCATGACTATAGTGTCGTCGCGACTGACAAAGGCAACTTCCTATTAGCGACCGACCTTGTTGAAACGGCATTAACCGAGCTTAAGCTCAGCAACGAAGGCGTATTGGCAACCGTATCAGGACGAGAGCTTGAAGGTCTGCGTGCCCAGCATCCACTGATTGAAGATCGTCAAGTACCGCTTATCTTAGGCGACCACGTGACCACCGATAGCGGTACTGGCCTCGTCCATACTGCACCCGGTCACGGTCTCGACGATTATATCGTTGGTCTTAAATACAACTTGCCCGTTGAAAACCCAGTGAGTGGCACGGGCGTTTATTTAGAGAGCGCAGCAGTATTTGCGGGTGAGCATATCTATAAAGCCAATCCAAAAATCATCGCCACTCTTCATGAAAACGGTCATCTCATTAGCCATACCAAAATTGAGCACAGCTATCCGCATTGCTGGCGCCATAAGTCACCGATTATTTTCCGTGCCACGCCGCAGTGGTTTATCAATATGGAAACCAAAGGTCTACGTGAACGCGCGCTTGCCGATATTCCATCGGTCAATTGGACGCCAGCGTGGGGGCAAAACCGCATCGAGGCAATGATGAATGGTCGCCCTGATTGGTGTATCTCACGCCAGCGCACATGGGGCGTGCCGATCACCTTCTTTATGCATAAAGAAACTGGCGAGCTGCATCCTAATACGCTTGAGCTGATGGAAGTGGCCGCGCAAAAAATCGATGCAGGCGGCGTAGAAGCTTGGTTTGATGCCAGCTGTGAAGATTTCTTAGGCAGCGAGGCCGCTGACTATGATAAAGCAACGGATACGTTAGACGTTTGGTTTGATTCAGGAACGACGCATTTTGCCGTCCTGGAGCAACGTGATGAGCTGACCAATCCAGCTGATATATATTTAGAAGGCTCAGATCAACATCGCGGTTGGTTCCAGACGTCACTGCTTACGTCTGAAGCGATGTACGAGCGCCCACCGTTTAAGCAAGTGTTAACCCATGGTTTTGTCGTTGATGAAAACGGTCGCAAGATGAGTAAGTCGCTTGGCAATATCATCACGCCGCAAGAAGAGATCAATAAAACAGGTGCAGACATGCTGCGCTTGTGGATTGCGTCGAGCGATTATCGTTATGAGATGAGCGCAGGCAAAACGGTCTTTAAAGGCGCAATCGATATGTATCGCCGTATCCGGAATACCTTGCGTTTCTTGCTTGCCAATACCGATGATTTCGATCCGATGACCAACAGCATTGATATCAATGAGCTGGTCAGCCTTGATAAATTCATCATTGAGCGTGCACAAACAGTACAAGCACAGATCATCAGTGCCTATGATGCGATGGACTTTCACCAAGTCACCCAGCATATCACTGCGTTTTGCTCGCAGGACTTAGGCAGCTTCTACTTAGATATTATCAAAGACCGTCAGTACACTACCCAGACTGATGGACAGCCGCGCCGCTCTGCGCAAACGGCGATTTATCATATCGCTCATGCGTTGATTCGCTGGATTACGCCAATCTTGTCATTCACTGCGCAAGAAGCGTGGGAAGTATTGGAAGGTAAAAACGGCAATGACGCAGGCTACGTGTTTACCGAAGAATGGTACACCTTCCCAGAGTTTGAGCTAAGCGCCATCAGTACCGATGACTGGCAACGTATCATGCAAGCAAAAGACATCGTCAACAAGCATATCGAAACCGCACGTGGTGAAAAAATCATCAATGCTAACTTGTCTGCTGGCGTTGATTTATATGCCGACGGTGCGATGCATGAAAGCTTGGCCAAACTTGGCGAAGAGCTGCGTTTTGTTCTTATTACCAGTAGCGCAACCTTAAAGCCAATGAGTGATGCCCCTACTGTCAGTCAAGATAATACTGCTGCCCAAACTGATAACAATGCCGATGAATCAGTCGATTTAGTGGTCGAAGTCAGCGCCGCGACAGGCACCAAATGTGTACGCTGCTGGCATATCCGTGATGATATCGGTACCGATAGCAGGCACCCAGAATTATGTGCTCGCTGCGTGACCAACGTCAGCGGCGACGGCGAGGTGCGCCATTATGCCTAAATCAGCGCCTAACTCTACGTCTAACCAGACAGAATCAACTGAAGACAAGCAGCGGCAGGTTGAGGTTGACCATTCGCCTACCCCTGCGCATGCAACCACGGGTAGCTCAACGACGCCCAGAAGTCGTTTGACTAAAACGCCAAAAATTATTGCCAATGGCAGCCGCGCTTTTATGTGGTATTTGCTGTCACTGGTGGTCATCATTATCGATCAGTGGACAAAGTGGTTGGCACAAACCAATCTGGCGTTTCATGAGCCAATACCCGTGATTGAGCCATTTTTGAATTGGACGCTTGCTTATAACTATGGCGCTGCCTTTAGCTTCTTAGCAGACCAATCAGGGTGGCAAAAGTGGTTTTTTGCTGGACTGGCGCTGATTATGTCGCTGTTTTTGATTGGCTATTTAATCAAAGCCCCACGTCAAGCCAAGCTGCTGTCTACAGGTCTAGCACTGGTGCTTGGCGGTGCGATTGGTAACTTAATCGACCGTTTGATGCTTGGCAAGGTTGTCGACTTCATCCATGTGCACTATGCCGATGCTTGGCATTATCCGATTTTTAACATCGCTGATATTGCTATCAGTGTCGGTGTGGCGATGATTGTGATTGATATGCTGTTTTTAGAAAAGAAGCGTGAATCTTAAGATGGCAACCTTTGGTGAAACACGCAATTAAACGCTACAAAACTGTCCAAAAAAATAGCCACTATAAATAGTGGCTATTTTTACGTTCTGACGTTAACTTCTATCGAAACATGGCGTACCTAGTCGTCTGCATGTGTTTGTTCAAACTCAGCATGCTCAACTTGGTACAAAGCACCCAAACGCTGCTGTAAGTCTGTATCTAAGATTTTTCTCGCTTGTTTGAAAAAGTCGTTTTCTTCTTCTTTTAAATGATGACGGACTTTATGAATCAAATCTGCACAGGTTTTATCCCACTTCTCTTGTCCGATACGACCATCATCTAAAGTCTCCATCATCTCATCCATCTCATGGTGCTCAGTGATGGCGTGACGAGACAAATCTAGACCTTCATCATGCTGCATCACTGGCACGTATAAATGACGCTCTTCAGCCGCTGCATGTGCCTGCAACTCTAGCTTCAAATCTTCATAGAGAGCCTTACGCTGTGTTTCATCTTTTGTACTTTCAAGCTTGTCGCATAACGCGCGTTGTATTTCATGTTTCTCAATTAGTGCATCAAAAATATCTTTTTTTAAATCAACATCAGTGTCGTTACTCATAACTTTTCCTCTTTTACATTATTTATTTATCCATTATTTACATAGTTTTATTAAATACCTGAATATAATAACAAGATTGAAAGCCCCTTTTGTCATCTATCCGTTAGCGATAGACTGTGGTTTGGTTAACGTTAACTGAAAAACAGGACATTTATATCCAAAACATTCAAATTCAAACCACACTACAGGTTTAACAGCTTCGTGAGGTTACCCTAAAAGCCGGCCTATAATAGCGCTTCCAAAAACCTCAGTTGCCCACCAGATAACACAAACAACAACCCCGCCATATTAATCACCACAGTCAAATAATAAGCCATGCGGAACTCAGGCTTTTGTGATTTATGACGTAGGTATGTCTGCGCGACCATCGCACCCACCCAGCCACCAAGTGCGCTCAGCAGATGCAGAGTCGACTCAGGCGTACGCCAATCATTGTTTTGTGCCGCTGCTTTGTCTTTGGCATAGATGATGTAGCTTATAAATCCTAACGCCACATACCAACCTACCACTAGCCAGCTGAGCTTATCTGTAACCGCCAATAAGACTAATACAGCATAAAAGCCAACACCTAGGAATAAACGCTTCTTTTGTCCTGCCTCAAAGTCCGCTTGCGTACTACGTTTGCGATTACGCTGCCGAATTTGCTGATTCTTCTCTGCCATCTTTTTTTGTACAAATCTCAGCTCTTGTACTTCTCGGGCTTGCAATCGTCCTTGATTGTCTTGACCAGTCGCAAAGACCACTTGCTCACCAACCTCAGGGCGACGCTGGGCTTTGAATTCACTGACATGGAAAAACACCGACTCGCCCGCCTCAGTTTCAATAAAACCAAAACCTTTGTCATCCTGCCATTTTTTTACTCGACCTTGTTGTCTGCTTGTCATTATTCTAGTGACCCATTGATAGATATGGCAGATATCTTACACTATTTGCGTTACACTATTTACGCTTACAGACCATCTCAGATGGCTTATCATTTCTTACAACCCTTATCTTTTATACCTCTATTTAATCCACTAGAAAATGGCTGTTACCCATGACCCAATCTAATGATTCATCCCAGTTTATCAATCCCAATGAAGACACTCGCATCGCTTATGGCAGCCTTGTGAAGTTGCACTTTGAAGTGTCGCTAGAAAACGGCACCATCATTGACTCGACTTTCAATCGTGATGCACCTGTATCATTGACCATTGGTGATGAAAGCTTGTTACCAGGCTTTGAACAAGTACTCATGAATCTGCGTGCCGGTGACACACGTACCGCGCATCTCGAGCCAGAGCAAGCCTTTGGTGATTGGAATCCTGATAATATTCAACACTTTAGCCATCCTCAATTTGCCCTTGTCGCCGACAATCCAGAAATCGGCATGATGATTGAGTTCGAAGACAAAGGCAAAAACACCTTACCTGGTACGATTAGCGCCATCAGCGATGACGAAATCGAAGTGGACTTTAATCACCCACTTGCCGGTCAGTCAGTATTGTTTAAAGTCAAAATCTTTAAAGTAACGCCGCCTGGCGTCACTGGTATACAAATCATGTAATCTAAAAAAGGTTGACCACAAGATAACATCAACAAGGAGACTCGCATGCAATATACAACGTTGCCGCAACTTGATGAACAGGTTTCTAAAATTTGCCTAGGTACCATGACTTGGGCACAGCAAAACACAGAGCAGCAAGCCCATGCGCAGATGGATTTGGCGCTTAGCGAAGGCGTGAACTTTTGGGATACGGCAGAGATGTATCCCTCGCCACCAGATAAAGACAAGCAAGGCGATACCGAGCGCTACATTGGCACCTGGTTTAATAAAACCAAGCAGCGTGACAAGGTCATACTGGCCAGTAAAATGTCACCAATGAGCTTTTTACGTGATGGACAAACCCGTTATAACGCTGAGCAAATCATCAGCGCGATTGACGGCAATCTTGAGCGTTTGCAAACGGATTATATCGATATCTATCAGCTACATTGGCCAGAACGTCAAGCGAACTTCTTCGGTCAACGTGGCTATAATACTGATATGGCAGCGCAATCTTTAGATGAACTAACGCCATTTTTGGAGACCATCCAAGCATTAAATGATGAGATTAAAAAAGGTCGCATTCGTGCTTATGGGCTGTCGAACGATACCGCTTGGGGGCTGATGTGCTACTTGTGGGAAGCGGATAAAAACGGCTGATAGCACCGATTACGGTACAGAATCCTTATAGCCTACTTAACCGATTATACGAAGTTGGGATGGCAGAGATTGCCCATCGCGAAAACGTTGGCTTACTGGCGTATTCACCGCTTGGATTTGGCGTATTGTCAGGGAAGTATCTGGATGGCAAACGCCCTGCTGGTGCGCGTCTGACCATGTATGGTCGTTTTGGTCGTTATGTTAATGAACAAGCGAAATCAGCCACCGCACAATATGCTGAGATAGCGGCTGATGCTGGGTTGGATATGGCACAAATGGCGTTAGCCTTTGTCAACTCGCGTCATTTTGTCACCAGCAATATCATTGGTGCGACAACGTTAGAGCAGTTAAAGTCCAACATTGACAGCATTGATTTAACGTTGGCGAGCGATGTATTGGATGCCATTGAAGCGGTACACACGCGCCAACCTAATCCGTCACCTTAGTACGTAAATCATAATAGGTAACTGACAACCTGCAGCTCACAATGTGTAGCTCATAAAAAAGGCGCAAATCGCAGTGATAATACTAGCGACTTGCGCCTTTTCTTTGCTTGGCGTTGGTCGTGCAAATGATTATTTGCTAGGTGGTACACTCAGTACTCGTGAATGTAAATCCGCCAAACCCTCTTGCATTTTTCTTTGTAATAAATCAGTGAGCTCACTTTTACCATAGCCTTTTGGATCTATCGGTTCCAATGGCAACACATAAGCCGTCACGTCTTTACTATCTAGCACTTTTTTGAGGCTCTCTTTCATCGTCAGCTTGCCATAATATGGTAGTGCTTCGCTTAATGTGCCATCTTTATCGACATAAGCGATTAGGATAGGTCGCACAGGCACATCTGCTTCTATCGCTGCCTGCAGCAAAGTGCCGTGGATACGCTTGATTTTTTTGCCATCAGTGGTGGTTGCTTCTGGAAAGAACATCACCGAAAACCCTTTGGTCAAAAAATCAGCAATCTGCGCTGATACTGAGCCTGCATCACCGGAGCCACGTTCGATGAACAGCGTTCCTGCGGCATGAGCCAACTTACCAAACACGGGCCATTCGCCAATTTCAGCCTTGGATAAGAAAAACGCTGGACTGACAGTACCTACCACAGGAATATCCATCCACGACACATGGTTGGACACCCACAGACCATGATGCTGCTGGACTGGCTCGACTTCGATAACTTTTACACCAAAAGAGCCTGCCATCTTGCGACAGAATGCTTGGATATAGCGTGGCAGTTTTTCGCGTGGAGGTTGCTTAAATGCCCCGATACGCTGTGCGGCACGCAGTCCACCAACCATCGTCGTGGTCATACCGGCGATTTGTTTGCCGCGACCCAATTGTTGTCTGAGTGAAAAGCTTGATTTAGCTTGGCTCATCTTCGCCCTCATGATTAAATAACTGCAATTTGAATAGTCAAAAAAACGAGCTAAGTATAACAAAGTTATGATGCTCAGTGATAGCCTGTTCACTCAGTCAGTGGATACTTCTATACAAACGCGTAATAAAGCCGTGGATAAACTCAAGTGATATAAAACTATAAGCGCTTTCGCTGTAACATAAATCTATCGCTAATTGTATGAATACGCTTTAATATCAAGTGATAAGACCGCATATAGATGGTCATATGAACGCTATATCGAAATTTAGCAGACAGATAATAGCGATATATTTACTTTATTAAATAGGTGATACTCTTTGGATTATTTTGAAAGACATGAAGGTGGCGAGCGCGCCATTATTGTACATTTAGACATTCGCCAAATTCAGGATCCTGATGATCTAAACGAATTTGAGCTCTTGGCCGATTCAGCTGGAGCAGATCGTTTGGCACTGGTGACAGGCTCACGTTTAAAGCCTGATGCCAAGTTCTTTGTTGGTAGTGGCAAAGCAGAAGAAATTGCAGAACTGGTACGTGAGCATGACGCTGACATCGTACTTTTTAATCACAGCTTGTCACCATCACAAGAACGTAATATCGAGTCGGTGGTGAAATGCCGTGTGCTTGACCGTACTGGTTTGATTTTAGATATTTTTGCTCAGCGCGCCCGTACTTATGAAGGTAAGCTGCAGGTAGAGCTGGCACAGCTGAACCATTTGTCAACGCGCTTGGTACGTGGTTGGACGCATTTGGAACGTCAAAAAGGCGGTATTGGTCTGCGTGGACCTGGTGAAACCCAGCTTGAGACGGATCGTCGTTTACTACAAACCCGAGTCAATCAGCTAAAAAACAAACTCGAAAAAGTACGTCAGACTCGTGCGCAAGGCCGTGCCCGCAGACAGAAATCCGACGTACCGACTATTTCACTGGTCGGTTATACCAACGCCGGTAAATCCACCTTGTTCAATCGCTTGGTCGATGAAAATATCTATGCCGCTGATAAGCTCTTTGCCACCCTAGACCCCACCCTACGCCGTTTAGACTGGCAGGGTGTTGGTCGAGTGGTCTTAGTCGATACGGTCGGTTTTGTTCGTCATCTGCCGCATGAGCTGGTTGAGTCTTTTCATGCAACGTTAGAAGAAACGCTAGAGGCAGACTTGTTATTGCACGTCATCGATTCCTCGAGCGAGGACATGCACGAGCAAATCCAAGCGGTCAAAGATGTACTGGCCGAAATCGACAACGATGTGCCAGTGCTCAATGTTTATAACAAGATTGATTTGACTGATGAGCCTGCGCATATTGGTTATGCAAGCGAAGGACAACCGAATCGGGTCTATGTGTCTTCTCGACAAAACCTAGGTATGGAAGAGCTATCGCTTGCGGTACAGCAGCTATTAACAGGTACCTTGACGACCTTTGATGTGACGCTTCCTTATGATGCGGGTCACTTTAAAAACACGCTATATGAGCTAGGCGTCATCTTAGAAGAAAGCTACGATGATACAGGTCATGAGTGCTTAGCCATCCGCTTACCAAGTGACCGACTCAGACAGCTGCTTGGGCAAGCAGATTTAGACCCACTCGATGTATTGCCATTGGCGCAAGCGACACTGCTGATGCCGATACTTGAAGAGTTTGAGCAGCCTGATGAAGTGGCCGAGCCGTCGATGACTGAAGCAGAAGAAAAAGCTTTCGATGAATTTGATGCGCTAAATTCTGCCACAACGGGTCTAGAAGACTCAGCAGTAGAAACACCAAACTCTGATTCTCATCGCTAAGAACTGGCTAATTGACACTATTGATTGCTTAATGCTTTCACGCTTATATACAGTTAGGTTTATTATATCGTCAGGTTTAGATAGCAAGTTTCTGAAAACTACCCGTTAAATAATGAATGGACGATATCAATTGATATCGTCCATTTTTTTGGGAAATGCTCATGCATTTAACATAGGCTTTCTTAGTTGAGTGACTCTCTATATAATCACCTATTGTCCACCCTATAAATATAGACGTGTTGCATATGTATATCTAAGTATGGGTATTTATACCAATGCCTATTTTGCATTTTATGATTATCCCACCTATTTCGAATCGGCCAGAGCTGCTTATGAAGTCTACTCACTCCTCCAACATGCCGCTATGGCAGGCGTTAATTCTGACGTTAGCAATGGTCATTTTTGTCCGTGAATCAGCTGTCATCATCTGTCAGTGGGCAGGTATCGAAAAAGCTGCCAATATCGTTGGGCTGGTGGCTATGTTTGTTATTTTGATGACGTGGCGACTACTAAAAGGGCTGCCTAACTGGCTGACCCAAGCCAGCAACACCCTGTTGGTCGATAGTGGCTTTGCTTTTTTGCCAGTATCGGCTGGTGCAGGCTTATTGCTGTTTGCCTTAGGCGATGAGCTGTGGGGCGTGATGCTAACGATGATTATCAGCACCCTGATACCGCTTTGGGGTCTAGCGATACTTTCCAACCGTTGGCTCAATCAAGATACTGATATACAAAACGATGCTAGTAACAAACGCCATGAGCAAAAGGGACAGCTCTAAGCTGTGTGGATGAGGATATATTATGACTTTTGATAGCGTCTTCATGGCGACCCTTGCAGCGATATTGTTGACTTTAGCCGCTCACGTCATTGCCCGCATACTGGCACGCAAGCTGTCTTGGTTGCCAATGGTGATTACGGCACTGGTATTGGTGCTTTTGTTTCTATTCATTCTACAATGGGATTACAACCATTATTACAGTGTTGCTAAACCTGTATTCGACCATCTCTTAGGATACGTCACTGTCCTGTTGGCTGTGCCGCTAGCCGCCATGAACTTCAAAGGGCTGCCAGTCAAAAAACTCACCCTAATCGTCGCTATTGCGAGTGTCGTTGGTGCGTTACTACCGATGTCATTGGCATACCTGTTTTCACTGAGTCACGACACCATACTGGCTTTTGCCACCCGTTCAGTGACCACGCCCATTGGTCTGAGTGTGGCAGATTTGATTAAAGCCCCCCTTGCGATGGCAAACCTGATTATCATTGTGTCTGGTCTAATTGGTGGTACGTTAGCGCGCTTTTTATTCCGCAGTGTCGATGATGACCGCGCCAAAGGCTTGGCACTTGGCCTCGCAGCGCATGCTTTTGGCACGGTGGAAGCATGGCAGATTAGTCATACGGCTGGACGTTATGCCGCATTTGGTTTGGCGGTGAATGGCTTAGTCACTGCCGTTTGGGTACCTATCTTTATCAGCGCCTTCAACATTTAGCCATTTTCAATGCATGTAGAGAACCATCAATTGAATCGAGAATACCCTCTAGCCTGAACATTGATAAAACTATATATTAAGCTTGAAAGTATTGGTTCCACTCTTGCCCTTATAAGCCTTAGAAATATAGCCTATTGATTTATTTAAAGTTATTTACAAATTAAAATCCAGTTTTGTGGCTAATTTTGACAATCTCATGCGTCAAAAAGTTATTATATGTTATAGTAAACAACTATTATTTTTTGTATCTATTGCAAGTGGTTTTTAGTTAGACGTGATTTTTGTTAGCTATGCTTCTTTGTGGAGTCTATCTAACACTGTAAACACGATGACCGCTTAATCGCGTAAAACAACGCGTCTATAGGCAAAACAATTTGCTATTATTCGATGAAAAGTGATACCTCTATGATAAACATTACTACCATGATGACTCGCTGTTTGTCTCCTCTTCTATTAACTGCCATTACTAGCTCACTTGCCTTTTCTGTTACTGCTCACGCAGGCAATATGTATATCTATAAAGACAAAGCTGGGCAGGTATTACTGACCAACGTCAGTCCTAGCGGCAACTTTGATAAATTCACAAAAAAAGTCAAAGTTACCTATTATAAAGACTCCAAAATGTATGATGGCAGTAGCGATAGCTATGGCAGCAGCCCTGCAAGCAGTAGCGGTAGCCGTAACGCTTATGATAGCTACATTCGTGCCTCTGCTGCTCGTCATGGCGTAGATCCTGCCCTCATGAAGGCCATGATGCATACGGAGTCTGCATTCAATCCAAATGCACGCTCGCCTGTCGGTGCTCAAGGTCTTATGCAGCTAATGCCGGCCACTGCCCGACGTTTTAAGGTTGGTAACCCTTGGAATCCTGCTGACAATATCGAAGGCTCCGCCAAATATATCGCTTGGCTCATGCGCCGTTTCAATAATAACGTTGAACATGCTGTCGCAGGCTATAATGCTGGTGAAGGTAACGTCGATAAATATGGTGGTATCCCACCCTTTAAAGAAACGCGTAACTATGTCCAAAGAGTCATGAGTCGCTATCACAGTCTCTATAAAAATGATGCAGGACTGTCTGGTGCGAGCATGAGTGCTAGTAATCAGACCAATACGGCGACAAGAACCAGTGGCGGCTTACAAAATGTCAGCTACGGCACCAGCAATAACAGCAACAGCCCTAGCTATGCCAACTCAGCCTATGCAGCATTGCGTTAATGTAACCACATCCCTGTAGGCAAAAGACTTAAATTGCAGACACAAAAAAGCCCGTTAATAAATAACGGGCTTTTTTGTACTTGGAGATTCTATCTAACCTCTTATAATGTAGGCGATAGAATCAGACTATGAATGTTGAATTATGAATGTTGAATAAAATCTTACTGTACACTCATAGCCATTACCAATATAAAAACTTACTTGTTAGCAGCCTGAGTAGCAGCAACTTCAGCAGCGAAGTCTTCTTGCTTTTTCTCAATGCCTTCACCAACTTCTAGACGTTTGAAACCAAGTACTTTTACGCCTTCAGCTTTTAGTACGTCACCAACTTTTTTCTCATTGTCCATCACGTATGGCTGACGTAGTAACGTTACTTCGTCTAGGTACTTACGTAGGCCACCTTCAATCATTTTCTCAACGATATTGTCAGGCTTGCCAGATTCTTTAGCTTTTGCTTCGATGATGTCTTTTTCGCGTGCTAGTACGTCAGCTGCAACGTCTTCGTCATCAACAGCAACTGGGTTGAATGCAGCGATGTGCATCGCTAGGTTCTTACCAGTGTCTGCGTTGCCGCCTTCATAAGAGACAACCACACCGATACGTAGACCGTGACGGTATGATGCAATGTTGTTACCTTCTAGGGTTTCAACACGGCGGATCTGAATGTTCTCACCGATTTTCTGTACTAGAGATACACGAGCTTCTTCAACGGTTTGGCCTTCGCCATACGGTAGCTCAGAGATAGCAGCAACGTCAGTCACGTTGTTTTCTAGTGCAAGGTTAGCCACTTTTTCTGCAAATGCAGTGAAGCTGTCATCTTTTGCAACGAAGTCAGTCTGGCAGTTAACTTCTAACAAGAATGCTTTGTTTTCGCCTTGAGCGATGATGATAGCGCCGTCAGCTGCGATGTTACCTGCTTTTTTGGCCGCTTTTGCTTGACCAGATTTACGTAGGTTATCGATGGCAACTTCAACATCACCATTCGCTTCTTCTAGTGCTTTTTTACATTCCATCATGCCAAGACCAGTACGGTCACGCAGTTCTTTTACCATTTTGGCAGAGATTTTTACGTCTGTCATAAGAGTCACCTTAGTATAGTTATGTATAGGAGTACTTACTGTCTGTTCGATATCTTAAGGGTGTTTAAAACCCAATAAGATGGCTCATTTTGAATGAATATCAATAGCACTAAAACAGCGATATGGCTCGTACAGACGATAATACTCGCCCAACAGCGACTCGCGTATTTATGATGGTTTCAATTAATAGTGGTTCATTCAATAACAAGGCATGACGAGTAAAACTACATCATGCCTGTTATGAGCTTGTGTGCTGTTAATAACTCTATATGGATGCTGATAGAGTAACTATCAAGGTATCCTTACAAAGTTAAACCATGTAGGTCAGCGATTTATTCTGCTGGAGTTGCCGCTTCTTCTGCTTTGGCTTCAGCTGGTGCTTCTTCAGTAGCAGCAGGCGCTTCTTGCTCAGCTTTGCCGCCAGCTTGAGTCTGTGCGTATTCTTTACCAGCGATGATAGCATCAGCCATAGAAGTTACGTATAGAGTCACAGCACGGATAGCATCATCGTTAGCTGGGATGATGTAGTCAACGTTATCTGGGCTAGAGTTTGTATCAACGATACCGATAACTGGGATACCTAGATTTTTGGCTTCTTTGATAGCAATCGCTTCATGATCTACGTCTACAACGAAGATAGCGTCAGGTAGGCCGCCCATGTCTTTAATACCACCTAGTGAACGCTCAAGCTTTTCCATATCGCGAGTACGCTCTAGCGCTTCACGCTTGGTTAGCTTAGCAAAAGTACCGTCTTCTGCTTGCTTCTCTAGCTCTTTTAGACGGTTGATTGACTGGCGAAGTGTTTTCCAGTTAGTCAACATACCACCTAACCAGCGATGGTCAACGTATGGCATGCCAGCGCGAGCAGCTTGCTCACGGATGATACCGCTTGCAGCGCGTTTGGTACCAACAAACAATACTTTGTTTTTCTTAGCAGCTAGGCCGTTTACGTAAGTCAATGCTTCGTTAAACGCTTTAACGGTGTGCTCTAAGTTGATGATATGAATCTTGTTACGTGCGCCAAAGATATATGGACCCATTTTTGGGTTCCAAAAACGTGTTTGGTGACCAAAGTGAGCGCCGGCTTGTAGTAAGTCGCGCATTTCGATTTTGGTTGGATTCTTTGTAGCCATGTGAAATTCCTATTGGTTGGGTTATGCCTCCACATCACAAAAACTGCCTATTTAGCGACACGCATCTGCTTCATGCTTATTATTAACGCATGACTTATCTGCAAATTAATCAAGTCGCCAAACACCCAGCAATTTTTTGCCATGATGTGTGTGTCATTGGTTGGTTTAAAAAATTGAGCTATGCTTCAAATTTAAGCAAAATGTTTAAATTCAAATTATAAAAATAGCTGCGCTGTATTTTATCATATAAGCCTGTGCAACTGCTAGCGCTATTATCAGCAGCGTTAACAGATTATCTGTGTCATTTAATGGCAATAATTTGATAATCATCCTCTTGTATTCAGCATCTATATTCTGTTTATTCATCGCCAAATGTTCTAGCGCTTAATATAAGCCAATCTGCCCTAATGAGCGTATATTACTCACGCCATAAAAAAACGACGTCTATACGTCGTTTTAATACCATCATGATGGACTCTTATTTATCTGCGCTCAATTAAGCGATGCAGATACCTATCACCGCTTTATATCCACGCCACGTAAATGGTGTGATATAACTTTGGCGATCTCTTGGTAAATAAGACACGTTTGGGGCACTATCGACGATGTGCGGTGGAGAAATAATGAACTCCGAACCGAACTCTGTGCGAGCATTACCAGAGATGGTATTGGCCATCTCCCCGAGCAAATCCTTCATCATCGTGATGGATGAGTCTGTCTCACCCATCACTCTAATGACCTCTCGCAGCATGGTACTAGGCGCGCTCACATACACGCAGCCTTCTAGAGGACCTGATATCTTTATCACACCGCTATAATCATAGCCAATAGCGCTGTTATTATTATTCAGATAAGGCGTATCAATCTCTACATCTGTACCATCAATCTGCGTAAAAAAGGCATTGATTGAACTTAAAAACACACCCAGTTTTTCTACTTTAATCATAATAATTAACATCCGTATGAAAACGTAATAGCGAGATCATCAATCCTGCAAACAGACTACAATCTCACCGACTTGCGAATGCCAAGTGATGGGGATAATAAAAGAGCGCTCATCGTTCGGTAGGACAATACTTTTCGGTGCGCCCTTGAATACGAACGGCACAGAGATATGAAACTCTGAACCAAACTCGGTGCGGGCATTACCTGCGATGGTGTTGGCCACTTCACCAGCAAGATCGATATAATTCTCATCACTCTTGTCAGTTTCACCCATGCTGTCCAATATCTCAGACAAAAGCTTGCGGGTTGCCGAAAAGTAAACCACCCCTTTTTGCTCACCTGAGATACCGATGACGCCCGTATAATCGTGGACTTTTGGCTGTTTGTTTTCTAACAAATAAGGCGTATCAGCGATGAGGTCTTCTCCACCAAACTGATTAAAATAATTGCTAATAATATTTAAAAAAATCTGTAGCTTTTGTTCTTTCATATAGACATCTACTCAAGTCGTTGAATGATATTAATCTTGCACCAGCTCGTGCAAAGACTCTACAAGCTCTTCTTCTGAGAAAGGCTTGCACAAAAACCCACTGGCACCCAACGACAATGCTTCAATGCCAGTGGCTTTATCAGACAAGGCTGACACGACTAAAATACGTACGTCTGGATCTGTTGCGATGATTTTTTCAATGCATTCAAGACCATCCATTTGCGGCATGGTCAAATCCATTGTAATCACATCAGGACGATGGAGGTTGAATTTTTCAATCGCTTGTACACCGTTGGTTGCCGTGGCTACTAGCATAAACTCGCCTGAGTCATACGCACGCTGAATACGGTTTCTAATGATATTAGAATCATCAACAATCATTAATTTATGCATAACCTATTACCTGTAATGAGGTACGTGGTCATCCTTAACCGCGTACCTGTTGTCCCCAATTAAGCTTTAGGTAACGTAATGACGAATTGCGTCATTTTACCCAGTTCACTATTGACATTCAGCTTGCCGCCGTAGTCTTTCACCAATGCTTTGATGATATCTAGACCCACACCGCGACCACCATCTTCATCGGCATCATCTCTGGTAGAGAAGCCAGAAGCAAACAGCTTTTTAAGTAAATCACCGTGAGTGAGCTGACTTGCCTCTTCACTATTAAAGTGGTTTTCTTCAACCAGTTTATGACGGATACCATCATAGTCGATACCTTGACCGTCATCTTGCACAATCAGCATAAAGTCTTGACCAGTGTCTTGCACTTCTAGGTCAATTTTACCTGCCGCATCCTTCCCAAGAGAATGACGAATGCTTGGCGCTTCAACACCATGTACCACAGCATTGCGTAGTAACTGAATACCAATCTCTTTGATAGGCTTGGCAAGATGCTCTGGGATATTGACTTGCGCTAACGTGTGGCTGTTTAGCTGTATCTGCTTGCCTTGTCTTGCGGCGATATCCTTGGCAAAATCTCGATAAAATGAGAGCTGATCATCCTTTTGCTCATCGTTCAGGTCGATATCCTGACCACCAGCAATAGTGATGCCACCAATCGATAGGCTGGCTGGCTGATTGCTAATAGCAGTATCAGGCGTTGCTGCTTTTACTGTATTCTCTTTCGCCATCGCATCATTTAACGCAGTTGTTTTTTGCGTGGTGGCAGGTTTGGTAGGTGCTGGCGCTGAGCGATTGATACGCTCACCGAGCGTTGCAATGGTATTAGACAAGCTCAACAAGTCATCTAAATGCACGGCAAGTGGCAAGAAATCATTACCCGATAGCTGACCTTGGTTTTGCAGCGCATGCAACTTGTCTTCAGCATCTGAGGCAATCTTAGTAAAGCTGTGCAGTTTTAACGAAGAAGCCTCGCCTTTTAGACTGTGCATTTCGCGATAAATGGCTTTCAACTTGCTTTCTAGCTCAAATTGCGAGCTACCAGGGTTTTTCAAGATATTGTTCATCTTGTTGATATGCGCATCGGTATTGGCAATGAACTCGTTAATAATCTTCGGATTCACATTCAAGATAGTGGTGAGCATCTCAATCTGCATATCGTTCTGAGAACGCTCTTTTTCTAAGCGCTGCTCAAGATAAACAGCATCAGAGACGTCATTGACGTTGACCAAGATACGGGCAATGTCTTTATTATCATACACGCGTGAGAATTTGAAATCTAAGAAACGGCTATTCGCGCCTTTATTGCCAGCAGCATTATGCAGCATGACTTTGTGTAGAGGGTTTAGGGAGTCCACCAGCTTTTCTTTGACTCGTGGGTTGTATAGCTGCTCAATAAACTGCTTGGTGGTGTTTAAGTCTTTATCAGAGATACGACCACGTAATACACTGGTAAAGTTCTCACCCGCCAAGCTATCAGCACCGATAATATCGTTTAAAGCGCGAGAATGCTGCTGACCAATCTTTAAGTCTTTATCAAGCAAGAATAGACCGGTATTTACCGTTTGCATAATCTCTTGTGTCTCACGACGAGCAGCAGCTGCTTCAGCATCTGTCTCACGTAGACGACGAACAAAGAAGAATACAAAGATCAAGAAGTAAGCAAAAATAGCAGCAACACCCAGCACCTGAATCAGACGAATGGTCGTGGCTTGACGCTCCGCACTACTAAATACATCGTCGGTAAGATTGTCTAGTGAATCGTTAATCAGCAAACTTGATGTTTTGGCCTGCTCAACGGCTCGAGTCAAATCATCTGCAGAAGCAACCATGATGTTATCAGCATCTTTCAGGTATGCTTGAATTTTCGGCTCTAGCGCCTGCCATTGATCGTTGGCAGCGGTAATATTCGCTTGTGCATTGCTATCAATCTTTGGCAGATTATAACTCTTACCAGTGGTATCGGTTATCTTACCCCCTTGCTCAATCGCAGAGATGGAGCTGGTAATTAATGCCGTGTTTTCTTCCAAACGGCTCAGGACGCGCTGGATATGTGGAGAGTTGGTATCCTCACCATAACTGTTATCTAAGTCAAAAAGGTCTTTAATTACCGCCTGTGCGCTATTAGCAACTTGGTTAGTTTGGTCAATTAGAGCCGTGTTCCTCTCTAATAAACTCGAAGTATAGAAGGTAAAAGCTAGCAAGGCACCGATGAGTGATAAAAACAGTGCAATTGAAACAATCAGACCTTGGTAACGCTTATTGTCAATATTATGCGTAATTGCCATCTTTAGAGTTCCTTAGTTCAATTGCTTATTGTTAGTAGTGTCAGAGATATCTTTACCAGTAGCTTTGGAGTCGCCCAACCAACGCTTCTCAATTTCTTTAAACGTCCCTTTCTCTTTAAGCTTATTAATCCCTTCATTTACAGTATTAATAAGCTGCGTGTTTTCTTTAGCCATTAATACTACTTGCTGTGCTGAAGGTGCATCTGCCGCTTCATAAGGTACGATGGTAACTTTGTGTTCTGGATAACCTTTTACAATGTACTGCAACACTGGCATGTCATATAAGAAAACATCAGTATTGCCTTGTACCAAGTCCTGATAAGCCAAAAATGCCGTCGATCTTGAAACCAGCTCAACTGAGTCGCCCATCTCTTTCAGAGTATCTTCTTCTTTAGAGCCCTCTAAAGTGCCTGTCTTCAAGCCCTTAATGTCCTCTAAACCTTTTATGTCGAACTTTCCTTCCAAATACATGATAGTCGCTGGGTTAAAAAAGTAAGGCGTTGATAAGCCGTACCTTACTGCTCGATCATCTTTATATGAAATACCTGAAATCGCTAAATCACGCTTTCCTGACTCGACACTGTCAAACATATCTTGCCAAGTTTCTTTATAAAACTCGACTTTAAAGCCCTGCTCTTCCCCAATAGCACGAATAGAATCAACATCAGTGCCTTGCATATTACCGTAGTCATCTTGAAACGAAAAAGGTGGCAAATCACCCGTCATAGCAACCTTAAGTGTAGGTGCCGTATCAGGCAGGCTACTAACGAAGGTATCTTTATTTTCTGTTACTGGTGCAGTGGTCGAATTAGCATTTTCTTGAGTGGTAGAGTTACCACAGCCAAATAGGCCAATACTTAGTACGACTGGAAATAGGCGATACAGTTGTCTCATATTTTGTCCTTACAATCGGAAGCTATTATTCTTAATGTCATCGTTTAGTAATATTTGATTTCAAAACCATTACGCTGTAAACATAAAGTTACAATCTACACTAAATTATTCACAATTGAAATACTTCTGTTAAATTTGTTTAGTATGGACAAACTATTTTTTTTCATTTAGATAGATACAAGTTGTGAGGCTATATTTATATAGCATTCCAAAGAATATAAATGTCATACCTTAGGTAATAAATTCACATTAACAGTCTTAAAAACTGCTATTAGTGATTTATTGAATTACTCCCTCTATTCTCAATAACTTGTTATATATAATTTATTAATGACAGATAAAAGACATTCTAGCCAGTAATTTTCATGGATAAACAGACAAAAAAACACCCAACATATAAATATATTGGGTGTTTCCTTAAACGATTAGGACTGACTTACTCTGCGTTATCAAGGTCCAAGTTGCGGTCAATCTGCCAGATTAAAAAGCTACCCAGACTCATGAGCGCAAACATGGCAATACCAATTTTTAGTACTGCGTTCACGGGAAACAGGTTTAATAATAACCCACCAAAAATACCCACTGAGAACATCAGCGACCCTTGCAGCGCACTTGCCATACCTGCACGACGCTTTTGGAAAGCCAATGCAATGGCCGAGGCATTTGGCTGAGTCAAACCCAAGCCTGCGATACAGAAGAAAATACAGGCCAATACCAATGGTAACCATGCATCAGTGCCCAAAAATATACCAACAAAAAACAAGGTGCCAGCAGAGATAACCTGCATCATCGCACCAAAGCGTAGGATGCTCAAAATACGAAAGCGATTGGTCAGCCACTGATTCAATTGGGTTAGACCAACGAAGCCCGCCGCATTCATACCGAACAACCAACCAAATTGCGTCGCCGACATACCATAAGTGTCCATAATCAGCTCTGAAGCTGAGCTAATATAAACAAACATTGCGCCCATCAATAAACCACCACCAATCGCTGGGTAGTTAAAGGTTGGGTCTTTTAATAAGTCCCAATACTGGCTCAGCACTTCTTTGGCAGGGCGTACATTACGGTTCTCTTCCGTGAGGGTCTCAAAAAAGAAGAACTTGGTTAGCAGTAAGTTCAGAACCCCAAAAGCCGCCAAAAACCAAAAGATAGAGTGCCAATCAAAAAAGCGCAAAAATAGTGCACCGAGTGATGGTGCTAATATCGGCGCCAAACCCATGACCAAAATCATGATAGAGAATGCTTTTGCGGTTTGTTTGGCCGTTAGTCTATCGCGAATGGCTGCACGAGTAACAACCGCGCCCACACAAGCACCTAACGCCTGCATCGTCCGTCCCACAAATAACACGTACTCATTATCAGTCGTTGCACAGACAATCGAGGCGATGACATAAAGCGTCATGCCGATATATAGTGGCTTAACGCGGCCAACGCGATCACTAAAGGGACCATAAAACAGCTGACCAAATACCAATCCCAAAAAATACGCTGGGACAGAGTTGGCCATAAAAGCGGTGGAAACCCCGAAATCATCTGCCATAGAAGGCAGCGCAGGCAGATACATATCGATAGATAATGGGCCTACCGCCACGATAAGTCCGAGCATCATAATCCATGCAACGGGCAAATCAGCGGAGCGCACACGCTCAGAGGCGATAGGTTTGTTAGGCAGGGAGGATTTTGGAGCAGACATATTTAGACCATTTTATATAGTGATTATTATTTTATGATTCGAGCGGTGTCGTATTTGGTTTTCTTCAATCGTAAAAACGGCTACTAACAACAATAGTGCATATTTACTTGCGGCTATGCAAGCGGACAATGTTATATCGTATCTAGCATCGCTATTTCAATAGAATCATAACGTTAATAAAACAAACCCTATAACTAAAAAACAATCAACGTAAAACGGTAAAATATGTCTGAAATTTATAATATACCTTTTTTAACGAACGACTAATAACTCATTAACGACTAATTAAACTGACGCTTACCAAAAGCAGTACTGGCTTGCTTGGCTTTCCTCAGTGCCAGTTTGCGATTGCGACCGAGCATCATTTTTAGCTGCCACATTTTTTCTTTATACAATGTCGTCGCTGGCTGTTGATGCATGGCATTGATAACACGCTTACTGGCCAACACAGCATCAGGAGAACGCTCTGCAAACTCAGCGGCAAGCTGCTGTGCTTGCTCAAGTGGCGTCTCACTGCAATGGCTGACCAAACCCAGTGTTTTACCTTCATTGGCATCGACGATACGTGCCGTCATTGCCAGCTCTTTTAGTACATCTTCTCGCACGACGCCAAACGCCGATTGCGTCAAGCCCATATCAGGCACGAGACCCCACTTGGCTTCCATGATAGACAGTTTACAATCAGGATGGCTGATACGCACATCACAAGCGAGTGCCAACTGCAGTCCTGCACCGATACAATAGCCTTCTAATACCGCAATGACCGGTACTGGCACATCACGCCACACCAGACAGACGCGCTGAAACGAGCTTTGCCATGGCTTCACCAACTCCCAAACTGCAAACGCTTGGTTTTTTGGGTGGTTTAAATCGCCCAAGTCGATACCTGCACAGAACGTCCCTTCTGCCCCATTGAGGATGACTGCGCGTATGGTTTTGTCTTTTTTTATGCGACCTGCGACGGCTATCAGCTCTTCGACCACCTTAAAGCTCATGGCATTTTTTTTGTGTGGTCGGTTCAATGTCACGGTCAATATACTATCGGTGATACTAACTGCTAGGGTTTCATATTGGTAAGTTGCAATGGCGTTCATAACAATCCTTATTAATGAATGAATAAAATATAGTGCTAATGCTAGGGCGTGTCTTCATTTTAAAAATGGTGGTAAAAATGAGATAAATTGCGGTCAAACAAGGAAAATAGCGCAGATAATATCGAGATATTAGTCAGCTATTTGACGCTGTTTGGCAAGATTTAGCCATTTTTAACCCATTTAGATTATTATCGATTGAATTGAGGACACGCCCTAGCAATATTAACAGGCTTATTCTTATCCTACTGCAGCAATAACTGACTGCCACGGTCCTATATTTGGTTCTATCTACCAAAAAGACTTACTTTACCTTAGTTTTTTAAATGACATTGGCTTCTTAAATCATTTTCCATGTCATATCATTTTCACTCAAACGATGATAATTGAGCTGAGGATAAGCAGACAAATCTAAGGTTTGCAAATTATTTAGCGCTGTCAATAATGCTTCATAATAAGGCTCTAACATCGCAAACTGCGCAGGCGTAGTGTGGTGGATATTTAGTAAGCACTTATCTTCCAAATCTTGGCTCGCCTGACGCAATTGTGGCACGCCTGTATAGCGACTACCGCCCAATATACGGTGAGCGATTTGCGCCAGCATGCTGCGGTCACGAGCCTCCCATGCTTGCGTTAACGCTTGCTTTTCATCGTTGATGGTGTCGAGCATCATGATGATTAACTTGGCCGCTAAATCAGGTTTGTTGGCTGAGCGAGTCAGCGCATCTTGCCAGTCCAAAATCTCTGACTGATTGCTCGTACTGCCATTAACGCTTAGATAATTACCGCTCAAAGCCAGACTTTCCTGCTCATATGAAACTGAGTCTGGAGTTGCTGATATTTCCTCATCAGCCATATCTATTGGCTTCTTAGGTAAACTGAGTAATGGTGCCTGCCCTTGTTTTTGGAATCGCAAGCTTTCATAGCGCGGCTGAGTTTCACGTGGTGTCTCTTTTCTATAATCTTCTCGCGGCTGACTATCACGCAGATAATCATCGCGAATTTTTTTCAATGACAATGGTCTTGTAATCTTCGGATGATGGGCGTCATCAGCGGCAGATTCACTGATACTGACGTCATCTTTTAGCACAGGATAAGCAGTCGTGGAGTCTGCAGGCCACGTTGAATAGCTATCAGTATCTGTACTTTTTTGTGAGTCAGTCGCTTGCTCATCGAAACCGTTTAAGCTGGTTTCAGACAGTGCCGTTAATTGTGACGTCGTCGATGTACGTCCTAGCCATTTTTGCAGTACTTGTAGCAATTGCGGCTGACTAATGGGTTTGCCAACATAGTCATTGATGCCGCTAGCGATAAGCTTGTCACGCTCATCTGCCAAACCATGTGCGGTCAACGCAATGATAGGGATGCGGCTGTCCTCATTTTCAATATTGCGAATTTGTCTTGCTGCTTCATGCCCTGACATACGCGGCATTTGAATATCCATAAATATCAAGTCAATATTATGCTTATCTTGCACGTTACCTTTATCGTCAAGGCTGCCCTCTTCAAGCAGTCCACTATTTGATTTTTTATTGACATCGTCACGAGCTTCCGCCTTTGACAGCTGCGTTTTACTCGATAAACTTTGCTTATCATTCTTAGCCGTTTTGATATTTTTGGTCTGTTGCTTACTGATGATTTCTATCGCATCAAAGCCACTACTCGCGGTGATGACCTGAATGCCAAGCTCACTAAGCAGCGCGTCTAGCACCAGTAGATTGGGTAGATGGTCGTCAACTGCCAGTACGGTCACGCCTTTCCAACGTGGCTCTTGCAAACTCTTGGGTATGCTGCGATTTTGGGTATCAAGCATGGCGTAAAGCTGTCTTTTATCCAGTGGCTCATACAAAATATTGGCATGATAACGATTGAGCAGCGCTTGGTCAGCAGCGACTTGATAGCCGAATACCGCAAGCTTACCCTGATAATGCAGGCGAATTTGTTTGAGCAGCGCCATCATGTCGTCTTGCGTGTCATCATCAACGATGACCCAGTCCCAATAATTGCCACGTTCTTTTAACGACTCAAGCACACCAGGTAACGAGTTGGCTTGTGTCAGTTTAATTGGCAAATACTGCAGGCTGGCCTTGAGCACTTGGATAGATGCCGTATGATTAATCCAGACCAACACATTAAACTCATCCGTCGCGCTGGCAAGCGGCGCTAAAACTGGCAGCTCAATTGTCTGACCGGTAGCGGCCTCCAGCACATCGACATGAGCAGGCATACGGAACCAAAAGGTCGCCCCTTGATTGGCGATGTTTTCTTGCGCATTATCATAAAAGCCAATATCTCCGCCCATCAAACGCGTCAGTTGCTTGGAGATTACTAAGCCCAGTCCGGTACCGCCATACTGACGGGTGATTGACGGATCGCCCTGACTAAAGCTCTGGAACAGCATTTTTTGATCAGCCAGTGAAATGCCTTTGCCGCTATCTTGCACGCTAATCATCAAGTAATTATCACGATGATCATCTAAGCTAACACGCACCACCACATCGCCACTATCCGTAAACTTAATCGCATTACCGACGATATTGGTCAGCACCTGCTTGAGACGCAGTGCATCGCCATTGATACGCATGGGCACATCATTATAAAACAGCACAGCCATGCGTAAACCCTTCTCCGCCGATACCGGCGAGAGCATATCCACCACATCATAGATGGTGTCATACAGGTCAAACTCATGGCGATCAAGCACCAGCTTGCCCGCTTCAATCTTAGAAAAATCTAAAACATCATTGACCAAAGCAAGCAAGTGCGCTGAAGATTTACGAATGGTCTGTACATACAAGTCTTGCTCAGGATTAAGCTCACCATGACGCGCCAGCAAATTAATAAAGCCATCAATACTGTTAAGCGGTGTGCGCAGCTCATGGCTGATGTTCGCTAAGAATGCCGACTTGGCTTGGCTGGTTGAAATAGCGGCATCACGTGCGTTTCTTATAGAGATGTTTTGCATTTCCATCTCATCAAACGCCAAACGCAAGTCATCTTCGGTCTGCTCGGCGTGGTCTTTAAGCTCTTGAAAGCTACCATGTAAGCGGCGCAACGTCCTGACTAAATCCTGTTGCAACAAATTCAGCTCGCCATTTGACTCAACGGGAATGGGCTGATATAGATTGTCGACATGGGTGCGCTGCAGTTGTAGGCGCAGCTCATATATTGGTGCTATCCAACGTTTTGAGTAAATATTTAAACTCAGCAATAAAATCAAAATGGTAAACAGACCTGTAATCACCAATGCCATGGCGATACGGTAACGAGCAATATAAAGCGGCTCATTATCCATATCGACCAATAGCCACAACCGCTGACCTTCAAAATCACCCAACACACTGCCATAAGCAGTACCGATAGGTGTTGGTTCTTGTGAGATAAACTGCTGTGAAGCATCAATCAACGGCCATGCTTCATTTAGCCCATAGCCAACTGTGGCAAGCACTTGGTTGTCTTCATTGATAATAGCAATACGCTGAACATGCTGCTCAGACTGCATACGACCGAGCCTATCTTGGATACCCTCTAGCGTCATCATTGCTGTCTGCGCAGTACTATCTGCCTGCTGTCGCTCTTGTGCTAACAGCTCAGGAATCAGGTCAGCAATCGCTGGCGTATAACGGATAAGCACCGCTTCTGCCAACACTTCTTGCTCAGAGTCGCTTGCACGCATGGTTTCATGAAACACCAAAATACCGCCAACGGCTGCCAATACACATATCGGTAAAAACACCAATATGATCAGCTGACCATAAGCACTACTGGTATCAAAGCGTTTTTTGTATGCCATACTAGCTCTACTCTCTACTGGTTTTTACAATTGATAAATGGCGACTATAAGCGGTTTTCATTAATAATACATCATAGAGGAATGACTATAGCATTTACTCGCTATCCAAACATCTATAGATGCCATTCACTTTTTATCGTCAAATATATTGGTTCATCAATAGCAGCAAGTTCTTTTTAAACACCACTCATTTACCAAAATCTCTGGATGCTCTCAGCGTAGCCAAAAACAAAATGATATAATGACGCAACTTTTTAATGGCTGCTATTTTTGGCAACGGTCATGCTTACTTAATTACCGGCTAATACTTTTGGTCGGCAAATGAATGATTGTATGTAAAGCTGCAACGATATTTAAAAAATCAACTATGTTTTAAAGTTCAATATTAAAAATAAGGGTACCCTATGTCCGATACGACCATGTCAAACGACAACTTCATCTCTCAAGTCACTGTCCTTGCGGATTGCGTCGGTCAGACCCCACTGGTCAAATTACAGCGCTTGCCTGAACAAGAGAAAATTGCCAATGGCGCAGTATTGTTGGCCAAGCTTGAAGGTAACAATCCAGCGGGCTCCGTCAAAGACCGCCCTGCTTTTAATATGATTTATCAAGCAGAGCAGCGTGGTGATATCAAGCCTGGTGATATGCTGATTGAAGCCACCAGCGGCAATACTGGCATTGCCTTGGCCATGGTCGCTGCGATGCGCGGCTATCCGATGACGCTACTGATGCCGACCAACTCAACCCAAGAGCGCAAAGACGCCATGACAGCCTACGGTGCAACGTTAATCGAAGTTGACGAAGGCATGGAAGCGGCACGCGATATGGCATTGCAAATGCAAGCAGACGGTAAAGGCATTGTACTGGATCAGTTTAACAACCCTGACAATAGCCAAGCGCATTATCTAACCACAGGCCCTGAATTATGGGCACAAACTGGTGGGAAAATCACCCACTTTATCAGCTCAATGGGCACTACCGGCACTATCACAGGTGTGTCGCAATACTTAAAAGAGCAAAACCCTGACGTCAAGGTTATCGGTTTACAGCCTGATGAAGAGGCATCTATTGCGGGTATCCGCCGCTGGCCTGCCGCTTATATGCCAGGTATTTTTGATGCAGACTTGGTCGATGAGGTCATGGATGTTGATCAGCATGACGCTGAAGTTTATATGCGCAAACTGGCCAAAACCGAAGGCATTTTTGCGGGCGTATCTTCTGGTGCCGCAGCATGGGCGGCAGTACAAGTCGCCAAAGAAAACCCTAATGCCGTCATCGCCTTTATCGTCTGCGACCGCGGGGATCGTTATTTATCGACTGGTTTATACAATGTTAATGACGACAATGTTGTTAACGGTACAGAAAGCGCAGCACAATAAGCCAACAATTAATTAGGTTTACCTATGTCACAAGCCTTACCGTCCGACCCGATACTGGTCTTTGATATCGAAACTGTTGCCGATACTGATGCGGCGCGCCGTATCTATCCGCAGTTGGCTGAGCTTAACGATGCTGATGCCCTAAGCGCACTGACAGCGATACGCACACAAGAAGCAGGACATGACTTTATGCGCTTGCCACTGCAGCGTATCGTCTGTATCTCAGCGTTATATATCAAAGATGGCACGTTTTCTTTGTTTTCTCTAACCGCAGATAAATTTAGCGAAAAAGACATTTTGTCTAAGTTTTTTCGGGCGTTTAGTGATCTTGAAAAACTACCTCAGCTTATTAGTTGGAACGGCTCTGGCTTTGATATTCCCGTGCTTATTTACCGTGCCATGCAGTATGACTTGTCAGCACCGTGGCTATTTGAAGAAGGCGAGCGCATCAAAAACATGCGTTTTGATAATTATGTCAATCGCTTCCACACTCGCCATCTGGACTTAATGGACAGATTTAGCCAATACGGTGCCAGTCGCCGCGAGGCCATGGATGTGGTCGCAAGCCTTTATGGCCTACCTGGAAAAACGGACATCGATGGCAGCATGGTTGGAGAGCTTGTTATCAATGGTGATTGGCAAACACTGTCCATTTACTGTGAGTCTGATGTCATGAATACTTGGCTGATTTATTTGCGCTGGTTGCGTCTGACGGGTCAATTATCTTCACAAGACTTTAACGCTTGGCAGCAGCAAAGCCATGATTATTTGGCACAATATACCCAAGCGGATGGCAGTCCACGCCATCATGAGTTTATCGCTGACTGGTCATCTGCGCCGCAATTATAAAGAACTGTATTACTGCAAGCCAAATTATAAAACAGTGCTATAAAGCGTAGCACTCACCCTTATTTTTAGCTATTTATCATTTATTATTAAGGCAGGTTTATGCAACCCACCGATTCGAATACCGCGAAAACAGCTGATGCTACGTCACAAACGAGCGATACCCAAACCATTACCATACCGCCTAATAAGAAGAAGTCCAAACCTTCTTCTAAGATACGCCGTCGCCTAAAAGAGGCTGAGCCGCTGCCATTTACTATTGATGGCTTGTCACATGATGGTCGTGGCGTTGCGATATACGGTAATGGCTTTGGTGTAGATGACGGTCATATCGAGGACAAACATGGCAAAAAAGTCTTTGTCAGCTTTGCCTTGCCCGGTGAAAGCGCTTTGGTTAAATTGACCAACAGCCGTGCCAGCTTTGAGGAAGGCGATGCGATTAGCATCACGGCCAACCCAAACCCTGAGCGTGCTGTACCACCCTGCCCGCATTTTGGTGTCTGCGGTGGTTGTAACCTGCAACATTGGCAGCCAGATGGTCAAATCAATTTTAAACAGTCTGTATTGGCTGAAATGCTGATACATCAGGCCAATGTTGAGCCTGATACTTGGCTTGCACCCGTGGTCGGTGATCGCCTTGGCTATCGGACCAAAGCACGATTGGGCGTCCGCTATGTCGCTAAAAAAGAAACGGCTTTGGTCGGTTTCCGTGAGCGTTCTAGTAACTTTTTAGCGGAGTTAAACGAGTGTCACATCTTAGACCCACGAATCGGTTTTGAGATTGAGAACCTAAAAGCGCTTATCAGCACTTTAGAGAGTCGTGACAAGATTGCTCAGCTTGAATTGGCCATGGGCGAGCAAATAGATGAGCTGCCAGATGGCAATCAACCTGTTGCCCTTATCGTGCGCAACTTGGAGCCATTATCAGACGCTGATGTAGAGAAACTAAAAGTATTTTTTGCCGCACGTAACTGGCAGTTATATCTGCAATCTAAAGGCGCTGACAGCATCCAGCGTATTGCCTTGACTGACGATGATGACATGAGCCAGCAGTTTGGACGCTTGTACTATCAATTGCCAGAATTTGATCTTACTTTTGAATTTATCCCGACTGACTTTACCCAAGTAAACCTATCGGTGAACCGTCAGATGACCAAGCTGGCTTGTGACTTGCTAGATTTAAAAGCAGGCGAACGGGTATTGGATTTATTCAGTGGTCTTGGCAACTTTAGCTTGCCACTTGCGCGCCTGGTTGGTGAAACAGGCTCCGTGGTAGGCGTAGAAGGTAGCGATGCAATGACCGCACGCGCCGCTGATAACGCACGTCGTAACGGTATCCATAACACTGAATTTTATACTCAAGACTTGACGCATGATTGTTCAGACCAACCTTGGGCCAATCAGGGTTTTGATGCACTATTGATTGATCCACCACGCTCTGGCGCGTGGGAGATTATGCAATATTTACCAAAATTCAACGCTGAGCGCATCGTTTATGTTTCTTGTAATCCTGCTACGCTCGCTCGTGATACCAAAGCATTATTAGAGCAAGGCTATCGTTTGACTCATGCTGGGGTGATGGATATGTTCTGCCATACGGGTCATGTTGAATCAATCGCTCGATTTGAGAAAGTCGCTGTTTAACCTTTTGTCATTTATTCATTTTTTTAAAGTGATAAATAGCCGTGTTGAAACATGCTCACATTTAGCCAAAACCTTGGTTAAGTTTTGCTAATCAATAGCGACTGTTTATCCTTGCTAAGGACAGACATTACATAGCCTCGCTTGATTTGTCATCTTAAAATGAGATAATAATAATCAATCTTTCTATGTGTGCATTAATGTTTGTATTATCAGTACGTAGTAAGTATTTGCGCTCATAGCTTTATATATTTCACATGCATTTTATAGCTGCTAAAAATGGACTTTTTAGCAGTTGTATTGGTTTATAGCTGGCACTTTAACATCTTGGATTTGGAGTGTGTGCATAGTAGATGAAGTTATAATCAATTCAAAATAGCTAAGAGGAGTCGGCTATGGTAAAAATTCGTGAAGGATTACCGCTGGTGGACGGACAGACGACACAAGCCGACAGTGCAACACTAGCGGCACAACTGGTCGCGAGCCAACGCTCTCATCAGTCTGCCAACAGCTATGCCCAAATTCCCCTCGATATCAAATACCAGCTAGCCACGCACAAGCTACACACCACCTTTGATCGCTCAGCACCACACGCGATTCATACTTATGACCCAAAGCTAGCCAATGAGTATTCAGACAATCCGCTGCTCAATAAAAACAATACATTAGCAAAAAAAGAGCTCGAGGCCATCAGCCTAGATCAAATTAATATCGACGTGCCTACCTGGCTTGACAACGTCGCCAAACGCATTGGTCAAGAGTCTGTACCTAATCTCACTGCCGCTTGCGAGTTCATTCGCAATCATATGAATACCAGCGAATCTGAGCGTTCAGGTGCCTACGTCACGGGTATTGGTATGACCGATATTTTGACTTATCTCTACCAAGATGAAGACGCCCTTGTCGCAGCGATGCTTTACCGTAGTGCGCGTAAATCCATCATAAGCCTCGCTGATATCGAGAAAAAATTCGGTGAAGACATCGCAACCTTAGTCAAAGATACGTTGGCAATGGGTCAGCTTTCTGAGATTATCGAAAACAACAAGCGTCTAGAAGACCATTTCGTCAACAATCAGCGTGATCAATTATCAAATATTTATAGCATGCTCATCTCGGTCACCAATGATGTGCGCGTGGTACTGATTAAGCTGGCTGAGCGTACCTTTGCCATGCGTGAACTGACGTTCTCTAATGAAGAGCGGCAAAATCGCGTGGCACGTGAGGTGATGACCATCTACGCGCCACTAGCGCATCGACTGGGTATCGCACAACTTAAGTGGGAGCTTGAAGACTTAGCTTTTCGTTACCTTGCACCTGAGCGCTACAAAGAAATCGCCAAGCTATTATCAGAAAAACGCAGTGAACGCGAATCTTACATTCAACGTGTACAAGACAAGCTTAATCAAGCGTTGTCAGATGCTGATATTGAAGGTGAGGTGTCTGGACGCGTCAAGCATATCTATTCTATCTACCGCAAAATGAAGCTCAAAGGTCTGTCCTTTGATCAGCTTTATGATATTCGAGCGCTACGTGTCTTGGTCACCAACCCATCAGACTGTTATCACGTATTGGGACTGGTGCACGGCTTATGGCGTTATATTCCTGAGCAGTTTGATGACTATATCACCAACCCAAAATCCAACGGTTATCGCTCACTGCATACTGCCGTTATAGCGGAGAACAAATCTTTAGAGGTACAGATTCGTACGCATGAGATGCACTTTGAGGCTGAGCTTGGCATGTGTGCGCATGTCAATTATAAGGAAGGTCTAAAGAATAAAAAGGACAACTACCTCAATCAAAGAATCAGCTCTCTACGTCAGCTGTTATCGATTAATAATGAGAATCGCAATCAACACCGCTCTTCTTTATTGACTGGTGAAGAGCTTGAAGAGATAGAGTTTGATGAAGATGAGCAACTTGTCGATTTTGATGAGCTGGAGCGTATTTATATCTTTAGTCGTGATGGTGATATTACCGAGCTACCAAAAGGGGCGACGGTGCTTGATTTTGCCTATTATGTGCATACGCAAGTAGGCAACCGTGCGCAAGCGGCGCGAGTCAATCAGCGCTATGTACCGCTAACTTATCAGCTTAAAACTGGCGAGCAAGTCGAGATTATCACCAAAGCGTCTCGTGAGCCCAATCGTGATTGGTTGGTGGCCTCGCTAGGTTATATCCATACCAACCGCGCCCGCTCGAAACTACGCCAATGGTTTAATAAACAAGACCGTGATAAAAACATCGAAATTGGCCGCCAAATGCTCAGCAAAGAGCTTGAGCGTCTGTCTGTACATCCTAATAGCATCGATTTAAATGACTACATCCAACACTTTAATGTCAATAATACAGACGATATTATCGTTGGATTGGTCACCGGCGATATTGGACTGAATCAGCTGACCAGTCATATTTCTCGTCAGCTGCATCTAGAGCCCGAGAGACCTCCAGAAGACTTCGTGCCGAGCGTAGATACAAGAGACACCAGCAAGCTAGACGCTTATAAAATTCGTATCGATGGTTTGGACAATATCGAAATCAACTTAGCCGGCTGCTGCCATCCTGTACATGGTGAGCCAATCGCTGGTTACATCACTTTATCAAGAGGCGTCAGCGTGCATAATCGTGGCTGCCCTGAATATTTACGCCTGATTGAGCGTGACCCTGAGCGCGAGATAGAAGCTTCATGGCGGGTTCAGCCTGGTCGCTATCAGCCGGTAGATATCCACGTAGAAGCCTACGATAGACGGGGATTGTTACGTGACTTGACGCAAATTATTGATAAAGAAAACGTCAATATTCGTCAAGTGGAGACCTTGAGTAATGATGACAATATTGCCTTTTTAAAGTTCCATATTGAAGTTTCAGGATTGGCACATTTGTCTAAGTTGCTGGCCAAGCTAGAGCAACAGCACGGCATATTACATGCCAGACGTGCGGTCACCTAATCCAATCCTTCGCTACATACATTCCTTTCATCATAGAGTTGTCATAAAAACATCATGCCAGAATTACCTGAAGTAGAAACCACTAAAACCAGTTTAAACCCACTATTGGGGCAGAAAGTCGTCGATATAAAAGTCTTTCAGCCAAAGCTGCGCTGGTCAATGCCAGATGATTTAGACAGCTTGGTCGGTTACACATTAGATAGTGTCGAGCGCCGTGCGAAATATCTGATACTGAACTTTTTACCAACCTTTGATAGCCGTGATAGCGTAGATGGTGGCGATAACAGTAGCGCTCACAATCAAGCCGACACTCCCAGTCCGCGCAAGCTCTTAATCCACTTAGGGATGTCAGGAAGTTTACAGCAGCATGAGTGTGCCACCGACAAGCGCAAGCATGACCATTTGCTGATAACCTTCATCGACACTGAAAATACAAAATCGCAGCTACACTATTATGATCCTAGACGATTTGGCTCTGTATTATGGCATCATGATTATAGTGCCAAATTATTAGATCATCTAGGTCCAGAGCCTTTGTCAGATAAGTTCACTGCTGACTATCTGTACCATCTGATTCAACGCACTACCACGTCTAACGGAAACACTGATGCAAGTACTAACACAGGTACTGATGTAACAATTGCCAGTAAAGCCAAATCAAAAAGACAGCCGATTGCCCGTGCAATAAAATCAGTCATTATGGAGCAGCAAGTGGTGGTCGGTGTCGGCAATATCTATGCGACAGAAAGCTTATACTTGTCTGGTATCCATCCAGCGACCCCCGCCTATCAGCTTTCCTATCAGCAGATAACGACTTTGGTAAATCATATTAAAGAGATTTTATTAAAGGCAATAGAGTTGGGTGGGTCAACACTGCGTGATTTTACCGTCGCCAGTGGTCAAACTGGTTATTTCCAGCAGACTTTAAATGTGTATGGTAGACAAGGTGAAGCTTGCCCCCATTGTGATACGGTGCTTGAAAATATCAAGCTGAATGGTCGAGCCAGTATATATTGTTCTAATTGTCAGCCTTTGTCTTAATCCATATTAATGCCAATGGTTATAATGCTCAATAGAACAGTGATATTTTGGATAAAGATACAGTCGATTAAAACCGTTATTTTTCACAGTGGTTTATATATAGATTGGTAGATGCTGCGCATTTTTGTTGCTTATTCACGCACATCTTGCTTTAATAGTGCTAGCGCTTACATAAATAGTGCAAAGCATTTATTTACCTGTAATATTATCAATACCTATCTTTGCCGCATCGTTTCTATAGGGAAATTGTCTCTGTGTGAAAATAGCTGCAGCCATTAACCATACCAATTATGAGTTTTAGGATACCATTATGACTGTTAAAGCCAACACCCAACGCACAGTTAAGCAAAAGTTTTTCACAATAGTTGCCAGCCTAGGTTTAATGGCTGCTACCATGCAACCTGCATTGGCAGCAATAGAAATTGATGAAACTGATTTTGGGCCTTCTTATGAAACAATGGTCGTTGATACAGTTGTGGGTAAGCCTTTACAGTTGGTTAATGCTGTTGCTGGTACGGCCGCCTACATCGTTAGCCTGCCTTTCTCACTTATCGGTGGTAACGCAGACCAAGCGCAGCAAAAACTGTTTGTAGAGCCTTGGGATGCTATGGCACGCTGCTTAGGCTGCACGGTTGCCGAAGACAACTACTATAAATCGCAAGTCGTAGATAACAATGTGGTACGTATCGTCGTTGACCAACCATCAGAGATATTAATCAACACCAATGATTATGTGGTCGTCACGCCATAGGTTCTAAATATTGAGTAATAAAAAAGGCTAACATCGTGTTAGCCTTTTTTATTGCTGGAATGATCAATATTTTTTTATTTGGTTATGTTGGTATTGCTGAGCTTGGCACTAATTTCACGAAGCAATTGTACTTCTTCTGAAGGCTCTTCTATCGCCTCCTCTACTTCTTCTTCGCGACGCATTTTGTTGACCATTCTAACCATCATAAAGATGATAAAAGCTAAAATCAGGAAGTTAATCAGTACAGTGATAAAGCTACCGTATGCCAATACCGGAACGCCCGCTTCTTTAAGTGCTTCATAAGTCATAGCGATACCTTCAGGCGCATCACCCATTACTAAGAACATATTCTCAAAGTTGATTTCGCCACCCGCTATAAAAGCAACAATCGGCATAATAATATCTTCAACCAAAGAAGTTGTGATAGTGGCAAAAGCCCCACCAATAATGACACCGACCGCCAGGTCCATCACGTTACCTTTTACCGCAAACTCTTTAAACTCAGAAACCATACTCATTATTTACTCCTCAAAACCCTTATCTATCATTAGATAGGTGATTAAACAATTAACCCGAAATTGGGTTTTATTTGCAATAACAAGATACACCACTATTATCGATTATTCTGTCTGTATTCTATAAATATTGCAACATAAAAAAAGCAGTATAAAGTGAACCATATTTAGCTCACTCTATACTGCTGGTTTTCTATATCTTAATGCTGATAGTTTTTATTAGCACTAAGATAATGCTATTGCATATCAGATAATTGAATTATAAATTAATTCAGTTATCGATATTAAGCACCTTTCTTACCGCGGCTATGACGTTTGCGCTCACTCTCAGTCAAATAACGCTTACGCAGACGAATGGCTTTTGGCGTTACTTCAACCAACTCATCATCTTGAATAAATTCAAGCGCTTGCTCAAGGGTGAACTTAACAGCAGGGGTCAGTGTTAATGCTTCATCAGTACCACTGGCACGGACGTTGGTCAACTGCTTAGCAGTCGTTGGGTTAACAGTCATGTCGTCGTTACGTGAGTTCAAACCAACAATCATACCTTCGTACACTTCAAGCTGTGGCTCAGCAAACAACTTACCACGTTTTTGTAGGTTAAATAGCGCAAAACCTAGGCAAACACCATTTGCCATAGAAACCAATACGCCATTAGTACGACCGCCAACATCACCAATTTTTTGTGGACCATAATGAGAGAAGCTTGACGTCATGATACCCGTACCTGAAGTTAAGGTTAGGAACTCAGAACGAAAACCAATCAAGCCACGGGCTGGCATAGTCGCTTCAATACGCATACGACCTTTACCGTCAAGCTCCATATTGGTCATTTCGCCTTTGCGTAGACCAACTTGCTCCATGATAGCGCCTTGATGCTCGTCTTCAACGTCAAAAACAACGTTTTCGTACGGCTCTTGCAGCTTACCGTCAACTTCTTTAACGATAACTTCTGGACCAGAAACACCAAGCTCAAAACCTTCACGGCGCATGTTTTCAATCAATACAGACAGATGAAGCTCACCGCGACCTGATACTTTAAATTTATCAGGAGATTCTGTGTCTTCAACACGCAACGCTACGTTGTGAATCAGTTCACGCTCAAGACGCTCACGAATATTACGGGAGGTTACAAACTTACCATCACGACCAGCAAATGGTGAGTTATTTACTTGGAAGTTCATCGATACAGTTGGCTCATCAACCGTTAACGCTGGCAATGCCTCGACGTGATTAGGATCGCAAATCGTATCTGAGATGTTTAGTGCATCGATACCAGTAATACAGACAATATCACCTGCTTGCGCATCTTCTACTTCGATACGATCAAGACCATGATAGCCCATGATTTTTAAGATACGGCCATTACGTGTTTTGCCGTTCTTATCAATGACAGTTACTTGAGTATTGGTTTTCACTTTACCGCGCTGGATACGCCCAATACCGATAACACCTACGAAGCTGTTGTAATCAAGGCTTGAGATTTGCATACGGAATGGTGCATCTGCATCAACCTGTGGAGGCTGTACAACATCTACGATGGTTTTAAACAACGGCGTCATATCATCCGCTAGGTTGTCTGCTTCTAAACCAGCAATACCATTCAGTGCTGAAGCATAAACAACTGGGAAGTCCAGCTGCTCATCAGTTGCACCTAGGTTATCAAACAAATCAAAAATCTGATCCATTACCCAATCAGGGCGTGAGCCAGGACGGTCAATTTTGTTGATAACAACAATTGGCTTTAGACCTTGCTCGAACGCTTTTTGAGTTACAAAACGGGTCTGTGGCATTGGGCCATCGACACCATCAACGACTAAAAGTACGCAGTCAACCATTGACATTACACGCTCAACTTCACCACCGAAATCGGCGTGACCTGGGGTGTCGACAATGTTGATACGGTATTCAGTATCATCAGTGCTGTCTGTCCAGCGGATAGCTGTGTTTTTAGCCAAAATAGTGATGCCACGTTCTTGCTCAATATCACCTGAATCCATTGCACGTTCGGCAATGTTTGCACGGTCGCCAAAAGTGCCAGACTGATGTAATAACTTATCAACCAAAGTTGTCTTACCGTGGTCAACGTGGGCAATAATTGCAATGTTACGCAGGTGTTTGATATCGTTCGCCATATAAAATGCTCGTTTCGTCTTAAAAAAATGCAGTAGCAATAAGCGCCGCTGGATAAACTTTTATCATCAATCAGATAGATATTGAATACATACTATTAGAAGTCCGTACAATAGGTCGGGTTAATCTAATAACTTCAATATAATCATATATCTACACTGATAAATTCATCGTACAGATAGCTATGCTAATGTACATTCTGTCAATTTACAGAATGTTTCGGTAGCTAGTATAACATTATTGCTTGATAAATTTATGTAATAACTTGCTTTTCTCAATACATCAATAAAAAAAAGCCACCCATTGGGCGGCTTTTTTTGTAACTATGTATTTAACAACGTAGTCAGTTAGCTATTACTTATTGAACAACCATGTCTTTAGTTTGTTCAACAGTCATTGTTTTGTCACCAGTGATGATGGCATAAACACGACGGTTCATAGCACGACCTTCTTCAGTGTTGTTGTCTGCGATTGGGTTGTTGTAACCATAACCAACAGTTGATAGACGGTTTGGAGCGATACCGAATTCGTTCGTTAGCATAGATTTAACCGCAACTGCACGAGCTTCTGATAGACGTTGGTTATAACGTGCTGAAGGACCAGTTTTAGAAGCATGACCTTCTACACGTGCTGTAGAGTTAGGATACTCGCGCATCTTCTCTGCTACTTTAGCGATTTCTGGCTTGTATTGGTTTTTGATAGCTGATTTGTCGTTATCAAAGAATACACGTAGTTCCATTTTCAGCTCATCAGTAATATCTACTGGTACTGGGCAACCGCGCTCATCAACCACTACGTTCATTGGAGTGCCTGGGCATGCATCGATGCTATCAGGTACACCATCACCGTCAGAATCAAGATCAGATTCAACGATAACTACTGGAGTGTTATCAACTAATGGCTCAGCAGGTGGTACAGCTACTGTAGGTGCTAAATGGCCACCTAGTACAACTTCTAGACCGGCCAATGCCATGCCTTCCCACCAGTTGTTATCAAAGTTATGAATCGCACGAGCTTCACCACGTAGGCTTAGCGCATCGTTGATGCGATACATAGCACCTAAACCTAGGTTACCGATAGTATCTTTAGACTCTGAAACTTCAGTACCAGCGTTAACTGTACCTACAGAAGAACCTTCAGCAGGACCATAAGTTTCTTGGTTTTCTACTTTGATTTTAGACTGACCAGCACCAACCAATACATATGGCTTCAATGCACTATCAGTATAACCAGTGAACTCTTCAGTACCAATTAGGAAGTTACCAGAAAGCATGGTTTGTTCTACGTCAAAGCGGTTAACACCAGCGTCTGCTGATCTTTCTGAAGCTTCGCCGTTAGTGTTAGAAACACCATACTCAACTTGGAACTGAGTAGAAGGAGTCAGTTCGATACCGATTGCAGCACCAGTGTATAGACCACTTTCTTTCGCTACGCCACCATTAGGTACATTACCACCACGACCATCGATCGAGTTACCATTGGCATCGATGTATAGGTCTTTACCAGTTTTTAGGATATCACGCTGCTTATCACTAGTATCACCAAACTCTTCAGTCATGTGATAACCAAGTAACAATGGGCTAATAGTTACACCAGCGTTAGCTGCTAAAGGTGCAGCCGCTACAGCTACCAGAGCTAGAGCAATTTTATTCAATTTCATGGACTTCCTCCAAAGGATAATTTTAGTGATGCGTTAAGCAAAACCGCTTCTCAAGATGCTCTAAAATAGACATCTTTGACGAATTTTAAGTTACAAAGCAAAACCAATTAAGGAGTAGCTTAGCGATTATCAATTCAGTTTACAACTTTTTTCGTTAACGAGCTACACATTATTACACGATAATGTCGTAACTAAAACACAATAACCGGCTTAAGTTACCTAGAACTAACACACCTTACGCTTTTTATCTTTTGTATGTCAGTTCGCAATAGACAGTTAACTTAATAATATCTATTGTCTGAGCGCATTTTAATACAGTTAGCAATTTTTCTCTATTATTAAAACCAATCATTCACCAATTGAAACATTTTTTGACAGTAGACATATATTCTGTTTAAATCATATTAATCAACATTAATCTGTATTCCTGATATGTAATTGAAAGATGACTTAATAGCAAGTCAATTCGGAATCTCAAAAGCTCAAATTTTTTAAGCGCTTTACAAATCATCGAAACCTGAATCACTAGATAAGCGAGATTGTTCTATTGGATTAAACCACTCCTCATAGGTAATAAACCTCATGAAAATGCCATACAAGTTATCATTAACTAACAAAAAGCTATCTGCATTTCTCTCAGTTATTCTGGGATTTGTTAAATATGAGTTCATTTACAGCAGAGTGGTCTTATATATTTTCCAATTGCTTATCACAATATGCCAACGTGCTAATTTTGACAACATAACTCAAAGAAAGATAAACGTGGCTAAGTATTCAAGTAGCCATGGTTTTACCTTAGTGCAACTGATCATCACAGTAGCGGTACTAGCAATCATAGCAACTATTGCCGCTCCTGCTATTCAAACACAATTAGCACAGATGGAGTCCAGACGGATCAAAAGCCAATTAGAGGACTCCCTGACGCTAGCAAAAGCTGAAAGCTTTATCAGAAGACAAAACGTCTTACTATGTTTATCTAATACTGGTGGACGCTGCCATAGAGATAGTGATAAAACGCTTATATTGTTTGTAGATAAAAATGACAATAAGCATTTTGATGCGCAAGTTGACCATCTACTGAATCAGCAATCCTTAAACCTCAAATATAGCAAAGTGAGACTACGGGTTGGAGGTAAACGTCACTATACCAAGTTTTGGGGCGATAGTGGTTTACCACGAGGTCATTTTGGTCACCTTAAGTATTGCCCAACTGAAGCTTATAACAAAGCCATGTATCTCATCTCTTTCAACCAAGGCGGCATCGTTAAGCAAAAGCTGAATGAAAACCACCCCACTCAATGTGATAAATGAGCCTTATCTACTATGGTCTGTGGATAAACAACCTCTAAATAAGCAGCCCCTAATTAACTAGCTACCCAGATGTTTTAGCTTTCTTTATACATCGCGTCTTTCATCATAACAACTGCTTGCTCTATCCCTACAAACACCGCATCTGCAATAAGCGCGTGTCCAATGTTCAATTCATAAATACCATCAATTTGCGCAATGGCATTGACGTTATCACGAGTCAGACCATGACCTGCGTTGACTAGCAAGCCTTTATTAATACGTTGGGCGCTAATAACGGCTTGCTTAATACGATTGAGCTCCATCCTCTGTTTATCAGAATCCCCTGCCAAACCTGCCTCAGCATAGGCGCCTGTGTGCAACTCTACTGCATCGGCTCCACACTCTATGGCTGCAGCAACCTGATTATCTTCAGGATCAATAAACAACGATACTTTAATGCCTGCCTCTTGCAATTTAGCAACATAGTCCTTGAGCCAACTCACTTGCCCTGCAACATCCAGACCACCTTCTGTCGTCAGCTCCTCGCGCTTCTCAGGAACCAAGCACACCCAATAGGGTTTGACTTCACGAGCAATTGCCAGCATCTCATCAGTCGCGGCAATCTCTAAATTCATTCTGGTCGTCAGTTGCTCAGCGATCTCATAGACGTCTGCATCTTGAATATGACGACGATCTTCACGCAAATGTATGGTAATGCCGTCTGCCCCTGCCGTCTCACATAATAAAGCTGCAGCCAAAGGGCTAGGATAGCTTACACCACGGGCTTGACGTAAAGTCGCTACATGGTCGATATTCACGCCTAATAGAGGTTTTTGGATAGAACGTGTAGATGAAAGTGACGAAGAAGTGGTCATAAGAAATCCTTTTGATAACGAGACCTAATCAATTAACAACCTAATTAACAATCCGACGGCTTATTAATCTGATTGATGATCAAATAGTATTGATAAGCCAGTATTTTTCTTAGCTAGCATCAATGATAGCTGGAATGGGTTAAATAGAGCCAATAGTAGAAAATAAGCAATAGCATTAAAATGCTAAAGTAAAAAACAGTTTGTCATGACTGATAACATACATTAAAAGTAGTACCACTATTGATAGCGCTGCTGCTGCTGCCACAATAAGCGGCTTTGTAGCGGTTGATAATCTAGTAAATGGTCAATCAAGTGTCGATGTAGTTTCGACCAACTATTTAACGTTGTATCAGTAATACCCGTATTTGCCATCTGAATAATATCACTACCACCAAACACAGTTTGTCCAGTGGTACTCTCTAAATGCTCAGACTCTGCTGCACTATGAGAAACCGCCACTAAGCCCACATCAGGCAAAAAACGATATAAACAATTAGGCGTAATAGCATCTTGCATACTGTCGTGGGTTAACGTTAGGGTAAAACCCAACTCATTGAATAAATGCTGTTCAAATTGACGCAAACACAGACGCAGCTCATTGGCTGTCATGGGTTGTCGAAGTTGACGTAAACTGTCCTGATAATGCAGCCACAGTGTGGGCATCGGATCTTCGGTCGGCAACAGTCGCCATAATATCTCATTTAGATATAATGCTGAGTACTGATGTTGACCATTGATGTTTTCATAGGGAATAGGTTCTAAAATAGTAGCCGCATCGTCTTCCACTACTATACCTGTTTGATAGGTTTCTTCTTGAGAGCTATCCTTTTTAAGGATGTTTTGTTGAAGGCTATCTTGTGATGCGATATTAATTTGCGTAAAGGTCTTTAAGTCGCGCTTGCCAGTCGCAAAAAGTTGCAATGGCATAAACAGCGGCGCGCCCTTTTTACCCACACCATGTATGACACCATGTTGCTGAGAAAACAGATAATATAAGGCACGCTTTTCTTGATAAGGACGCTGATGCAATAAATAACCGACTAACGCTTCATTACGCATATCTCATTACCTCAGCATCAAGCATTCACACGTTTGTGAAAGGCTGCTACATAATCACTATTAATATCCCAAGCTGGTCAAGGCGCGTTCATCATCAGACCAACCACGCTTCACTTTTACCCATAATGTCAGCATGATTTTTTTATCAAAAAGCTGCTCCATGTCTTTACGGGCATCCATACCAACTTGCTTGATACGTTGACCTTTATCACCAATTACAATGGCTTTTTGTCCGCCACGCTCAACATAGATAGTCGCATCAATGAAGGTACAGGCCTTACGTGGACGCCCTGTTTTCGGGTCAGTATGGGCAGCCTCGTCTTTAAACGCATCAATTTGTACGGTTAAATCATAAGGAACTTCATCGCCTGCACTACGCATGATTTTTTCGCGTATGATTTCACTGGCCAAGAATCTTTCTGAGCGATCCGTAATTTGCTCAGTATCAAACATAGGCTCGGCAATTGGCAAATGCGAAGCAATGACTGCTTGCAGACGATCCAAGTTTTGGTTTTTTAAAGCAGACACTGGGACAATATCAGCAAAATCGAAACTGTCGCTAAAGGTTTCTATCAGCGGTAATATACTGCCTTTGTCTTTTAGAGTGTCGGCCTTATTAATCACTAAAACGACTGTCAAATCTGTCTCGCCAAGCTTTTGCAAGGTGAGTAAGTCATCATCACGCCATTGGTCCGAATCCACAACAAACAATACCAAATCCACATCGACCAAGGCTGATACGGCAGCTTTATTCATACGCTCATTAATAGCGCGTACTTCGTTGCGATGGATGCCTGGTGTATCTACAAAAACTGCCTGCATCTCATGGTTAGATAAAATGCCATGAATACGATGTCGAGTCGTTTGTGGTTTACGTGAGGTAATAGATAACTTTTGACCCAATAGGTGATTCATCAACGTTGATTTACCAACGTTTGGGCGCCCAACAATAGCAACATAGCCGGCTTTGAAGTCATCAGCTAGTGGTGTATTCGGGTTAGCCGTGAAAAATTCTTCAATCGCGGTATCCGTCTCTAACGAAACGTCTTCTGATTGATTGATGTCTTCAATGGTAATATCCACCTCTTTTTGATTTACATTCATCTTGGTATTTTCGGTCATATCGTTGTTAGTGTCTTCATCATTTGATGGCAAATCAGTACGATTGCTCATAGGGTAATCCTGTAGGTTTTATAACTAGTCAAACGGCGCTTAATAATGTTCAAGTTGTCGTTGTCTCAATACTAACTCTATCAGTTAGTATTGACTTTAATACAAAGAAACCTGCGCCGTTATGGACTAAAAAGTATATGAGGGTTTACAGTATGTCGCGTTAAGGCAATTCGAATAATTGCTTTTATAACGCCATTTAAGACATAGCATAAATTTAAAATTATAAGTTGTCGCGCATCACTGGTTATCAGTTATAAGCGTTTTTTGGCTGAATTTGGCAACTTGTGCAATTGGTTAATCATCAGTTCTGCTGCTTTTTGTTCAGCGATACGGCGGCTCTCTCCAGACTCAGTGATATCAGGACAGTTATTAATATTAACATGACAGCGCACCACAAAAATTTGATGAGGAGCATTACCACGTGTTTCCATCAATTCATAATGGGGCAAATCAAACTGTTTGGACTGTAACCATTCTTGCAGCCGACTTTTGGCATCTTTCAACGCTTTTTGGTCATTAACGTTGTCAATCAAATCGCCATACCATGACAGCACACAGTCACGAGTAATGTCCATATCCTGACTGTCTAAATAGATGGCACCAATCAAAGACTCTACCGCATCAGCCAATATAGAGGCACGGTTGCGACCACCGCCTTTACGCTCTCCTATCCCTAAAATAAGGTGATTAGAAAGCTCTAAGTTTTGCGCAATGATAACCAGTGACTCTTGACGCACTAAAGTTGCACGCATACGCGTTAAGCGTCCCTCATTTTGGGTAGGATATCGATGATACAAAGCCTCCCCGACAATCATTCCCAATAACGCATCACCCAAAAACTCTAAGCGTTCGTAATTTTTTTTGCTGTCAAACGAGCGATGGGTCAAAGCAAGCTTTGGCAGGCTCAAGTCATTAAATTCATAGCCTAGTTTACGCGTCAGTATTGCTAACCGCTGAATAAACTCTGAACTAACAACATGCGTGTCGACAGACGTGCTAATTTTTTGGGGAGTAGGAACCGCTTTGGAATGCTGCGAAGTTGGTTTCATGCGTGGCTTGTGGTTATCCCTTCTGTTTTGCTGACTTGGTTAATATTGATTAATAATAGTATGCGGTGGTTGCTTTTATTAAAACACTAAGGTGTGTCCTAGTAAGTAATTTGGCAATCTTTTCGGTTATTCAGCGCCAGCCATTTCAACATCACCTTCAAAGCGATTGACGATATCAACATTACCAAAGAAATTGTTGGTGACGGCGTATTGCTTATGGATTGCCAACTGACCTGTTTTCTTATCGGTAAAGGTAAAAACTTCTTCCGCTCTGGTGTTGTAGTCGGCATTAATAGATAATTGTCTATTGACACGTTCAACGAATTGCTTGGCTGTTTCTTTATTACTGTTTGACTCTTTCAGCTGTGCACTTAACGTTTTAGTTAACTGGTAATCACCAATCTGTGCGGGAACAATAGCGACCACCAGTTTAGCAGCGATACCTAGAGCAATAATGATTAAAACGATACTGGTGACACTAGCGCCACGTTGTGTGGTCAATCCAGATAACTGCTGCATTATGATATCCCTCTACTGATGAGTTAATATTGTTATTTTTAATGGCTACCTAAAGGTTAAATAGCCGTTTATAAGATAGTAACAATATTAGCACAAAACTATTATCGGTAAATCAATCAATAGAGCATTTGCCAGGTTAATCAATCGTGCCATTACGTTTAAACGTCGGCAAGTTCAGTCCCGGTGGCTTATGCATCCAGATATAAACTGCCTTACCAGCTAGATTGTCATCAGGAACAAATCCCCAAAACCGACCATCAGCACTGCGATCACGGTTGTCACCCATGACGAAATAATGCCCTTCTGGTACGCTAATACGCCATGCCGTACCTTCTGAGCTGACAACTTCTGGCGATTGCTGCTGTAAAAATGGCGCGTACTGAGCGCTGTTCATACCCTCGATGTATCGAACAAGATGCTGGTTGTCGCCTTGTGTTTCCTGAAAGTATTGCGCCTCACTTTCTTCTTGCTGACCCATCGCCGCAGCACCTTCTTCAGTCAGTACCTGTCCTGGAGCAACTTGTCCTGGCAAATATAGCTGTGAGGTTAGCTCAGGATTGGCAGCAAAGTCTATTGACTTAGTCTCTACTGATACATCATTAATCGCAAGCTGTCCCTGATTGTAGCTAACCATGTCACCAGGCAAACCGATAACGCGCTTAATATAGTAAATACTTGGGTTTTCAGGATAGCGAAATACAGCTACATCGCCATGCTCAGGCTCGCCAGTATCCAACACTTTGTTATAAGTCAGTGGCAGTCGTACCCCGTAAGCATACTTATTCACTGCGATAAAGTCGCCAGTATATAAAGTTGGTACCATAGACGATGAAGGAATATTAAAGGGCTCAATCAAGAACGAGCGTACAATTAATACCACCGCTAACACAGGGAAGAAGTCGTAAGCCCAGCGTACTATTAGCCCCTCTTTACCACGCCCACGCGTTTTGCGCTGTTTGAGCGCCAACTTATCTAATAGCCAAATGATACCTAAGCCTATGGTTAACGGCACTAAAATTAAATTAAAATCAAAATCCATACCAAATTGCCTATTAACGAGCGACTTATCTAATGCTTAAATAATTAAGCCAACCACATTTGACATATTCTGCGCTAAAACCGAACTCAACAAGGTTAGCAATTGACTATTAACTATCAACTTGTAATACAGCTAAGAAGGCTTCCTGAGGAATCTCCACGTTACCCACTTGCTTCATACGTTTTTTACCGGCTTTTTGCTTAGACAACAGCTTTTTCTTACGCGAAACGTCACCACCATAACACTTGGCCAATACGTCTTTACGCATGGCTTTGACCGTACTACGACCAATAATCTGACTGCCAATCGCCGCTTGAATCGCTACATCGAACATCTGACGTGGAATCAACTCTTTCATCTTGGTGACTAACTGATTACCACGATAGCGCGCTTGATCCTGGTGCACAATCATCGCTAACGCATCGACTTTATCACCGTTGATAAGTACGTCAACTTTGACCAGTTTATCAACTTGATAACGCTCAAAGTTATAATCAAGTGAAGCAAAGCCACGAGACACAGACTTTAGACGGTCAAAGAAATCCATGACCACCTCGCCCATCGGAATATCAAAAACCAACTGGACTTGCTTGCCCATAAAACGCATATCTACCTGCACGCCGCGACGTTCGATACACAGCGTCATCACGTTGCCCAAATAGTCTTGCGGTACCAAAATCTGACAGCGAGCAATCGGCTCGCGGAATTCTTCTATATTATTGGGTTCAGGCAATCTTGATGGGTTGTCAACGTAGATAATTTCGCCATCTTTTTTTACAATTTCATAAATAACCGATGGTGCGGTAGTGATTAAATCCAAGTCATATTCGCGCTCTAAACGCTCTTGGATAATCTCCATGTGCAGCATGCCTAAGAAGCCACAGCGGAAACCAAAACCTAGGGCGTCTGAGGTATCAGGCTCAAAAAATAACGAGGCATCATTAATCTGTAGTTTTTGCAGTGCTTCACGGAATTTTTCAAAGTCATTGGCATCAACAGGGAACATACCCGAATAGACCTGCGGGGTAATCTGTTTAAAGCCAGGAATACGCTCAACGTCAGGTGTTTTTGAATGGGTAATCGTATCGCCAACTGGTGCGCCAGCAATATCTTTGATACCGGCAATAATAAAGCCGACTTCACCCGCTTCTAAGATACCTGTGTCGACAGGTTTCGGCGTAAAGACACCGATAGAGCTGACCGGATGGGCTTCTTTAGTCGATTTAATATAAATCTTATCGCCTTTTTTGACGGTACCTTCACGCACTCGCACTAAAGACACCACGCCTAAATAGCTATCGAACCAAGAATCAATGATTAGTGCTTGTAGCGGTGCTTCACGATCACCTGTTGGCGGTGGAATGAATTCAACCAACGCCTCAAGTAGTTTATCAACACCAAGACCAGATTTTGCTGATACTCGTGGGGCATCCACCGCGTCAATACCGATTATGTCTTCAATCTCTTGGATGACGCGCTCAGGTTCAACTTGCGGTAAGTCAATCTTATTCAAGACTGCCATCACCTCTAACCCTTGATCCACTGCGGTATAGCAGTTGGCCACTGACTGTGCTTCAACCCCTTGCGCCGCATCAACGACCAATAACGCGCCTTCACAAGCGGCTAATGAACGCGACACTTCATATGAAAAATCGACGTGACCAGGCGTATCAATAAAGTTGAGCTGATAGCGTTCACCATTTGGATGGTCATAAAACAAAGTAACCGACTGGGCTTTAATAGTAATACCGCGCTCGCGCTCGATATCCATGGAGTCGAGTACTTGCGCCTGCATCTCGCGATCTTGCAAGGCACCGCACATCTGAATAAAACGATCAGCAAGCGTCGACTTGCCATGATCAATGTGGGCAATGATTGAAAAGTTACGAATATTGGCTAATGCAGTCACAAAGCGCCTACTAAATTAAGGGTGATAGAGTAATATGATGAAAACAAATGCGGTCAGGCACAAACGTTAAGGTATTGTCTGATATCGGTATAAAAAAATAAGACCGACTGGCGTTGAAAAGAGAATCAATAGAGTAGCGAATTCACTACAATAATGGTCTCAAATCAACCGCTCAGAACACTAACGCTGATGCGCAGGCATGAAAGAGTATTCTAGCAGTTTTCCACTGTAAAGTAAGGCGATTTTATTAGCAGGGAGACGATTTACAGCGGAATTTACGAGCGGATAACGGTACTGATAGAAAGTAAGACGGTTTTTAGAGCCTCATTAACCTACAAAAGAGTGCAGGCTAATAGAAACTATTAGGCTGTATTGAATATTTAATCGAAATAAATGTCTAATAAACTACTGAGGTAAATTGGTCTTAGACAGCTCAGCTTCTGCTGCTGCAGCCTTTGTATCAGTCAGATGTTTATATATCCATGGCGACTTTCCATAAAAAGCCCCGTTAAGCTGAGTTTGTTCTATTAAGTACTCGCGAAAACGTAGATAGAACTCATTGTCTGGGCTTTTAGGCTGCTGCCAAAAATCATCGAGCGGTTTCTGGTCCGTCAGTTTAGGGGTATCATAGATAGCGCGGCCCATCACCTTGGTCGGTTTTTTGTGATAGACCGATTGCAATCCTGTGGTGCTATTGATAGTCACCATACCGATGCTATGTTTCATCAACGTTGGCAGATGCATATCACAGCCATAAAAAACACGATCGGCTACCTGGTAGCGCATGGCTAAGCTTGCAACCAATTCTCGATAATCACGATGACCACGATCCAAAGGGTGATGTTTAAATACCAGCAACTGCCCCTCATCAGCATAATCTGCGAAGCTTGCAATAGACTCATCAATAAACTGTACCACATCACGATAGTCACTATGGTGCGTAATCTGCGAGTCATTGTGCACTTGTAGGCTGATTAAAAAATAATTATTACTTTGCTCTTGGGTTAATCGTTTCTGTAATTTTTTGTCAGGTAGATAGCCGCACATCTTGCGCCATGGGGCTTTTAGCCAAGCAATCGCCTCTTGCCACGCTGTCATACCTCGGTAATGAGAGTAATGTGGGTAGCGGCTTTTGTATAGCCAAGCGATAATGTAATAAACGATAGCGGCAATACTTAAACGATAAAAGCGATTGTGCGTATATAACGGCTTGTCATTGGCTTTTTTGAGTGCTTTGATATCAGCGGTATTCAAACGCGAATACCCATTAATGCCATGCTCTTGCAAGGTGATGTAATCAGGACGCAAATAGCCCTCTTCAAATACAAAAAATGAAGTGCCTAGCTGTTCACTTACCCGAGCTGCTTGTGTGTGATGCGGACGACAATCACCAAAACAAACAATGGCATCGATATCGTGTTCTTGAATAAACGCTGGCAACCATGATGAGAACTGCGCTAAGGTGCCAGTATATTCGTGGGTATTGGTATGATTATAGAAAAACGCATCGCCAGCATTGAAGTTAATCTTGCTAACCTTGATGTCTTGAGTTTGTAGAAATGTCGAAAATCGATTGAAGAATCCGCCCATCTTTCCTTGTAATAGCAAGACGTGTCGATGAGAAAGCAAATGAGACATCGAAGCTGTCATAATGTTGGCTTACCATTAATTAAAGAAAAGAAGATGAAATTACGGATGATAATAAAAATAAACAACAAGTAATTATACCTAAAAAAGGAATCAGTGTCGCAGAGGATTTAGACAGGTAATTTTGAGAAAATCAGCGTGGTTTTTTCTGTAGAAATTGTTGCCATTGATGACGCTGCTGCATAAAACGCGTAGCAACACGGCATTTGAGCTGAGAAGTCACTTCTGAAAGTGCGAACTGCTTTAACGATGAACTATTGGTTATATTAACCATACTGCCATGTGGTTTATTTTGAGACGCTTCTTTACTGTGGTTTTTAGGCGGATATAAATAATCAATCACCTGCTCTACTTGTGCTAGACCATATCCATCGGGCAAACGATATAATGGGTAGCGAATCAGTACGCAATATATTAATTGCTCAAGCGATAATGCTGTGTCTCGTTTACGTCTTTGTAGATACTCAGCTTTTGGTGGTAGCTTAGCATCAATATCGGTCGTTAGGCCCCAGCCAGCATAAAACGGCAAACCATAACAAGTGACTTTTAAACCACGCAATAGAGCTTCAAAGCCCGTTAATGAGCTAATCGTATGTATTTCATCGACACATTCTAAGCAATCGGGCATCGATGTATCGTAGGCCACTGCATTTACCTGCTGCAAGCAATCTGCGCTCACCTTGCCTGCACGCAGTCCTGCTTCGACATCTGGATGCGGTTTATAAATCAAATAACCATCAGGATTATCTTGTCGTACACGCTCAATCAAACCACTATTGGTTTTGATTGTTGAGCCACAGTACTGTACCGACAAATCATCTTCAACTTGTCCGACGATGAGTATTCGCGCTTTACCAGATACCTGTGCCCTCTGCATCCAACCGCTATAATCGCTATCAGTGCTATTGCCATCACTACTGTCAATGCTAGTCCCAACATTGTACTTACTGACTCTTTGAGTCAGCAGTTTATTTTGAAGCTGTTGCACTCGTGTACTTTGCTGCGGACTTAACGTCTCACAATTGCATAATAAGCTCTCTAAATCCGAAGGCTGAGTTGCATCATAGTAAATGCCTTGTTTATCTATTACCACGGACAAAGGCGCTAACAAGGTAGCACCTAAGCCGTTTGAGCGGATAAAGCCATCTTCCATACAATGAATAACTGGCGTGTCTATCAGTTTCTGCTTCGTGATTTTACGTTGCAGCTGTTTTTGGACTTGTTGACGCTTGGCCAAACCCCACACTAATAGCGGCTGCTGATAATCAACCTTAAAATGGTCTGGATGTAATAAGTTTTTAAGACGAGGCTTGAGTTTTATGAATAATGTCGTGCGAGGTAAGCCGACAAAGGCTTTGACAAAGGGCAGCTTCCAGCGACTAAACTCATATACTGTCAAGTTACCTTCGAGGCATGCTTGCCAATATCGATTGGTCACTAGCCAGTCAATCGCAGTCTCTATATCGCATGCCTGCTTAGTGGCTGGATCTACATAACGACTATAATCAACATAAGCACTATAAAATAAAACTTCTAGTGTAGCAGTCATTTTCTTAGAGAATAGTGTAGGAAACAATGCGGGGTTTGAGTTCCCCCTAGCCTTTAGCAGTTTGTTGGCAATTTTCTGACGACGCTGTACGACAGTTTTTAGCAAGCGTTTTGGTGCGCCGCTGTCATCGGTCAGCCCCCAACCGCTATACCAATTGACCCCAAAGCAATGCACTTTCTTACCAAGCAGCAATGCTTCAAAACCCATATGCGAGCTGACCGTATAGACATCACTAACCTGTGCTAAAAGTGCCATTGGGTTTACTGGCTGAGCTAAAACTCGAACGTTTTTGGGCAATTTTAACGTGGTAAGGTATCCTGACTTCGCAGCAGGATGGGCTTTTATCCAGATGTGCGCATTAGGGTGATTGCGACAAGCAGACTTTAACATCTGCTTAAATTGACGTTTATCAGCGCCAGCACCCTTGATAGATGCATCGCCAGCAACTTGATCAATCACTAAAATGTGTGATTTTAGAAGGTTCTGCGCAGTGTTTTCACTTTCTTGATTGATTAGCGCGTCTAACGATGGACAATCCATTACTGCATTATATTTACTAATTTTTTCATCACAGATACGTGCCATTAATTGTTGGGCACGCTCTTTAAATAAATGGTACTCACTAATACTAGTATCATTCTTAGCATGTGCAACTATCAACTGCTCAAGGCGCGAGCGACGTGTCAAATCAAAATAGATACCTAGGTCATCAACGACTACGCTCAATCCATGACGACTGCTAATCCCTGAATCTAATGAGCGCAAAAAGCCATCCTCAATACTTAAGGTTGTACTCTTTTGTCGCTTAGCAACCTTGCTTGCTTTCTGATAACTTTTTTTGCGGCCCCAGCCGATAAAGGCACTCGGCGCCTCCAGTCCCAGATTAAAACGCTGTTGCAAACTTGACCATGGATACCAGCGTTGAATGTCCGCTTGCAGTACTTGAGATAACAGTAGATTGTTACGACGCATGCCCTTGCCAATCACTGCAAGATTCTGTGGTAATTGACACTGAGCCGATGGCAAGCGTAACGCATTCTCAGAGGCGTAGGTGACTGACACCTTAACTTCATCTACGACGCTTTTTGCCATTTTTAACACCCTTATCTGTTACTTTTGTATCAATATATGCAGGTGATTCTAAACCGCTATTGAATAACGGTTATAAATCGAGAACTACTTTAGCCGCAATCGCCAATTGATACAGAATTTGCGATAAGCCGCGAGCAATTTCTACACGCTTGGTTTTGACCTTCGGTAATACCATAATCTCATCGCCTTGCTGGATACGGTAAGCGGTATTAACCACTTCACTGGCACCATTTTGATGAATAACCAAGATTTCTTTGACGTCAGCATTGTCAGAGAAGCCGCCCGAATTGGCAACATAATCACCCACGGTATAATCTGGGTTAAAGGTCAACGCACCTTGTGCCCGCACTTGACCGTTCACGGTAATTACTGACGTTTGCGCAGGTATCTCGATAATATCACCTTGCTGTAAGATAATATCTTGCCACGAATTCGGTACGACAACAATTTGACCAGTCGTTTTGACATTACGAGCTTTGGCGACGAACTGCTTGACCAAAGCGGCATCGTCTTGACGCAATGCTGCCTCTTCACGAGTCGTTGACTGAGTAGCCAGTGTCAATTCTTCTAGACGATCAAGCGACTCATTAATCATACGCTTTTGTTGCTCAGCCACAGACTCACGATAAATGGTCAAATGAGTCAGTTTTGCAAGTGGGCTTGGCTGCAGTTGTGGAACGATGTCTTTCAATCGCGCGCCATATGGCACTACCATTGCGCCATTACCCGTATGTGCACCCTTCACCTGTACAGCAATAGTCCCTGCATAACGATCTGAGGTGACAACCATTTGATCACCATTATAAACAGGAACATTTTGCGCTTCGGCAAGTGAATAGTACTCTGCGGTCTGCGCACGTCCTGCACTGCGAGTGATGCTCACGTTAGTGGCATTTGCCGCTGGATTGGCAACTTGCAGTACATCACCTATGGTCAAATCATTGACATCAAACTCAAACGTATATTCGTTCTGAACTTGCCCGCCTACTTCAAAGGTTTTTTTCTGAGGGGCAACGGTAATCACATCTCCATCACGAAACGAGAATGCTTGTAATTTACCAGCTAGTAGAAAGTCATAGAGATTGACTTGCTGTAACAACTGACCGTTACGCTTGATCTGAATATCAATATAACTGCCTCGCGTTGGGTCAACACCGCCTGCTCTATCTAAATAAGACAGTACGGAGTCTGCTGCAAGACCACCATAATAGCCAGGTTGTTTGACAAAACCCGTGACGAACACTTTGACTGGCTGCGCTTGCTCTAAAGAAGCATAGACACCAACGTTAGATCGATAAATACGGCTGACTGCACTTTTAACCACATTTTGTAGACTGCCATTCTGCACACCTGAGATACGTACTGGACCGACATTTGGCAAGAATATATTGCCTTGTGGATCGACGGTCATAGTCGAGGCAAACTGATAAGCACCCCACATCCGCACCTGCACGTTATCACCAGGGTTAATCACGTAGCTGTCATTAAAGGTAGAACCAGACGTTGTCGAAAAAGCACCGCGAAATAACTGTTCGCCAAACATCATATCTTGCGTATTGATATCCTGATAAGGACGAGATGTATTGATGACTGACTGGCTTGGTAGACTTGCGGCATTAACCGCTTCTTGAGTGGTCGCCTGCCCTGGTACGCCACCTGCAAAAGCCTGCGTTGATACATTGATATTATTGCGATTCTGATCTTGACCCATGCTATTGTTGCTAGTACCGAAGCTAGACCCTGATATCTGATCAGCATAACTGGTTGCTGCTAGAGCGGATACACTGCTTGCTGCCATGACCAAGCTCATCGCTTGCATCACTGTCACGATAGCACGTGGTTTCATATTCATTAGATTTATTCCTTTGCTGATCTATCGATCATTACTAGTATCTGGTTTGACAAATCATTCACTATTGTCAGGCACATCGATTCTTTAATGCTGTACAGAGTGTAGGACTTAACAATCCACTCTGTAAAAAATAAGATTAAAACTAGCTGCGATGATCGCGGACAACTGCCATTACTAAGCGCACAAACCCATACAACATCAGTAGTAGAGCCAGCGATGTCCAGATGATATAGGCACGGCGCGGATATAGTGCCTCTTCAGCTTCATAAGGCGTTGAGATGACAATGAGATTTTTCATCTTTTTAAAAGCTTCTAAGCGTGCTTTTTCAAGTGATGATAATGACAATTTATACAGCTCAGTTGCAAAATCAACATCTGCTTTAATGGTCTCAAACTGTACCGCTTGACGGTTCAACTTAGTGGTATTTGGTGAGGTCAGCTTGGTTTGCTCTTGGGTGATTTGCTCTTCGACTGCTTTAATCTGGCTTCTTAGCGAAACCACTTGTGGTGCATCTGGATTCAGATAGCTTAACAACTGTCTCTCTTCAGTACGTAATGAGCTCAATTGCGCTTGCAAGCTGCCAATTAACTGATTGACCACTTGAGCATTGGCCTGCGGGTCATAAATTTCATTTTCATTTTGATACTTTAACAGCTGTTCTTTTGCATCGTTTAAGCGCTCTTCTGACTCATCTAGCTGCGTCTCTGCAAACACCAGTTGATCACGAGCCACTTCTTGTGAAATACGGTTTACGAACTGCTCGGACTCACTCAATATCGTTTTATTGAGCTCAAAAGCGTATTTTGAATCAAAAGCTTCCGTTGATACTGAAAGCACGTAGCTTTGCTCATCAAGGTTAATGTGGACACGTTTTTTGAAATACTCAAGTAGCTCTTCCTGCGATGCATCAGGATTGATTTCATTGAGAGGATCTGAGCCATCGACATGATAGGCTTCGCGGAACTTGAATTTATTATCAAGGCGCTTCACCATATCGTTAGATAGAATGTACTCGGTTAAGTAGGTGGCATCTTCCTTACTGGTACTATTCACACCCAAAAGGGCTGATAGACCACCACCTGAGGGCACACTCGACTCACTGACTTGCTTCACTACCACATCAGCAGTAGATATAAATCGCGGGTGCGCAAGCGTCATGACATAAAATATCACCAGCACCCAAGGAAGGATGACCAAGCCGATAAACAGCGAGAAGTTAATTATTTTACTTTTTTGCTTTATGGATATGCTTTTCATAAACCTCAATCGCTTCTGTTGTATCGTCAAAGACGTGTGCTGTTTGATCCATTAACACAATACCAATATCGCAGTTACGCTTTATATCGCCGATATTATGCGACACTATCAAAAATCCCGCTTGTGCACGGCGAGCTGCCAAAATCTCTTCACTACGTTTACGGAAAGCGGCATCACCAACCGCACCCGCCTCATCAAGCATATAATAATCAAAATCAAAGGCTAAGCTAAGCCCAAAGGTCAAACGTGCTTTCATGCCTGATGAATAGCTTTTAACCGGCATGTCGAAATAGCTACCAATATCAGCAAACTCTTCGACAAAGCGAATTTTTTCATCAATATAAGGACCGCTTGAATAAAGACGACAAACAAAACGTACATTTTGACGACCAGTTAAGCTGCCTTGGAAGCCACCTGCTACCCCTACTGGCCAAGAAATAGTAGAGTCGGTAATGATTTCACCATGATCTGGCTCATCTAGTCCACATATAATACGCAATAAAGTTGACTTACCCGCACCATTACGACCGAGCAACCCAACACTTTGTTTATCACCAATGGTCAGATTGAGATCTTTAAATAGATAGTGCCGACCTTTCTTGGTCATAAATGACTTAGAAACATTTCTAATTTCAATCACTTACTTACCTTTTATGTATCTTCTATAGTTGCTTTTAACGAGAACGTATCATGTCACGTTCAGCATATTTATATAGTAATAATCCAAAAAAATTTACTGCAAACGTCCATTTTAGAAAATAACTTATATCAATATGATAAGCAGGGTAATTGGGTGCGAATGCATGACGCATTAGTTCAATATTATGAATAAACGGATTATAAAGTAAGTAGCTAAAATAAGGCTCAGGAATAACATGAATGGGATAAACAATGCCTGATAGAAAATATAATATGGTGAAAAATATCGTGATAACCTTACTAATCTCACCACCGTAGAACCCCACGACCATCATAATTAAAGCAACACCAAAGCTGAATATAAAAAGCGTAATCCAGCAGAACAATACAATATGTAAATTTTCTAAATTAGCGTAGATATCAAAAAAAGCCAAACCAAATAGTAGTAATATTGAGGTAAAAAAATAGATAACCAGCTCTAAAAATGAGCGTGCAATAATTACATCTACATGTCTAATTGAGCGATACATTAGCAGGCCTTTATTCGCATCAACTGCCCCTAATGCTCTAACAGCAATTCTTTGGAACATACGAAAAGGAACCATTCCAACTACCAAAAACAAAGAGAAGTCCATACCTGGAACTAAACGCTCACGAATCGTACCAAAAATAACTAGAAAAATCAGCACTTGAAAAAGAACCTCAAGCGGCGCCCAAAGATAGCCCAAACGATAACCACCGAAGCGCGTTTGTAGCTCACGCATCAGCAAAGCATGAAAAGCTGCACCCATGACTTTAAGGCCACTACGGTGCTTGATAGGACGATAAGGAGGCAATTGTACAGACATGGCGTTACAGGACTTTACCGAAAACAGCCCCTATGATAAGTAAGCGGGACATAAGTTACAAGAATTAATCTGTGAGTAAACTGATAAGACTATGATTTAGCAATAAATCAGTAAGTAATTCACAGCCATTTTCATATAAAGCTTAACCACTATTACTACAAACGAGATCTTTTAATCATTTCTTATAAGCAAAAAAAAACCAATCACATAATGATTGGCTTTTTAAATACTGCAGGTTTTACTATAAATGGTGGCGATGAAGAGACTTGAACTCTTGACCTCACGATTATGAGTCATGCGCTCTAACCAGCTGAGCTACATCGCCATTTAAGGCTCGGTATAATACCGATAGAGATGACTATCGTCAACCCCTAATTATCGTTTTTTGCAAAAAAAATGAATTTTATTCAAATTAATCACAACTATTGATGCTACTTACGATAAAAACGAACAATAAAAATTTGGTAAACCGATAAGCCGGGTTCTGTCGTGGACGATCATTCCTCTAGGCGTATCATCGCTAATACGCTCAAGCAACCTACCCGCATCGAACGCGGGCCGCGCCATGCCGATGCCTATTTGGTCTTGCTACGCGTGGAGTTTACCATGCCGTGAACTGTTGCCAGCCACGCGGTGCGCTCTTACCGCACCCTTTCACCCTTACCCTGCTTACGCAAGGCGGTCTACTCTCTGCTGCACTGGTCGTCAAGTTACCCTGCCCAGCCGTTAGCTGGCACGCTGCCCTATGTAGCCCGGACTTTCCTCCCCTGCTCATCTGTTACCAGTGTGCAGCGGCGATCGCCTAGTCTACCAAGCGCGCTAGTATAACAAACTTATAGCCGTCTGAGCATTTCTTTTGCGCTTATTTGAATATAAAATTTTGTGATTGACATACTCATCATAAAAACATGCTCATTGACCGGTGATACGTTTGTACTTAGCGAGTAAATCGCTATCACTTTCGACATGGTTTGGGTCATTAGGTATGCAGTCAACAGGACAAATCACCACGCATTGCGGCTCATCAAAATGACCAACGCATTCGGTGCAGAGATCAGGGTCGATAACATAAATATCCTCCCCTTCTGAGATGGCCTCATTTGGGCAGGCAGGCTCACAAACATCACAATTAATGCATTCATCAGTGATTAACAATGCCACAAACTGCTCCTTATATTTTACTGATAACAATAGAAACTGACAGCTTTGACTGTTTCTATCAATAACTGAATAATTACTCGCTACAAGCGACTAGAGCATACATTCATTCAAGATTTAATTTTTCAGCAAAGGCTCGCGAGACACAAGGAGGGACGAATTTATTGACATCGCCGCCCAATTTGGCTATTTCTCGAATCATGGTCGAGGAGATAAATGAGTAATTCTGCGATGGCGTCAAAAAAACTGCCTCGAAGTTTTCATCGAGCTCACGGTTCATATTGGCCAATTGAAACTCATATTCAAAGTCTGACATTGCTCGCAAGCCACGCAATACGGCAGTGGCGTTTTTTTCGCGCATAAAGTCGACCAACAAACCTTCAAAGCCAATCACCGAGACTTGCGGTAAGTCAGCAAAGACGGTCTCGACCAAGGCGACTCGCTCTTCAAAATCGAACAAGGGCTTTTTGTGATGTCCTGAAGCAACGGCGATAACAACCTCATCAAATAATTTGGTCGCGCGCTTCACCAAATCCACATGACCGTTGGTAATGGGATCGAAAGTACCAGGGTACAAAATCTTGGTATGTAGCTTTGAGGAATTAGGAGAAGTAGGATTGCTCATAATGTGGCTAATATAGTCGGTAATATTACGCTATATGCTAGCAAATTTTGTCCAAACTTAATACTTATCTGCTACATTTGTCCTAACAGTTGACTTACATTTTTGTTAGACGCTTTGCTACAATAGTCGGTTCGACTCATCCTTTTTAGCGGGCTTAGTAAAACAAGCCAGCATGGCAAAAAATAATTCGTATTAGGGTCTGTTGAATATTCATAGGATGAGGAACTGTTAGACAAGGGACATATATATTTGAGGGATATCACCACAATATATATTGAATTCCTTCTGGAGAAATTATGTCAAAAAAATCAAAAAGACCTGACAATCAAATTGCCAGTAATAAAAAGGCTCGTCACGAGTACTTTATCGAAGAGACATTCGAGGCAGGTCTATCGCTACAAGGGTGGGAAGTGAAAGCCATTCGTGCAGGTAAAATGACCATTACCGAAGCTTATATTATCTTTCGTAATGGCGAAGCTTTTCTGTTTGGCGCGCATATTCAGCCATTGCTTTCAAGCTCAACACATGTAAGCCCTGATAGCATCCGTACTCGTAAGCTGCTGCTGAATCGTCGTGAAATTGAAAAACTTATGGGCGCGGTCAATCAAAAAGGCTATGCTTGCGTGCCATTATCTTGCTACTGGAAAAACTCACTGGTGAAATGCCAGATTGCGCTTGCCGTTGGTAAAAAGCAGCACGATAAACGTAAGACCCTAAAAGACCGCGATTGGGAACGTGATAAGCAGCGCGGCTTTAAGCAGCATTTGGATTAATATTTGATGCAAAACTGCTGATATTAATCTAACCGAAGGACGATTCAACTCAAGCTGAATCGTCCTTTTTGTGTTCTATGCTTCTTAAAACATCTATGCTTCTTAAAAGAATGTCAGCTTCACTCAAAGTTATTTATACAGATTTGACGATTAACGAAGCCTTAGTTTCTTTATTTGCCTGACGCAACTGTCTAACGCCATGGATAATCAAAAACACAATGCCTAACCAAATTAAACCATAGCTATAAATCATCGCTGATTCAAATGGATTGCCTAATACGGTGACGGCTAAAATAAATAATAGCGCTGGCTCTGTATAACTCATCATGCCATAGACGTTTACTGGTAACATCTGGCTGGCATCGACGTTGGTTTTCATCGCGAGCACACTAAGTATGCCCAACCCTGTCAGCATCATGATAAAGAAGCCAGAACTGCTAACCAACTCTAAACTACTCGGCGCGAATAACAATAAATAGGCTACCGCAAAAGGCGCAAAGATGGTCAAATCAACCAACAAGCCTGTAATCGCGCCAATACCTTGCATGCGACGTAAAATGTAATAGACGGGATAAGTACCGCACACCCATAGCGTCGCCCAAGAAACGCTTTGAGTTCGTACAATCTCACTGCCCACGCCTACCGCAGCAAAGGCAACTGCCAACCACTGTAAACGGCTTAATTTTTCGCCAAACAGGACGCAGCCAAACACCACCATCATGAGTGGAAATAAAAAATAACCCATCGCGGTTTGCACACCTTGCCCATTAACCGGCGCCCACATAAATAGCCAAAACTGACTGAGAAATATCGACGTTGGCAATAATAACCACGCCCACTGCTTCATACCTCGTAGCGCTTTTAACTTATCTATATGTAAGCCTAAGCCTCCACTAATCACTAAATACCCTACCAAGGCTGCCCACATCGCCAACATCCGCCAGATAAAGACTTGCGTGCCTGATAACGGTGCCAAAAAACTGCTATACGCATAAAGCACGCCAAATAAAATGTTTGATAATACGGCCAGTGCCACACCCATTATTAAGGTACGTTGCTGAATGCTGCCCGCTGTCCACATCGTAGGCAATGGCAAGCGCGAAACAGTGGTTATGAGTGTGTTCGCGAATACGTTAGATAGCATTGAGATAGACATAGTAAGCACCGTAAATTTGAATAGACGTTCGAGCGTTCAGCTATTATTTTCATTGATGAGCTCTGTTTGTTGCCGACTATTTTACTAAGGTGCTATGGGATATTATCTCTATATAAATAGAATTTTGAATTTATTTATCGAATAAATGCTCTAAAACTGTATTATTTATCAATTTTCAATTTATAGTGATAATACTTTTAACGAGAGCCAAGCCGATGAGTGAAATATTAGATGATACTGATAAAGCCATTTTGAATCTGCTACAGAACGATGCGACATTGCCATTGAAGGCCGTCGCAGAGCGGGTACATGTCTCTATTGCTACTGCCCAGCGCCGCATCCAAGCCTTAATGGATAACGGCGTGATTACCAAACAAGTCGCTATCGTTAACCCGAACAAGGTAGGTTATGGGCTGACGGCGGTAGTAATGATAGAGATGTCGCGCTCAAACACCTCGATGCAGCATCGATTTGAGCGCTTGATGCACGATCAGCCGCGAGTGATGAGCTGCTTTGAAGTGTCGGGGGATGCGGATTTTATGCTTATGGTCAACGCCAAAAATATGAATGACTATCATGAATTCACGCGTAATTTGCTGACTTACGAGAATAATGTGCGCAGCTTTAAAAGCCAGTTTGTGATGAACTTTACCAAAAGTGGCACCAAGATTTTGCTCGATTGATGGTAATAATTAAGGCTAATGAGCGTTTTAATTAACAGTAGATAAGTAGTGATTAAACAAGGTACGATAGTCGTTAAAGCTTGAAAGAATTTGAGTGTATAAGTATCAGTTAAAAAATTCCAATCATAGTCAATGTAAACAAGGAAGCTTCACATGACTAAGCACATCCGTCCTATCAATAAAGAAAAAAGCGATGATATAGCATTAAAGCCAGTCAGTCTAAAGTCATTCAACGTAAGAAGCACACTAAATATCAAAATAGCGCTAACAGGTGCAGCGCTTGCGGCAGTGCTCGCCAGCTCAGGTTGCGCCACCAGCTCATTATTAGATGACGACCGTTATGTCAGCACCAAAACGACGAAAAGCATCTTATCTGAAGACCAAATATTGGCATTTGGCCGTCCTGCGCAGGCATTACCAAAGACACCAAATGCGACCATGGTCATCGTTGGTGAAAAGAACAGCTATGTGCTGACCCAAGGCGGGACAGAAATGGTCAGTTTATTAAGTAACCTGACAGCAAAGAATATCCAAGTCGATAACGATATGAGTTTTTCTGTGCCTAATAATGATGGGTATTTTCAGGGCGAAATGAAACTTTCTTACGCCAAATTAAAAGATGAGTTCCAGCGCTCAGACTATCAATTCTTTTTACAAAATAATGGACGCGAATGCACGTCAGCCAGCGATCTGCGTATCAATGCTCAGCGTTTTTGTTTTAGCGTTCTTGTCAAAGGTGCTATCTATCCGCAAGTCAGTAATCTAAATCTGATTCAAGCCAATTACCGCGCGTTGAGCAAACCTTATATGGTCAGCTTTTACACACAGAGCGAACAAAGTCAGGTGTCGCGTAGTGGTGGTGCCAATACCGCGCAAAAGCTGGTCTTACTGCCCTTTGCTCTAGCATTTGATGTCGTCACCTTCCCATTTCAGTTACTACAATAATGATTCTTGAGGTTAATGGTTGGCTAGAATAAAGCGTATATTTGACTGTCCAATGTACGCTTTGATACTAGATTATCTTACGCTATCAATAACTTATCGAACATTTATCCAAGCTGCTTTATCACATCATGAGTGCGATTCATGTTAAAATGAGCGCTTTTAAATAAGCCGTTATTAATCAAGAATAATAACGGCTCATTTTTAGTACCATTTTTCTAATTAACAGGTCCGCTCATGTCTGCCGATACCATCGCCCGCACCGCCTTTAAACAAGGCGTCAAACCTTTATACGATTACGATAAACACTGGGCAAGCTGCTATGAGCCTGCGCCTTATCTACCCATGAGCCGTGCTGAAATGGACGCACTTGGTTGGGATGCTTGCGATGTTATTATCATCTCAGGCGATGCCTATGTTGATCATCCAAGCTTCGGCATGGCGATTATCGGTCGTCTATTGGAGGCACAAGGCTTTCGGGTTGGTATCATTGCTCAGCCAGATTGGAAGAGCAAAGACGCCTTTATGGAGCTTGGCAAACCGGTTTATGCTTACGGCGTGACTGCGGGCAACATGGACAGCATGATTAACCGCTACACTGCTGATCGTAAGATTCGTAGCGATGACGCCTACTCTCCGGGTAACGTTGCCAATAAACGTCCTGACCGTGCTGCTATCGTTTATAGTCAGCGCTGCCGTGAAGCCTATCCTGATGTGCCGATTATATTAGGCGGTATTGAAGGCAGCTTGCGCCGTATCGCTCACTATGACTATTGGTCGGATAAAGTTCGCCGCAGTATTTTGCTCGATGCCCGTGCCGATGTTTTATTGTATGGTAATGCCGAACGTGCCATCGTCGATGTGGTTCACGGTCTGTCGAAAGGCTACACCTTTGAGCAGATGAGTAAATTACGTGGTACGGCTTATCTATTGACACCGACACGTCGCCATTGGCAAGCGGACATGACCGAAGTCGCCAGTAATGATGTCGATACCGTTGGTCGTGTCGATCCGATTATCAATCCGTACGTGATGACCGAAGACGTTGACAGCTGCAAAATTGAGCAAGAAAAGCCGGCCGACTCACCCGTTGGGCAGGCCATGACAGGCATATCAGCGCAATATCAGGGTTTCGTCGCAGAGCCAGTCACCAATAAAGTCATTAACGCCGACCAAGTTGATGAAGACACGCAAGTCGTTCAAATGCGCGGTATGGAGGTTCAAGAATACAAGCCTAAAACAGCGCGTAAATACAAGATAAAAATGCCTGCTCGTGAGAAGACGGTGATTCGTCTGCCTGATTATGAGCATGTAAAATCTGACCCAGTACTTTATGCTCATGCTAGCCGTATCTTGCATTTAGAGACCAATCCAGGGAACGCTCGGGCGTTGGTGCAGCGTCATAGCAGCGGTGCAGGTAATTCACACACCTCGATTGACGTTTGGCTCAATCCACCACCGATTCCACTCTCAACCGAAGAGATGGATTACGTCTTTGACTTACCGTATGCACGCTTGCCACATCCAAGCTATGGCGATGCACGTATTCCTGCTTATGACATGATTAAGTTTTCGGTCAATATCATGCGCGGCTGTTTTGGTGGTTGTACCTTCTGCTCGATTACTGAGCACGAAGGCCGCATTATCCAAAACCGCTCAGAAGAATCTATCCTACGTGAAGTCGAAGCGATTCGTGATACTGCCCCAGCTTTCACTGGCGTCATCTCCGACTTAGGTGGGCCAACGGCAAACATGTATCGTCTTAGTTGTGTAGACGAAAATATTGAGAAAAACTGCCGCAAGCCGTCATGCGTCTACCCTGATGTCTGTGAAAACCTGATTACTGACCACAGTAATTTGACTCAGTTATACCGTAAAGCACGCGATATCAAAGGCGTGAAGAAAATCCTTATCGCTTCTGGTCTGCGTTATGACTTGGCGGTAAAAGATCCTGAATATGTCAAAGAATTGGTCAGCCATCATGTCGGTGGTTATCTAAAGATTGCTCCTGAGCACTCTGAAGAAAACGTATTGTCAAAAATGATGAAGCCTGGCATGGGCAGTTACGATAAATTCAAAGCCATGTTTGAGCAGTACAGCCAAGAGGCAGGCAAAGAGCAATATCTGATTCCTTACTTTATCGCTGCGCATCCGGGCACCAAGGATGAAGATATGATGAACTTAGCCCTCTGGCTAAAAAGTCATGGCTATCGTGCTGACCAAGTTCAGGCATTCTACCCTAGCCCGATGGCGACAGCAACCACCATGTATCACACCCACAAAGACCCGCTGCATAAGATTAGCCGTAGTGAGGGTGACATGGACATCGTTAAGTCTGGCAAGCAGCGTAAATTACATAAAGCATTTCTGCGTTATCATGATCCAAAAAACTGGGTGCTGTTGCGTAAAGCGCTGCAAGATATGGGACGCAGTGATTTGATTGGTAAAAACCGTGGCTGCTTGATTCCACCATTTAACGCGCATCTAGAAGGTCGCGATGCTGCGCAAGACAGTTATCAATCAGCACGCAAAAAGAATAGCCGCCTTGGTAATGACTCAGTCAAGCGTAGCAATGGCTCAGCCAATAACAATGTGGCCAGCAAAAATACTAAAAAGAGAGTGAGTAAAGGTAACTTCCAAACTCAGCATACTGGTCTACCACCACGCAAAACCAAATAGTATTAATAAATTGTATTAAATAACACAAAATATAGGCTGACTCTTATCAGCCTATATAAGTCAGACAATAAAAGCGTATATCAGCTCCCAAGTTGATATGCGTTTTTTATTTTGTCTTCTTACATACATCGACTTCCTAACACCCTTTTTCACCACACCCTTTTTCACCCTATCTTAAATAAGCTACCTTACACATTCTTTTAAGCTAAGCGTTACATTAGTCGGTGTTTAAGTAACTTAACGAACATGTAACAAACAATTTCTAACATTATCCAAGCCATGTATTCGCTAATATATACGCTATGTGCTTGCTGCATAGTAAAAAATACATTAGAAAATATATTATTTTGGAGAAAACCATGAACACCTTAACTAAAGTTGCTGTTGCCTTACCTGCCCTTGCATTACTAAGCGCTTGTGCGACTACTGCGCCTACGGCGCCAAACAACACGCCTGCCTCTGAAAGTGTCACTGATGCCGCCTACGACCGTATGGCACCAGCACCTTATACCTGTACTGATGACAGCAAAATCATGGCAAAACAGTCAATCAATAAAAACCAAGTGATGCTCAATGCGACACTACCTAAATTAAAATGGGCTGACCAGCCAATCATCCTTAATGGCGGCGTCAAAGGTGATACGGCAAGTTACGTCAACGATTCAAACCCAGAAGTGGTTTACGCATGGCATATGAAAGGTGACAAAGGTATCTTTGCGACGAAATGGGCAAACGGTAAAGAATACCAAGTAAATTGCCAGATCGGTAGATAATGATTGAGGTTGTTGCGTCATTAACCTTACGCATTCAAACGACATAAAAGCAAAATAAGAAATAGCGAACCGAGAGCAGTCATCGAAAGATGGCTGTTTTTTTATGGGTATTTTTAATACATATTAGGGCGCGCCCTTATTTCTATAACAATCACACGTTTGCTGCATTATGCTAGAGAAGCATAACAAAAGCTGTCAAAATAGCGCTTATATAAAATTTATGACCAATAATAAAGAGGACACGTCGATGGTTAAGCTCTTAATGAGTATATTGATAATCACTGCTGCCAGTATGTGGGCGTTAACTGGCTGCGACAGCAATACTGAAACTGCCGAGCAAAGCTCTGAATCAGCCTCTAAGCAAGATATCACGACAATAGAAACCTCTACACCAGCGGCACATAACGTCGACTGGTCGTTGGTCGCGAGTGGCGAAAAGCCTGCTGACCGCGCCAATTATCAGTATCCATTTGCACTCGATAGCCAAAATGTGCGTGATTATGCAGAGTATTTCGAGGTGGATAGTGCCACGGCTCAGCATAACCTGACGGTGAGTATGGCCAGTAACGAAGCGCTGTCAAAAGCATTAGATCAATTGAGTGAGACCTATGTGTCGCATGAGTTGACTGATGATAAAGATATGACACTTATCATTCATACTACGCCCGATGTCACTGCCAGTCGCTATGACTACGTGCTGTCTGATGACTTTGCTAAAGGGTTGGTGTTACCTATCGTGATTCAGCCAGATGGTAAGAAGAGTGAGGTAAAGGCGCATGGAAAGGTGGCGGAGTAGAATGCTAGATGCTTCTTGAAGAGTAGTTGTAGGATGCGCCCCGCGTACTGATACGTAAGCATGAAAGACAAATTAAAACACTTATCTATGCAATTGATTCCACGTTCAGGTATTTTTTATAATAATTCAAATCTCAAAATTTAATTCTTAAATGATAAGCTAGGCGCACCTTACTCAAATAAGTGCAAGATTTTAATATTGCGCGAGTGTATAAAACAATGTCGATACGAGGCTCAAAAGCAGCCGGAGAACTGTGCGCGAGGGACGAGCGCTGAGTAAATCATTAAAGAAAGACTACCCATGACCCGCATATTTCTCCCCCATAAAAGGATTCCATACTGAGGCCATGTTTTTTTGCTTTTGTCTTCCGATTTTTTAACTATTACTCACTAAGCAATGCCAAAAACGCTTCCTCACCCACTATCTTAACGCCAAGCTTTTCAGCTTTGGTTAGCTTAGAGCCTGCCTTATCGCCTGCAAGTAAGGCAGTGGTTTTTGCAGAAATGCTGCCTGAGACTTTAGCACCCAGCGCTTGCAGCTTAGCTTTGGCTTCATCGCGCGCCATGCTATCGAGCGCGCCAGTGATGACCCATGTTTGCCCATCTAGCGGCTGGTCAGCTGATGCGGTTTGCTCAACTTTATCCCAATGCACACCAGCTTCTCGCAATGCAGTGATGACTTCGATATTGTGCGGTGCGCGGAAAAACTCATGTGCCAGCTCAGCGGTGATAGCGCCCACATCTGGTGTTTGCAGTAGTTTTTCGATATCTGCTGCCATCAGGCTATCAAGGTCGCCAAACTGCTGCGCCAAATTCTGCGCGGTGGTCTCACCCACGCCGCGAATGCCCAGCGCATAAATAAATCTGGCTAGGGTGGTCTTTTTACTGGCTTCAATAGCGCTGATGATGTTTTGTACCGATTTTTCGCCCAACTTCTCAAAAGTAATCATCTGATCTTGATGATTGTGCAATTGATAGATATCAGCGACGGTTTTGATGAGTCCATGCTCAAAGAAACTGATGAGCCAACGTTCGCCTAAGCCATCGATATCCATCGCCCGACGTGAGACAAAGTGAATGAGCGCTTCTTGCTGCTGCGCGGGACAAAACAACCCTCCCGTACAACGCGCCAAGGCTTCGTCTTCGGGCAGCACAACAGGCGAGTCGCATACTGGACAAGTGGACGGTAGCTTAACGGGCTCTGAGTCTTCTGGACGCTGATCATGCCAGACGCGCGTAACTTTGGGGATGACATCGCCAGCACGATGGACGCTGACCATATCGCCTGCGCGCACGTCTAAGCGCTGAATCTCACCAAAATTATGCAAGGTGACATTGCTGACGGTGACGCCGCCGACTTTTACAGGCTCAAGCTTACCGACTGGGGTGATTTGTCCGGTACGTCCAACTTGCCACTCGATATCGTTTAGACGTGTCATGACCGTTTCAGCAGGAAACTTATAAGCGGTTGCCCAGCGCGGCTCACGAGATAAAAACCCAAGCTGCTGTTGCAATGCTAAGCTATTAACCTTAATCACCATACCGTCAATTTCAAACGGTAGCTCATCACGCGTTTCAATCACTGACTCATAATAGGCTTGTGCCTCGCGTGGATTTTGCACGACCTCGACCGCGCTGACCGTAAAACCAATGTCTTTTAACCATGCTAGCGCGGCTGATTGAGTATTTATATTTTCAGGTAGACCTTGATTGACTGAATAACAATAGAAGGCAAGTGGACGACTGGCGGCAATATTTGGATCAAGCTGACGTAAGCTCCCCGCAGCAGCATTACGGGGATTGGCAAAGGTCTTTTCTTCTTTCTCTTCTGCTAGACGATTGAGACGCTCAAAGCCTGCCTTGGGCATTAACACCTCACCACGTACCTCTAGCAACTCGATATCAGCAGCTGCTGCAAGCCACAGTGGCAGATTGCGAATGGTTTTGGCGTTTTGGGTGATGTCCTCCCCTGTTTGCCCATCACCGCGCGTCACTGCTTGGACAAATTTGCCATACGCATATTTTATTGAGACCGCAAGACCATCAAGCTTTAACTCCATCTCGTATTCGGGGGTTTTTTGTGCATCGTTAAGACGGTCATTGACACGGCGCATAAAGCCATGTAATTCATCATAGTCAAAGACGTTACCGAGCGATAGCATCGGCACATCGTGCATGACTTGGGTAAAAGCAGATAACGGCATATCACCGACTTGATTGATAGGGCTGTCCGGCTGGACCAAATCTGGATATTCTTCTTCAAGCTCAAGCAAAGCGCGACGCAATTGATCGTATTCGCTGTCTTCTAAGACAGGATTGTCAAGCACATAATAGGCGTAATTGTGTTTCTTGATGGCATCAATAAGCGAGCGCATCTGGGTGACAATCTCTGTATTGTTGTCAGTTGTATAAGGCGTATCGTCAGTCGTTGATTGAGCGCTTTTTAATTGAGTAGAAGCATTTTTAGAATTATTTGATAAGCGAGAGTCAGTCATAGTCGGCGTCTTTTTTTTGCGATTCAAGATGCCGATATAATAACAAGTTTGTAGGAGGCTCGGATATCCTTTTATGGAAATCAAGACGATGAACAACGAAAATAGAAAACCAAAAAAGGCAAATAACGTCAATCGCTATTTGCCTTTTTTACTACTTTTAATGGTTGCACTACGGTTGATATTAATCAGCTATTATTCAAAACTCTAACCTAACCTTTATAGAACTTACCCTTCATAGCGCTTAGCTTTTATAGCTTTTACCCTTCATAGTCACGCACTTGGTTGCGCAGCTGCTGCTTGTATTCAGGGGTGATTGGTTCGTTTTCTTCATCAAGCATAATGGCATCTAAATCACTTGCCATCATATAAGCAATACTCATCATGCTGTCGAAACTGCGCAATGCTTGCGGATGCGGCAAAGATAAGAACACCACCAGCCCGTTATAAGTATTGGTCGCTACACTGTGCGGATCAAAAGGTGCGATACCACTGTCAGTGATACCCATCATGCTAAACCACAGCATACCGGTGCCGTCTTTTTGCTCATAACGATGGAACATATTCATCGCGCCATAACGCAAACCGTACTTATCAATCAATGCCAACAAGTCACGACCGCGAATAATGGCAGTTGGGCGATCACGATATTGGTGTGGCAAAATAGTGATATTGATGTTGTCTTTGGCGTTGATGAGTGGACCGTTTTGCGCTTCATCGACTGGCTCTGACAGATGCTGATCAAGAATCGGGCTATTGTCATTAAAGCTTGGCTCTTCTGCCATATCAATCGACGGCATCAAATTGTCAGTCGCTGATACCAGAGTAGAGAACGCATCAGGCTCTTGCTCGATATTCAGTTGCCCAGCAGTTTCGACAAACTCAGCGTTATCACTACGCAATTGCTCATCTTGCCAACGTGCATAATCTGTATCATCCATCATGTCATTATCATCGTGACTGATGTTGTCCTGCCCAGCGCTGAGCTGTGTATTAACATTGGTATGCGTTTGAGTTAATGGCTCTTCTTCAACGACAGCATCCAAATAGCTGCGATCGGGAGCAATGCTCGTTTCGCCTGCGACCGTATCGTCCAAGTCTGGCTGATCAACGATATTTCGCTCGTGGCGCGGTATGATTGGAATACCGTTCTTATCATAATTGACCGCAGCAGTCTCAGCAGTGTTGCGACGCTTAAAGCTACGAATGACCATAAACAGGCCTGCAAGCACAATAAATGCAGCAATGGCAATCAATACAAACTGAATAGCGGTCATGAGAAATACATCCTAATATATGACAAAAGGGAATACATAAGAGGCTACAAATGGCAATAGTCTAGCATGGCTAACGGTTATCGTCACCATATAGTAGCCGTTTATAGTGTGCTATTTATTATCGCAGTTATCAGCATAAATGTTGTTATATCAACGTTAACATCATCATTCGCTATCATTGTTCGTTATTTACATGCCATAATCTCAATCACTTTTGTTAACTATCAATATAGCTTGCCGCCTCATCGAGTGAGACACTGACCAAAGTAGAAATGCCTGCGTTCGGCATCGTAATACCCTTAAGCTCATCGGCAATCTGCATCGTCAGCTTATTATGGCTGATAAAAATAAACTGCAAGTCGTCTGCTAACTCATGAATCAAACTGGTAAAGCGAGCAACGTTGGCATCATCAAGCGGCGCATCGACTTCATCAAGCACACAAAACGGTGCAGGATGCTGCTTAAATATCGCAAAAATTAAACTTAGCGCGGTCAAGGTTTTCTCACCACCGGAAAGTACAGCAAGGCGACTATTACGTTTGCCCTTTGGTTGTGCCATTAAAGTCAGCCCTGCCCGCCACTGTTCTGATTTTGGCGCATTAGCAGGCATATCGTCAGTATTGAGGGTTAAGCTTGCTTGCCCGCCACCAAAGACTTTGGCAAATAAATTGGCAAGCTCGCTATTGACCGCCTCAAGCGTCTGCATAAATAGCGTTTTGGTAGTCTCATCAATCGAGGCAATCGCCTCCGTTAACGTCTCCATACTGGCAGCAATATCTTCTGTCTGCTGCGCCAGCGGTTCTAAACGCTCATTGACCTCAGCCAGTTCTGCCACCGCGGCAAGATTGACCGCGCCAATTTTACTTAACTGCTGGTCAAGCTTAGCATGCTCACTCTCAAGCTCAGCTATTTTTTCTGGGCGTACACGGCGATCATGGGCGATAAAGTCCGCTAATAAATTTGAGACACTAATCGGTTGCTGTGGTAACTCTTTATCAGTTTTATATCTATGCCTAATGCCATAGTAAGCTTCTAAAGCCTCTTGCGTATGAGTACTGGCATCTTCTAGACGTGCCGCGCTTAATGCCAGCTCGGTAGCGTGATGTGCAAGCTTGCTTTGCTGAGTCTGCAATGACTGTTGTAGCGTATCTACCTCTATCTGCTGCTGACTATATTCCTCTTTGAGAGCCGTTAATGTCGTCTCACGTTCTGCCAATACTGTCTGCTGTTCATCGCGTGCTGTCTGCGCTGTGTGCAATGCTGCTTGCAGTGCTGGCAGTTTGTTTTGCTGCTGCTCATGACGCACCTTTAGACTTCGCTCGTTTTGTAGTGACTTACCATGTTGCTCACTCGCACGGGCAAGACTACTAACGCTATGCTCTAAACGCATCTCGCTTTGTTGAATACCAAGTTGCAATGCTTGCCAAGCGTCATCATCTGCCTGACGTGTGCGGGTAAGCTCACTACGTTCGGACTGCAACTGCTGACTCAATGTCCGAGCATCCGCTATTTGTGGAGTCAGCGCCGCTATCTCACTTTGAATACGCTGTTGCTCATGATTGAGGGCTTGCAACTCTTGCTCAAGCTCTTGTTGCTCTTGCTCAAGGGCTTCTTTGTCAGCATTTAGACGCTGGCTGTCTGCTTGTAGACGTTCAGCGTTGGCGCGCTGAGTGGTAAGCTGCTGCTGGTATTGATGCTTATCGCGGGTTAATTGCTCCGCTTGAGCGCGAGTTTCTTCTAAGCTGATCGTTAACGCATCGTAGTTACGCTGGTTATTAGCGATAGTCTTTTGCTGCTCTTGTATTTTGGTTTCAAACTCATCAAGCAAATCTTCTAACGCTTGTAGACGGCTGCGCTGCTGTAAACGCTGGCTTAAGAATTGACTATTGCTATCGTTTTGACCATCTTGCGCACCAATAAACTTACTGAGATTAATCGTACCCTGACAACTGATAATCCAGCCGTCCGAGGTTAGCAGAATTGCTGATGATGGTAATATTTTCAGAATATCAGCGAGCGCTTCAAGTGTCTGCTTATTAGTAGCGTCAGATTGTGCGACATATAAATAACATTGCTGCCAAAGCGCTAAGTTAGGTGCAGTAATCAGCTCTGATAAAGACAGTACTGTATCAGTCAAACTGTCAGGCAATTCGCTAACAAATAAATTATCTTTAACCTCACTTTGCTTAGCAGATAGCCACAGGCTATGGCCTGTTTCTATTGAAGAACTCTCTTCTCTATTACTACGCTCATTTTGTGCAGTCTGATAAGTAAACAAATGCGTTAAGTCATGCTCAAGCGCTTGCCATAAGCTATCGGCTGTTTGAGAGTCATCATTAATCTTTTCACTGCTAGTTTGGTTAGAAACCAGCACATGACTATCGAGCCATAACGCCATTACGCTATCGAGTAACTCTGCGTGCTGCTGACCTTTCGCGCTTAACTCAATCTGCTCACGTAAGGTGGTGATAGCTAAGTCATTATAGTCGTTGGCTATTTCATTTTCTAAATCAGTTTTTACATTAGCAGACTGTTGCGACTTTGGCATGGGTTTAGGATGTAATATCTGATGTAGAGTATCGTACTCACCTGCTAAAACTGCGTGACGTTTTTCATCCTCGCTCAACTCGCGTTGCTGCATGTTCAAGCGTTGTTGTAAATCATGGGCTTGCGGTTGTAGTTTAGACAGTCGTTCATCAACGCTATCTTGTTGACGCTCAATCTGCTGCAACTGTTTATTTAGCTCAGTCACTTGCGTCTCTAATGTGCGCTGCAAATTGTTCGCATCAGCCTGCTCTTGTCCATTACCATCAGCCCTGTCAGTATTGGCAGCTGGTGCTAGTGACTGTTGTAGTTGCTGCCATAGACTCTGCCAGTTTTGCTGGCGACGCTGCCATTTATCATAGTTTTGCTGATGCCGTTTTTGCGCTTGGCTATTAATCGCTTGCTGCTGCTCAAGTGCACGCGCATTATCTTGCAGGCGTGACAGATTATTTTGCGCATCATGGTAGGCGCGCTGTAATGGTTGCTCGTTGCGTTTATGCGAATCGCGTTTATTGGTTAACTCGCTAAGCTGTGGGCGCAAGCCTTCTAGCACATTATGCTGCTCAGCCTGCTCGGTTTTTAAGCGCTCAATTTCATCGACTGCTTGCTCACGCTGCTGCTCTAAACTAACTAGCTGCTGCTCAATGACGGCGAGCTGCGACGTTGCATCACTGAGCTGGTGCTCAGCTTGTTGATAGCTTAGCTGCTGCTGATAATGTGCACTTTGAGCATCATCTTTTAGCCACTGCTCTTGATTGATATGGGCAGCAAGCTTATCTTGTTTGGCTTTTAGAGTCTCATAGCTGGCTTGTAGTGTGGCGACCTCATTAGCGCTACGTTCATGGGCGATTTTTTGCTGCTGCTGGTTATGCTTAGCTTGATACAGTTGCTGAATGGCAAGTTGCTGCTTGATATCAGCAAGTGTTAACGCTAGCTCTTCGTAACGCTGAGCGCTTTCTGCTTGCTTAGATAACCGTTTTTGCTGGCTAATCAGCTCGCTTTGCATATCATGCAGACGTGCTAAATTATCTTTAGTTTTCTCTAGCTTTTTTTGCGTTTCTTCGCGGCGCGCTTGATAACGCGAAACCCCTGCCGCCTCTTCGATAAACTCTCGCAGCTGCATGGGGCTAGATTCAACAATTCGCCCAATCATACCTTGTTCGATAACCGCATAACTGCGCGCGCCAAGCCCAGTTCCCAAGAACACATCAACTACATCACGGCGACGGCAGCGCGTGCCATTGATAAAGTAGTCTGAGCGTCCTTCCTTATTTACCTGTCGGCGTACTGACAGCTCTTGATAGAGATTGAATTCATGGCGAATACCCGTCTGTTCATCTTGCGTATGCTCAAAAGTAAGCTCGACACTGGCAACACTTTTGGCGGATTTGTCTTGCGTGCCGGCAAAGATGACATCACTCATAGCTCCGCCACGTAACTGCTTGGCAGAGGTCTCACCCAGCACCCAGCGAATGGCATCAATCACGTTGGATTTGCCACAGCCGTTCGGCCCGACAATGGCAGTGATACCATGACGGAAGGTAAAAGTCGTTGGATTGGCAAAGGATTTAAAACCTGCCAGCTTTAGAGATTTTAGGCGCATCAATAATCAATAAACTTAGCGAAAACAGGCGGCTATTCTACCTGAAATTGTGACGAGTTTTTAGAGTTTGTGAGGAATGCTATAATATGTTCACTTTAAAAAGTATATAGTGCTACTGGGATGAATTTTGTGTAGCCTCTGGATTGACGAAGTCGCACAGCAAGCAAGGAAAATTTATACCAGTAGCACATTCAAATCTATATACTAGTTTTATTTCAATTCATTATATGATACTGCTCAAAAGCTAAATTATTAATCACTAAAAAAGAGAATTAAAATGGCAGAATATAACCCGCAAGAACTACAACAAAAATATGAAGAATGGTGTGAGCTACATCGTAAACAGCTTGAGGCGCAACAGCAGTTCTTAAAAGCTGAAGCATTGCAAAACGAATTAAAAGACTACTATCTAAATCCGCAATGGATGACAGATCGTGAAGCGGATCTGCCAATTGAACACTCAGGTAAAGAGTACTCAATCTTTAGTGAAGATGCGCTTTGGAGTATGCTCAGCGACCATAGTGAGTTAGCAAGAAAGTGGATGCGTCTGGGGCTGGATGCGATTGATAAGAAATAACTTAAATCACCCCAATCCCACTTAACAATAACTGCCCACCTACAAATAATAACAACACCCCAAAAGCACGCTTAAGTGTTAGCGCAGGTAATACATGGGCAAGCTTGGCACCGACTTTTGCCATAGCGAAGCTGACAACGGAAATACATAAAAACCCACTAATATGTACAAAGCCTATTGTACCTTCAGGCAGGTTGACCATATCTTGACCGAACCATGCAAATCCTGCTGCGCCAGCCAATGCAATCGGCAGGCCACAAGCAGCTGAAGTGCCGACTGCTTGCTTCATCGGTAGTCCAGCCCAATTTAAAAATGGTACGGTCAAGCTACCACCGCCAATTCCGAAGATAGACGACGCCATCCCAATCCCTGTACCCGCACCAAACTGCACACCAGCGGACGGTAACGGCTTACCTAGCTGCTCTTTGTTAGAAAAGAACAACATCTTTAAAGCAACCAATAACGCCCCGACACCGATGATGGCTTGCAATACCTTACCGTCAATCATGTCAGCAACACCCGCGCCAACGAGGCTACCGATGACCAAGCCCAACGCCATTTTTCGCCATACTTCCCAGCGTACACCGCCGCGCTTATTATGCGCCGTGAGTGAGCTAATAGAAGTCACTACAATGGTCGCAAGTGAGGTACCAACTGCCAAATGGGTCACCACTTCAGGAGGAAAATGATACGCAGTAAAAATCCATACCAATGCTGGCACGATAATCATGCCGCCACCGACGCCAAACAAACCTGCACTGACCCCAGCAAACGCCCCTGCAATGACAAACCACACATATAACATAGCTCTACCTTTTATTATGGTTATTTTTAGATGATAATAACCAGCGCCTGCGCGTCATTAGCATCTAAGTCGTGACAATTCTGCCGATGGCTGTCATTCTTAAAATTGCCTTAGTATATCAAATGCTATCTTAAAGACTCGATTAAACCTTATATGAACTACAGCGACTAAATTTATGCCGTTATCTATATCTATGCCGTCACCAGCCAATTACTCTGTCCATTTACCTGAGCTTACCCATCGTCATGTGACCAGCAGCGCCTCTACCAATAGTGAGCTGATAGACGCTGTGCAAGATGCTACGCTTGACGCTACTGAGTTGCATTTATTAACGGCTGAGACCCAAAGCGCAGGACGTGGACAGCGCGGTCGTTCATGGCAATCACCGCGCGGCAATGTCTACTTGTCGTTATACCATCCAGTACACATGCCGATTAGCGGTTTACTATCGCTGATTATCGGCGTTGAGTTGGCAAAAATGCCCGTTATCCAAATGCTGAATGAGCAATTACGCGCGCAAGGTTTAGTCCCTATTGGCGTAAAATGGGCCAATGACTTGGGCTTTTATCAAAATTTACCTGAAGCAGATAAAGCTGAACCAGACACACAAATTATTCAATTTAATAAGCTTGCTGGTATTTTAATTGAACCTGTGTGGAAGGCAGGAAAATTGGTTGGCGTGGTCATGGGCGTTGGACTTAATGTACAAGCTGCGCCAAAACTAACCACGCAGACTTGCGAAGGCATGAGCTATCAAGCCATTAGCTTACAAGATATTTATGGAATGCTAGCGTCAGATAACGCGAACACTCTACCAACCTTACAAACGTTTTATCAACAAATTAGTGAAGCGTTATTGGCGGCTATGACGCGCTTTGAGCATTTTGATATAGAAAGACCCACTGGGCATACCTACTATCTGGATGGCTTTTTGCAAGAGTTTGCAACGATGGATGCACTGGCAGGTCTGCGATTACGTGTCACCCAAGACCATGATGATAATTCGCATGTAATCACTGGTGACGCCTGCAGTATTGATACAAACGGCTGTTTGCAATTGCGTGAAGATAACGGTAAGATTTCTGCGCTTTTTACCGGTCGTATTGATGTGATTCGTGAGGCGTAGAACACATACTTAACGAGCACCATATAAAGGGATTTTTATGCTCTGGTTAGATCTTGGCAATACCCGTCTAAAATACTGGCTCACTGATGATATCGGCCAGATAGTCGCGCACGATGCCAAGCAGCATTTGCAAGCGCCTGCCGAATTACTCATGGGTCTAACTGATCGCTTTGAGCGTTATGCGCCTGACTTTATCGGTATATCGTCTGTACTAGGTGACGAGCTCAACGTAAAAGTATCAGAGACCTTGAGTCGTCTAGATATTCCGTTTGAGTTTGTCCATGTTGATGCTGAACATCCATTGATGCGTAGCGCCTACAACGACGAACAGCTCGGCTGTGATCGTTGGCTACAAATGCTAGGCGCAGTTGATAAGAAAAAGCGTCAATGCGTGATTGGCTGCGGTACAGCTGTAACGATTGATTTGATTGATCACGCTGAGCATTTAGGCGGTTATATTTTCCCAAGCATCTATCTGCAACGTGAATCCCTATTCTCTGGTACCAAGCAAATCACCATCTCTAACGGTACGTTTGATAGCGTCAGTCAGGGAGTTACCACGCAAGATGCGGTCCATCGCGGGATATTATTATCTATCGTTGGTGCCATCAATGAAATCAGTAACCGGCATCCAAACTTTGAGCTCATCATGACGGGTGGTGATGCTCATATCATTGCGCAACATATTAATCGTTCAGTGCGCCTGCGCGATGATTTATTATTAAATGGTTTGGCACGTTATTTTGATCATAGTAAACAGGCATGACGACTGAAAAAATTTTATAAGCTAGAAATAAAAAAAGCAGTACGTTTTAAGCGTACTGCTTTTTTGTTATAGCCTGTTCGACTTCAAACCCATACAGATTGCTAATGTGATGAGTTTTTCGCAGCCTCTGTCACGCCTGCGAACAGCAAGTAAGAAAAATTTAGCCCATTAGCACGAGGATATTAATGTATCGATTTTATTCTGAAATTAATATCTAACGAACCCTCGATAAGTTTTATTTAGTCTCGTTAAACAGCTCACGACCAACCAACATACGGCGAATCTCACTGGTACCTGCACCGATCTCATAGAGCTTAGCATCACGCCAGAAACGACCTAGAGGATACTCATTGGTATAGCCATTACCGCCGAAAATTTGAATGCCCTCGCCTGCCATCCAAGTGGCTTTTTCGGCACACCATAAAATCACACTGGCGCAATCTTTACGCACTTCTCGACTATGACCTGCACCGCGCTGATCTAGCATATCGAGATTTTTACCAACGGTGTATAAGAAGCTACGTCCCGCTTGCAAGATGGTATACATGTCCGCGACTTTACCTTGAATGAGTTGGAACTCACCAATCGCTTGACCAAACTGCTTACGATCATGTATGTACGGAACAACGTTATCCATCACCGCTTGCATGATACCGATAGGACCGGCAGCCAATACCGCGCGCTCGTAATCAAGCCCACTCATCAGTACTTTAACGCCTTCGTTGAGACCGCCTAAGATATTCTCTTTAGGGACTTCAACATTATTAAAAGTCATCTCACCGGTATGACTACCGCGCATGCCGAGCTTATCGAGCTTTTGCGCTGTACCAAAGCCTTCCATGCCTTTTTCAACGATAAATGCCGTCATGCCTTTCGCACCCATTTCTGGATTGGTCTTAGCATAAACCACCATTACATTAGCATCAGGACCATTGGTAATCCACATTTTGCTACCGTTTAGAATGTAGCTACCGTCTTTTTCTTCGGCTTTTAGCTTCATACTAACCACATCTGAGCCAGCACCGGTTTCACTCATCGCTAGCGCACCGATGAATTCACCACTGATGAGCTTAGGCAGATACTTTTGCTTTTGTTCCTCTGAGCCATTACGTTTGATTTGGTTGATACATAGGTTTGAGTGCGCACCATAGCTCAGCGCTACAGAGGCAGAAGCACGGCTAATCTCTTCCATCGCGACCATATGAGCAACGTAACCCATGTTAGAGCCGCCGTACTCTTCAGGAACAGTGATACCATGCAAACCTAGGTCGCCCATTTTTTGCCATAAATCCATTGGGAACTCATCGCTGCTATCAATCTCAGCGGCACGCGGGGCAATTTCTTTCGCCGCAAACTGCTGCACCACATCACGTAAAGCATCGATATCTTCGCCAAGCTGAAAGTTCAATCCAGGTAAACTCATAACCATTCCTTGTATTTTGATGTTTTAAATATTAAATGTTAATTTATCTTTAAAGCCATTATATTTTCAGCGCATTTAATTAGGACTGACGCTTATTAATCAACGCACGCGCCACGCTTGACCCATTACGACGACCTAAAAAATCACTGATACGCTCGCCAGCGACGACTAATTTATCCAAGTCAATGCCAGTGCTGATACCCATACCATGCAGCATATAAACTATGTCTTCAGTTGCGACATTACCCGTTGCGCCTTTGGCATAAGGGCAGCCGCCAAGTCCAGCCACTGAGGTATCAAATTCGCTGACGCCCATTTGTAAAGCGGCTAAAGTATTACTGACGGCTTGACCATAAGTATCATGGAAATGTCCTGATAGCATAGCGATGTCGGCATATTCTAATGCGGCTTGTAGCGCGCGCTGTACTTTCAGCGGAGTACCAACACCAATGGTATCAGCAATACCAATCTGTTCTGAACCAATCTCAACCAAGCGCTTAGTCACATAAGCCACTTGGCTAGGATCAATCTCGCCCTCGTAAGGACAGCCGACCGTACAAGAGATGACGCCGCGCACTTTGATGCCCTGCTCTTTTGCAGCAGCGGCAACGGGTGCAAAACGTTCAATACTTTCATCAATACTGCAATTGATGTTTTTTTGACTAAAGGTTTCACTGGCTGAGCCAAAAATTACTATTTCATCAGGACGATGCACAATAGCATTTTCAAAACCGCGCATATTGGGCACGAGTACCGAATAAATAACGTCATCACGCCTATTATCTGCAAGCACGGTCATCAGCTCACTGTTGTCACCCATTTGCGGCACCCACTTTGGCGAGACAAAGCTGGTCGCCTCGAGCTTTTTGACGCCTGCTGCGATTAAATCGTTGATAAGCGTTTGCTTAACCGCAGTTGGCACCGTCATGGACTCGTTTTGTAAGCCATCACGTGGGCTAACATCCACGATGGTGACGTGCTCTGGATACGGATGGCTCATGGTTATTATCCTTTCATTGTTCTTATACTTCGGCTCTTAAGCTTCGCTAGCTTCCGTGTCAATACGCAGCAGCTCATCACCATCTGCAACCGAGTCACCCGCCGCAAATAACAATTCTGCCACCACGCCGTCAGTTGGTGCGGTAATGGTATGTTCAATTTTCATCGCTTCGATAACGGCGAGTGGCTCGCCTTTCTTCACGCTATCGCCGACAGCCACTTTGAAGGCAACGACCTGCCCTGGCATTGGTGACTTCAAACTACCGACCGCTGCAGACTCTTCGCCCACATGTGCCATAATATCAATTAGCGTAATCTCGTCCCGACCGCTATCTGTGAACACATAAACGGTCTCATTATGTACCCAGCTCTGGGCGTTAATACGTGCGCCTTCTAGCCATAAAGTATGATTGTGTGCGTCACTGCTGGCGTAGCTGACTTCACTTTCATAAACACTCTCTGTCTGAGCGGCTACATTGACATTATCTTGAGTGTCGTTACTCGCGATCTCTTTTTCAATGATCAACGTAAAGCTGCTGGTATTTTCAGCACCCTTTTTACTGTCAGAATAATGTGCGTTGTGCCAATTGCTAATACGGGCGCTATAAGCTTGCTCATCATAAACCAAGCTAAAAGATCTTGCATAAGCGTTATAAGCACGGAAACCAGTAGGCTTACTAAACGGATCTGCATCTGCGTCTTGTGCAATCCCTTCACTGGCAAGCTGCTGCGCGATAGCAGTAACAGCAAGCGTCGATAACTGAATCGGATGCTGATTAAACAGCTCGTCCGCCTCACGCTCTATCAATGCGGTATCGAGATTAGCCTTACTAAACGACTCAGTATTGAGAATGTAGCGCAAAAATGCCACGTTAGTCGGCAAGCCAACGATGCGTGTTTGTCCCAGTGCTCGATCAAGCTTTGCCAATGCTTGCTCACGAGTGGGCGCATGAACGATAAGCTTAGCAATCATGGAGTCGTAGAACGGGCTAATGACATCACCCCCGCGTACCCCATCATCGATACGTACATCGGTAATGTTAAAGGTGCTGTGCTCAGGTTTTTGATAGGTAAATAAAGTACCTGTCGCTGGCAAAAAGCCATTGTCAGGGTTTTCTGCACAGATACGCGCTTCAATCGCATGACCATTAATCGCCAGCTCATCTTGCTGCTTAGGTAATGGCTGACCCGCGGCGACCAAGAGTTGCCACTCGACCAAATCGACACCAGTAATGGCTTCACTGACTGGATGCTCAACTTGCAAACGGGTATTCATCTCCATGAAATAAAAGTTCATAGAGCCTTCGCGCTGTTCAACGATAAACTCAACGGTACCCGCACCAAAATAATTGACCGCACGCGCCGCTTCAATTGCCGCTGTTCCCATCGCTTCACGCATGGTAGCGTCAACACCTGGAGCTGGCGCTTCCTCTAATACCTTTTGATGGCGGCGTTGTACCGAGCAATCACGCTCAAACAGATGCACATAATTGCCATGCGTATCACCAAATACTTGAATTTCGATATGGCGTGGTTTTAGGGCGTACTTTTCAATCAATACTTGGTCATTGCCAAAACTGGTAATCGCTTCGCGGCGACAGGAGTCTAGTAAGTCAATAAAATCGCTGCTCTGCTCAACGATACGCATGCCTTTACCGCCACCGCCGGCACTGGCTTTAATCAGTACTGGATAGCCAATGCTGTCTGCTTGCTGCTTTAAAAACTGGGCATCTTGATTGTCACCATGATAACCCGGTATCAGTGGCACGCCAGCCGCTTCCATCAAACGCTTGGACTCAGATTTACCGCCCATTGCGCGAATCGCATCAGCTGATGGTCCGATAAAGACCAAACCTGCATCCTGACAGGCTTGCGCAAAATCCGCATTTTCACTTAAAAACCCATAACCTGGGTGAATCGCTTCTGCACCTGTCTCTTTAGCAATCGCAATGATAGCATCGCCTTTAAGATAGCTGTCTTTGGGAGACGATCCGCCCAAATAAACGGCTTCATCACAGACAGCGACATGCTTAGCTTCACGGTCAGCATCAGAATAAACAGCGACGGTGTTTACACCCAGACGCTTGGCAGTTGCTGCAACACGGCAGGCAATTTCACCACGGTTGGCGATTAGAATTTTAGAAAACATAACTATCCCTGTGTCTTGTCGTTTTTATCGTTTTTAACATTCGTTTGTGACATTAATAAATAATGATAAATAATAAAATCTAGGTTGATGTTGACGTGTGACTGTTTTTAAGAAAATGGCATTGATTGTTCATTTATCATCAATTTAACAAAAGTCTCTTTTCTACTATTAATTTGCTGCCAGCCAATCAGGCTTGCGCTTCTGTAAAAAAGCTTGCACTCCTTCCTTACCTTGCTCTGATGAACGAATATCAGCGATGCCTTTTACCGTAGCGGCAATCAAATCATCGGTAATGGGTGCGCCCGCTATTTCATGTAATAATTGTTTACAGGTCTTAACCGCATCAGGGCTGTTTTTGACCATTTTAGCGCAGAATGCAGCAACGGCATCATCAAGAGACTCTTCACTGACGCGCTCATGAATAAAGCCAAGTTTAAGTGCTTTTTTGGCATTAAAAATCTCAGCGCTTAAGAAATAACGTTGCGACGCTCTAGCACCTAGCGCTCTAATAACATAAGGACTAATCGTCGCAGGGGCTAACCCCAAACGGACTTCACTCAAGCAAAAGTTCGCAATCTTGACGGCGATAGCCACATCACAAACAGCGACCAAACCCATGCCACCTGCATAGACATCGCCTTGAATAGCAGCAACCGTCGGCTTAGGACACTCATAAATGGTCTTAAGCATTTGCGCAAGCTTATCAGCATCGGCTAGGTTTTCTTCATAGCTATAATCCGCCATGGCGCACATCCAATTAAGATCCGCACCAGCACAGAAAGCTTTACCAGCAGCAGCTAGCACAATGACTCGGACATTATCATCAGTGCCAAGCTTGTTAAATACATCCGTTAATTCGGCAATCATTTCGTCATTAAAAGCATTACGTATCTCAGGGCGATTTAATGTCACCGTAGCGACGTGCTGCTCAATATCGACCAATAGGCTTTTATAATTATTCATATAGAGTTATCTCAATGTTTTGTGGTAACTTTTGCATGTCTTTTTTTACGGATAATTTTGCGTAATGTTCTTTTTTACTTCTAACACCGTCATTCTATCTTCGAAAAGAAATGGGTGACTGGTAGAAATTTTCGCAGCCTCTGTCGGCGTAGGCACAGCACGCAAGAAAATTTTTTACCAATCGCGTCTGACCTTAGTAACCCAGTTTTCATTTTAAACTAAAGCATTCTCTCATCAAAAGTAGAATACCAGTCTACATTCTAAAGACACCATAAGTCGTCTCTTCAATCGGGGCGTTATAGGCAGCGCTCAATCCTAAGGCTAATACATTACGAGTATCGGCAGGGTCAATCACCCCGTCATCCCAGAGACGTGCCGTCGCATAGTATGGGTGACCTTGTTTCTCATACATGTCCAGAATAGGCGCTTTAAAAGCAGCCTCATCTTCCGCACTCCATTCTTCGCCTTTACGATCGAAATTATCACGCTTGACCGTTGCCAATACCGATGCTGCTTGCTCGCCGCCCATCACAGAGATACGGGCATTTGGCCACATCCATAAGAAGCGTGGACTATAAGCACGGCCACACATGCCGTAGTTACCGGCACCGAATGAACCACCGACAATGACGGTAAATTTCGGCACTTTGGCGTTGGCCACCGCCATCACCATCTTGGCGCCATGACGGGCAATCCCTTCGTTTTCATATTTACGCCCGACCATAAAGCCGGTGATGTTTTGCAGGAATATCAATGGAATTTTACGCTTACAGCATAGCTCAATGAAGTGCGTGCCTTTTTGCGCCGACTCACTAAACAAGATGCCGTTGTTGGCGATGATGCCGACTGGCATACCTTCAATATGCGCAAACCCACAAACCAGCGTGGTACCAAAGCGCGCTTTAAACTCATCAAAGGCACTGTCATCAACGATACGAGCGATGATTTCTTTGATATCAAAGGGTTTGCGCTTATCCGTTGGAATGACGCCGTATAGCTCTTTGGCATCATAGCGTGGTGGACGTGGTTTGATTTGATTTGGGATTTGCTTAGCAGGACGGTTTAGATGACTGACGATATTGCGCGCAATTGACAACGCGTGAGTGTCGTTCTGCGCCAAGTGATCGACCACCCCTGACAGACGGGTATGCACATCGCCGCCGCCCAAGTCTTCAGCGGTGACCTCTTCACCCGTTGCTGCTTTCACGAGTGGCGGACCACCTAAAAAGATAGTGCCTTGGTCTTTAACAATAATAGACTCATCACTCATCGCTGGTACGTATGCACCGCCCGCCGTACAGCTACCCATGACTACGGCAATCTGTGGAATGCCTGCAGCGCTCATATTCGCCTGATTAAAAAAGATACGTCCAAAGTGCTCTTTATCTGGGAACACGTCATCTTGGTTGGGTAAGTTTGCGCCGCCTGAATCCACCAAATATACACAAGGCAAATTATTTTCTTGAGCAATCTCTTGCGCCCGTAGGTGTTTTTTTACCGTCATTGGGTAATAAGTTCCGCCTTTTACCGTGGCATCATTACAGACAATCATACACTCAGTGCCGTTAATGCGACCGATACCAGCAATCACGCCAGCAGCGGGAATCTCTTCGCCATACATATCGTGCGCCGCCATCGGAGCCACTTCTAAAAATGGCGTACCCACATCAAGCAAACGCTCGACACGCTCACGAGGCAGCAGCTTGCCACGCGCTAGATGCTTAGCTCGCGCTCGCTCTGATCCGCCTTGAACGACTTTACGCAAGTGCACATATAGGTCATCGACTACCGCTTGCATGGCGGCACTGTTTTGCTGAAATTCAGCAGCGTTTGGACTCAGTTTACTGGTTATGATAGCGCTCATGATATCCCTTTTCTTTTATACGTAAATGCGAGTAGCTTTTTATGTTATGCGAGTTATTTTAACTGTTGTTTATTTTAAGCGTTACTCACATGATTAATCCGTGATTTTCAGGTCTGGTTATTTCATACCTGACAAGCAAGCTTACTATAAGCCCAGCTCTTCTTTCATTTGTTCGATAATTTTATACTTTTGAATTTTGCCAGTGATAGTCATCGGGTATTCGGTCACAAAGCGATAGTAGGTCGGCACTTTATAATGAGCGATATGCTCGCTACAGAACTGGCGCACTTCTTCTTCAGTCAGGCAGTCAGGCTCTTTAGGAATAATCCATGCGGCCAGTACTTCACCATAACGCTCATCTGGGATGCCAACGATTTGCACATCACGAATCTTTGGATGGCGATATAAATAGTTTTCAATCTCAACTGGATAAATATTTTCACCGCCACGAATGACCATGTCTTTACTACGACCAACGATTTTGACATAGCCATCTTCGTCCATGGTCGCCAAATCGCCGGTATGCATCCAGCCATCTTGGATGGCTTCGCGGGTTTTAAAGCGGCTGCCCCAATAGCCTTTCATCACTGAATAACCACGGGTCAGGAGCTCGCCAGTTTCACCTAATGGTACAATCTCGCCCGTTTCGGTATCGACGACTTTAACTTCAAGCGCAGGTTGTACCAAACCAACGGTCGATACTTGCTTCTCAAGCGGCGTATGCTCATTGGTCTGGCAGGAAACGGGACTGGTCTCAGTCATGCCATAAGCAATGGTAACCTCACTCATATGCATCTTATCAATGACACGGCGCATGACTTCAATCGGACAGCTAGAGCCGGCCATAATCCCAGTACGCAAGGTCGATAAATCAAAATTTTCAAATTCAGGATGGTCGAGCTCGGCGATAAACATCGTCGGTACGCCATGCAGACCCGTACATTTTTCTTCTTCGACGGCTTGCAGCACTGATAACGGCTCAAAGCCATCGTTCGGATAGACGATACAACCGCCATGCGTCAGAATCGCAAAGTTGCCGAGCACCATACCGAAGCAATGGTATAGCGGTACTGGAATACACAGTCTGTCTTCCTCAGTGAGATTCATGGCCTCACCGATAAAGTAGCCGTTATTTAAGATATTGCGATGGCTTAACGTCGCGCCTTTTGGCGTCCCTGTCGTGCCACTGGTAAATTGGACGTTAATAGCATCCGTGTTTTTAAGCTGGGCTTGACGCTCGGCAACCCGTAGATCGTTGGCATCGCCTTCCGCCATCCAAGCAGAGAACTTCTGCATAAAACCAAACGCTTCATCAGAGTCTGGCTCATCAATCCAAATAATGCGTTCAATGGTTGGAATCTCGACCAAATCAAGCTGAGTATAATCTTTATGGTAAATCTCAGGACACAGCTCACGGATGAGACCTGCATAGTCGCTGCTTTTGAAATGGCGCATGAGCACGAGTGCTGAGCAGCCGAGTTTATTTAACGCATATTGCAGCTCAAAGGTACGATAGGCAGGATTGATATTGACGAGGATAACGCCGACTTTCGCGGTCGCTAATTGCATCAAGAGCCATTCAGCATTGTTGTGCGACCAGATACCGATGCGATCACCAATCTCAAGTCCCATCTCAATCATACTACTAGCCAGCTGATTGACACGCTGTTGTAACTCACGATACGTCCAGCGGATATTTTGATGGCGCACGACCAGTGCTTCGCGCTCTGGGTATTTTGAGACAATCGCATCAAAGAAATCACCAATAGTCGCTTCAATCAGCGGCACATCAGGACCTTTATCATAGCTTTGGGTAAGTGGCGCATTTGCTGAGCGCGCGCCCATATTGATGCTAGGAATATTTTTTAGAATGGTATCAAAATCAGGATTTTTAGTCATAACGAGTCCTTTCGTTTTACTTTATACGGTGCTTATTAATAGCCTGTGGGTATAGCGTTCTTCCTTGAACAGGTCTTACATAGCATGCAGCTACTATAACGCCATCAATGAAAGGCTGTCAATAATAGTAATACATTATGTATCATTTAAAAATAACGACACAAGAGTAATGCCTCAATGGTGACTAATCAACGAGTCTTTTATACGACCTAAGTTAGAAAAGCCAACTTTATACCATAATAGTAAAAAGCTGGCTTTTCCAGTGATGAATAGTTTCAAATCATTCCAAGCCCAACTCCTCTATCATTTGCTCAACAATTTTATATTTTTGAATTTTACCAGTGACGGTCATTGGGTATTCATCAACGAAACGAAAGTAGGTCGGCACTTTATAATGAGCAATGTGATCACGACAAAATTGACGCACTTCTTCTTCGCTTAAGCTACCTTGCTCTTTTGGAATAATCCATGCCGCCAATACTTCACCATACTTTTTATCAGGAACACCAACGATTTGTACATCACGAATTTTTGGATGGCGATAAAGATAGTTTTCGACTTCTACTGGATAGATATTTTCGCCACCACGAATGATCATATCTTTACTACGCCCAACCACAGTGATATAGCCATCTTCGTCCATCGTTGCCAAATCACCCGTGTGCATCCAACCATCCTGAATGGCTTTTCGGGTTTTAAAACGGCTGCCCCAATAGCCTTTCATGACCGCGTAGCCGTATGTCAGTAATTCGCCTGTTTCTCCAATCGGGACGACATCACCCGTTTCGGTATCGACGATTTTGACCTCAAGCGCTGGCAGCACCATCCCTACTGTCGATACTCTCTTTTCAAGGGGCGTTTGCGAGCTGGTCTGACAAGAGGCTGGACTGGTCTCGGTCATGCCATAAGCAATCGTGACCTCGCTCATGTGCATCTTATCCATGACACGGCGCATGACCTCAATAGGACAGCTTGAGCCGCCCATAATACCGGTGCGCAGACTAGATAAATCAAAGCTATCAAATTCTGGATGATCGAGTTCCGCGATAAACATCGTTGGCACCCCAAGCAGAGCAGTACACTTTTCTTCTTCCACCGTTTGCAATACTGTCAACGGATCAAAACCATCATTGGGATACACCGCGCAACCACCGTGGGTCAAAATAGCTAAGTTGCCGCCCACCATGCCAAAACAGTGATAGAGTGGCAATGGGATACATAGCCTATCTTCTTCGGTGAGCCTCATTCCTTCGCCCATAAAATAGCCGTTATTTAGGATATTGCGATGCGTTAAGGTGGCGCCTTTCGGTGTGCCGGTCGTGCCACTGGTAAACTGCACACTAATAGCATCAGTGTTCTTAAGCAAGGCTTGGCGTTCCGCTACGCGAGGGTCGTTTGCATCTCCCTCTGCCATCCACGTAGAGAACTTCTGCATAAAATTAAAGTCCTCATCGCTTTCTGGTTCATCAATCCAAATAATGCGCTCAATGGTAGGAATTTCGACCAAATCAAGCTGATTATAGCTTTTATGATAAATTTCAGGACATAGCTCACGAATCATTTGCGTATAATCACTGGTTTTAAAGTGACGCATCAATACCAATGCCGAGCAGCCCAGTTTATTCAGCGCATATTGCAGCTCAAAGGTACGATAGGCAGGATTGATATTGACTAAGATGACGCCGATTTTTGCTGTCGCTAATTGCATCAGCAGCCATTCCGCATTGTTATGCGACCAGATAGCGATACGATCCCCTATCTCAAGCCCCATCTCAATCATGGCACTGGCCAGTTGATTGACTTTTTCCTGTAGCTCGCGATACGTCCAGCGGATATTTTGATGGCGAGAAACCAAGGCTTCACGCTCAGGATATTTATTAACAATAGCATCGAAAAAGTCACCGATGGTCGCTTCAATCAGCGGCATATCAAGTCCTTTATCATGGCTTTGGGTGAGTGGCGCATTCGCTGAGCGCGCGCCTATATTGACTTTGGGAACATTACTTAGAATACTGTCATTAAGAGTATTCTCATTGAGAATATTGTCGAAATCGGTGTGCTGAGTCATAACGAATCCTTTCGTTTTGCTGTTAGTTTTATTATTTTATTGCCCTATGTGCATGTAATGCGCTGCTAAGGTAAATATTTTTCCTTGAATACTCTTTATCGCTATATTTATAGCTTTCTAGTTACCTCCTAACCAATATAGCGCCTAAAAGAAAAGACTGTCAATCATAACTGATACAGCACGTATCGATTATGATTGATACAACGTATTATCAAGTCGATAACTAATGCAAAAAATGCGATAGCCATAAAAAAAGCCAGTGCTGCATTAGGTTTGCAGCACTGGCTATGGTGTAGAGATTTTTAATAGTTACCCTTTAGGCATGACAGGCGCTTTAATAGTGACTGTCGCACTGACCACATCGTTATCATCTAGCAAATCCATGATTAACTCGTCATCCGTTTCAGTCTTTACCTGCCAATTGCCAGTAGCTTGCGGAACCCCAGTGACCATCACAGAGATGGCTTTATTTTTCAGACGAATCATCGGCGGTTTATGCTCATAGCCGTCATGTTCATGCCCCAAAATATCATCCGCAATGGTGGCAGCTTGCGCACGCAGTGGCGCAACATAACGACAGGCAACCCCATTAATAGACATGCAATCACCAATGGCGTAAATACTAGAAGTATTAGTACGCAGTGTTGTCGCATCAACCACGATACCGGTACGTCGATTGAATTCAACGCCAGCAGCAGCAGGCAATTTATCATCAACCGTCAGCCCAGTACTGGCAATGACATGGTCAACGATTAATGGTTCGAGAGACTGAGCAATATTACTATCAGCACCTGATGCGACTGACTCATAGCTGACTTGCAGCTTGCCATCACTATTACGTATGACGTCAGACACTTGGTAGCCGCCTAAAAAGTCAATCCCTTGTGATTTGACCGCTTGAGCAATACGTGCCGTCGCTTTTGACGGTAGCATTTGTGAAAGCGGTGCATCATTCAAATCAATCAGCGTTACTTCATGACCAGCCTTCAGCAAATCCTCTGCGATTTCTGTCCCAACCATGCCAGCTCCAACAATGGCAACATGCTGACGACCGCTTGCCAACTTCTCTTGCAGTTGACCAAAGCGCTCAATATGATTGACATGCCAGACCAAATCTTCCGGCAAGCTTTGTGGAAAGATAGGATGAGCACCCATTGCCAGTACCAGCTTGTCATAGCTGATAGTGGCGTAATTGGTATAAACGGGGTCCGATCGCAGCGCAGAGACAAGTTGTAGCTGCTGAGTGCTAGCGTCAATATCAGTGACCTGCGTATTAGCCAGCAAGTTAACATTCGCAGCTTCTGCCGCCTTACTACCCGTAGCTCTCACCAAGTCTGATGCGCTTTTGTTTTGGCTAATTGCCATCGTTAGCATGGGTTTATGATAACGATCGCCACTATCAGCAGTAATCAAGGTAATTGGCATGTCTTTATCTTTCGCGCGAATCGCATCGATGACATGCCAGCCTGCCAGCCCCGCTCCAATAATCACGATACCATGAGAGGATGCTTCAGGCACTACAGATTGATTTTCCACACTCATATTAGCTCCACTGTCGTTTACGATTGCTTTTGATTTTTAGCCGATTAACTGCCATTGTATCAGTAAACAGCCATTCACTCACCTATTCTGCCATACAGCTCACAATGTAATTACTCATATCAATATCATGGTTGACCGTATAAATCGACTAGGGTTTATGGAATAGTCAAATGTGCTACTGGCACAAAAAAGCGCCTATAAATAGACGCTTCTCATCATGTAAATCTAAAGATTTTTCTAATAACATCGTTAGTGATTGAGAATTTTAGATAAGAACATCTGCGCGCGCTCACTTTTCGCCCCTTCAAAAAATTCATCTTTACTACAGTTTTCGACAATATGACCTTCATCCATAAAGATAATCCGGTTGGCGACCTGACTGGCAAAACCCATTTCATGGGTCACACACATCATGGTCATACCATCACGAGTCAGCTCCACCATCACATCGAGTACCTCTTGAATCATCTCAGGGTCAAGTGCGGAAGTTGGCTCATCAAATAGCATCGCTACTGGATCCATCGCCAGCGCACGGGCAATCGCTACACGCTGCTGCTGACCACCAGACAGTTCTGCTGGATACTTCGCCGCTTGTACTGTCAGTCCGACACGATCCAAATACGCCATGGCTTTTTGTTTGGCCTCGCTTTCTTTACGGCCTAGCACCTTGATTTGCGCAACGGTTAGGTTATCAATAATCGTTAGATGCGGAAACAGTTCAAAATGCTGAAACACCATACCGACACGACTACGCAGCTTAGGTAAGTTGGTCTTAGGTGCACCAACTGAGATACCATTGACCATGATTTCACCTTTTTGAAAAGGCTCAAGCCCATTAACCGTCTTAATTAACGTTGATTTACCGCTACCCGATGGTCCACAGACGACGACGACATCACCTTTGTGCACATGCGCAGTACAATCAGTCAGCACTTGAAAGTCGCCATACCATTTACTGACGTTAGACATTTCAATGACCATCTCATCACTAGCATGACCATTGTTGGTGACCAGTCCGCCAAAGACATTTACGAATGTATCAGTATTGCTCATCATCGGCTCCTAACCACATTGTTTTTTGATAATTGTCATGAATCATTGTTGTTAATAGTTAATATTAGTAGCTACTATTAAATAAAACACTGAAAACTAAAAAAGCTATCTCAGCGTGTGTTAAAACCTTAAGCGCTTTTGTAATTGCTGCACGCCAACAGAGGCACTTAAACTGATGACAAAATAAACAGCACCAGCCCCTAAAATATAAGGCGTCAGCAGTCCCATCAGCTCACCGCGTACGTAGGCTGCACGGAAAAAGTCTGTCAGACCAATCGCAAATACCAGTGTGGTATCTTGGAATAAAATAATACACTGCTGCAAAATAAGCGGCAGCATCTTGCGAAAGGCTTGTGGCAAGATGACCAAACGCATGGTTTGCCCATAAGTCATGCCCAATGCTTTTGCTGCATTGACCTGACCGCTACCGATAGACTGAATACCTGCACGCACCACTTCTGAGAAGTAAGCAGCCTCAAACATCATAAAAGCCACCACACAGGAGGCAAAGGCTGCATCAAGTTGCAAGTACTTACCTGCTACCCAAAAATAAATCATCGGTACGGCAAAATAAAACCACAACAGCACTAATAGCAAAGGTACCGAGCGGAAGTAATTGACGTAGAGCTTTGCCGGTATCTCAAGCATCTTAATACCAGACAACCGCATCAAGGCAAGTACTGTGCCTAAGCTGATACCACCCAAAATGGCCAAAAACAATACTTTTAACGTGGTAATCATCCCGCCCATGAGGCCGGGATAGGCGGTTGCTAACTCGGTCATCATGTTCATTTCTGACCTCCTGCAATCAGCCCAGGCACACGTAGTTTGCGCTCGATCAATCCCATAATAGCAATCAAGGACAGATTGAATACCAAGTAGATGACCGTCGCATAGGTATAAATCTCGATACTGTTTTGCGTATATTCACTAATGGTCTTGGTTTGGCTGATCAGCTCCATTACCCCGACTAAGGAAGCGACAGAGGCATTTTTGAAGCAGTTGGTCAGCTCAGAGCTGAGCGGCGGTAAGATAATACGAAAGGCTTGCGGTAGCAGCACTTCTTTATAGACTTGCGGAATACTAAAACCTAGCGCATAAGCGGCATTGACCTGCCCTTCTGGCAATGACTCAATGCCAGTACGCACCTGCTCAACGATACGAGCCGCAGTGAATAACCCCAAGCCGATACTCGCAGAGAGCATGGCTGAGGTATTGGGAGACAAGTCCTTATACCACCACTCTTGTATCGTGGGCGTGAGCCAACCAGGCGCGATATAAAACCAAAAGAACAGCTGAACGAGCAAAGGAATATTACGAAAAAATGTCACATAAGCCGTACCGATGGCACGAGCTGTTTTATTGGGTAAGGTACGCATGATACCAAAGATGGTGCCAACGACCATGGCGATGGCCCAAGCAATACTACCAATCAATAGCAGCCAGCCAAGACCGGTAATCATCCAATGGATATAAAGCTCGTTACCGATACCAGTCTGCTCAAAGAGCACACCCCAGTTCCAGCTATAATTCATGGTTGTCTCTCCGAGCAGCGATTGAGAAACTCACGCGTCAGATTGACATCACTATCAGTCTGAACGCGTAAGCAAGCTATGTTGAAGGACAATGATTACTGTGCAGTCGCCACTTTTGGTTGAGCACTGTCATGCGGACTGGCAATCAATGCTTTTAAGTTGTCAGACATCTCAAAGTTTAGATTGACGTTCTTTGGTGGAATTGGATTTAAGAACCATTTGTCATAGATACTATTAATCTCACCTGAGCTGAAGACATTGGCCAAGGCTTCATCAACTACTGCTTTGAACTCAGGGTCGTCTTTACGCATCATACAGCCATAAATTTCAAACGATTGCGGTGTACCAACGATGACCCATTCATCAGGATTTTTTGCTTTGGCTTTTTCGCCAGCGAGCAGCACGTCATCCATCATAAAGGCATCAGCACGACCATTCTCTAGCATTAAAAAGCCTTCGCCGTGGTCTTTTGCAGAGATAATGTTGGTATCCATCTGATTGTCATCATTATACTGACGAATATAACGCTCTGAAGTTGTACCTGCGGTCGTCACAAGCGTCTTACCTTTGAGGTCTTCAAAATCTTGGATACCGGAATCATTTTTGGTCAATAGACGTGTGCCGATTTCAAAGAAGCCATTTGAGAATGCCACTTGCTTTTGACGCTCTTCGTTGTTGGTGGTTGAACCACACTCAAAATCCACTGTGCCATTTTGTACCAATGGAATACGAGTTTGTGAAGTGATTAGGTTATAGCGCACGTTGAGGTCTGGCATGTTGAGCTTTTGCTTGACCGCTTCGACGACTTTCATCTCTAAATCATGCGCATAGCCAATCGGCTGATTTGGGTCATCAGCGATATAAGAAAACGGAATAGAGGAGTCACGGTGACCAACCACAATGGTGCCAGAGTCTTTGATTTTTTGTAGCGTGCCATTAGTGCTTGCTGCGGCTTCTGTGGTGGTCGCGTCATCTGTTGCTGCCGCATCAGTGGTCGTTTGACTGCTGTTATTACACCCTGCTAGACCAAGCGCCATAAAAGCAGCCAGAGTCAAGGGTTTGGAGAAAAACTGAGAAGATAGATAGCTCATGAGATACATCCTTTTATCACATTATCATAAGATTAGATGAGTGCTTGGACGACATAGGTCTTATTAACTAGCCTTAATGACGCGCATCCATGCGGTTGTTGCTATTGTTTGTCACAATGCAACGTAATGTTACTGTACAACAAAATCGATGCTCATGGTGAACTATTTTTAATAGAATCAGTATTTATGAATATATGAACTTTCTACCTTTATATAAGTCGCTTGTCATTACCGTACCACCCTATCTGTATGCAGTGCCTCAACGACTATTTTGCCGACTGCCTACTTGTCATATCTTTGAGCCTTTTATTTAAAATAAGCTGAGTTATCTAGAGAATATTTTGGGCAAACGGTAAAACAGCATCGCAAAGGTGATTGATAAATTGGCAGCAATCCCCATAAAGCTAACAACTTCTTAATACTACAAATGACTTATGACACAAGATACTCAAGTCCCAAATACGGGCAGCCAAACCACTGGTCATCATAGCGATAATGACGTACGCCAACGCTTCTTTATCGAAGATTCGCCTGTACGTGGTGACGTTGTGCGCCTATCACGCAGCTACGCGAGCACCATTGCCCAAAAGCCTTACCCTGAAGCCATCAAACGCTTATTGGGTGAGATGCTAACCGCCGCAAGCTTGCTTATCGGTACGGTCAAAATCAATGGTCGCTTATCTATTCAATTGCAGTCATCAGACAGTGACAGCTTGCTCAATTGGGCGATGGCAGAATGCGACCAAGACGGCATCATTCGCGCGCTCGCTAGTTGGAAAGCAGAAACCGATGAGCAACTACATGCTTGGGAAAATATGACGACTGCCAAAGAAGCTTTTGCTGAATTGGGCGCGATGGGTCAAGGCGTGTTGTTTATCAACATTCAGCCTGATGGCGGTGAGCCATACCAAGGTATCGTTGAGCGTAGCCATGACAACTTGGCTGACTGCTTGGCGCACTATCAAAAACAATCGGCGCAAATTCCAACGCTGATTAACTTGGCATCTGATGGCTTGCAAGCAGGGGGTATTTTGGTACAAATGCTACCTCGTACTGCTGAAGAAACTTATGAAGTGGAGCAAAACGAAGACGCGGGCATCGATGATGACTTGTGGACCCGTTTAAGTGTATTAACTCGTACGGTAAAAGCAGAAGAGTTGACCACGCTTGATGCCAACGAGATTCTCTATCGCTTGTATCATGAAGAAAACGTCGTCGCCCCTGATCCTGTACCACTGTCGTTTGGTTGCACCTGTTCACGCGAGAAGTGTGAAATGGCCATTGAACAAATTGGCGAGACAGAAGCGTTAGATATCGTTGAAGAGCAAGGCGGTAGCTTTGAGATGAATTGCGGATTCTGCGGTGAGGTCTACAAATTCAATAAGGACGATATAGCAGCCATATTCGCCTAATCGTTTTTATTACTATACATCAGTTATTGTAAAACCCCTCAAGTGTGATGCTTGAGGGGTTTTGATTTTTATTACCTTAGGCTTATACTATATATAATAGGAATCATTTCAAAAACTCTTAATCTGCCAATTCATAATCTTTTGGATAAGAGTAAATACGATCATCAAGTGCATACTTCGCTTCATGCGCATCCCCTTGCCTGTTGGCTAACAACCAAGTGATGATTTGCTGGTGCACCCTATCATTATAGATTAGGTTCATATGGTTGACGCCATAAAAAATCGCCTTATGACCTTCTGGTACGTTCAGCGTATGCTCTTCGGTATATTCACCGAGTGCTGACTCTACTGACACCAGCCCATCACCGAGTAAGCTTGTGGTCTTAGATTTATAATGAACCTCAATCAACGCCGCTGCAACCAGATAGGTATTCACATGCAAAGGTAAGCGCGTCGGGTGACGGAACTCTGCGGGCAGTACGCTGCGTCCTTCGGCAGACTTCCAGTCCGCATCACGAATGCTGCCATAGCGTAAATCAATAATGCCAGCGCTACGCAAGTCACCCAGTTTTGCCAGTGAACCGGCGAAAGGTAACTTAGCGATTTTGTCTTGAACAAAACTGCCAATCTGCTCCAAGCTTGCGCCATGGTGCGGAGAGCCTAAAGTGATCAGATTACCCACCCGTTTGACCCAGTTAAAGCCTTGCTCTTTGCCATAAAATAACGCACTACGGCTGACTAGGCCGCCCATACTATGACCAATCAAGTCAAGCTGGGTGATGTCCGGATTCCTATCGACCAAATTTTGCAAGACTTTGGCGAAGCTACGCCCGTTGCTAGAGATACGTCGACCGGTATTATAGTTCAAATATAAAACCGTTGATGCTGGCAGATTGCTGCTCAGCGTTTCAGCCAAATCCCCTTCTTCAGATACTTGCCAACTCAAGTGACTCAAACACAGGCCATGGCATAGAACAATCACACGCCCCGACAATGCCTCACTTTGCACACGATTGTATTTGTCATATAACACCATTGACACTGCTAAGGGATTATTATGGGTTATCAGATGATCACCCATGACGCCATTTAAAAGATTCACCACACGGCGTAAATTTTTCGGTAACGGCTGTAACTTTTTGGGTTTTAAAATATTATTATAAAGACGCAGCCCTGAGGCAAGATTGTTGCCGACCAATTGCATGGCTTGACGTACCGTGCCATAGATTCTCCCTGTAATGCCGCGCTGCCACTGGTCAAGATTGCCTTGATTGAACCGCCCTAAAGGACGAAGCAAAATCTCACGGTGGATGGCTTCTACAATATCAGTGACTTCAACCACGCCCATCGTTGCCAGCTGAGCCAAGCCTTCAAAGAAATCAACTAAGGAGATAGGCTTATGCGGTTTGGTATAACCATCATCTACACTTTCTGCGGCGAAATCATCCACATAAATATATTCAAGTTTCGCCAGCTCTTCATAGACATCACCCTGAAAACCCTCGTCAGCATCCACCACCATTTCAGGTGGACGGCGAGTGGTGGCAAAAAAATCATGAATGCTTTCTAGTGGTCTTGGAGTGAGCATAATTTCGATACATCAAGCGATTAAGGAGGTTTTACATACTAGCCTGTAAATGCCATAAACAGAAGACAATGATTTAACTATCAAGTATCTTTATTGTTAGATCGGTTACAAGAACATCAACATACCAGTTTTACTCAGTATTTTGATTATGTTTTTTTGACCAGTTTATCAGCAGCAACACACCATAAGTGTGATAAACACTTGTAAAAAAACCCCGAACCGTATTCGAGGTTTTGATAGTGATTGGGTTTGGACAGTTATAAGCGCTTAACAACTATCAACGCTTTAACTATTAATAGCAACCTGATAATAGCAATCTGACATTTTATGGCTATTGTACTTGCGCCTGCCACTCATGTTCGCCTAATTTGAGTTTTAGCTGATCACCGGCATGCAGTACACCGACACCGCTTGGCGTTCCTGTCATGATTACATCACCTGCCTGTAGGCTAAAAGCATGACTGATATTGACCAGCAATTCATAAACGGGGAATAGCATCAAGGCCGTATCACCGTCTTGCTTGAGCGCATCATTGATGTAAAGCTGATACGCAACATCACTGAAGTCGCCAAATGCTTGTGGGTCTAGCCAGTCAGCAAGCACACAAGCGCCATCGAAGCACTTAGCACGCTCCCACGGATGACCTTTTTCTTTTAGCTCAGACTGCAAGTCACGCAAGGTCAAATCTAACCCTAGCGTCACACCGCCGATCGCTTGTTGTACCTCTTCTATCGTCGCCGCTGATAAATCCGCTGAAAGCTGAACACATAGCTCAGTCTCATAGTGTGTTTCGCCTACCATCTCTGGATTTGGACGGATGACGCCTTGACCAATAGAGACCACCGAAGAGGCAGGCTTCATAAACAACATAGGCGCTGTTGGCACCTCATTACCCAATTCGTGAGCATGGGCAACATAGTTACGACCCACACAAACCACTTTGCCAATAGGCGCACGCAAGCGTTGATTGGCATTTACCGCGCTGTCATCATCACTGACATTCGCAGCAACGACATTCACTAACGACATAGGTGGCGATTGGCTCATACTTGGCTCTCATAGCAGATAATTGGTTTTGGTAAAAAATACTGCAGCATTTATAGCTTTATTAACTCATGCTTTCTTAACGGATAGTTTCTTTAACAGTACCGCCTTAACAACGACTCTATTAGTCATAACGACGATTTATGGAATCGTATTGGTCATCACGTCTGGTGGTACGTAACTGGCATGACGGTTCATTCTTTTTTCAAACAGTCTAAAGCTAAATAAGATGACCCATGACAATAACAGATAGACGATACCTGCGGCAAAGAACAGCTCCATCAGAGTATAAGTGCGAGCACTAATCGTACGAGCAACACCTGTGATATCCATCAAGGCAATGGTCGATGCCAGCGCACTGCCCTTTAGCATAAAGATGACTTCGTTACTGTAAGCTGGAATCACGATACCAAAGGCGCGTGGCAAAGTAACACGGGTAAGCTTTTGCCATTTTGACATACCAAGCGCATCGGCAGCTTCAAGCTCACCAACGGGAATGGTCTGAATCGCACCGCGAATAATCTCTGCCAAATACGCACTGGTATTCAGCGTAAAGGCAATGATGGCACACCAGTAGGCTTGGCTAAGGACTGGCTCCCATAAGAACGACTCACGTACCGCTTCAAACTGCCCAAGACCATAATAGATTAGGAATATCTGTACCAATAGCGGCGTGCCACGGAAAAAGAAAATATACAAAAATGGGAGTATCTGTACCATCCAGTTTTTGGACAGCCTTAGTAATGCTAGTATCAAACCAAAAAACAGCCCGATAATACCTGACACGATGACCAGCTGTACGGTCAATACCGCGCCGCCTAGTAAATCAGGGATATGGTCAAAAATGACCTGCCAATTCCAATCCATAGTATCTCTCCTCTATCCTATGGTCGATTGACGTTGAGTTGACTGACGGCTCAGCTTTTTGGCATAGCGTGCCGCCGGATTGGCGCGCCACTCAAGCCACATCATAAAGCCTGTAATCAACATGGTCAGACCCAAATAAATAATCGCTGCGGCCATATAAAAGGTAAACGGCTGCTGTGTCGACTGCGCGGCTCGGGAGGACTGATACATAATGTCTTTGAGACCGACGACCGAGACCAATGCTGTGTCTTTTAGCAGTACCAAAAACAGATTGCCCAGTCCTGGCAATGCTATCTGCCATACTTGCGGCAACGTAATGCGATAAAATATCTGAAAAGGACGCATGCCAATCGCTTGGGCAGCTTCTTTTTGCCCTACCGGAATTTCTTGAATGGACATACGAAAAATTTCGGTCGCATAAGCACCAAAAGCAATCGATAGCGCCATCACCCCGCCCCAAAAAGCACTAATCTCGACATAGTCGTTATAGCCGAACTTTTTGAGGATGCTCATCAGCAGTATAGAACCGCCATAATAGATAAACAGTACCAATAGCAGCTCAGGTATGCCGCGCATCGTTGCCGTATAGACAGTCGCAAGCTTACGCAGCAGCCAGACATTGGACATCTTTGCGGTGGCACCAAGCAAGCCCAAAGCCATACCAATGACCAAGCTGGTTAAAGCAAGCTGTATCGTGACGGTAGCGCCGCTTAATAGAAGCGCGCCAAATCCTTGTAAATCAAACACAATTATCCACTCAGTCTCTTTATATTAGCAATTTGCAAAATATGAGTTAAAAGAATCAGCATCAATAGCTGAGCGCTGCTGATAATCGTATGATAGACCAAACAGATATCGGTCTTTTGCGTCATAGAGTGACGTGATATAAATACGATTATGGCGGCGGTAATTGACACAGTAGAAATGAGCGCTGATTTTATCATATTCGCTCGCCGCTATGTTAATACTGACGCGTAAAAGCCGCGCCTAATTGACATACTCCCCCATTTTCGACAAGCTCAAATGTGGGATTCTAAAAGCATAAGCTCTTAAGCGACTTTCTCACGACCGTCGCAAGTTTTCTGTTTCATCGGGCGACCTTTACCGCATCCTCCCTCCACAGACAAAACGGCATGTCCTGCCGATAAAATATTTTTAGCTGCATTAACATCTGCGTTCGCACTATAACTGCATTTGACACACTCAAACTTTGCTTGAGTGCGTCTATTCTCTTTCGCAACATGCTTGCAGTTAAAGCAGGTTTGACTGGTGTAGCGTGGGTTTACTTTAATAAGTAAGCCGCCTTGCCAGTGCTGCTTGTACTCAAGCATATCAATCATCATGCCCCACCCTTGATCTAATATAGATTTGTTTAATGCTGACTTGGCTTTGACATGACGACCTTTTTTCTCCATCGTCCCGCTGGCTGATGTCGACATATTGGCGACTTTTAAATCTTCACAAGCAATCATGGCGTGGTTTTTGCTGATTGTGCTGGTGATTTTATGCAAGTGGTCATGGCGAATATTGGCGATGTGATGGTGTAATTTTTGAATCTTGCTTTTCTGCTTTTTCCAGTTTTGACTGAATAAGACCTTTCTGCTCAATTGGCGCTGCAACTTGGCAAGTTTGACCTGGTTGGCTTTAAAGCTGTTTTTTGGTTGGATAGTTTGACCGTCTGAGGTGGCAATGAGTTTGGTGATACCTAAATCAATGCCGATGGCGCTTTTAGAGGGATGAGTCGGGTTTTGTTCCAGCTCACGCTCAGTACCAAACGACACGTACCAGTGCCCTGATTTCTTGCTAATGGTGACGTTTTTAATCGTGCCAACAACCTCTTGCGATTTTCTGAACTTTACAAAGCCCACGCCATTGGGTAGTTTGACGCGGTTGCCTTCAATACGGCAATATCTCTCAAACTGAACCAAGCGCATGGAGTCGCGGCCATCGGATTTGCGCTTGAAGCGTGGCATTAGTGGACGAAGTTGAATCTCTGTGCCATCGTTTAGCTTAAAGAATTTGGGCTTTTTAGGTTTCTTTTTATTTTCTTTGAGCTTAGCATGAACTTTAGGGTCGAAAAATCGTGACCAAGCAGAGGCGAGATCACGTATTTTCTGCTGTAAAGACACGGCATTGGCATGGGTTTTTAAGAAGTCAAAATCAGGATTATTCTTTAGATCCATGATTTTATTAACTAAGTTGGTGGCATTAATAAATTCATTTTTGGCAAACATCTCAAATGAGATCGCTAGCATTTGATTCCAAACAAAACGTGCAGAGCCGACAAGATTATTTAGAATAATCTGTTGCTCTGCATTAGGCTCAAGCCTAAATTTATACGCTTTGTTGATTTTCATAACACCCATTCATTTTACGGTGGTGTATCAGAAAGTATGCTGGAGTAATAAAGGGAGGGTGACAGTCAAAGCAAGATGATATATTTGAGGTTATGAAGACACAAATACAGATCAATTGCCCCGACTGTCACAGTCCCAGTTTTTCGATACATGGCATAAAAAGCTATGGCAAGCAGAACTACCAATGCAAGGACTGCAAACGCCAATTTATTGGCGATCATGCGGTAACCTATAACGGCTGTCACTCTAGAATAGAAGATCTCATACGACTGATGACTGTCCGAGGTTGTGGTGTTAGAGACACAGCCGTTATAGCCAAGGTTAGCATTGGTAAAGTACTTGGCACCATAGGCTCATCTGTTTATAAGATCGCGCCTAAGAAGCGATATTATGAACGCTTAGAGGTTGATGAGTTCTGGACTTACGTGTATCGCAAGAAGCGTAAAGTCTGGCTCATCTACGCTTATGACCGTGCTACTAATGAGATTGTCGCTTATGTCTGGGGCAAACGTGACCTAAAAACGGCTAAGAAGTTAAGAGCACGTTTAAAGCAGCTTACAGTCAGCTATGGCTCTATCAGTATGGACAACTGGGACAGTTTTATAACCGCCTTTAAAAGTGATAACAAACGAATTGGCAAACAGCATACGATAGGGATTGAAGGCAATAACTGCCGTCTTAGACACCGATTGCGTCGGGCGGTTAGAAAGACTTGTTGCTTCTCAAAAAAGCTTGATAATCACTTTAAAGTATTCGATCTGGTGTTCTTTTATGTCAATTATGGCTACGTCTGATGCCAGCATACTTTTTAGAACACCACCCATTTTACTTGTTTTCATATAAGTTCTAAAATTTAGTATAGCTTGTTTTGGTAGATAATTTGTATGAATATATAATTACGACTAGGCGAAATTCAGACAATAAAAAGGACACCACCATGATGGTGATGCCCTTGTCATTATTTGCATAACGCTAAGTATAACAACAAATTTTAGAAATTATTCAGCTCAAACATCATTAAGCGCAAGTGTCATTACACTAAAAAATTACTAAAGTTAATCGTTATCAACTTAGCCATTATTCAGCAGCGCTAGCTTCTACTGATGGCTCAGCATCGTCTACCGTACCAGTAGCAGTACTGGCTGACGGTACAGCGAAATACTTTTGATTGATTTTATCATAGGTACCATTGGCTTTTAGATTGGCCAACGATTGATTAATCTTCGCTTGTAGTGGGTCACCTGGACGCACCGCTATGGCAAAGTTATCATTAATATCAATCTCTTCGCCTTTTAGCGCATAGTCACTGCCTGAGGTTGAACTCAACCACTCTATCGCTGGTAGCTTGTCAGAAATCATCGCATCAACGCGATCTGAGCCTAAATCCAAAAAGGCATTACTCAACGTATCATAGAGCTTCATGTTGGCTTTTGGATAGGTCTCTTCTAGCCACTGTGATGAAATGGTCGAGCGCTGAGCGGCAATAGAGTGCGCATCAATATCGCTGCTATTGCTAGGGTCAAAGCTGCTGTCTTTTTTGGCTAAGAAAACCAAGGCGTTGCTAAAGTATGGATCGGTAAAGCTAACTTGTTGCGCGCGCTCAGGCGTGACTGACATCGCCGCGACAATCGCATCATATTTACCTGCTTTTAGACCAGGAATGATACCGTCCCAGTCTTGTGCCATAATCTCACAAGTTACTTGCATGTCTTCACAGATAGCATTTGCCATATCAATATCAAAACCGCCAAGTGTGCCATCAGCATTGGTATAGTTAAAGGGGGCATAAGCGCCCTCAGTACCAATGCGTAGCACATCACCCGTCGCAGCTGCTTCAGCCGTTTCTTGCGTGACCTCATCATCAACATCATTTTGACCATTACTGCAACTTGCTAACGTTAAAAGTGCTGTAATCGCAACCAAAGGCGCTGAAAAACGTCGCGCCTTTACACCATTGATAACAGATACATTCGCGGCTGTAGAGTATTGATCAAAATGATTATTCATGGTCATCCTTGGGGTTTATTAATAAAAATAACGTTTGCCACTATTAGTTAGCTGTCGCTTCTGCCTGCTCTTCTGCAGCGATTACCGCATTGGCATCGACATTACCTTCGTCAACTACCAGCACTTCTTCGACACCGTCAGTGGCGACTGCTTTTTGCGCAGCAGCGGTTGAGCTGGTACCAAAATAGCTACCCGTGATTTGATCGTAAGTGCCATTGTCTTTTAACTCAGCCAAGGCTTTGTTGAACTTAGCAATCAGTGGATCACCTTTACGGAAAGCAATACCCATCGCATCGTCGTTGCTGCTGATTTCTTGACCTTTAACTTCGTAGTTTTTACCGGCTTCTGTTTTCAACCAGTCAATGCCTGTGACTTTATCAGACATCATACCGCGCACGCGACCTGAGGTAAGATCTAGATAAGCATTATCTTGAGTGTCATAAAGTTTGATGTCGGCATTGCTATGCTCGTCTTGCAGATACTGTGAAGCCACTGTCGAGCGCTGTGAAGCAATAGGCTGACCTTGCAGACCATCGATGCTTAGGTCATCACCTTTTTTACCGATTAAGATAATGCCACTGTGGAAGTAAGGGTCGCTGAAATCGACCACTTCTTTACGCTCAGGAGTGATTGACATACCAGCGATGGCAGCGTCAAACTTTTGCGCATTAAGACCTGGAATCAAACCATCCCAATCTTGTGAAATCACTTCACATTCTGCTTTCATTTGTGCACATAGTGCGTCAACCAACTCAATCTCATAGCCGATTAGCTTGCCATCAGCATCAGTATAGCTAAAAGGCTTATAGCTTGATTCAGTAGCGATTTTGATGTTCAACGGTGCGTCAGTTGCTGTATCCGCTTCAGCACTGTCTGCCGGTGCTGAGCTATTGTTACACGCTGCTAGCATAAGCATCGCTGCGCTTAGCGGCGCAAGCCATAAGGCTTTTTTGCCCATTGATGATGTCATTGAAATTGCCATATTTTTATTCCTTAATAGATACCAGCCGTTTGTCACTCATGACTTATTTTTAAGCTCAATTTTTTAAGCTCGATTGTTTTGATTCAAGCTCATTTATGAAAGCTTATTGACCAAAATTAATCTGCTCAAGACGAGCCAGCTCACCGTTGCTGCGGATTTCGCTCAGCGCTTTATTAAAGTCTTCTTTGAGTGCGTCACCTTTACGAACGGCAATGGCAATATTATCGTCGTTGTCAATCTCATCACCAACGACACCAAAGCCTTCGGTATTGTCTGCTAACCATGATTTGGCAGAGACTTTTTCGGCCAATACCGCATCGCTACGACCAGACTTTAGGTCCAGATAAGCATTGTCGTAGTTGTCATACAACTGAACGGTATTGCCCTCTTTGCCTTCGTAATTGTCTTGTAGATAAGCACCCGGCGTCGTCGAGCGTTGACCGCCAAGCGTTAGGTTCTTAATCGACATTGGATCAAAATTACTGTCATTGCCAGTCAGCCATACCATGGTATTGGCAAAATACGGCTCACTGAAATCGATCTTTTCTTGACGCTCAGCAGTGATTGACATACCAGCGATAACGGCATCATATTTCTGTGCCAATAGACCTGGAATAATACCGTCCCAATCTTGAGCAACGATTTCACACTTGGCTTGCATTTGGTCACATAATGCATTGGCAACATCGATATCAAAACCAGCCAAGCTACCATCAGCATTGGTATAGTTAAAAGGAGGGTAAGCGCCCTCGGTAGCGATACGAATGGTCTTGCCAGCCGTTTCTGCTGCAGGGGCATCAGCGTTGGTATCGGTGGCTTCATTAGCAGGCTGACTACAAGCACTCAGCATTAATGCTGCTGTAACGGTCATCGATGACCACAATAGGCGAGAATTCGACATCATATATTCCTTAAATTCTGATGAATTTTTCATATAGGGTTTTGAAACTTTGGGCGTTTGATATGTTAGGATTCTGATATTTTGTTCTCTGACATCCTTGCCAGACAAGCAATATAGATAACAGAATAGACAGACAGCCGTTATGAATGACCGTCTATAAACCTTTTGATAATACCTGACTAAAATATCAAAAACAAACGTTTTGCATACCGACTGTTATTATTGGGCAATAAACGGTCAACGCTAATTACGAAACGGCAATTACCCAATAGTAATTACGAGACAGCAGTCACTAAACGCCAGATTTTATAATCAAAACTATTTTGAATATTATCAATTTGAATGATGTCTAACTGACTTAAGGATATCATAGGGATAGCAAAGGCATTACTATCCCGAATTTTGAATGCACAGCAGATGCTAGGAGTGCGATTAGTTTTGACGATGCGAGGACATAAAGTCTTTGACACGCTCAGAGGTAGGATTGTCAAAAACTTGCTCAGGCGTACCAATCTCTTCAATGATACCTTGGTGCAGGAATACGACCTTACTCGATACTTCACGGGCAAAGCGCATTTCATGAGTAACGATAAGCATGGTACGTCCCTCTGCTGCCAGCTCCCGCATCACAGCAAGCACTTCATTGACCAGCTCAGGGTCAAGCGCTGAGGTCGGCTCATCAAATAGCAGTACTTGCGGCTGCATGGCAAGCGCGCGGGCGATGGCAACACGCTGACGCTGACCACCAGATAAGTTGGCTGGGTAGGCGTCTTTTTTATCAAGCAGACCCACTTTATCGAGCAGTTTTTCAGCATCACTAATGGCTTGGTCTTTTTTGATTTTTAGGACTTGCGTAGGTCCTTCGATGATGTTTTGCAAAATCGTTTTGTGTGGCCACAAGTTAAAGTTTTGAAAAACAAAACCCACGCGCGCGCGCAAGTTCTCTAACTGCTTGATATCCGCCGCTTGCAACTCACCTGACTTGGCAGGCTTTAACATCAACTCGTCATTACCGATAATGATACGACCTTGATTGGGCTTTTCAAGTAAGTTAATACAGCGTAGCAAGGTAGATTTACCTGAGCCAGATGAGCCCAAAATAGAGATGACATCACCATCATAAGCAGTGAGTGACACCCCTTTTAGCACTGCCAATGAGCCGTAGCTTTTATGGATGTCTTGTAAATCTAAGGCGATAGGCCGAGTCGGATTTTTTGCAGTATCAAGCATGGTTTAGCAGACTTCCAATAAATATGAGTGAAAACGTGATAGAAAAAAATGATGAGCATGGCACTACAGGATAGGTAGTGCATATAGTATGAGTTTACGTGTCATACTGAGCATTATCGTGACAGTGTCCTATTCAACAAAAAAACATCGAATAACAACCATCAGATAAAAATCCTGTATTGTCTCTTATTCGGCAGCAAAAAGGCAAATATTATGACTGTTTGACCTATAACGGGCTCGCTGAGCATTTAACTCAACAGCTCAAAAAAGAGACCAGTCATCAGCCCATCACCCCTGACTTAAATAGCCGATATAAAAAAGCCCAGTCTGAATGTACAGCGCTGGGCGTTATTTTATCACTTTAGCGTCCTAAACGTTGTTTTATCTCATTGAGCGGTTTTTGCCAGTGAGTAGTTGACTACTTAGCACGCTAAGACTAGTGGTTAAAAGTTAGTAATTCGCCATTAGTAAGTCGAGACATGCTCTGAGCTCTCAGTACCGTCAAGCACTTCGGCATCATCCGCAGTTGCCACAGCGACATCGTCGTTTTCACCAACCACCATGCCCTCATCAGTGCTTGTGTCAGCGCTAGCAACCGCAATATCATCCGAGCTGTTTGCAGTAGCCACACCGGTAGCTTCCTCTTCTACCGCCGTCTGTGCATCGACGGTTGATTCAGTCTCCATTGGTGTATCGTCTTTTTTACCACAAGCGCTTAGTGTTAACGCTGCAGCAACCAAGCCCATGGTTAGCCAGTTTTTATTCATTTTATCGTTGATAGCCATTTTATTCTCCATCATAAATAGGTGTCGTTTTAATCAAGTTGTATTAATCAATTCGTTAAGTAAATCGATTTATCAATGAGTTGTCACATCTATCTGTATTCTCACGTTTTTATGTAATCAGCGACTACTTTATGCCCACTATACTGACGATTGATACTGACTACCTTAGGATTTACAACGCAATTCTGTTAAAGACACGTAACGACAATTACTAAGTAATGTTCTAGAAAATTTGACCATAAAACCCAAAGCTATTAACCAAAATTATGCTGATAACCACTTTGTAAAGCAGAGGCTGTTCACAAAATCAACTTTACTATCGACCTCATCTGCTCTATGTTAAATAGCATAATGCCATCTGGGTATTAAAACCTTTCATTTCATTCATTGTTAAATTTTTGCCTATTGGGCGCTTTTATCTATTTCAGACATTTATAACATAAGGAAAATAATTTATGAGTCAATCGAATACCACTGATGTTACCGCATATATGCAATCTGTCGGCAAGCAAGCACGGGCGGCTTCTCGTGCCCTCGCTGCTGCGAATACTGGCGACAAAAACCAAGCGCTTATGGCGATTCATGACGTACTACTGAGTGCCAAGCAAGACATATTGGCCGCCAACAAAATAGACATGGACAATGGTCAAAAGAACGACTTGGACGCAGCGCTGCTTGACCGTCTAGAACTAAATGATGCGCGCTTCGACGGTATGCTCCAAGGTCTAAAAGACGTAGCAGCATTGCCTGATCCTATCGGTGAAGTGACGGATATGACGTATCAGCCATCAGGGATTCATTTGGGCAAAATGCGTGTACCACTCGGCGTGGTCGGTATGATTTATGAGTCGCGTCCTAACGTAACCCTAGAGGCCGCCTCACTGGCCCTAAAATCAGGTAACGCTATTATTTTACGCGGTGGCTCTGAAGCCTTTGAGTCTAACCAAGCGATTGCCAAATGTATCTTAGAAGGACTACAAAAAGTCGGTCTGTCTGAGCATAGCGTACAAGTATTACAAACGACTGATCGTGCGGCTGTCGGTGAGCTGATTACGATGACTGAGTATGTCGATGTTATCGTGCCACGCGGCGGTAAAGGTTTGATTGCGCGTATCAGTAACGATGCCAAAGTGCCAGTCATCAAGCATCTAGATGGTAACTGTCATACCTTTATCGACAGTGATGCCGATGCCGAAACAGCGATTAAAGTCAGCGTCAATGCTAAGACCCATCGCTACGGGACTTGTAATACCATGGAGACACTATTGGTCGATGAATCAGTCGCCAATGAGCTGTTGCCAAAAATTGCTGAAGCCATCGTCGCTGCTGATGATGCAATGCAACTGCGCCTTGATGATAAGTCACAAGCCATCTTAAATGACAATGCTAAGCTTGCCGGTCACCTGTCTGCGGCAACTGCTGAGGACTGGGATACTGAATACCTAGCGCCTATCTTAGCGATTAAAGTACTATCAGGTATCGACGAGGCGATTGAACATATCAATACCCATGGCAGCCATCATACCGACGTTATCATTACCGATAACTATACAAAGTCGCAGCGCTTTATCCGTGAAGTTGACTCAGCCAGCGTGATGATTAACGCGTCTAGCCGTTTTGCTGATGGTTTTGAATATGGCTTAGGTGCTGAGATTGGTATCTCAACTGATAAAATTCATGCTCGTGGCCCTGTTGGGCTCGAAGGCCTGACCTCACAGAAATGGATTGTATATGGTCATGGCGAGACACGTGCCTAAATGACTTAATATGAGTGACTGAATAATAGTTATTGGACGCTTATTAGGTACTAACCTATCATCTAGTGTCTAAATTCACGTATAATCCCCAAAAAAACGCCAGCTAAATTGCTGGCGTTTTTTTATTAGAGATAAATATGTTATATATGCGCTATGACAATTGGTTAGCATAAGAACAATAATTATGTAGAGGATGATGCACTCATGCAAAGTGGCGAAATCAAGCACTGGAATACAGAAAAAGGCTATGGCTTCATTGACGTGGACAATCAAAATGAAGACGTGTTTTTTCATATCAGTACAGCACGCTTACCGCAGCCTATTACCGAAGGTCAACGGGTCTATTTCAATAGCGAACGTAATGATAAAAACCAATTGCGCGCCACTGAAGTCACACCATTCTCTCTAGGTATCGAAGAAAACTCAGGCTCAGAGCGAGCTAAGCAAACATCAAATCCCATTAACCAAAACAATCACTCTCGTCACACTCAGAATAACCGTGGCTATAATAATAGCCCACCGCGCAGCAACCAAAACAAGAGAAGCTTGCGCTCTACTCTATTTAGTTTCATTGCGCTTATCGCTGTTGCGGTATATTTCTTTGGCGATTTACAGTCTGAGTTTTTGAGCGATAGCATTGACTCATCTTCCTCACACTCTAGGTCACAAACCACCTCCGAGGTCAGTCAATCAAATTCGCGCAGTAGCAACATCACTGGTGATGCACAAGTAGACCATACGATTGCGCTCATTCAACAAGGCGGTCCTTTTCCTTACCCTCATAAAGACGGCACGACTTTTTATAATCGTGAAGGCAGGTTACCAACAGCGTCACAAGGCTACTATCGTGAGTACACCGTACCCACGCCTGGCGTGTCTCACCGCGGTGCCAGGCGTATCGTCACAGGTGGCAATCCGCCTACCGTCTATTATTTGACCGTCGACCACTACGATAGTTTTCGCAAACTAGAGGTAAAATAATATGAGCCAAGCCATTTATTATATCCACCAAGACAGCCCTGATTTTGATAACAGCATTCCTAACCAAGCTATCGAGGTACCCGTTCATGAGGTACTTGATAAGAGCGCACTGCTGACAAACTTGGCGACAGCCTGTGATTTTCCTGAGTACTTTTCGCACAATTGGGACAGCGCATGGGACTGCCTGACAGATAGCGAAGTCACCCAGTTAACCATGGACTTAACAGCAGTAAAAAACATAAATACTGAAGACTTCAATATGTTTAAAAGCATCATTGAGGATGCCTATAAAACGTTTGGCAAGCCGCAACTGTGGGTCATTGTACCGCACATAGATGACGCCCAGACCACACTTAGCCACTAATCATCACAAAGCCTGAATTCGAGATAAAGCCATATTTATCCCGAATTCAGGTTAATTTATTTTTAGAGAAAGGATTAACGTATGGAAATTACCTTAAACGGTTATTACACGCTGATATTAGCCACTTTGGTGCTATTACTTGGACGATTTTTGGTTAAGAGAATTAAATTCTTAGAAGATTTTAATATCCCAGAACCGGTGGCCGGTGGCTTAGTTGCGGCAATCGTGGTCTATATTTTAAATATCGTTTGGGGATATACCTTTAACTTTCATCAAGGATTGCAGACCGCCACCATGCTGATGTTCTTTGCCTCTATTGGTTTGAGTGCTGATTTCAGCAGACTAAAAGCAGGTGGTACGCCGTTATTAATTTTTACCATCGTGGTGTCGTTATTCATTGTGCTACAAGACATCGTTGGTGTCGCCATGGCAAGTGCGTTGGGACTAGACCCACTGCTCGGACTGGTGACAGGCTCTATCGCTCTCACGGGTGGGCATGGCACGGCAGGCGCTTGGGGCATCACCTTAGAAGAAGATTATGGCGTGGTTGGCGCGACAACCCTAGGTATCGCAGTGGCCACTTATGGTTTAGTGGCGGGCGGTATCGTCGGCGGTCCTGTTGCGCGTCGCTTAATTCAAGGTCTTGGGCTAAAACCCACACCTGAAAACCCCAACCCTAGTGACATCGAAAAAGTCGCTGGCGCACAGTCGCTCTACAGCACCAAACACGACGAAGACTCAGCGCATAGCAATAAAGAAATCTTTGAAAGACCTGATAGTATGCGTTTTATTACTGCCTCATCGACCATTGAGACATTGGCGCTATTCGCGGCTGCTTTGGCTTTTGCCGATGTGATGACACTCCTTGCCGCAGACACTTGGTTTGAGCTACCCACCTTCGTTTGGGCGCTGGCAGGCGGTGTCATCATTCGTAACGTGCTCACCACTGTCTTCAACTTCGATATGTTTGACCGCTCTATCGATGTATTCGGCAACGCTTCTTTGAGTCTGTTTTTGGCCATGGCGCTACTGTCACTAAAGCTATGGCAGCTGACTGATTTGGCAGGCCCTGTATTGGTTATCTTGCTGGTACAGACGGTCATTATGATTATTTACGTTTACTTTGTTACCTTTAAAATAATGGGTAAAGACTATGATGCGGCTGTTTTATCAGCAGGTCATTGTGGTTTTGGTATGGGTGCGACGCCGACTGCGATTGCTAATATGCAAGCCGTGACTGACCGCTATCTGCCCTCGCCTAAGGCATTTTTGATTGTGCCGATGGTCGGCGCTTTCTTTGTCGATATCGTCAACGCGACGGTATTGCAGATATTCACCAAGTTGCCGTTTATGTAATTTGATAACTGACCATTCAAATTAACCTGAATAAAGCTGGGATACGTTATCGTAATCCAGCTTTTTTTATTGTCTATTGAGCCTTTCCATCCTGTCGCCAATGACCTAATCTGTATGGTTACATAGTGCTGAGAGAACAATATGAGTCAAGACAAAATGATCAAGTTATCGAAAGAAGAGGAAGAGGTGCTGTTAGATAATTTGAGAGATTATATGAATGAAGAGTTTGATTTGGACATCGGCAATTTGCCTGCCAAATTCTTATTTGATTTTATGGTAGATTTGATAGGTCCTACAATTTATAACCAAGCCATCGAAGATGCTGAACCTTGGCTATACGAGAGATTTATCAGTATATTAGAAGACAGCCATGCGCTAAAGAAAGATTAGTGCTTCCTCATTAGTGCGTCCTATTACTCACAAAAAAACCGCCTAGCAAAAAAGCTAAGCGGTTTTTTTATCTCTAAATTATAAAACCAATGAATCAGAAATTACTGATTTTTAGCATAAACAGGAAGCTCTTTACAGATAGCTTCAACTTTACCACGGACTTCAGCAGCGACCTTTTCATCGCCACGGCTATCTAATACGTCACAAATCCAACCTGCCAAATCACCAGCTTGCGCTTCGTTAAAACCGCGAGTAGTAATCGCTGGCGTACCGATACGGATACCAGAAGTCACAAATGGAGATTTTGGATCGTTTGGTACGGCGTTTTTATTAACCGTAATGTGCGCATCGCCAAGCCATTTATCTGCTTCTTTACCGGTCATGTCTTGCTTGACTAGACTGATGAGCATGAGATGGTTTTCAGTACCGCCAGAGATGATTTCATAACCACGCTCTTGGATGACTTTTGCCATCGCTTGGGCGTTTTTAACCACTTGCTGCTGATAGGTTTTGAAGTTATCTTCTAAGGCTTCTTTAAAGCAAACCGCTTTTGCCGCGATGACGTGCATCAACGGACCGCCTTGGTTACCTGGAAATACCGCAGAGTTTAACTTTTTAGCAAGCTTCTCATCACGAGCCAAAATCATACCTGAGCGTGGACCACGTAGGGTTTTGTGCGTTGTAGTCGTGACCACATCCGCAAATGGTACTGGACTTGGGTACACGCCACCAGCAATAAGGCCAGCCACGTGTGCCATATCTACCAGTAAATACGCGCCTACTTCGTCCGCGATTTCACGGAAACGCGCCCAATCGACCACTTGTGAATATGCTGAAAAACCAGCGATAATCATTTTTGGCTTATGTTCTTTTGCCAAACGCTCAACTTCGTCATAATCGATAAGGCCAGTGCCTTCGACCAAGCCATACTGTACGGCGTTGTAGTTCAGACCTGAGAAGTTAATGTGCGCGCCATGCGTCAAGTGACCACCAGCGTCTAGGCTCATGCCTAGTACCGTGTCATTGGCTTCAAGCAAGGCTAAAAATACCGCAGAGTTTGCTTGGCTACCCGAGTGTGGCTGGACGTTAACGTACTCAGCACCGAACAGCTCTTTTGCACGATCAATAGCCAATTGCTCAACCACATCGACGTGCTCACAACCACCGTAATAGCGCTTACCTGGATAACCTTCAGCGTATTTGTTGGTAAGGTCAGTGCCTTGTGCTTCCATCACTGCTTGCGAGCAGTAGTTTTCAGAGGCAATAAGCTCGATGTGATTTTCTTGACGAACGCTTTCTGCGGCCATGGCTTCAGCAAGTACTGGATCAAACTCTTTGATAGAAATATCTTTAAACATAGTGATGTCCTAGGTAGTGGCTATCGTTAATGGTAGTGTTTATGAAAAAGAAGCGAGTAGTAAAAGGAGGTAAAATAGGCAAGCAAAGGCAATTGGCCTTGTTATTAACTCGTTCATTATAGGCAATAAATTCGACATATAAATGCATCGATATCATCGCTAAAGATTAAGTGTAACATGAAAATTTGTACTGCGAGCGCAAAAAAACCTCACAGCAAGCTGAGCAATTTAAATGACGATATCACGCAGATAAATAGCCAATAAAATAAAGTATTTACTGGCGGCTCACCCATACTGTTGAAACAATATTTTTATTAATATCCTAACTTATATAGTAACGCGTGCTCATTTTAAAAATGAAGCTAAAAACGTTTCGCTAATCAGTATTTTGCGCCCATACCAATCATACAGCGTCTGCCGCTGCCAGCCCTCTGCCGTTTTTTCGATAGAACGTTGATTGGGCAATGTGCGACTGCGCTTAAACAACACATATCCGATGGGCGTGCCTTTTAACTGTTGCAGACGACGGGCGCGCCCTTTGAGACTGGGTAACGGAAAGATACTCTGTGCCTCGACCCATGGTTGCTCATCATTACCATATAGCTGCGCCTCGCGTACCCATGCCAGCATCGGACGATTTAGCATAGCGCCTCGTACACCTAACTGTCGTTTTTGTGCCAATGACAATGAGCGATAACCTTCAAAGCTACGCTCGACACGTAGCGGCTGACCCGCCTTTACCTCAAGCATCGCGGTCAGAGAACCTTCAGCATTGAGCCATGGCAAGAGCTCAGTAGGAGCTGATAAATGGGCAAGACAAGACAATTGATTGTTGGACATAATTGACAGCTAATGTTGGACATATAGATAGAGGAAGGTTACAAATTCGCTATTACTGGGCACGTTAAGCCAATCACTTATTAATATCACTTATTAATATCACTTATTAATATCACTTATTAATATCACTTATTGGCATCAAACTGAGGCATATTATCGGCATTAAATGGTAGTGCGTCAAAGGCTTGCTGACGATACTGCGCCATATATAGTCGGTCTTTGCGACAGAAATCTGCAATCGCTGGCACAAAACGTGGGTCATAGATACGGTGCAGCGAGTGCGTCGTCGTTGGAATAAAACCACGCACCAGTTTATGCTCCCCTTGCGTACCTGGGTCAAAATACGTCAGACCTTGCTCGATAGCAAACTCAAGACCTTGATAATAGCACAGCTCAAAATGCAAGCTGTCATAGTCAGCAAGCGCGCCCCAATAACGACCATATAAGGTCGCATTATCATCAACATTGTCGCTATCCGGCTTATCGTATAAGAATAAACTACTGGCAATAATATCACCATTGGTATCAAGCGCTTGTGCGAGCATCAAGTGCGCAGGCATAGTAGTGGATAGTTTTTTAAAAAAATCTAGCGTTAAATAAGGCTGCTGCCCACGTACCGCATAGGTCATCACATAGCAATGATAAAAGGCTTTCCAGTCCTCATCAGTAATCGCATTACCGCATTTACGCTGGCAACTGATGCCTTGCTCAGCGACCTTGCGACGCTCAGCACGGATAGTCTTGCGCTTTTTTGCTCTTAACGTCATTAAAAACGCATCAAAATCTGCAAATGGCTGAGCATCTTGTAGTAAGTCTTTATTTTGCCATAAAAACTGACAGCCTTGACGCTCAAGTATGGGCATATCAATAGCCATTGGCTCTAAGCCATGGTCTTGGGCGGCGAGCGCACGCTCTATATCGCTATCGGTAGGCATGGATGTAGTCGCCATATCAGTCAGCTCAGGCGTGACAAACAGCCCATGCCAACTAGACGCTCCTACTTGCTGGGCAACGTCATCGACACCGGCAATGGCAGTTTTTATGATATCTGCATTCAAACTCTCGCCGGTCGCCAACCAAAAACGCTGACCGGTAATCGGTGTATAAGGCACACTGGTAACCAGCCGTGGATAATAATCCATCCCGTAGCGCGCGTAGGCCTCCGCCCATGAATGGTCAAACACAAACTCACCGCGATGATGACCTTTTATAAAGACCGGTAACACCGCAACAGGCTGTTTTATCAATGCTTCTGCGCCAGTATTTTTGATATCTACAGAGCTAAAATCTGAAAAGCCACTACCCCCAAGGTAAGGGTTACTGACATCTTCTTTTGAATGGTCTGTAACGCGATGTACCAAGATAAATATCGGTAACCAACCCGCCCGCTCACCAATCGCACCGGTATCTGCCAATGCGTGCCAAAAATCAAACGACATAAAAGGCGTATCAGGAGCTTGCCACTCTGCTTGACTCTGCCAACTGGTATCATTAATCAGTGCATACTGTAAACTCATACTCATCGTCACTATAACCGCTCTATGTTTATCGATAATTTATCTGGTAATCAAACAGCCTAGCAAATTTTTGCCAGTTTGCTGTCACAATTTGCAAAAACTTATCTACACTCAATAAAAAACCACCTACAGTAATATAGGTGGTTATTTCTTATAATGATATTTATCTATGGTGCTTATCTACCATGTTGCTTTTGATAAAGATCATTTCTATCTAATGCTTTTCATAATACTAATTTTTATAACATGGCTGTCGTTTCACCCAGTCAAGCAAAGCGGTTGGCCAAATTGAGATAAATGCTGAAGAAATCGCAGTAATTCTAGGGAAAAGATGATATCAGAGCCGATGACTGGTAGAATAAGGCTGTTATTAGCTTAATATAAATCCAATACATAGGATATAAGCGAAAACAGTATACTTAGTTCATTATACGAGGTTGACAGTGTATGAGATTTGTAGTGGATTCACTATAACGCGCTGTCAGCAACTTGCGATTAGGCAGCTTTAGATAGATGGTTAATTCGCTGTTTTAAACTGCGTCTTAATGAAAATTAGTCAAAAAATTAGCTAACATGATTGTGCTGGCTAACCAACATAAAAGAAAGAAAATTTAAGTAGCCTCAACATTTCTAAGAGACTACATATGATGTACTTGATCTAACCATATCGTTGACTATTACATAGTATGATTTAGTCATAGTATCACTCAACGATATTCAAAATTATATTTGAGCTTATTATTCACTACAGCCTATAGGAATATTCTACTAATATGTCAAAAATTATTTATACAAAAACTGACGAAGCCCCAGCGCTGGCAACCTTATCATTTCTGCCTATTGTTGAAGCATTTACCCAAACAGCAGGCGTTACTGTTGAGACCAGTGACATCTCTGTTGCTGCGCGTGTGTTGGCTGAATTCCCTGAGTTTTTAACCGAAGAGCAACGCGTACCTAACAATTTAGCGGCGCTTGGCAAACTGACGCAAGACCCTAATGCCAACATCATTAAACTGCCTAATATCAGTGCCTCTGTGGGGCAATTAAAAGCCGCAATTAAAGAGTTACAAAGCAAAGGCTACGCGCTACCTGACTTTCCAGATGAGCCAAAAACCGAAGAAGAAGAGAGCATTCGTGCGCGCTATGGCAAAAGCCTAGGCAGCTCGGTCAACCCGGTACTACGTGAAGGTAACTCAGACCGCCGCGCACCAAAAGCTGTCAAAAACTATGCCCGCAAGCATCCACACTCTATGGGTGAATGGAAGCAGTGGTCAAGCACGCACGTCTCGCACATGCATAGCGGCGATTTCTATGACGGCGAGCAGTCAATGACGCTAGACAAAGCACGCACGGTTCGTATGGAACGCGTGGCTGAAGACGGTACTGTGAATGTCTTCAAAAAAGGCATTGCTTTGCTCGACAAAGAAGTCATCGACTTGATGTTTATGAGCAAAAAAGCGCTGCTCGAATTTTATGAGCAAGAAATGGAAGACTGCCGCGAAGCCGGTATCTTGTTTTCATTGCACGTAAAAGCCACCATGATGAAAGTATCACATCCTATCGTTTTTGGACATGCGGTAAAAACTTACTATAAAGAGGCTTTTAATAAGCACGGTGCCTTCTTTGACGAGTTGGGTATTAACGTCAATAATGGCATGGCAAGTCTGTACGAAAAAATCGCTGAGCTACCAGCCAGTAAGCGTGAAGAGATTGAGCGCGATTTGCATGCCTGCCAAGTGCATCGTCCACGCCTTGCCATGGTTGATTCATCAAAAGGTATCACCAACTTCCATTCACCAAGTGATGTGATTGTAGATGCGTCAATGCCAGCGATGATTCGCTCAGGTGGTAAAATGTGGGGCGCTGATGGCAAAATGTATGACTGTAAAGCGGTCATGCCAGAGTCCACCTTTGCGCGTATTTACCAAGAAATGATTAACTTCTGTAAGTGGCATGGCAATTTTGACCCAACCACGATGGGTACCGTGCCTAACGTCGGCCTTATGGCACAAAAAGCAGAAGAGTATGGCTCGCATGATAAGACCTTCGAAGCGAGCGATGCCGGTATCGCCCGTATCGTTGACGAAGACACTGGTGAAGTATTGATGGAGCAAGCAGTTGAGAAAGGCGACATCTGGCGCATGTGTCAGGTGAAAGATGAGCCTATCCAAGACTGGGTGAAACTTGCTGTCCGCCGCGCCCGTGAATCAGACACGCCAGTTATCTTTTGGTTAGACCCTTATCGTCCACATGAGAACGAGCTCATCAAAAAGGTCAAAATGTACTTGAAAGATCATGACACTGATGGTCTGCACATTGAAATCATGTCACAAGTTCGTGCCATGCGTTATACCTTAGAGCGCGTCGCTCGTGGTCTAGATACTATCTCTGCAACCGGTAATATTTTACGTGACTACTTGACTGACTTGTTCCCTATCCTAGAGTTAGGAACCAGTGCAAAAATGCTATCAGTTGTACCGCTAATGAAAGGTGGTGGTTTGTTCGAAACAGGTGCTGGTGGTTCTGCACCTAAGCATGTCGAACAGTTGGTAGAAGAAAATCACCTACGTTGGGATTCACTGGGCGAGTTTTTAGCCTTGACTGAGTCGTTGGAGCATTTGGCCAAAAACGACGACAATGCTAAAGCGCAAATCTTAGCAGATACCTTGGATAGAGCCACTGAAACACTACTGCTCAATGACAAGTCACCTTCACGTAAAACTGGCGAATTGGACAACCGTGGTAGCCATTTCTATCTAGCGATGTATTGGGCTCAAGAGCTGGCAGCGCAAGATAAAGACGCTGACCTAAAAGCCAAGTTTGCACCATTTGCAGAGACGCTAGCGAGTAACGAAGAAGCTATCGTTCAACAGTTTAACGAAGCGCAAGGCAAGTCAGTCGATATTAAAGGCTACTACTATGCAAATGAAGCACTGGCTAAGAAAATCATGCGCCCAAGTACTTTATTCAATGAGGCCTTGGCTTCACTATAATTGAATAATATACTGACGTAGTAGATAGCTAAGTTTGAGAGGCGGTATGATTCCGCCTTTTAAGCCAGCTTTCAACAGCGCTTTCAATAGTGTAAGACAGTATGAAAAAACACCCCTTAGGTCTTAGACTTAAGGGGTATTTTTTTGACTTTTAAATGGATATGATATTTACAACGTTTGTTAAAAAACGACTGATAAACCATTATAAATTGACCGTAAAAAAGCCACCTACACAACTGTAGGTAGCTTTTTAGCATTGATATTCTCAAGCATTAACACTTAACGACTAAGCTGCTGTTATAGATTAAGCATCCATATGCTTAATCACCGCTTTACCGAACTCAGAAGTACTGAGCAGAGTCGCATCTGGCATCAGACGCTCAAAGTCATAGGTTACTGTCTTATTAGCGATAGCACCTTGGATACCACTGATAATAAGGTCTGCCGCCTCGACCCAGCCCATATCACGTAACATCATCTCAGCCGATAAGATGAGCGACCCTGGGTTTACCTTATTTTGACCGGCATACTTAGGCGCAGTACCATGAGTGGCTTCATAGACAGCGATTGCGCCGCCTTTGTTCGCGCCTGGTGCAATACCAATACCGCCCACTTCTGCCGCTAGTGCATCAGAAATATAGTCGCCATTTAGGTTTAGCGTTGCCACCACTGAATAATCAGCAGGACGCATCAGAATCTGCTGTAAAAACGCATCAGCGATGACGTCTTTGATGATGATGTTATTACCGGTTTTTGGGTTTTTCATCGTCATCCAAGGACCACCATCTAACAGCTCTGCATCGAAACGCTCTGCAGCCAGCTCATAGCCCCAGTCTTTAAACGCGCCTTCGGTGAACTTCATGATATTGCCTTTATGTACTAATGTCACACTTGGCAAGTCATTATCGACGGCATACTGAATGGCTTTGCGTACTAGGCGCTGCGAGCCTTCTTTTGATACCGGCTTGATACCGATGCCGCAATCATCATCAAAGCGAATCTTGGTGACGCCCATCTCTTCTTTTAGGAACTTAATAATTTTTTTGGCATCATCACTGCCCGCTTTCCATTCGATGCCGGCATAGATGTCTTCTGAGTTTTCACGAAAAATCACCATATCCGTCAGTTCAGGGTGCTGTACAGGACTTGGTACGCCTTCAAACCAGCGGACTGGGCGCTGACAGACATATAGGTCAAGCTCTTGACGCACCGCGACATTCAATGAGCGAAAACCGCCGCCAACGGGAGTCGTCAACGGCCCTTTGATACTGATAACATAGTCTTTTAAAATCTCTAGCGTCTCATTGGGCAGATACTCGCCATCATAAATCTTGGCAGCCTTTTCACCCAGATACGCCTCCATCCAAATAATTGATTTTTTGCCATGGTAGGCTTTGTCCACCGCCGCATCGACCACCTTAATCATCACAGGCGTGATATCCACCCCGATACCATCACCTTCAACGAATGGAATAATCGGATGGTTGGGTACATTTAACGACAAATCAGCGTTGACAGTTACTTTTTCGCCGTCTCTTGGTACGATAACCTTATCATAGGACATGGATAAAACTCCTTGGTTGTATGTTAGATGTCGCAGGCGCACTTGACACTCTGTTATGCTAGCCGTTCTGTTATGCTTATAGGGCTACATGCGCTTGTGATATAGAATAGAACAATAATGAACTACCGACCACCTAAAGAGGTAGGGGTTTCTTAGGTAATACCCATACTTGATACGATATTTTGTATCAGCGGTTAGGCAAATGGACTAAGCTAACCCCGTCGTACCGACGGTTTTGAGTGTTGCCAACTTCAATCCTTCGTTTAGGATATTGATACTGGCGTTGATGTCTCTATCGTTGGATTGCAAGCAGCTGGGGCAATTCCATGTCCTCACCTGTAATGGTAGCTCAACCTTAGTGAGTAAGTGACCACAGCCTGAGCAGGTCTTAGAAGATGGATACCATCGGTCTATTTTGACAAGCGTTTTGCCGTACCATTCAGCCTTGTAGTTCAGCATGGCGGCAAAGGTTGACCATGAGCTGTCTGATATGGCTTTAGATAACTTCCTATTCTTAACCATGCCTTTGACGTTTAAGTCCTCAATCGCAATCACATCGTGGTTTTTGATGAGAGTGAATGAGAGTTTGTGTAGAAAGTCTTTTCGGATATTGGTTATTTTTTCATATACCTTAGCTACTTTAACTTTTTGCTTTTGATAGTTGCGGCTCTCTGACAACTTGCGTTGATCCGCTTTGGCCACTTCTCTACGCTTGGCCAGTATCTTTTGTTCTCGCGCAAGCTTATGTTGCAGCTTCGATAAAAAGGTAGGATTAGCAACTTTGCTGCCGTCTGATAAGACGATAAAGTCGGTCAGTCCTAAATCAATGCCGATGTTAGAGTGTGTTTTTAGCAACGGCTCTACGATAGTTTCAACCAATAGGCTGACAAAATATTTTCCTGTAGGATCTTTACTGACCGTGGCGCTCTTAATCAAACCTTTTATCTTGGCTGGAAACTTGGCTTTGATATGACCAATCTTAGGCAGTTTGACGGTGTTGTTTGTGACCGCTACTGTGCCCTTTTGATTATTGGTGGTGTAGCTGTCACGCTGCCCCTTCTTTTTGAACTTAGGGAAGCCTAAACCTTTGAAGAATTTACTATAAGCGGCTCTTAGGTTTTGCTGGACGTTGGCCAACGCCAGGCTATCGACTTCTTTTAGCCAGTCAAACTCTTTCTTATACTGAGCTGGGGTATTTTTAAGGTCAACCTTATGTTCGTTGTAATGATCAATCTTGTCACTAAGCATCCTATTCCAAATAAAGCGTGTGCAGCCGAATGATTTGGCAAAGAATATTTGCTGTTCTTCATTAGGGTAGAGCCTGACTTTATAGGCTTTTAGGATTTGTTTTGGCATGAAGCTATTGTACCATATCAAAAGTCTGACGCATTCATCCCACTACTTTAGAAGTAGGGGAATTCTGCGCTGAAAATGTTAAAGGGCTGAGCAATGATTTTTCTTGCACATAGCACAGATGCAAGTATCAATAATATAAATAACACTACCATATCATGGCTTTAGTGCTGTTATAGACTTGCGTGGTAGCTCATGCTTTTCGTATTGCTTCAATAGCTCATATCGTTCAAGCAAGTCTATGTAATGACAATTCATTGGTGATTGTGTTTTAGTAACCTCTACTTTTTAGGAATTTTTACGTTATGTCGACCTCTAGTCTCATTTTATTTAATAAGCCTTATGGGGTGCAAAGCCAGTTTCGTGATGACAGTAACAACGACCACACCACCCTATCACAGTATTTCACGGATAAATCATTACGAGTGGCAGGTAGACTTGATGCTACTTCAGAAGGGTTGTTGATTTTGACGAGTGATGGTCGCGTGAATAAAGCCATTACTCAGCCCCCTTCTGCGACGAGTTTTGTAAAAAATAAGCATAAACAAGGTAAGACGTACTTGGTACAAGTCGAAGGGCTCGCAACAACAGCGCAGTTAAATGAGCTAGCATCTGGCGTACCGTTAAAAGACGGTAAGACATTACCTGCAACGGCGCTGATGGTAAGCGAAGCCGACTTGCCCATCAAGTTATGGCAACGTGACCCGCCTATCCGTGAACGCAAAAATGTCCCAACCTCATGGCTCATGCTCACTATCTATGAAGGTAAAAATCGCCAAGTCAGACGCATGACAGCGCATGTTGGACTGCCTTGTCTACGCTTGATACGTTGGTCGGTTGCTGGATTTGAGTTAGGAGATTTAGCCGTGGGTGAGTTTGTGCGTATTCATTTGAATAATGAACGCTGTCAGCAATTAGGGATTGATTAATTTTCATACGTACCAGCCTTATTTATCACGTTAATGAAGACTAGCTTTATGGTCTATTAAGGAAAACCCTAATAGCCAATAAATATATTACGACCTGTTAATCATAGCGTCTCGAACTGGTAAGGTTTATCTGCTAACATTCAGCACGTCATTGGTTATGTATAAGAAGTCTCAGCCACTTATTCATCATTCGATTTTTATAATAGGGATATCTCATGATTGCTTCACGTCGTTTTTCTTTGTTGGCCACTAGTATTGCTGCTGCGCTTATTTTAAGTGCCTGTCAGCCGGCAACAGAGGACAACGAGTCCACAGAAGCTGTCACGCCGCCAGTCACTGATATTACCGATACACCAGATGATGCAAATACTGATGATGGTTTGACCGCAGATGCAGACGCAGCGGATGAGTCGCAGATGACTGACATTCTCAGAGACTATACGAGGTCGATGACTAGAATGCATGACGAGATGATGATTGGCATGGGCTATAACGACCCTGATACAGCCTTTGCCAAAGCCATGCTTGGTCACCATCGCGGGGCAATTGAAATGGCAAAAATCCAGCTAAAATACGGCACCGATGAGGCAATGCGTCAACTCGCGCAAGACGTTATTGATGCACAGCAAATTGAAATGGATATTTTAAATAAATGGCTCGCAAGCCACCCTGATGCCGCCAAACCTAAGCCTACTACCGAAGCAATGCAGCAGGCCTATGCGCGCAGCATGGACGTCTTACATGGTGACATGGTGCTTGGTATCGCTGACCCTCAGCCTGACATGGCTTTTACACGTGGTATGCTGCCGCATCATATAGGTGCAGTAGATATGGCAAAGGTGCAGCTCCAGTACGGCACCGACGAAGAAATGCGAGCACTGGCGCAAAGTATCATCAATACCCAGCAGGGTGAGATTCAGCTGATGCAAAACTGGATTGCTGCGCTAGAATCTAGCAACGCTGATGATAGTCAGGCAACTGTCAATACTGAAGCCACGGATGATGAAAAGACTGATGAGACGTCACAAGCTGAGTAGCCTGTTCCTGCTGTTTCTTAAGATATTTTTATAAGCTGGCTGGTTTTATAGTCAAAATATCCTAAAAACGCTACGGTATTGCTGATATCAATTTTTTGTAGCCTCTGTCTGCGCAGGCACAGCAAGCAAGGAAAATTGATATCAGCAGTACGTGATGTATCAATATTACTTTTCGCTGACTATATTATTTAAAGGCTGTCCGGTTTGATTATAGAGTCCTCTATAAAACATCTTAGATTCGACAATAAGAAAGCAAAATAAATCATCAAAATAAAAAGAGAGAGCGGAAAATACAGTCACTAATACAAAAACCCCCTGCCAAGCAATCGTTTGGCAGGGGATTTTATTTTCAGCAGTCATGATAACTGTCTGCTATGACTTTACATACTGAGTATAAACATTCTGAACATAGGCTAAATCAAACGAACACCTTTACACTTGATAGCGCTCCATGACATTCAACCATGCCTGCCATTTTTCTCCTACTGTCGAACGGTCATCACTATCGTCTGCTGCTGTCTCTCCTGATGGTTTAGCGCCTTTTGCTAAATGCAGGCTTACTTTATGCGGGAACGCTTCCTCAACACTTCTATCGGCCGCATCAAGAATATCAATAGCAGGTTTGGGCAGCACATTGACACGCATCAGCTCGTCACGGCGAAACAAATGACATTCTACATTTTGCGCTGACTGACTGAGTAATGCCAATTGCTTAGCGTCAGCTTTGATACCATCAAGAGCAATGATAACATCATGCGCCGAAATACCAGCACGAGCTGCCGCACTGCCACGCATTACGCGATTGACCTTGAGCCCAGCTGGGGTGTCGCTACAGCGCATACCCCAAGGTATATGCTTATCTGCCGTCTCCTTGGTATTAATATGCCATTTGATGCCATTCGCTGTCAGCAAAGCCTCTATCGGCAGCTCTTCTACGCCATTGACATAACGGCTCTCAAAGTTCTCCCACTCTGTCAGCGGCATAAACTGTCCGATAACTGCACCCATATCGGCGCTACTGATACCGATGCGCTTATTATCATTTTGCTTGGCCTGACTATAAAACGCTTTGACCACATCAAATAGACGATAGCGACCGTTGGTTTTTTCGAGCAATATTAAGTCTAAACACAATGCTACCAATGCACCTTTATTATAATAACTGATACCCGCATTGCCTGTATTTTCATCATTGCGGTACAATTTAATCCAAGCATCAAAGCTGGACTCAGCGACACTTTGATGCGCGCGTCCTGGGGTTTGATAGTAGCGATTAATCTGCTCAGCCAATAGTTTTAGATAGCTTGGTTTATCAACGACACCTGACGCCTGCAGCATGAAGTCATCAATATAAGAGGTAAATCCTTCAAACACCCACAGCAAAGGCGTAAAGGCCTCCTTTCGCAAATCAACATTGAGCATCACATCAGGGCGTACTGTTTTTACCCACCACGAGTGGAAGTACTCGTGGCTACACAAGCCCAAAAACTGCTGATAATCGCTGCTCGGAATTTTGGGCTCATTGATATTTGGCAAGTCGCGACGCGGGGTAATCAAGCTGGTAGAGTTGATATGCTCAAGACCGCCATAGTCCTGACCACTGGCAAAGGTCATAAACGTATAATCATCAAAGGGCGAATCGCCTAGCCAATCGACATAGCTCTGACAAATCTGAGTGACGTCTTGCTGTAGTCTGCCCATATCGGCGCTGTGTTTACCTGATAGGTAAAAACTGTGATGCAGCGTCTTATGCGCATCGTCTTGAATGATAAAATCAAACTTGTCTTGCACAGCGATTTCAAAAGGATAATCAATCAGCTCGTGATAGCTATCCGCCTGTAGCGCAAAGCACTGCTGACCATCGAGTCGCAGATGAGTAGCGTCAAGTCCACAAGCTAACAATACACGGCTCTCATCCTTGTCCGCCAAAAACGCTGCTGGCACCAGTAAGCTCACTTGCACTGATTGCTGCTCTTGCCCATCGACTGCCAGTGCCAGCGAGGTAAAGTTACCATATAACCGCTGTTGATCGACGTAAGCGGTACGCACAGATAAATCATAGCAGTAAACTTCATAATGAACATCTACGCTCTGCCCTGCCTGAGCCTGTGGCAGCTGCCAGGTATTTTTATCTGTTTTTATTGCGCGGTGACTCTTAGACTGCTCATCATCCGTCACTTGGTAATGCACGGCAGTGATATTACGCGCAAACTCACGCATCAGATAACTGCCCGGTATCCAGGCAGGCAACCAAAGCTCCGGCGCGTCTGTGCTCGTGGTAAAGCTGAGCGACACATCCACCAAATGCTCAGAAAATCGCTCAAAATCGAATCGATAATGGATATTAGTGGCTGTTTTCACCAGTGTGTTCGATGAATTGTTAGTTGTTGGTTGGTTATTGTCAGTATCAGTAAATGCAGACATTATATTTCTCATCCTTATTGTTATCATTATGGTAGAAGGCATTACCCTAAAACGCAACTGGCAAACTGGCAGTGCCCACTCGCTAGTGTTTAAACGCAATAAATAGCATTTATTTTAAAAAAATAACGATTTATCAGTATTAATTGGCATTTTTTATGGTTTTTGCCTTGAAACTTATACGAGCCATCTCAATTAAAGATGCTAACTGCTAAAGTTACTTTTATAAACTGAAATAAACTGATGATAATTGACTAATGACGTGGCTATTTGGCTTGCTGATTGGCTTTTTTAGGTTTATTGCAATCGTATTTAATTTTTTACATCGATATATTTAGGATATTTTATGACTACTATCGCAAAAGACACCGCCGTCAAATTCAATTACACGCTAAAAGACGACGAAGGTAACGTACTTGACCAATCACCAGAAGGTCAGCCACTTGCTTACCTACATGGTCACAGCAACATCATCCCAGGCCTAGAAAAGCAACTAGAAGGCAAATCAGCTGGCGAAAAAGTCAACGCTGTTGTTGAGCCTGTTGATGGCTACGGCGAGTACCAAGAGCAAGCGGTACAACATGTACCACGTGAAAACTTCCAAGGCGTTGAAGACATTCAGCCTGGTATGCAGTTTCAGTCAGAAGCTGGCGGTCAAGTTATGCTAGTGACCGTTACTGATGTAAACGATAAAGAAGTAACGGTAGATGCTAACCATCCATTGGCTGGTAAGCGTTTGACGTTTGACGTTGAAATCCAAGAAGTACGTGCTGCTACTGAAGACGAATTAAACCACGGCCATGTACATGGTGCTGGTGGCGTTGAGCACTAATCTCTTCTAGAGCCTAGTGTGGTTAGATGATAATATGTATTAAGACGTAATATTATCATTTAATTAAAGAGGTCAGTGACTCTGGTTACTGGCCTTTTTTGATGTCTAGCGTATTATGATTTATTGACTGCCATCTTAATAAATGACTGTCTTGCAGACGTAACAAAGCCGCATAACGACAAGCGTTATGCGGCTTTTATCACTAACCATCCATGTTAACGTTATACGATACCTAATCCCGAGATATCTTACAACTAGCAGGCATCCAGCCTTATCATCCCTAATCAGCAAACCACCTATCCCTGATGCGACCTTTAAGATACCAATCCCTAGTATCAATGAACCGTTTCGTTCAATCGTGCCGTACAGTTATAATCGCAGATTGACCCATGGTTAGTAAGAGGTCTAAACGTCAATCCATGTAAGCATATGCTTACATGGATGTCCTATCAGGGTTTTATGGCTTACCTTTATAACTTCTCTTCAGGGCTAAGCAGTACTTCTGGCTCAGCACTTAGCATGATATAAGCAGCTTCATTGATGAAGGCTTCGTCCTCTGGTAGCTCTGGACGCTCATTGGCTTTCATTTGGCTACGTTCTTCAAATTTTGCATCCATTGCCGCTTGATAAGTATTCCAATTAGAGTACGGTTTTTCACCTGTGGCGATGAGGCGTCTATTTTCCGCTTCTAATGAGCGCTTTTCGATGAGCTGCATTTTAGCGCGGCGGCTATTGATATCGAGTACGATTGGTTTTTTCTCATCATCCATGTCACGAATATCATTGAGGGCTGAGAGATACACGAACTGTGGGTTTTGTTCCTGACGGATTTTCGACTGATCATTGAGTGTCGCTAACGTATCGCTAGTGAACTTGCCTTCTGGTTTATAAGGGGCGGTTCTGATAGTGTCCCAAGGCAATGCTTTTTTTTGTGCGCGCTCACCAAAGGTGGCATCATCATAGATGTTGACCAGTTCAATATCAGGCACCACGCCTTTATTTTGTGTACTGCCGCCAGTGACGCGATAGAACTTACGCTGAGTTAATGTAGCAGTCCCCAAGGCTAAGCTATCAAGCTGAATCTGGGCAGAGCCTTTACCTGTGGTCGTACTACCAACGACCAAACCACGGCCGTAATCCTGAATAGCCGCGGCAAAAATCTCACTGGCAGAAGCAGAGGCTAGGTTGGTGATAACCACCACTTTGCCGTCGTAGAGTTGCTCGCCACCATCATTATCACGATACACCTGGATATTGCCGCGATTGTCACGAATCTGTACCAGTGGTCCGCTCTTGATAAAGAAGCCGAGCATCTTAGCCACTTCATCCAACGAGCCGCCAGGGTTGTTACGTAAATCGACGACCAAGCCATCGATGTTTTCTTTGTTTAATTCTTTTAGCGCTTTTTCGGTATCGACACTCACACTACGGTAGTCTTCACCATTGCGACGTGCACGGTAGTTTAAGTAAAAACTCGGTATCTCAAGCACACCAATGCGTTTCGGCGTTTTATCAATATTAGGACGCTGCACTTCTACCACACGCTGAGTGACACCCGACTCTTCTTGCTGAATGATATCGCGAACCACCGTCACTGTACGGGCGCTAGCATCAGGGGTATTTGGCTGACGTAACTTAAGCGTCACTGAGGTACCGCGCTTACCACGAATCAAACTGACAATCTCACGTGTTGACCAGCCAACCACGTCGGTCATGGTTTTACCATCTTTAGCAATACCAACGATTAAGTCATTCGGTTTTATCTGACCGGTTTTTGCCGCAGGACCACCATCTACCAGTGTCACAATGCGCGTATAGTCTGGGTTTTTGCGATCAGGACGGATAGAGACGCCGATACCTTCTAGCTGCAGACTTGACTGAATCTGCAGCTCAGTCGCTTGAATCGGTGCATAATAGTTACTGTGCGGATCGTAAGTGAGCATCGCTGTGTTTAATACAGTCTCCATGATTTCATCATCTGTGAGACGTTTGAACTGCTCTTGTTGGCGTGAGAGACGGTTGTGCAAAATCTCACTTGGCGTCCGCTTATCGTTGCGCACCAAATCTTGACCACGAGTAATATCTGGGTTATCCAAGAATACTTGCTCTTTGGCTTTTTCATCTTCTTGACCTAAAGTAATACTCATCAGCTGAAACTTGAGCTGACGCGTCCAATAATCACGCTGCTCTTTTTTGGTTTTGAAATGATTGAGCTTTTCACGGTCCAGTACGATGGTCTCATCACCCGTCAAATCGATGTCTGTTTTTAGCATCTTACTGGCCATGGCAAAATACTCATTTGAGCGTTTGCGATAGCGTTCGAAGACGTCTACCCCTGCAGATAAATCACCACGTTTGAGGCGAGCACCAAAATCATCAGCATACTTTTTCTTAAACTCATCAACGTCTGACTGCAAAAATAGCGTATGGTTCGGATCGAGACTGTCTATATACATAGACAATATTTCGCTGCCTGTGGCGCTATCTAATGGCTGATTGAGATAGTGACTGCGATCCAACAAAGCCGCCACTTGACGGGTAGTGACTTTTTGTTCAGGGGTCTGCACAAAGCCTTCAGTGTTGGTTTCTGCTACTGCCGTGCCATAACTTTGGGTAAGAATAATACCGGCGATGCCCACTGACGCTACACTGAGTAACCACTGTGCTGGTTGTTTTTTCATCATATATACCTAGTTGTTTTAAGTTAATAATAGTATGGGGGTTATCTCATTATTTGAATAAGTTGTTATCCATCAACTCTTTTGGTTCTGTTCACTATTCTGTCTGTAGAGTACATCTTTATTTGATGCTAGTGCTATTACTTATTAACGGCTATTTTACAATAGCATGTAGTTATTCAATATTTGCAGGATGAGAATATAAATATTGATGACAGACAATCGCCTTTATAACTCGTTGTTGACTGTCAACATCAGATATCAACGAGTCGTCAAAAATCAATCAATATTATCATGCGCTTAAATACGCAACTGTCTCAAACTGTATAAGCAATCTTACACGCTACGCCCACACATACCAAACTTTCTGTCAGATTTTTCATGGTTCATTATGGTGAGCGTTAATTATCTCTCTTTATGGATTATTGTTACGATTGACAGTGGTCATCGAGAGAGATTGCCGCTAAGCATGGATAATGACTAGGCTGAATAATTAAATCGTATGCGTAAATTGATTTGAATCAATTCATCCGCCATATTATGCTCAATTAATAATAGCTGTCATAATACGGCTATCGTGATAATAGACTAGCATCCGTTATTATCATTACCTATTTGAGATGACAATTATAACTACTGATAACCACTCATAACCATTTATAACCCCATAAGGATTACGCAATGTACGGCGTCTTAATGATTGATATCGATAGTACCGCACTGACTGCTGAAGATGTGAGTTTACTCAAACAAGCACAAGTCGGCGGGGTGATTTTATTTACTAGAAACGTCAGCGATGCCGCGCAAGTACGCGCCTTATGTGATGACATACGCTATCACAATCCTGACATATTAATCGGCGTTGACCAAGAAGGCGGACGAGTCGCTCGACTGCGCAATGGTTTTACTCCTCTCCCTGCTATGGGAAGGCTGGGTGAACTGTTTAATGAAGACCCTAACAAAGCGTTGAGCTGCGCTTACGATTGTGGCTATCTCATGGCGACAGAAGTGTTGGCAGTAGGGATTGACCTGAGCTTTGCGCCTGTCCTCGACAGAGATGGTATCAGCCAAGTCATCGGTGATCGCAGTTTTCATCACGAACCACAAGCCATTACTGCCTTGGCAACTCAGTTTATGCGTGGCATGAAAGCAGCAGGCATGGCGACCACGGGCAAGCATTTCCCTGGCCATGGTGCGATAGCCCCTGACTCTCATGTCGCTGAAGCTATAGATACACGCAGCTTGGATGACATCATCAATAGTGACATGCAGCCTTTTGCCCAAACGCTACCATGGCTCGATGCGCTGATGCCTGCCCATGTAATTTTTTCGCAAGTAGACAACAAGCCAGCAGGATTTTCAAAAATCTGGCTACAAGACATCATTCGCGATCAGCTTAAATTCGACGGTGTGCTGTTCTCTGATGACTTATCAATGGCAGGCGCTCAAGCCGCTGGCAATGTCAGCGCCCGCGTAAAAGCAGCGATTGAAGCTGGGTGCGATATTGCTTTAGTCTGTAATGATCGCATCGCTGCCCATGAGGCGGCTGAAGCGGCACAAGATTTGCCTTATCCCAATCAAAAACGTCTCAAAACCATGTGCGGCAACATACCTGAATGGCAAGGTGACCTTACATCTACTTGTGAGCAATTTGAGTACTGGCAACAAGCCAAACAAAACGTGACTCAGACTTTTTTTGAGGCAGCTGCTAATACCGCATCTGAGACGCAAACTGCGAGCAATATCAATCAGCTTACAGATCCGACTGCTTATAAATAACCGCCGATAAACCGTTGTCTGGAAAATAAGCGGATAGCTTTTAATTTAGAATGTCTGATTCTCTATAATGCTTGAGTACAGAAAAAAACCGCATCTTATAAAGATGCGGTTTCTTGTTTGACAATAACATTTAGCTATTGATTGTTATATCTGTGATTTAACAGACTTATTAGTTTGCTGGATCTACAGCAGTACCTTGAGTCGCATCATCACCATCTGGCAGCAAGTCATCATTGTTGCTGTCTAAAGGATTTAGGTCTGGATCAAGCGCATCGTTACTAATAACCATGCCGTCATTTGCACTGTTTGTTTCATCGTTAACCACAAACTCGATACGACGATTACGGAAACGACCCTGCTCAGTTGAGTTCTCAGCGATAGGCTCTGACTCACCCATACCTTTGGTACTTAATTTGCTGGCATCAACACCTTGAGACACTAAGTATGCTTTTACCGACTCAGCACGTTCACGAGACAATTCCATATTATAAGAATCAGACGCTTGACTGTCTGTATGACCGATAATCATCAGATTCATATTTGGTACTTCAGTAATAATCTTTGCAGCACGATCCAAAACGGCTTTATTTACATCAGGAATCACCGCTTCATCTACTTGAAAATTAATCACTTGAATACTCAAAGCACGCGCAACGTCACGTGGATCTGGGTTGTCACCAAGATTGTTCATAGCGACATCTGCTGCAGCCAGACTGTTATCAATCTCACCTTGCAAATCTAATGGACCTTCCGCTTGCACCGTCATCGCTGGCGCGGCTGCCTGCAAATCAGACACCAGTTTCTGTAGTGCTGCTTCATCAGGAGCGTTGACCGTAATATTGTCACCCTTAATAATCATGCTAGCATTTGGCACGCTTTTAACGATTGGCAAGATAGACGCAAGCTGTGCGGCCGCTGGCATATCTGTTGCAAAGTTATCATCAACATCAGCGCGGCACTTGTTGGCTTCATCACCGAAGGCACCACTGAGGGCATTCATGACGTTACTCTGTAGTGTGTCATCACCAACATTCATGCTACAGGCATATAGTTCACTGTTCTCGCCCGTCGCAATACGCAATGATGCAGGCTCAACATCAGCTGCAACGGCCAACTGCTCATCGCCTTCGTTTGCTTGCTGTTCAGTCGCAACTGGTGTGGCGACAGGTTCAGGATTGTCCTGGCAACCTCTAAGCAGCGCCCAAGCCAGTGCACCTAAAATAATCAAGCCGATAATTGGCAGCAGTGCTTTCATAAAGCTGCCCTTTTCTTCTTCTTCACGATGCAGTGGCGCAGTGCTAGTCGTATCAGAGATACGTGTTCCAGTTCCAGCAGCAGGCGTGGCAGCCAACATCCCGGCTGGTAATACCGTGCTCGCCCATGCAGGGATATGATGCTGGTAGCTGGCAAGGTTATCATTCAAAAACTGTGGTACAGGCGTGGTACCTGCCAAGCTTTTGATTTCATGAAAAGCGAGCGGTGCAGCCATGGCAATCAGACCGCGTGAAGCCGTCGCGTCGACATTGTGCTTGCCTGCCAACTCACGAGAAATCTGGTCACGATGTGAACCATCTGTCCACACACGGTCATAAAACCCTTGGTCATCACGGGCTATGTTTTCGTTAGCAAAGCGACCATAAGTATCATTGTCCGCCAAGCGCGCGGCAAAGATAGCGTAAAACTGCTCAAGTAAGTTTTTCTTAGCTGGGCTGCGGTCATCACCTAATACAGCTGGGCTGACGGTCCGCGTCAAATGACTGATAATATCCATAGTGTAAATCCTCCGTTAATGCTTATTTGTATAATTAGAATACTTAATGATTAGAATACTTAATAGTGCAATATAAAATCTGATATAAGATAAAAGCCACGACAATCAAAATCATCAATGGCTACATTCAACTTTTGTCATTATAGGAGTATTAAGCAGGTGTTCACAATCAACACGTTGTTGTGCAAATGCTACGTTAGGTAATGTTTCAGTTGCGACACGTAACCACGTAGCCATTACTATACAAATTGCTAACACAAGGACGATCAATCGCTCCATACGAAGCTATTAATGCCCTACTAAATGCAAGTCAGGTTGTTAATGGAATAAAAATCAATGGATGAAAAAATAGGAGTATAAACCCCACTCTCAACTTCGAAAGTGATTGAAAAAAGAAGAGCACCTCACTAATCTATTGTTTTCGACCAAGAATACAATGGAGTTGTGAGATGCCCATAGACGAATTTATCATCAATATCTATTTAAT
>NZ_JASDCF010000050.1 GCF_030408035.1 Psychrobacter sp. APC 3426
GCCAAGGGGGTTTTACTTTTAGAATAGAGAGCTGACGATGACCTACTCTCACATGGCCGGGGCCACACTACCATTGGCGCGATGATGTTTCACTTCTGAGTTCGGGAAGGGATCAGGTGGTGCCATCATGCTATTGTCGTCAGCAAAGGGGGTTAGATATGAGTCTGTTGTTGTTATTGTTTTGACTACAAGTATTATCTTTTAGTCTTATCAACATAAACCTAACTGAATCAAGGTTTAAGGTGATATCGAAATATTCTTACTTTATAAGCCACTACAGCTCATACAAGATAGATTAATTAGACTTGTATACAAACCACTTGGGTGTTGTATGGTCAAGCCAAACGAGCAATTAGTACAGGTTAGCTACACACATCGCTGTGCTTCCACACCCTGCCTATCAACGTCCTAGTCTTGAACGGCTCTTTAGGGAAATCTAATCTTGAGGTGGGCTTCCCGCTTAGATGCTTTCAGCGGTTATCCCATCCGAACGTAGCTACCGGGCAATGCCACTGGCGTGACAACCCGAACACCAGAGGTTCGTCCACTCTGGTCCTCTCGTACTAGGAGCAGATCCTCTCAAATTTCCAACGCCCACGGTAGATAGGGACCGAACTGTCTCACGACGTTCTAAACCCAGCTCGCGTACCTCTTTAAATGGCGAACAGCCATACCCTTAGGACCTGCTTCAGCCCTAGGATGAGATGAGCCGACATCGAGGTGCCAAACACCGCCGTCGATATGAACTCTTGGGCGGTATCAGCCTGTTATCCCCAGAGTACCTTTTATCCGTTGAGCGATGGCCCTTCCATACAGAACCACCGGATCACTAAGACCTACTTTCGTACCTGCTCGACTTGTGGGTCTCGCAGTTAAGCGCGCTTTTGCCTTTATACTCTATGAACGATTTCCGACCGTTCTGAGCGCACCTTCGTACTCCTCCGTTACTCTTTAGGAGGAGACCGCCCCAGTCAAACTACCCACCATACATTGTCCTCGGTATTGTTATACCTGAGTTAGAACCCCAACATGACCAGGGTGGTATTTCAAGATTGGCTCCACCAAGACTAGCGTCTCGGCTTCAAAGCCTCCCACCTATCCTGCACAAGTCAGGTCAAAGTTCAATGTAAAGCTGTAGTAAAGGTTCACGGGGTCTTTCCGTCTAGCCGCGGGTACACAGCATCTTCACTGCGATTTCGATTTCACTGAGTCTCTGCTGGAGACAGCGCTGCCATCATTATGTCATTCGTGCAGGTCGGAACTTACCCGACAAGGAATTTCGCTACCTTAGGACCGTTATAGTTACGGCCGCCGTTTACTGGGGCTTCGATCAAGAGCTTCGCTTACGCTAACCCCATCAATTAACCTTCCAGCACCGGGCAGACATCACACCCTATACGTCCACTTTCGTGTTTGCAGAGTGCTGTGTTTTTAATAAACAGTTGCAGCAGCCTGGTATCTGCGACTGCCAACAGCTCAAGGAGCAAGTCCTATCACCATCAACAGCGTACCTTCTCCCGAAGTTACGGTACCATTTTGCCTAGTTCCTTCAGCAGAGTTCTCTCAAGCGCCTTGGTATTCTCTACCTGATCACCTGTGTCGGTTTAGGGTACGATTCGTTTATAACTATTGCTTAGAAGCTTTTCCTGGAAGCATGGTATTTGCCACTTCGCTGTACAAGTACAGCTTGCTATCAGATCTCGACCGTATAACAGCCCGGATTTACCTAAGCTGTAAGCCTACATCCTTTCACCTGGACAACCAACGCCAGGCTGACATAACCTTCTCCGTCCCTCCATCGCATTATAAACAAGTATCGGAATATTAACCGATTTCCCATCGACTACGCCTTTCGGCCTCGCCTTAGGGGTCGACTCACCCAGCCCCGATTAACGTTGGACTGGAACCCTTGATCTTCCGGCGTGCGAGCTTTTCACTCGCATTATCGTTACTCACGTCAGCATTCGCTCTTGTGATACCTCCAGCATGCTTTACAACACACCTTCACAGGCTTACACAACGCTCCCCTACCACTTGAAAACAAATTCAAATCCGCAGCTTCGGCTCCTAGTTTGAGCCCCGTTACATCTTCCGCGCGGGCCGACTCGACTAGTGAGCTATTACGCTTTCTTTAAAGGATGGCTGCTTCTAAGCCAACCTCCTAGCTGTCTATGCCTTCCCACCTCGTTTCCCACTTAACTAGGAATTTGGGGCCTTAGCTGGCGGTCTGGGTTGTTTCCCTCTCCACAATGGACGTTAGCACCCACTGTGTGTCTCCCGGATATCACTCATCGGTATTCGGAGTTTGCATCGGTTTGGTAAGTCGGTATGACCCCCTAGCCGAAACAGTGCTCTACCCCCAATGGTGTTCGTCCGAGGCGCTACCTAAATAGCTTTCGGGGAGAACCAGCTATCACCGAGTTTGATTAGCCTTTCACCCCTATCCACAAGTCATCCCCTGGCTTTTCAACGACAGTGGGTTCGGTCCTCCGGTGCCTGTTACGGCACTTTCAACCTGCTCATGGATAGATCACTCGGTTTCGGGTCTATACCCTGCAACTAATTCGCCCTATTAAGACTCGGTTTCCCTACGGCTCCCCTAAACGGTTAACCTTGCTACAGAATATAAGTCGCTGACCCATTATACAAAAGGTACGCGGTCACCCTAATAAATTAAGGCTCCCACTGCTTGTACGCACACGGTTTCAGGTTCTATTTCACTCCCCTCACAGGGGTTCTTTTCGCCTTTCCCTCACGGTACTGGTTCACTATCGGTCAGTCAGGAGTATTTAGCCTTGGAGGATGGTCCCCCCATCTTCAAACAGGATTTCTCGTGCCCCGCTCTACTTAATATGTTAACTCTAATGTTTCGAATACAGGACTATCACCTACTACGGTCAGCTTTCCCACGCTGTTCTTCTACATTAGAATTAATCGGCTTCTCCCCGTTCGCTCGCCGCTACTAGGGGAATCTCAATTGATGTCTATTCCTAAGGGTACTGAGATGTTTCACTTCCCCTCGTTCGCTTCTTGTACAAGTACAAGATACCTACCTTATGGTAAGTGGGTTTCCCCATTCAGAAATCTCCGGATCACAGGATATTGCCGCCTCCCCGAAGCTTATCGCAGGCTGTCACGTCTTTCATCGCCTCTGACTGCCAAGGCATCCACCATGTGCGCTTCATTACTTGACCATACAACCCCAAGTAGTCTTTCGACTTCTAAGTGTCATACAATCTAATTATGATAACGATATCACCTATGTTTATACGCTTGATTCAGTTCTCTTTACTTTTTTTAATAACTCACCCCTGGGATAACAACTGATGTCGTTAAGAGGTGAGTTATTAAGGTTAAGAAGTGCGCGTGAACACGCTCTTCCTAACCCAGACTCATATCTATGTTTTTAAATAGTTCTTACGCTCTCGTCGAGTCATAAGTTCTGTATAAAACAGAAAGAAGTAATCTTAAACAAATCACTTGTTTCTGTTGAATACCTATTGTATTTATTTAGCATCTAAAGCTTACTGCGTTTATAGTAGTGGTGGAGCCAAACGGAGTCGAACCGTTGACCTCCTGCGTGCAAGGCAGGCGCTCTACCAACTGAGCTATGGCCCCATATAAATGGTGGGTCTAAGTGGACTTGAACCACTGACCCCCGCGTTATCAACACGGTGCTCTAACCAGCTGAGCTACAGACCCAATTACGCTTATTAAAACGTAAGCTTAAACTAAAGAACAACTTGTTGTGAATTCTTGCTGACCGAATGTGTCTATAAGGAGGTGATCCAGCCGCAGGTTCCCCTACGGCTACCTTGTTACGACTTCACCCCAGTCATCAACCACACCGTGGTGAACGCTTTCCCGAAGGTTAAGCTATCCACTTCTGGTGCAATCAACTCCCATGGTGTGACGGGCGGTGTGTACAAGGCCCGGGAACGTATTCACCGCGGCATTCTGATCCGCGATTACTAGCGATTCCTACTTCATGGAGTCGAGTTGCAGACTCCAATCTGGACTACGATAGGCTTTTTGAGATTCGCATCACATCGCTGTGTAGCTGCCCTCTGTACCTACCATTGTAGCACGTGTGTAGCCCTGGTCGTAAGGGCCATGATGACTTGACGTCGTCCCCGCCTTCCTCCAGTTTGTCACTGGCAGTATCCTTAGAGTTCCCGGCTTAACCCGCTGGTAACTAAGGACAAGGGTTGCGCTCGTTGCGGGACTTAACCCAACATCTCACGACACGAGCTGACGACAGCCATGCAGCACCTGTATTCTAATTCCCGAAGGCACTCCCGCATCTCTGCAGGATTCTAGATATGTCAAGACCAGGTAAGGTTCTTCGCGTTGCATCGAATTAAACCACATGCTCCACCGCTTGTGCGGGCCCCCGTCAATTCATTTGAGTTTTAACCTTGCGGCCGTACTCCCCAGGCGGTCTACTTATTGCGTTAGCTGCGTCACTAAGTCCTCAAGGGACCCAACGACTAGTAGACATCGTTTACGGCGTGGACTACCAGGGTATCTAATCCTGTTTGCTACCCACGCTTTCGAACCTCAGTGTCAATATGATGCCAGAAGGCTGCCTTCGCCATCGGTATTCCTCCAGATCTCTACGCATTTCACCGCTACACCTGGAATTCTACCTTCCTCTCACCTATTCTAGCCTAACAGTATCAGATGCAGTTCCCAGGTTAAGCCCGGGGATTTCACATCTGACTTATCAAGCCACCTACGCTCGCTTTACGCCCAGTAATTCCGATTAACGCTTGCACCCTCTGTATTACCGCGGCTGCTGGCACAGAGTTAGCCGGTGCTTATTCTGCAGCTAATGTCATCGTCCATGGGTATTAACCATGGAGTCTTCTTCACTGCTTAAAGTGCTTTACAACCAAAAGGCCTTCTTCACACACGCGGCATGGCTGGATCAGGGTTGCCCCCATTGTCCAATATTCCCCACTGCTGCCTCCCGTAGGAGTCCGGGCCGTGTCTCAGTCCCGGTGTGGCTGATCATCCTCTCAGACCAGCTACAGATCGTCGCCATGGTAGGCCTTTACCCCACCATCTAGCTAATCCGACTTAGGCTCATCTAATAGCGAGAGCAACAAGTTGCCCCCTTTCTCCCGTAGGTCGTATGCGGTATTAATTCGAGTTTCCCCGAGCTATCCCCCACTACTAGGTAGATTCCTAAGTATTACTCACCCGTCCGCCGCTCGACGCCTGGTAGCAAGCTACCATCGTTTCCGCTCGACTTGCATGTGTTAAGCCTGCCGCCAGCGTTCAATCTGAGCCATGATCAAACTCTTCAGTTTAATCTTGCTATGAAGCTCTTTAAAGAAGCTTCTAAACTTGGCTCATCTAATCTGGCAAAATCGCTAAAAATTATGTTCGTAATGAATTAACTTTGAGTTTTTCTGCTGTCTTAAATGATAATTTTTATAGTTAGAATAACTCCCGAAAAGAGAGTAAAACCAACTTTATTTTTTAGCATTCTGAATCAGCAAAAATCCACACAAGTTGTTCTTTAGTTATGCTTTTAAATAGTGTCAAGCTACTGTCGTCCAGTAGTTGATTATATAGGGTATTGCTTTCACTAGTCGTTTTAACCTTGCCGGTTAATCCTATCTAGCGAGCCGACTATCATATCATAAAGATTAGGTTTGTCAAGCTTTTTTATAATTTGTTTCAATAAGTTAGCCAGGTTTGTTATATGTAAATTCACATATAAATGATTCCGGTTCGTCTTAATGAGGTGCGTATTATAGACG
>NZ_JASDCF010000051.1 GCF_030408035.1 Psychrobacter sp. APC 3426
TGGTAAGGCGGCTAATGAAAGCCCGCCGTATCGTTGAAACAGTCATTGGTCAGCTATCAGAACGATTTAATATACAAAAGGTACGAGCAAGAGATTTATGGCATTTGTCTCATCGATTGATTCGTAAGATTCTTTCACACAATCTGTGCTTTGTACTCAACAAAAAACTTGGTAACCCGCCTCTTCAGTTTGATTTGCTTATTTCAAGTTGAGAGTGGGGTATATAGTATAAGTAGTTAAACACTTTTTAGGAAGGTCTCACACCGAACCAATCAGGCGCTTCCACTGGTTCGGTACCCTAGTGAGGACTTGGATACTAACCTGTAGCCTAGATTATTTGAATAGACATAGTCTCTAAGAGTGGAACAGTGTACATCTAAGTTTACTAGCTAACTCCGGTTCAATGATTTTTAACCATGCTATCTAGGGTCAACATACTATTATTCCTTATGCCCTCTAGCATCTGCAATATACCGAAATTAATATCACTGGAGAAAAAAGCATCTGGTATTATATCGCACCATCAAAAAACCATTATGTTCTGAATATTTGCGCTTCAGAATATAAACCACAAAGTCAGCACGAGCGAACAAGACATTCACTGTCCACTTTATTGCCAAGCTAGCTAGAAAGTATAAAGCTATTGGAATCTCTATTTATGAATAAAGAAACAAGCAATCAGCACTATTTTACCGTGTGGCGATGGCATTTTTATGCAGGAATATTTGTTGTCCCTTTTTTAATTATTTTATCTTGTACCGCACTTGGTATGTTGGTTACGTCTAACACAGTGGGACGAGACAATGACCGTTTAAGCATTACTGTTCCCGAATCAGCAATGCAAGCGCCCATCGCTACCCAAGCTAAAAACGCGCTCAATACCTTACCCAATAGTACCCTCGTTAAATATATCGCCCCTCGTGATACGGATAAGGTAGCTCTGTTTCAGGTAACATCAGAAGACCATGACAATATGGTAGCCGTCAATCCTTATACTGCAGATATCGTCAACAGTACACCCAGCAATAGCAATCTGTATTATACCTTTGACAGTATTCATGGTGATTTGCTGCTGGGTAAAGTCGGTGATTATATTCAAGAAACGACTGCTTCATTAACAATTCTAATGATACTAACTGGCTGGTATTTGTGGTGGCATAAGCGTAAATCTGTCAAAGCAATGTTAATTCCTGATGATACTAATCTGAAGAAAAAGCGTTCCTTTTTCCGGACGATCCACGCGACATTAGGCAGTTGGATATCTGTTTTGCTACTGTTTTTCTGCATTTCAGGCATGGCTTGGGCAGGCATTTGGGGTGAGCGCATTGTACAGTCGTGGAGCCAGTTCCCTGCGGGTAAATGGGGCGTTGCGCCCATACCACTGTCGATTGACCACAGTCAGCATCATGCTGGTATGAATATGGATAATACTGATGCCGCGCCGCACGTTCATGGCGCAACAGCAGACATAGCGCCCACACATGGTAGCGTATTAAATTCAGGAAAGACTAAAGACGTGCCTTGGGTACTAGAGTTAACACCAATGCCAGAATCAGGTACGACTATGGGTAAAAACGGTATTGCGCCCAATATACCCATTATGATTGATACCGTAGATCGATTTGCTCATAAGCTTGGTTTTGTAGGGCGTTATCAGTTGAATCTACCGCAAGGGGAAACAGGCGTATGGACGATTAGCCAAGACTCAATGAGCTACGATATGAAAAGCCCAACGGCTGATCGCACCGTGCATATTGACCGCTATTCCGGTAAGGTTTTGGCTGATATACACTTCGATGATTACAATGCGTTTGGTAAATTTATGGCAGCGGGTGCTGCCATACACATGGGGACGCTGGGGTGGTGGAGTGTATTAGCCAACGTTTTATTCTGCCTCTCTGTTATTGCCATTTGTGTGAGTGGTTATGTGATGTGGTGGCAACGCCGTCCTCGTCAAACTAACGACATGACTGGACTCAATCCACCAGCTCGTAGTCAGCGTTTTACTATAGGGTGGACGCTTGCCATTCCGTTACTTATTGTCGCTATCATATTCCCAACGGCAATCATTGCTATTGTTGTCATCGCTTTATTAGATTTTTTATTGATATCGCGTGTTAAATTTTTACGCAAGCTACTGAAGTAAGTATCTTTAATAGATTCTACTGTTATAGGCTATAGCCTCAAAGAAGCCTGACTAGATACTTTCTTATTGACTTGTAACATAGACATGTTAATGTGAGCGTTCTTTGGGGAGTAGCCTGCTTTCGTTCTGCGAAAGAGTTCGTGTCAACATGCTTGGCCATATGCCATGGTACGAACACCTCTCGGTTGGCGAGACCATCGATATATCCACACTGCAGGTCGAGAGTGTGCGTATGTCGTTGACTCTATACTCGGCCTGAGAACATCACATGAATCCTATAGCACTTTCATTACTTGCTTTTTCTATGTCTACTGATGCCTTTTCTGTGGCGATTGGTAAAGGCGCAAGTCTTAAAAACCCCCGTTTTACCGAAGCGTTAAGAATGGGTGTCATCTTTGGCTCTATTGAAGCGATTACCCCTATCATTGGCTGGTTAATTGGCCGTTCTGCTACCTCTTTTATCGATGCCTCTTTTATTGAAGCATGGGACCATTGGGTCGCATTCGTCATTCTATTAGGCTTAGGGCTGCACATGCTGTATGCAGGGCTAAAACCGGATAATGAAGAACAAGAAGCCCCCTCAAGACATTCGTTTCTCAAACTTGCTGTTGCTGCTTTTGGTACTAGTATCGATGCGATGGCTGTCGGTATTAGTCTTGCATTTATAGAAGTTAATATTCTACTAGCAGCAAGCTTGATTGGGTTGGCGACGGCCAGCATGGTCACGTTTGGCGTGATGCTTGGAAAAGTACTGGGATCACTCATCGGCCATAAAGCGGAAATGTTCGGCGGCTTAATGCTAATTGCCATCGGTGGGTGGATCCTATTCAGCCATTTTTAATTGCAAAAGCCTATATGTGACCTGATAATTTAGTCCTCTTTATTATTTTCTTATCAGCTGCATCCAACAAGTCAGCCGTATGGTCAGCGACTGGCTCAAGGAAATCTCTTTTACTACGTATCCATGTTAAAAGTGGCATATTTACCCCATCCAATGTGAACTCATTATATCCACTCAATACACCCTTTGATCTTTATTTAAAGGTAAAACAACATCATATAAAAATCGTTTTAATGCAGTAAGGCTTAATAATAACCATTATGTTGCATTCATAATCGCTTTTCTGCAAAATGGCTTATCTATAAACTCTTGAGCCACTCATGATGAACCCCCTACCTCAGACCCTATTGGCGCAGCATGGCTTGTCCGTCATGCAAGCATCGAGCTGGCTGCCCCTTTATAGGTCAGCAGCAGTATCGGTGGGCGCAGACAAACCTATAAAGACGGTGACGTCATTCATAACGCTTATCAGGAAACCGCGCGTCCACTGGACACTACCATTGCGCACTTACAGTTTCACATGCGTCATGAAGTACTGAGTTTAGAGTTACTGACTCGTTTGTTTAAGCAGATAGGGGCAAATGACGTACAAGCATGGGTAAACGCTGAGCCGACAGGCAGCTATGCCCGTAGAATGGCTTTCTTATATGAATGGCTTATGGATGAGCGTTTAGAGGTACCGAGTAATATAGGCGGTAACTATGTGGATGCTTTGGATACCAAGAAATTGGTTACTTCAAGTCCTTCGCAGGTTATCAAGAACGCCCGCTGGCGTATCAATGACAACCTAGCAGGAACCCGTCATTTCTGTCCGATGCTGGTGAAAACAAAGGCCTTTACACAAGCAGCTGCACTCGATATTGCCATGATGGTTGACAAACTTAACGATGAATTTGGGCAAGACTTACTGATGCGCGCCTCCGTATGGATGACACTACGAGAGAGTAAAGCCAGTTTTACTATAGAAGGTGAGGGAAAAGAGTTAAAACGCATTGAACGTTTTGCCGATGTGATGGCACGGCGTACCGGCACCGGTGACATTCCGCTTGACCCTGAATCACTAGCAGAGTTGCAACAAGATATACTCGGTAGCAAAACAGTTATCCAGCAGTATGGTGTCCGTCAATCACCAGTTTTTGTGTCGCATACTCAGGTCAATGGCTTTAAAGAGATTGTGCACTATATTGCGCCACCTGCTGATGACATTGCTAACAAGCTAGCAGGGTTACGGGTATTTATGGAAAAGACTGAGGGACAATCAGCACTAATGCGTAGTGCTGTTGCCTCCTTTGCCTTTGTGTATATTCATCCGCTAGCGGATGGCAATGGCCGCGTACATCGCTTTTTGATTAATGATGTCCTCAGACGAGACCAAATCACTCATGAGCCGATTATCCTACCTATATCACAAGCCATTGCTGAGCATCCCTCAGACCGTCATGCCTATGATAAGATTTTAGACCGAGTCTCTGTGCCGCTTATGAAGCAGATCCGTGATCATTATTGCTTTGATAAACAGGTGGCTACTTACCCTGATGGTATTCGCTCAAACTTAAATTTTGAAAACACTCACCTCATTCAACCTGCATGGCGCTTTATGGATCTAACGCCTCACGTTCAGTACTTATCAGGGCTCATTGCTCACGTTATTGAAAAAGAGATGCATAACGAGTCACAGTACCTAAGAAAGCATGACTATGCACGATTGGCGATAAAAGAGATTGTTGAGATGCCCAACAGCTATGCAGATAGAATCATTCGTAGCATGCTACAAAATAAGGGTGTTAAAAGTAATAAGCTATTGAAGGATTATCCGTTTTTGGCAAATGATGAGGTTTGGGACGATATTTTCTCTGTGGTTGTAGAAACCTTTAAAGATGAAGCAGATGGTTTGAATAGTTAGAACAAACCCTGCTATACGCAGGAAAGTCTGCCTTAGCAATTAAGCTTGAGCTGGTGTTAATATCATCGTTTCGATAATGATTGGTTTGTAAAAGATTCGGCTAAAATACTGTAACTTGAAACGTAATCAGTATTTTTCTTACTTAAACAGAATATATTAAAGGAACTCTAATAACAGACCATTTTTATTTGACAAGGTTATTACAGATCCTCAAAATAATTTTGAGTATTTGAGTATTTGAGTATTTGAGTATTTGAGTATTTGAGTATTTGAGTATTTGAGTATTTGAGTATTTGAGTATTTGAGTATTTGAGTATTTGAGTATTTGAGTATTTGAGTATTTGAGT
>NZ_JASDCF010000052.1 GCF_030408035.1 Psychrobacter sp. APC 3426
GAATTAATCTAAAATGATTTAGCTGGGCTGGATGATTAATCAGTAGCTTGCTTAATACTCGCTATTAGTAATCCGCTCCAGTAAGCCTTCCCTTTCGACTGGGTGGCATTATACGCGCTTTAGGGTGGGGGTCAAGGGAGAAATGATAAATAATTCGCGCTCTTTGATTATATTTGCAACGACCCTCTCTAACTTATTGTTATTATTTTAAATTTATATTTATCAATATTTTTATATACTAAGTCTTCATCTGAGCCTATCTCTTTGAACATAGTATCTCGCCCAAAACTTAGGCTTTATTGTGATTGTTGTCCCACTGACAGGATAACGGGCAAATACTGTGATTTAAGTACTTAAATAAACGACTATCTATAAAAAAAGGAACTTACCTTTCGGTAAATTCCTTTTTTTATAGAGATGCTAGTTCGATTTAGCTACTGGCTTTCGCTTTAATCGTCGTAAATATACCCGATAACGCATAGATGATACCAATCGCTAAAATGCCGACAGGTATGTCATACAACACGATGCTCATGACCAACACACCAATGATAAGAACCACAAATGGCACTTTCTTTTTATCAAATTCTTTAAAGCTATAATACTTAACATTGCTGACCATCAATAAGCCACAGATGACAACCCAAGCGGCGAATAAGAACATGACTGCCGTATCGTACTGCCCGACCCACTCATTATGATCGACAGCGACCATAACAGCAGACGTTACCAATATAGCCGCAAGTGGACTTGCCAAACCGACAAAATACTTTTTATCGACAATGCCGACCTGAACGTTAAAACGTGCGAGGCGGAAAGCGGCACAAGCGGTAAAAACGAAGGCGCAACCAAGACCGATACGACCTAAAGGCTCTAAGGCAAAACTATATATCAAAATAGCAGGTGCGACACCAAAAGCCAGCATGTCCGCTAAAGAGTCATATTGCTCGCCAAAAGGGCTTTGCGCATTGAGCATACGTGCGACTCGACCATCAGCACCATCGAGTATAGCCGATAGGAAAATCGCTAACGATGCTTTGTAGAACTCACCTTGGGTACTGGCTAGAATCGAGTAAAACCCTGACAGTAACGACAAAGTGGTAATCAGATTGGGCGCTAGATAGACACCGCGACTGACCACACGCTTACCTTCAGCAACTTCTGCTTCAATCACCTCAAAGGTTAAACCGTCATAGCTGTCGTTATCCGCTAAACGAATATTAAACTCATGCTCGTCTACAAATGGCGGCTGTGTCGCTGCGCTGTCTTGTAACAACCCTTCATTTAGAGCAGCGTCTTGCGACTGGTTTTTGGGTGGTTGCACGTTCGTCATCTCAATATCCTTATTTGCCGGCATAGTTATTCACTGACATGGTTATTCGCCGACTAGCCAGCGCACGTTGGTCGCGCTATCAGGCGTTAAGTCTGGAGCGTCAGCCACTTTTAGAGCAGGCTGTAAGAAACGTAATACTTCGCGTGCATGGTTGTCGAACTGCCATGGCGGATTGATAACCAGTAGGCCAGTGCCGTTAAGGCCCACAGCAACATCATTTGGATAGATATTGAGCTCACAAACCAGCTGGCGTCTCATCTCAGTACGCTTAAGCTTCTTATAAAACAGCTCTACGGCTTCGATATTTTTAATTGGAAACCAAAGTGCATAAGTGCCTTGCGGCCATTTATTATAAGCAGCGACTAGCAGATTGATAAGTCGCGTGAAGTCTTTATGCTCTTGCTCATAAGGAGGATCAAGAAAAATTAGACCACGCTTTTCTTTTGGTGGAATAACCGCCGTAATACCTTCAAAGGCATCACGATGCTGGATACCGATTGGCAGTTTATGCAATTGATAGTTGAGCGCATCATATTCACTGGCTTTTGCCTCAAATGCTTCACCGCGAACACCAGCGTCTGGGTTCTTTTCGATATGATGAGCAATCCACCAAGGCGAACCAGGATATACTTTACTGTCGTAAGTGAATTTGGCTTGCTTGATGCCTTCTATATAATCTTTGACAGCGGCTGGTGCTTTTTCGGTATCTGCTTTTAACAACGCTTGAATACCACCTTTGGCCTCCCCTGTCTTGCGCGCCTCTTCACTGCTAAGTGAATACAGTCCGCGACCGCCATAAGCGTCAAGCACATAAAAAGGTTTGTTTTTTTGACCCAGTTGATTAAGCAGTTGTACTAATAAAATGTGTTTAACCACATCAGCAAAGTTACCAGCGTGGTAGGCGTGTTTATAGTTCATAATCTCAAAAGTTTAAATAAGAAAAATTGCATCTATGGTAGCATAGGCAGAGTAAAAGATAATGTGGTTTTGGTAAGCAGCCTCAACAAAAAGGCTATAAATACCGACTGATTGATGACTAATTGATAGTTATTTGATAATTGATTCATTATTAATAAAAAAAACGAGGTGAAATGACGAAGATTATTAGCAACCTAAATGTGACCGACCTGGTGGTCAAGCATCCGATAGGTCCTGATAATCCACCATTACTTGCGCCGTGCACTGATATGGCGAGCAACCAGGCGAGCGAAAAGTCGTCAACCCAACACGTTCTGCAAATGTCAGATTTTGATGTGTGCTGGGACGATAAGCTGACAGATACGCAGCTTGATACATTTATAAATGATGGGTGGATAGTTATCGATGACGTATTTGAGCATACAGCACTATTAGCTTTGCAAGCGGAAAGTGGTTTTATCGACTATCGTGATGCAGAGCTGACGGCGGGTGTGCGTATCAGTGACATACGCGGTGATCGCATCCGCTGGATTACTGAGAATTTCTTTGCCGGCTATTTTTATCTGCAAAGCATCAATGCGCTGGGCGTGCTGTTTAATCGTAGCTTGTTCGCTGGTATTCGCCATAGTGAAGCCCATTATGCCTGCTATCCGGTGGGCTTTGGCTATCAATGGCATAGTGACAATCCGGCTGGTCGCGATGAACGCGTTATCTCCGCAGTGTTTTATCTTAATGATGAATGGGCAGCCAGTGACGGCGGTGCATTAGAAGTCGTCGATAAACATGGTGTCCATCATAATGTGATGCCTGTTGCCAATCGACTGGTCATATTTGATAGTGATTTAAAACATCAAGTGCAAATCGCCCATCGTCAGCGCTATTCGATTGCGACGTGGATGCGCCGAGATGGTTTAATACCTTTTATTGAAGACAATATTTAATATTCATTAGTAAGTAAAAAACAACTACTGATTCTATTTTGGCTGCTACTCTTAAAAACTTATCATCTTAATTTATAATAAAAAGGTTCATTCATGTTTGACTCTATCCATCAACAAGAAACCCATCAACAAGAAACCCATCAACAACAAACCTTAGACTTAAGCATTTCCCTACTTGAGCGCCCTTCGGTCACACCAGATGATGACGGTTGCCAAGATATATTGTCAGCGCGATTAGAGCAAGCAGGCTTTGGCTGCGAATTTATGTATTACGGTGATAGAAATAAAACAGGCGAGCACGCTGAAGTCAAAAATCTCTGGGCGCGCCGTGGTACAGCCGACCCAGTTATTTGCTTCGCTGGTCATACTGATATCGTGCCAACTGGCGATGTCAATAATTGGACCTATCCACCATTTACCCCAACCATCGCTGATGGCTATCTATGGGCTCGCGGTGCTGCTGACATGAAAACAGGCATTGCCGCTTTTACCATCGCAGCCGAACGTTTTGTCACAAACCATCCTGAGCACAACGGCTCTATCGCCTTTCTAATCACCTCAGATGAAGAAGGTCCGTCAATCAATGGTACAGTCAAAGTCATTGAAACCTTAGAAACGCGTAACGAAAAAATCACTTATTGTCTCGTTGGTGAGCCATCCAGTACAGACACGCTGGGTGATATCATCAAAAATGGTCGCCGCGGCTCATTAGGTGCCGTGCTAACCGTCACTGGCAAGCAAGGTCACGTCGCCTATCCGCACCTCGCGTGTAATCCTATTCATGCGGTAACATCAGCATTGGCTGAATTAACAGCTGCGACTTGGGATAAAGGCAATGACTATTTTCCTGCGACTTCTCTACAAATCTCAAATATTAATGGTGGCACGGGCGCAACCAATGTCATTCCTGAGACACTTGAAGTTATTTTTAACTTCCGCTTTTCTACAGAAACGAGCGAAGATGAGCTAAAAGCAAAAACCCATGCTATCTTTGATAAACATTTTGAGAACAGCAAAGCCAGTTATGACATTCATTGGAAATTATCTGGTCAGCCGTTTTTAACCCCTGAAGGCAAACTCGTGTCGGCCTGCCAACAAGCTATTAAAAAGGTTACTGATATCGACACGACCTTATCAACCTCTGGCGGTACATCAGATGGACGCTTTATCGCGCCAACAGGTGCGCAAGTCGTTGAGCTTGGTGTGCGTAATGCCACAATTCATCAGGTTGACGAAAAAGTAGAAGTGGATGATTTGGGTAAATTGGCGCAGATATATGAAGGGATTTTGGAGAATTTATTGCTGGACTAATTATCAGTAATAAAAGTAAAAAAAGCGCCATCTCATTTAGATTTGGCGCTCTTTTATTATTAACTCTTGGTCGAAAGCAACTTAATTTGCTCACTAACCTACAGTGTTAAGCCATGTATCATCATGTTTTTCGACACTAGCCTTTGAGTAATAACTGTGATTTTCTGGCGTAATACATCAATAGTTCTATTACCCCACTCTCAACTTGAAATAAGCAATTCAAACTGAAGAGGCGGGTTACCAAGTTTTTTGTTGAGTACAAAGCACAGATTGTGTGAAAGAATCTTACGAATCAATCGATGAGACAAATGCCATAAATCTCTTGCTCGTACCTTTTGTATATTAAATCGTTCTGATAACTGACCAATGACTGTTTCAACGATACGGCGGGCTTTCATTAGCCGCCTTACCA
>NZ_JASDCF010000053.1 GCF_030408035.1 Psychrobacter sp. APC 3426
AGTCAAGAGGTGAGAGATTGTGAGCCTGTGGGTCCGACGACATTGAATCCTGTAAAAGAGCCAGAAAAGATGAGATTACAAGCTGCTTAATTGGGCTTGATGGTGACAACTAGCTTGAAAAACTCCGAAAGCTTAACTAGTACAGTTCGTTTTTTACACTGAATCTATCTGTTTGTTATATCGTTATGCTTTTTAGGAAATCTATTTTTGATATTTGATTATTAAAAATTGTTTGTTTTATTAACATCCCAAATATGCTCTACGTAGAATTTAAAATGATACTTTCTACCTTGAAAAAATACTTGATAACCTAGCCATCCATAAATCTGATTCTACACCACTACCTAGGGAAAAACTATGTAAGGGCTGAGAAGGGTCTTTAATTTCCACCTTAATCACATTCATTTGTCTTGTGCTGGATTGATTTGTGCTGACTTGATAGTAGCTAATTATATCACTGTAATCACATATGGTGATATGAGGTTCACTACTGGGATTAATAGTAAAAACAATTTTTTTAGCATTATCGTCTATTATTATTCCGGATGCTTCATAAGATGGATTAATCCCATTTCTTATAGCCAGTTTCTTATAGTGATCATGAACATTATTATGAAATACCCCTACATTACCTGTGAGATAACGTTTTATTTTATCAAATACAGATAAGCCAATAAAAACGAGTAAAAAAATTAAAATAAATGCTAAAAGTGCTGCACCGGCATCCCATTTTATAAATGCAATATAACCAAATATAAACGGTAATGTTATAGCTATTAAAAATGTTTTTTTGGATAATAAAAATACAATTTTTCTAGCTTTAGGTGGATTGGAAGATTCTGTTCTGATTTTCTGTATTGACATTTCGACGCTCATTCAATGTGAAGGTTAGGAAAAGTATTTATGTATTGGAGTATACATATTACTATCTTTGAACAAGAGTTCATACTGAAAATTAGTTTGTAAGCTAGTGGATTGATTAAAAGCTGTGATACCTATAAAATAGAATATCGCTGCAATCGAAGTATTTTATGATTTTGGGTGGAGTGGATAGGAAAATTGCTGTTAAAGGTAAATGAAAACTATCGAAAGATTTTTCTGAAAAAATCTCAAAATAAAAGCTAGGCAAAATGCCCAGCTTTTATCTAACTCACATGGTTTAGCTTAAAAAGCCTTACTGCGCCGTCAAACCACCATCAACGACAAACTCTGAACCTGTCGAGTAGCTTGAATCATCTGACGCCAAGAAGAGCACCATGCCGCTGACTTCTTCTGGCTGCGCCACACGTCTCATTGGAATGGTTTTGGCAAAAGCTTCAACTGCATCTTTGGTATCGCCTTGCATAATCATTGGTGTGGCAATGACGCCTGGGTGAATGGAGTTCACGCGAATGCCATGAGGGGCGCACTCCAACGCTGCCGCTTTGGTCATACCACGTACCGCAAATTTAGAGTCGGTATAACCGATAGCGCCACCAACCAAACCATTAATCGATGAGATATTAATGATAGAACCTTGCTTGGCTTCTTTCATCGTTGGAATGACAGCCTTCATGCCCAAAAAGACCGACACTTGGTTAATCTCTAAAATCTTACGATAGTCGTCTACAGAAGTATCCAAGATAGATTTGTGAGTGGTGATACCCGCGTTATTTACTAATACATCGATTTGACCAAATTTGTCTTGGGTTGCTTTAACGACTTGTGCCCAATCATCTTCATTGGTGACATCATGCTTGATGAATAAGGCGTCATCGCCAAGTTCTTTAGCCAATGCGTTGCCTTTATCAGAATTGATGTCGGTCAAGACGACTTTAGCACCTTCTTCCAGACACAAACGCGCATGAGTTTCGCCCATCCCTTGAGCCGCGCCTGTGATGATGATAACTTTGTCTTGTAAACGAGCCATGATATTAGACCTCTTGCAAAAGTAGTTGTAAGACGCAACGTATATTATTGAACTCTACTTACTTAATAGATATGCCAAACATAGATAAGCTACTCGAACAAAATAACGCAGGCTTCAAACGCTATACAGGTA
>NZ_JASDCF010000054.1 GCF_030408035.1 Psychrobacter sp. APC 3426
TTGGTCATAAGGAGCTTGTTGTTAATTGGCGTTGTAATTATTAATTATAATACCATAGGGAGTAAGGGTAGTTATCAATAACGCATTCATCCCACTACTTTAGAAGTAGGGGATTTCTGCGCTGAAAATGTTAAAATAATGTATAGTCAGCGAAAAGTAATATCGATACATCACGCGCTGCTGATATCAACTTTTCTTGCTTGCTGTGCCTACGCAGACAAAGGCTACAAAAAATTGATATCAGCAATATCGTAGCGCTTTTAGGATATTTTGACTAGACATCAAGTGAAGCTTATATATGAATGCAAAAAACCCGTAAACTGCTGAGCAATTTATGGGTTCCTAATACTTAAGTAAAACTGTTGCTTACACAAGATTGTTAATTGAATAAGCTCTCTACTGCGAAGTAATCGGGTTGGTTTATACGAGCTTGGCCAACACCGCCTGCCCCATCTCTTTACAGCCTACTTGTTTCAGTCCAACTTCGCTGCGATCTAGGATATCCACTGTGCGTAGACCATCATCAAGTACGTCACTGACCGCTTGCTCAATCACTTGTGCCGCCTCTTCTTGCTTAAAGGTATAGCGCAGCATCATCGCAACAGATAAAATAGTTGCCAATGGATTGGCTTTATCTTGCCCTGCGATATCAGGTGCTGAACCATGGCAAGGCTCATACATGCCTTTACCTGACTCATCAAGGCTGGCAGATGGCAGCATACCAATAGAGCCTGTCAGCATCGCTGCTTCGTCAGATAAGATATCGCCAAACATATTACCGGTGACCATAACATCGAACTGCTTCGGGTCTTTGATAAGCTGCATACAAGCGTTATCAGCATACATATGTGAGAGTGCAACATCGCTATAGTCCGCTTGCTGCATCTCAATCATCGTCTGCTTCCACAGTTCAGTGACTTCCAATACATTGGCTTTGTCCACTGAGCAAACTTTTGCAGCGGTGCCTGCTGCTTGCGCCCGGGTTTTTGCTAACTCAAACGCCACTTTACCGATACGCTGAATCTCACTTGTGCTATACACCATGGTGTTATAGCCTTGCTGCTCGCCATTCTCTAAGGTGCGAATGCCGCGAGGTTCACCAAAATAAATACCGCCCGTTAGCTCACGCACGATAAGCAAATCTAAGCCTGAAATGATTTCAGGTTTGATGCTTGAGGCATTAGCAAGTTGTGGGTATAACTTTGCCACGCGTAAATTGGCGAACAAACCTAGCTCACCACGGATTTTAAGTAGACCACGTTCAGGGCGTTTGCTGCGCTCAATGCCATCCCACTTAGGTCCACCAACAGCGCCTAGTAAGACAGCATCTGCTGCACGCGCACTGGCTAGTGTTTCATCCGGTAAAGGTTCACCCGTTGCATCAATGGCTACGCCACCAATCAAACCAGATTCAAGGGTCAAATCTAACGAGAATTTCTTATTGACCGCCTCAAGCACATCAATGGCCTGAGTCATAATTTCAGGGCCAATACCATCGCCCGCTAATGTTAAAATCGTTGCCATACTCATCCTTTAGGGTAGGTTTTATTCGTTACGATGATTGTTAATTATCGGTTTGCTAATAACTGAGTGGTTAGTCACTAGATTGTTAATCAATGAACTACCGACCACCTAAAGAGGTGGCGGTTTCTTAGGTAATACCCATACTTGATACGATGTTTTGTATCAGCGGTTAGGCAAATGGACTAAGCTAACCCCGTCGCACCGACGGTTTTGATTGTT
>NZ_JASDCF010000055.1 GCF_030408035.1 Psychrobacter sp. APC 3426
CCCCCTATGGCAGGATAGTTGTCACCCCTAAATATTAATCCAAATGGGGGGCACAAGGACCAATCATGCCAAGATATAGTGACGATCGTAAACAAGCCATACTCAGCAAACTGCAACCCCCATTAAACCTAAGCGTGGCTCAAGTATCAAGAGAGGAAGGCATCGGTCTTCAGACCCTGTATAATTGGCGCAATCACGCCAGAGAACAAGGTCAGCCCATGCCGACAAATAAACGTACTCCTGATAACTGGTCAAGCGAGACCAAACTTGCCACCGTCATCGAAACAGGCGGCTTATCCGAGACCGAGCTTAGCGAATACTGCCGTAGTAAAGGTCTCTATGTTGAGCAAATAAAAGCGTGGCGCACTGACGCTCTTAAGGGCTTTAGCAGCAGCAAACAACAAAGCCTTAAAGACAAGCGTCAACAGCAGACAGACCGCAAGCAGATTAAGCAACTCACCCGAGAGCTTGCTCGAAAAGAAAAAGCCTTGGCTGAAACCGCCGCCTTACTGGTGCTCAGAAAAAAGCTGGATGCGTTTTGGGAGACCGAACCCGAGGACGACTAACTTCACTCCCAGAGCGCATCCAATACATAGAATGGATACAAGACGCCACCCAAGCAGGCGCTAGGCTCAACCCTGCCTGTTGTGAGGTTGGCATCAGCGTGCGTACCTATCGGCGCTGGTATAAAGATTCTCAAGTGCAGCAAGATAAGCGTGCTGAAGCTATCCGCCCTGTACCGGCTAACAAGATGAGCGTAGCGGAACAAGCCGCCATTATAGCCGTCTGCAATCAGCCCCGCTTTGCCAGTCTACCCCCGACCCAAATCGTACCCACCTTACTTGATGAAGGCATATATCATGGCTCAGAGTCTACCTTTTACCGACTACTTAAGCAGCATAATCAGCTCAACCATCGAGGTCGTCGCTTAGCCCCTAGCGCATCAAAGGCACCACAAACCTTTACTGCGACCGCTCCAGGTCAGGTGCTGTGCTGGGACATCACTTATTTGCCAAGTCCCATACGGGGGCAGTTCTATTACCTGTACATGATAGAGGATGTCTATAGCCGTAAGATTGTCGGCCAGGAGGTGTATGATTGTGAGTCAGGAGTATTAGCAGCTCAGCTGCTTGAGCGTACCCTCATCCGTGAAAAGGTGCTACATAGCGGTGTGGTATTACACTCAGACAATGGGGCACCGATGAAGGCGCAAACTATGAGGATGAAGGCCTATGAATTAGGCGTTGTGACGTCATATAGCAGACCGCGTGTGAGTAATGACAACCCCTTTGCAGAGTCTTTGTTTAAGACGTGCAAGTATCGTCCTAGTTGGCCCACCCAAGGCTTTAAAAGCTTAGAGGCGGCTCGTGACTGGGTGCTGAGCTTCACGCGCTGGTACAATAATGAGCACAAACACAGTCAGCTGAACTTTGTGACGCCGAGTCAGCGCCATACGGGTGAGGATAAGGAAATACTGGCAAAACGTAAGCTGACGATGCAGCAAGCTAAAGCTCAAAATCCAATACGTTGGGGCAGTCAAGAGGTGAGAGATTGTGAGCCTGTGGGTCCGACGACATTGAATCCTGTAAAAGAGCCAGAAAAGATGAGATTACAAGCTGCTTAATTGGGCTTGATGGTGACAACTAGCTTGAAAAACTCCG
>NZ_JASDCF010000056.1 GCF_030408035.1 Psychrobacter sp. APC 3426
CATATCATAAAGATTAGGTTTGTCAAGCTTTTTTATAATTTGTTTCAATAAGTTAGCCAGGTTTGTTATATGTAAATTCACATATAAATGATTCCGGTTCGTCTTAATGAGGTGCGTATTATAGACGTTTAAATGGTTAAGTCAAGAGGTATTTTCTATTTAGTTTAAAAGCTTCTATCTGGACTATTTAAGTAGTTGGATTGAAACTGCAAACTATTAGCTGATTGGTTAATAGCTGCGCTATTAAATAATAAGTGGTAACCCACTTCTCCAATCCACCTTCCCTTTCGACTGGGTGGCATTATACGCGCTTTCAGGGATGGGTCAAGTCAATATCTATCTTTATTTCATATATATCATAACTTCTTGAAATATCTCGTTTTAAATAAGCACAATAAAGCACACCTATTCTATAGATATAAAATAAAATGGTGTAATAAAGAGTATGCTGTGCCAATAAAGGAAGAGTGACAGCCGTAGCAAGATAATGTATTTGATGTTATGAAGACACAAATACAGATCAATTTCCCCGACTGCCACAGTTCCAGCTTTTCGATCAACGGTATAAAAAGCTATGGTAAGCAGAACTACCAATGCAAGGACTGTAAAAGACAATGCATTGACGACCATGCTATAACCTACTAGGGTTGTTACTCTCAAATAGAAAATAAAATACGAATAATGACGGTTCGAGGTTGCTGCCTTAGAGACATAGCCATTATTACCTCGGTGAGTATTGGAAAAGTGCTTAGCACCATAGGCTCATCCATTTACAAGATTGTACCTAAGAAGCGCTACTATGAACGCTTAGAAGTTGATGAGTTCTGGACTTACGTGTATCGCAAGAAGCGTAAAGTCTGGCTCATCTACGCTTATGACCGTGCTACTAATGAGATTGTCGCTTATGTCTGGGGCAAACGCGACTTAAAAACGGCTAAGAAGTTAAGAGCTCGTCTTAAGCAGCTTACAGTCAGCTATGGCTCTATCAGTATGGACAACTGGGACAGTTTTATAACCGCCTTTAAAAGTGATAACAAACAAGTTGGCAAACAACATACCGTAGGTATTGAAGGCAATAACTGCCGTCTTAGACACCGACTAAAACGAGCCGTTAGAAGAACCTGTTGCTTCTCAAAAAAGCTTGATAATCACTTTAAAGTATTCGATCTGGTGTTCTTTTATGTCAATTATGGTTACGTCTGATGCCAGCATACTTTTTAGAACACCACTTAATCAGATAGGTAATTATTTACACCCTAGTTTCACCACCAACACTTTACTCAACACAAAAGAAAACCCCCTTAGCGATTACGCCAAGGGGGTTTTACTTTTAGAATAGAGAGCTGACGATGACCTACTCTCACATGGCCGGGGCCACACTACCATTGGCGCGATGATGTTTCACTTCTGAGTTCGGGAAGGGATCAGGTGGTGCCATC
>NZ_JASDCF010000057.1 GCF_030408035.1 Psychrobacter sp. APC 3426
ATATCAAAAATCTTGCCACGATTCATAATATTATTCGGATCAAATACCTTTTTGACCTCTCGTAAATACTCAATCTCAGTCTCACTGCGGCTATAGTTTAGATACGGCTTTTTGGTCATGCCAACGCCATGCTCAGCAGAGACTGAGCCGCCGTACTTTTGTACCGTCTCAAACACCTGTTTATTCACTACCTGACAAGCGGCAAAAAAGTCATCCTTGCTTAAAGTTTCAGGCTTTAAGATATTGAGATGCAAGTTACCATCACCGATATGACCGAACCAGCACACTTCAAAGTCAGGATAGTTGCTGCTGACAATGTGGTCAATCTCATCGATAAAGTCAGGCACATGGCTTATCAGTACAGAGACATCGTTTTTGTACGGGGTAAAGACTGAGATGGTCTCAGAGATATACTCACGCAGCTTCCACAGCTCTTCTGCTTGCGTCAGACTCTGACTCATCACCCCATCGACCACCCAGCCTTGTTCCATACAATGCTCAAAGATGGCCATGGCTTTATCCATAATGGGCTCATAAGGTGCTTCAAACTCTAGCAGGGTATAAAACTTGGTTCGTGATTCAAACGGCTCTTGAACTTGGCCATGCGCCATCAGCTTATCAACTGCCACGTCATCAAAGAATTCAAACGCCGTCAAATCAATCTTCGCTTGAAAGGCTGATAGCACATTCATGACATCACTAAAGTTGTCCATACCCAGCACCATGACGTTTAAGTCTTGGGGCTGACGCTCAAGCTTGATCTGAGCGTGAGTGACGAGTCCAAGCGTGCCCTCAGAACCGATAAACAATTGACGTAAGTCGTAGCCAGTGGCGTTTTTCACCATACCGCGATTCAGATGCAAGATATCGCCTTTACCAGTGACCACGGTCAATCCCATGATCCATTGACGGGTCATGCCATAGCGTATGACTTTAATACCGCCGGCATTGGTACCGATATTACCGCCGATTTGGCTAGAGCCAGCAGAAGCAAAGTCGACAGGATAGTAGAGGTCTTTTGACTCAGCGAATTCTTGCAGCTGCTGGGTGATGACGCCGGCTTCAATCTCAACCATGCGATCAGCAGGATAAAACTGTCCGATACGGTTCATCTTATCCATGCTGACGACAATCTCACCGTTAGACGCCACTGCACCTGCAGACAGGCCCGTACGGCCGCCACTTGGGGTCAGTACGATGTTGTGCTCATTGGCAAGCAAGACGAGGGCTTGTACTTGCTCAATGGTCTTTGGAAACACGATGGCAGACGCAGCAGGAGCGAAGTGCTTGGTCCAGTCTTTGCCCCAGTGCTCTAGGCTCTCAGCATCAGTTTTGATTTGGCTGGGGTC
>NZ_JASDCF010000058.1 GCF_030408035.1 Psychrobacter sp. APC 3426
TGAACCGCCCCGGGATTGTCGGAGACTCAATTTTCTGAGAGAATACGACAATGAAAACACGAAACTATACCCCTGAAATGCAAGAGCGAGCCGTCCGTATGCTAATTGAAGCTAAAGACGACTACCCATCCACCTGGTCAGCCATCAAAGCCATAGCGCCAAAGATAGGTTGCACGCCTGAGACCCTACGATCATGGCATAAAAAGCACATTGATAAAACCATTCCTGCAAACATTCAAGCTCAAAGCCAAGCGGAGCGTATCAAAGAGCTTGAACGTGAGAACAGAGAGTTAAAGCAAGCCAATGAGATTATAAAGAAAGCTGCCGCTTTTTTCGCCCAGGCGGAGCTCGACCGCAAACCCAAGTAATGGTTGATTTTATAGACGATCACAAACAACAATATGGAGTCGAGCCAATCTGTAGAGTATTACCGATTGCTCCATCCACATACTATCGTGCTAAAGAGCTAGAAGAAAATCCTGAAAAGCGTTCACAGCGTAGTCAGCATGACGACTTCTATCTTAATGAGATTAAACGTATTTGGAAGGACAGCAAATGCCGATACGGTGCTCGTAAAGTCTGGAAGCAGTTGAAGTCCGAAGGTATACATCCTGCACGTTGCACTGTAGAGCGGTTAATGCGTCAGCATGGTATGCAGGGTATTTGGCGAGGTAAAGGTAAGATAACCACTAAGTCTCGTGATGATCAAAAGCGTGCTGATGATTTAGTCAACCGTGATTTCACGGCCCATCGCCCTAACCAGCTATGGGTTGCTGACTTTACTTACGTTAAAACATTGAGTGGTTGGGTCTATACTGCCTTTATCATTGATGTGTTTGCTCGCGCTATCGTTGGTTGGAAAGTATCAGATCGTATGAACACGGATATGGTGATGGCAGCGTTAAATCAAGCCATTGCAGACAGAAATAACCCAAAAGATGTGATTCATCATAGTGATCGCGGCGTTCAGTACTTATCCATTCGCTATACTGATAAGATGGCTGATTCTGGCGTTATTGCATCTGTTGGTACAACCGGTGATTCATACGATAATGCATTGGCTGAAACGGTTAACGGGCTTTATAAAACAGAGGTGATTGAATATTTAAAACAGCAGTGGCGGGATGCGTATGATGTTGAATTAGCAACCCTTGAATGGGTCGATTGGTTTAACAAAACTCGCATTCATAGTACGATTGGTTATGTGTCGCCTTTTGAGTTTGAGAGACGATACTATGATAGTCTTACTGAGTCAGACAAAGCTGCCTGACTCAAGCAATCCACTCTCCGATATAGTCGGGGCGGTTCA
>NZ_JASDCF010000059.1 GCF_030408035.1 Psychrobacter sp. APC 3426
CAAGCATCAAACCCGTATTAGTGGCCTTGATGACAAGATCATATTTCACTACAGGCATAGCCTTACGTCTTGCGCTTCGGGCAAGTGTCTCCCAGACACTTGCTGATCCTCGCTCATACGCCAAGGGTCAAACCACCACTGAGATTGTAGAAAGCATTAAAGAGCTCTACGATGTCGACATCTCAAGCTCTCTTGTCTCAAGAGTCACCGATAATATATTAGAGGACATCACCGCTTGGCAGAACCGGCCGCTGAGCAGTGTTTATCCTATCGTCTATTTAGACTGCATTGTCGTCAAAGTACGTCAAGACAAGCAGATCATCAACAAAGCCATTTACTTAGCGCTAGGTGTTGCTCTTGATGGTAAAAAAGAGCTGCTTGGTATGTGGTTATCAGAGAATGAAGGCGCTAAGTTCTGGCTAGGCGTTCTCACTGAGCTACAAAACCGCGGGGTTCAAGATATCCTCATTGCCTGTGTTGATGGTTTAAAGGGCTTCCCTGATGCTATCAACACCGTTTATCCCAATGCTCAGGTTCAGCTGTGTATCGTGCATATGGTGCGTTATTCAATGAAGTTTGTGCCATGGACGGATAAGAAGGCCGTAGCGGCTGATTTAAAAGCCATCTATGGCGCTGATACGCTTGAGATGGCAGAGGCCAACCTTGAGCACTTTGATGAGGTGTGGGGCAAAGAGTACCCGCATGTCATCAAGTCTTGGCGGAGTAACTGGGAGGGATTAACGGTGTTCTTTGAGTATCCTAAAGACATCAGAAAAGCGATTTATACCACCAATGCGATTGAGTCTTTAAACAGTGTGATTCGTACAGCGGTAAATAAGCGTAAGGTGTTCCCGTCTGATCAGGCGGCATTCAAGGTGGTGTACTTAGCCACCCAGCAGGCATCCAAAAAGTGGTCAATGCCGATCCGTAACTGGACGTCTGCTTTGAATCGCTTTATGATTATGTTTGATGACCGTATCAGTAAGCATTTAATCTAAATGGCAGTTACACAGAATTCGGGATGGTCTCG
>NZ_JASDCF010000006.1 GCF_030408035.1 Psychrobacter sp. APC 3426
AAAAAACCACCTGTACTGGTGTAGAGATGTTCCGTAAACTGCTTGACGAAGGTCGTGCAGGCGAAAACTGTGGCGTACTACTACGTGGTACTAAGCGTGAAGACGTACAACGTGGCCAAGTACTAGCTAAGCCAGGTTCAATCACTCCTCACACCAAGTTTGACGCAGAAGTATACGTACTGTCAAAAGAAGAGGGTGGTCGTCACACACCATTCCTAAACGGCTATCGTCCACAGTTCTACTTCCGTACCACTGACGTAACTGGCGCAATCCAATTACAAGACGGTACTGAAATGGTAATGCCTGGTGATAACGTTGAGATGGGCGTAGAGCTTATCCACCCAATCGCTATGGACAAAGGTCTTCGCTTTGCTATTCGTGAAGGCGGCCGTACTGTAGGCGCTGGTGTTGTTGCTAACGTATTGAACTAAGATTTAACTCATTCAGAGCAATCTGATATAGTTAAACCATTAGTCGAAAAGCCATCCTCATTGAGGGTGGCTTTTTTTGTGGGCAGGAGAAGGGAAGATCATGATAAAGCCAGAACCTCTATTATTGATGTTTAAAGTGCTGAGATTAATGCACTTGAAAATATGCGTTCAAACTCGCGTGATATCTATTGTAATCTCCAGCGGAGCTTGCTATATTAGCGCTGCAGTTGATAAGGACTATTGATAAATAATTTTATTGATTATCAATACAGAGTGCTTAAGTTATCATGTTTTATAGCAACAGCTTGGGAATATATAAGAATTTTATGCCCAAAAGCTTGCATTCTATGTCAAATATTGTATAATGCTGTCCTTTACACCCATAGGCGATTGGCTCAATTGGTAGAGCATCGGTCTCCAAAACCGAGGGTTGTAGGTTCGAGTCCTACATCGCCTGCCATCTTCTTATCACATCTTTGTTATACCTCACCATCTCCGAAGCGAGTTCTTTATGAGCAATAATCAAGATAACCTCGAGAATAAGTTATCTGATGCCAAGGCGACGGCTGGTGGAATGCTGTCTAAAGATAAGCACATCTCAGCGGGCAATCAAACGACTGCTGTTGAAGTTGCTAAGACAGGCTCAATCAAAGATTTGATTTTGTGGCTATTAGCCGCAGTAGTTTTAATAGGTGCGACTCTAGTTAATCAATATCTACCTGGCTATTGGCAACCTGCCAACGATGTCTGGGTACGTATTGGTATTATTGTCGCCCTTATTGTATTTGCGCTAGTATGCTTGGCATTAACACATCAGGGTCGTGCTTTTAAAATATTATTAAAAGACGCTGCTGTTGAGCTACGCCGAGTGACTTGGCCAGGTAAAGATGAAACCTTTCAATACACATGGCAAGTACTTGTCGTGATTGCGATTGTTGGGTTTTTTATTTGGTTATTAGACAACTTTTTTAATTGGTTCGTTGGTATCTTTATTGGTTAATAGCACGTATTAGTGACTATTTCCCACAATTTACTTATAACGACTTACTTATAATGATCAGGAGCGTGACATGCGTTGGTATATTGTCCAAGCGTTTTCAGGATATGAAAAGCAAGTACAACGTTCATTAACTGATCGTATTAACCGTAGTGACTTTGCTGATTCATTCGGTGATGTATTGGTTCCTACTGAAGAAGTCGTCGAAATGAAAGACGGCAAGAAGCGTAAGAGTGAGCGTAAATTCTTTCCAGGCTATGTATTGATCCAAATGGAAATGAATGATAATACTTGGCACATCGTTAAAGACTGCCCACGTATTATGGGCTTTATCGGTGGTACGCCAGAAATGCCAGCGCCTATTACTCAAGTAGAAGCCGACCGTATTTTAAACCGTCTCAATCAGACAGAAGCTGACCCACGTCCTAAGACTCTATTTGAGCCGGGCGAAGAGTTGCTGGTTATCGATGGTCCATTCACTGACTTTAAAGGGTTGGTTGAAAAAGTGGATTACGAGAAGTCTAAGCTACATCTAACGGTAAACGTATTTAATCGCCCGACTCAAGTCGAGCTTGAGTTTAGCAAAGTTGAAAAACTAGACTAAACCCGTAACAAATTCATCAACCGGGGAGCTGTTAGTCGATAAGGGTTATACCTTATTGATTTGGCGCTATTACCCATTTAGGAGAGTATCTCATGGCTAAGAAGATTGATGGTTACATCAAACTACAAGTGCCTGCAGGCAAAGCAAATCCTTCACCACCGATTGGTCCAGCATTGGGTCAAAAAGGCGTGAACATCATGGCGTTCTGTAAAGAGTTTAACGCTGCGACCTCAAACCAAGAGCCGGGTCTACCGATTCCTACTGAGATCACTGTATACAGCGATAAGTCTTTTACCTTCATCATGAAGTCGCCACCAGCTGCATACTTACTACGTAAGGCTGCTGGTATCGCTAAAGGTTCTGGTACACCAAACACCGCTAAAGTCGGTAAAGTGGACCGTGCTCAGTTAGAAGAGATCGTTAAGACTAAAGATGCAGATTTAACGGCTGCTGGTCTTGATGCTGCTGTCCGTACCATCGCTGGTACTGCACGTTCAATGGGTATTACCGTGGAGGGTGTGTAAATGAGCAAACTTACTAAGCGTCAAAAATTAATCGCTGAGCGTGTAGAAAACGAAAAATTATACACTCTTGAAGAAGCGGTTCAAATCTTAAACGATTTGCCAGCTCTTAAATTCAAAGAGTCTATCGACATCGCAGTAAACTTGGGCGTTGACCCACGTAAATCTGATCAAGTCGTTCGTGGTGCTACTAACCTACCTGCTGGTACTGGTAAAACCAAACGTGTTGCTGTATTTGCTCAAGGTGCTGCTGCTGAAGCCGCCAAAGAAGCTGGTGCTGACATCGTTGGTTTTGAAGACCTAGCAGAACAAATCAAAGCTGGCAACATGGACTTTGACGTTGTTATCGCGGCTCCTGATGCGATGCGTGTTGTTGGTCAATTAGGTACTATCCTAGGTCCACGTGGCCTGATGCCTAACCCAAAAGTTGGTACGGTAACGCCTAACGTTGCTGAAGCTGTGACTAATGCGAAAGCGGGTCAAGCACAGTATCGTGTTGATAAAGCGGGTATCATCCACACGACTATCGGTCAAGTTGGCTTTACTGCTGAGCAAGTTATGCAAAACGCTCAAGCATTGCTATCTGATCTTAAGCGCGCTAAGCCTGCTACGTCTAAAGGTACTTTCATTAAGAAAATTACCTTGTCTAGCACCATGGGCCCAGGTATCACTATTGATCCTGTTCCATATCGCGTCGCTAAATAATTTATACCGTATATAAATCTGTTTTTTACTCGACGATTTTGAATAAAAAGCACATATTATTTTAAAGAATTAGGTCAGCGTAGCACACGCTATGCTGTCTAAGACCGTAGGTAGAAAGCGGTTTTGCGTTATTATTAATGATTTTCGGATTATTATTGATAGCAACGAGCTGCTTTTGTTAATCGACGACAGATGAAAATCTTAGTTGTCCTACGCAGACGGTGACCCACCCAGTTGTTGATAAGAGCCGATAGGGCAACCTATCACTTGATGTCATTCTGATAACGGTGCCGTAATCAGTCGTTATGAATAAATTTTATGTTTATAGAATTTATGAGTAACGTGTCGTATCAAGTCAGTCTTAGCATTAACGAGATTGATTAGATTAAAGGAGTCAACTTATGGCATTAACGCTAGAGCAAAAACAACAAGTTGTGGCTGAAGTGTCTGAAGTTGCTGCTAATGCTTACTCAGCAGTAGCTGCCGAATATCATGGTATTGGTGTTGCAAAGCTTACTAAGCTGCGCGAACAAGCCCGTGAGAAAGGCGTCGTTTTGAAAGTAGTGAAAAACACTCTAGCAAAACGCGCTTTCGAAGGCACTAAGTTTGAGAGCATGTCAGACCGTATGACTGGTCCACTACTTTTGGCTTTCTCTATGGAAGATTTGGGATCTGCCGCTCGAGTCGTTTTCGACTTTAGCAAAGAGAACAAAGCTTTAGAGACCAAATTAGTATCAGTCGGTGGTGAAGTTTATGGTCCAGAAGAGCTAGAGCGCGTATCGAAGCTACCAACTCGCGACGAAGCAATCTCTATCTTGATGGCTACTATGAACGCACCAGTGACCAAGCTTGTCCAGACTATGAACGCTGTTCCTGGCAAGTTCGTTCGCACTGTAGCGGCAATCAAAGACGCAAAAGAAGCTGCTTAATTGCTTGTTTTAACGTAACTTTGACATCGCTGATTGTACTTAATTGCCAACCCTATTTTAACATTTGGCAAGCAATCAAAGCGGTATTAAAATCAATTAAATTTTATCAGATAACGGAGAGTTCTCATGGCACTATCTAAAGATGATGTGTTAAACGCAATCGCTGAAATGTCAGTAATGGATATCGTTGAATTAATCAGCGCTATGGAAGAAAAATTCGGCGTAACAGCTGCTGTTGCTGCTGCACCTGCTGCTGCTGGTCCTGCTGCTGCTGCTGCTGAAGAAAAAGACGAGTTTGACGTAGTTCTTGCCAGCTTTGGCGAGAAGAAAGTTGGCGTAATTAAAGCCGTACGTGAAGCTACTGGTCTTGGCCTGAAAGAAGCGAAAGATTTGGTTGAAAGCGCTCCAGCTCCAATCAAAGAAGGCGTTAACAAAGCTGAAGCTGAAGAGTTGAAAAAGAAACTTGAAGAAGCTGGTGCAACTGTTGAACTAAAATAAGCTGAGCTTATCTTAGTGTTGTACAAAAAAAGCTGGTAATGCCTTGCATTGCCGGCTTTTTTTTATTATAATTCGTAGCTTGACCTTTTGTGTCTGCCAACATACGTATGCAACATCACGGTGGATACCCATCAAAAGGACAGACGATATACATGCAAGCACACATGCCAGTTTTTGAAATCAGTTGATATAAGCTAAACGTCCATAGATGTTTGGCATTTTTTTGTGTCTGCATGCTTTCCCATTAACACTATAGTTTATATTGATTTTAAAAGTCATTGTTCTAAAATTTATAGTTACCCCAATTGCCATTAATTCTAAAAGCTGTTGATCTAAATTATCCATTTCGCATGGTTTTGCTGTCAGTAGGTAGGCTTGTAGACGGTGTATATCAGTGACGATATTGGTTTTGATAGAGTGGTTGGCTTTGATAATTGCCAACTCAGCAACATTTTGAACACATTGTTTTTTGTATGTTTATCGATGATTTAACCGTCAAATACAACATATTATCGTTTATATGATATTGAATTTATTGGTTTGAGTAGTCATATAGACTGATTCAGGCTTTGTTATCCATATTAAAGGATATCAAGAGTAAAGCTTCAATGACAAGATTAAAGAAAGGGTGCCAAGCAGGCACTGGTAGAAGTAGTAATTGACTAAAGACATAAACTGAACACGAACACCCGTTTTAAAATATCGTTTACGTTGCCAACTTTGCATAGTATTTATGCATCTTGGTTACGCTTTTCATTTGTTTCCACGTTTACTGTAAGGACTCTCGATGGCATATTCTTATACTGAAAAAAAGCGTATTCGCAAAAGTTTTGCTGAATTGCCTACTGTGATGGACATTCCCTATTTACTGTCTATTCAAGTAGATTCTTATGAGCAATTTTTGCAAGAGCACAAAAAGCCAAAAGCTCGTGAGAATACTGGTTTGCAAGCTGCGTATTCCTCTATTTTCCCAATTGAGAGTCACTCTGGTAATGCAGAGCTACAATTCGTTGAATATTATCTAGGTACGCCTGAGTTTGATGAGCGTGAGTGTATTCTACGTGGCTCAACGTTTGCTGCGCCGATGCGTGTCAAAATCCGTCTGATTATCAAAGATAAAGACAGTAAGGATAAAGACAGCAAGGCGGCAATTAAAGATATCCGTGAGCAAAGCGTCTATATGGGCGAGATGCCACTGATGACTGCCAATGGTACTTTCATTATTAATGGTACTGAGCGTGTTATCGTATCACAGTTACATCGTTCACCTGGTGTCTTCTTTGACCATGATAAAGGTAAGTCACATTCAAGTGGTAAAGTACTTTATAACGCCCGTATCATTCCTTACCGTGGTTCTTGGTTGGACTTTGAGTTTGATGCCAAAGACTTAGTCTTCGCTCGTATTGACCGTCGTCGTAAGCTTTTGGCGTCTATTATCCTACGCGCGCTTGGTCTGACTACCTCTGAAATCTTAGACTTGTTCTTTGATAAAGTAAAAGTTTATAAAGGCGAAGAGCAGTTTGAGATTGATTTGGTTGCCGACCGTTTGCGCGGTGAGATGGCGCAGTTCGATATCGTATCACCTGACGGTGATGTTATCGTAGAGCAGGGCAAACGTATTAATGCACGTCGCATCCGTCAGCTTGAAGAAGCCGGTATGACGAAGATTGCTGTGCCTGACGAATACCTGTATGAGCGTATTTTGGCAGAAGACATCGTGGTTAATGACGAAGTTATCGCTAAAGCCAATACGCTAATTGACCATGAATTATTGGTTAAACTGAGTGCCTTTGAAGCCAGTGAATCTATCAAAGAATTTAGCATTCTATTCACGAACGATATTGATCAAGGTAGTTATATTGCCGATACGCTACGCGCTGATAGTACCTCAAGCCGTGAAGAAGCGTTGATCGAAATCTACAAAGTAATGCGTCCGGGTGAACCACCAACGGTTGAAACTGCTGAGAAACTGTTTGAGAGCATGTTCTTTAACGCAGATCGTTATGACTTGTCTAACGTCGGTCGTATGAAGTTCAACCGCCGCTTAGGGTTGGACTTTGAAAACACTGATGACCCTGATGTTCAACGTGAGCGCAGCGTATTGACCAATGACGATATCGTTAATGTTCTAAAAGAGCTTATCGAAATTCGTAACGGTCGCGGCGAAGTTGATGATATTGACCATTTAGGTAACCGTCGTATTCGTTCGGTTGGTGAGATGGCAGAAAACCAGTTCCGTGTTGGTCTAGTACGTGTTGAGCGTGCAGTCAAAGAGCGTCTGAGCTCAGCGGAATCTGATAACTTGTCACCGCAAGATTTGATTAACTCAAAACCTGTTGCAGCTGCAGTCAAAGAATTCTTTGGTTCAAGCCAGTTGTCACAGTTTATGGATCAGAACAACCCATTGTCAGAAGTGACGCATAAACGCCGTGTATCAGCATTAGGACCCGGCGGTCTGACTCGTGAGCGTGCAGGCTTTGAAGTACGTGACGTACATGATACCCATTATGGTCGTGTGTGTCCGATTGAAACTCCTGAAGGTCCAAACATTGGTTTGATTAACTCGCTTGCGACCTTTGCTAAAACCAACAGCTTTGGCTTCTTAGAAACCCCTTATCGCCGTGTGGTTGATGGTAAAGTAACAGACGTTATTGAATACCTGTCAGCGATTGAGGAAGTAGGCACTGTGATTGCACAGGCTGATTCACCAGTAACTGCAGAAGGTGCGTTATCTGATGAAATGGTCAGTGTGCGTAGTTATGGTGAATTTGTCCGTATGCCACCAGAAAAAGTGACGCATATGGATGTGTCACCAAGTCAGGTAGTTTCGGTAGCAGCAGGTCTGATTCCATTCCTAGAGCATGATGATGCTAACCGTGCCTTGATGGGCTCGAACATGCAGCGTCAGGCTGTTCCTACGCTACGTGCTGATAAGCCGCTAGTGGGCACTGGTATGGAGCGTCACGTTGCTCGTGACTCAGGTGTTTGTGTCATTGCTAAGCGTGGCGGCGTGATTGAAGACGTTGATGCATCACGTATTGTCGTTCGTGTCAATGAAGATGAAATGGTCGCTGGTGAAGCGGGTATCGATATCTATAACTTGATCAAATACACGCGCTCTAACCAAAATACTTGTATCAACCAACGTATCATCGTTAACCAAGGTGATGAGATTGCTTTGGGTGATATCTTGGCTGATGGTCCTTCAACGGATCTTGGTGAGTTGGCATTAGGTCAGAATATCCGTATCGCATTTATGCCGTGGAATGGTTATAACTTCGAAGATTCAATCTTGCTGTCTGAAAAAGTGGTGAAAGAAGATCGTTTCACTACCATTCATATTCAAGAATTGACTTGTGTGGCACGTGATACCAAGCTTGGAACCGAAGAGATTACTGCTGATATTCCAAACGTTGGTGAAGCTGCTCTATCAAGCCTTGATGAAGCAGGTATCGTCTATATCGGTGCTGAAGTTGACGCGGGTGATATCTTAGTTGGTAAAGTCACGCCAAAAGGTGAGACGCAACTGACGCCAGAAGAGAAACTACTGCGGGCTATCTTTGGTGAAAAAGCGGCTGATGTGAAAGACACGTCATTACGTGTACCAACATCAAGCAAAGGTACGGTTATTGACGTACAAGTATTCACCCGTGACGGTGTCGAAAAAGATGCGCGTGCTAAAGCGATTGAAAAATCACAGCTTGATAGCTACCGTAAAGATTTAAAAGAAGAGTTACGTATCTTCGAAGAAGCGGCACGTGGACGTATTGGTAATCTATTAGATGGCCAAAAAGTCAGCGGCGGTGCTGGTCTAAAAGCTGGTACAGTTATGGCCTTGGCTGATATGAAAGATATGAGCCTTGAGACATTGCTTGATATCCAACCAGTAGAAGAAGAAATCTCTGAGCGTCTAACGCAAATCGCTGATTACTTGGTTGATAAGCAAAAAGACATCGATGTGAAATTTGCTGAGAAAAAACGCAAATTGACCGCAGGTGATGACTTGCAACACGGTGTACAAAAAATTGTTAAGGTTTACCTAGCCGTTAAGCGTCGTATTCAGCCTGGTGATAAAATGGCTGGTCGTCATGGTAACAAGGGTGTGGTATCGCGCATTATGCCGGTTGAAGACATGCCTTATGACGAACATGGTAATACCGTTGACATCGTATTGAACCCACTTGGTGTACCATCGCGTATGAACATCGGTCAGATTCTAGAAACGCATTTGGGTATGGCAGCGAAGGGCTTGGGCGAAAAAATCGACGGTATGCTTAAAGCACAAGCAGCGATTAAAGATTTGCGTGACTTCTTAGACCAAATCTATAACAAAGTCGGCGGTGAACAAGTTGACCTTGATAGCTTGAGCGATGATGACATCATGGCCTTAGCAGATAACTTGCGTGCTGGTGTGCCAATGGGTACTGCTGTATTTGATGGTGCGCATGAGCATCAAGTTAAAGACCTGCTAGAGCTTGCTGGTATGGAGCGTGATGGTCAGCAGACGTTATATGACGGTCGTACGGGTCAGAAGTTTGACCGCAAGGTAACCGTTGGTTATATGTACATGCTCAAGCTTAACCATTTGGTTGATGACAAAATGCATGCGCGTTCAACCGGTTCTTACTCGCTAGTCACTCAGCAGCCACTCGGCGGTAAAGCACAGTTCGGTGGTCAGCGCTTCGGTGAGATGGAAGTATGGGCACTAGAAGCATATGGCGCGACTTATACGTTGCAAGAGATGCTGACTGTGAAGTCGGATGACGTTGAAGGCCGTACACGTATGTATAAAAACATCGTTGATGGTGAGCAGTACATGGACCCAGGTATGCCTGAGTCGTTTAACGTACTGACCAAAGAAATCAAATCACTGGGTATTAATATTGAGTTAAAACAAAGCAACTAAATCCGTTGTTTAACTTAGTTGTCTATTAAAGGCAGTACGCTATATTGCTGCTGCTTTTAGTGATTTGTCTCAACCCTATTCATTGCCTTCATTCATCTTAGCCGCGCTCATAGCACGCTGTCAGATGATTATAAAGATAACGGAGAAGCAACTTGAAAGATTTACTCGATATCATGCAAAGCCCTACCGGTAACGGTAACCAAGAGTTTGATAGTATTCAAATTACTTTAGCGTCACCTGACGTGATCAAATCATGGTCACATGGTGAAGTTAAAAAGCCTGAAACGATTAACTATCGTACGTTCAAGCCTGAGCGTGATGGTTTGTTCTGTGCCAAAATCTTTGGTCCAGTAAAAGACTTTGAATGTCTGTGTGGTAAATACAAACGCCGTAAGTTCCAAGGCGTTATCTGTGAGAAATGTGGCGTTGAAGTCACGACTGCTAAAGTACGTCGCGACCGCATGGGTCATATTGACTTAGCGAGCCCTGTTGCGCATATTTGGTTCTTAAAATCATTACCAAGCCGCATCGGTCTATTGCTAGACATGACGCTACGTGATATCGAACGTGTATTGTATTTCGAAAGCTACATCGTCACTGAGCCGGGTCTGACTTCTTTAGAGAAGTACCAATTGCTTGATGATGAAGACTATTACAAAGCGCTTGAAGAATTTGGCGATGAATTCACTGCCAAAATGGGTGCTGAAGCCGTTCAAGACCTATTAAAAGACATCGATTTAGATTTAGAAATTGATGAGCTGCGTGAAGCAATTCCACAAACCGGTTCTGAGACTAAGCTTAAGAAGATGTCTAAGCGTCTTAAATTATTAGAAGCATTCCGTGATTCTAATAACAAGCCTGAGTGGATGGTAATGAATATCTTACCAGTACTACCACCAGATTTGCGTCCTCTAGTACCACTAGAAGGTGGTCGTTTTGCGACGTCAGATCTAAACGATTTGTATCGCCGTGTCATCAACCGTAACAATCGTCTTAAGCGTCTGCTTGAGCTGAGCGCACCTGATATTATCGTACGTAACGAAAAGCGTATGTTGCAAGAGTCAGTGGATGCGTTGCTTGATAACGGTCGTCGCGGTCGTGCTATCACTGGTAGTAACAAGCGTCCATTGAAATCTTTGGCAGATATGATCAAAGGTAAGCAAGGTCGTTTCCGTCAGAACTTACTTGGTAAGCGTGTCGATTACTCTGGTCGTTCGGTTATTGTTGTCGGTCCTACGCTACGCCTACATCAGTGTGGTCTACCGAAGAAAATGGCACTTGAGCTATTCAAGCCGTTTACTTATAACAAGTTATTGTCTCATGGTTTAGCAACGACTATTAAAGCTGCTAAGAAGATGGTAGAGCGTGAAGAGCCACAAGTGTGGGATATGCTGGCCATGGTTATCCGTGAGCATCCAGTGCTACTAAACCGTGCGCCAACGCTTCACCGTTTGGGTCTACAAGCATTTGAGCCAGTATTGATTGAAGGTAAAGCCATTCAGCTTCACCCACTCGTTTGTACCGCGTTTAACGCTGACTTTGATGGTGACCAAATGGCCGTTCACGTGCCATTGACGCTAGAAGCTCAGCTTGAATCACGTGCGCTGATGATGTCTACCAACAACATCTTGTCACCTGCCAACGGTGACCCAATCATCGTACCGTCACAGGATGTGGTACTTGGTTTGTATTATATTAGCCGTTCATCAGTAAATGCCAAAGGCGAAGGCATGATTTTTGCCACTGTCAATGAAGCATTGCGCGCGATTGGCTCAAACGATTTACATGTGAACGCCAAAATCAAAGTTCGTGTGACTGAAACGCATTTTGATGAAGAAGGCAACGAGACCAAAGAGATCAGTATCAAAGATACGGTTGCTGGTCGTTTGCTTATCTGGAACATCATGCCTAAAGGTATGGCGTTTGACGAGTGTAATCAAGAGATGACAAAGAAAAACATCTCTAAATTGATTAACTCTTGCTACCGTAAAGTTGGCGTGAAAGAAAGTGTTATGTTTGCTGACCAATTGATGTACCTTGGTTTTGCACAAGCAACACTATCTGGTGTGTCTGTCGGTATCGATGACATGGTCATTCCGCCAAGCAAAGTACAGATCATTGAAACCGCAGAAGGCGAAGTCCGCGAAATCGAAGATCAGTTCGAGCAAGGCTTTGTAACTGCTGGTGAGCGTTATAACAAAGTTGTCGATATTTGGTCACGTACCAATGACAAAGTCGCTAAAGCGATGATGGACAACCTAGCCACTGATAAAATCATGAATGCTAAAGGTGAAGAAGAAGAGCAGAAGTCATTTAACTCTATCTTTATCATGTCAGACTCTGGTGCTCGTGGTAGTGCAGCACAGATTCGTCAGTTGGCTGGTATGCGTGGTTTGATGGCAAAACCGGATGGCTCAATCATCGAGACACCGATTAAAGCCAACTTCCGTGAAGGCTTGACGGTACTTCAGTACTTTATCTCAACGCATGGTGCCCGTAAAGGTCTTGCCGATACCGCTCTAAAAACTGCGAACTCAGGTTACTTGACGCGCCGTTTGGTTGACGTGGCACAAGATTTGGTTATTACCAGTGAAGATTGTGGTACTGAGGAAGGCTTGCTCATGAAGCCGCACATTCAGGGTGGTGAGATCATCGAGAAGCTCGGTGAGCTAGTCCTTGGTCGCGTGACCGCTCGTGATGTAACGTATAACGATGATGCTGATAAAGTGTTAATCCCAGCGGGTACATTAATCGATGAGCATTGGGTAAATGTTCTTGATAACAACGCGATTGATGATATCTGGGTACGTTCGGTTATTACTTGTGATATCGAACATGGCGTTTGTTCACAGTGTTACGGTCGTGACCTTGCTCGTGGACACAAAGTCAATATCGGCGAGTCAGTCGGTGTTATGGCAGCGCAGTCTATCGGTGAACCAGGTACTCAGTTAACCATGCGTACGTTCCACGTTGGTGGGGCCGCAAGTTCTGCATCTGTAGACAATAGCATCTCGGCACGTAATGCGGGTCAAGTGCACTTTGAGAACATGAAAACGGTACAACATACCGATGGTCATTTGGTTATCGTATCGCGTTCAGCAGAATTGGCATTGACCGATGAGCTTGGCCGTGAGCGTGAGCGCTATAAAGTACCTTATGGTTCAAGCGTGCTTGTGAAAAACGAAGAGCAAGTTGAAGGTGGTCAGACCATCGCTAAATGGGATCCGCACACGCATCCAATTATTACAGAATTCGCTGGTACAGCACGCTTCAGTGATATCACTGATGGTATGACAGCGACGGTCAAAGTTGATGATGCAACTGGTATGAGCTCATTTGAGATTCTAGCGACTCGTGACCGTTCAAGTAACGCTAAAGACTTACGTCCTGCGATTATCCTGAACACTGACGAAGGTAAAGAAGTGGTTTACTTCTTACCAGCTGAAACTATCATTCGCGTCAGCGATGGTGAAAAAGTAGCCGCTGGTTCGATTCTAGGCCGTGTACCACAAGCATCTTCAGGAACTAAAGATATTACCGGTGGTCTACCGCGTGTTGCTGACTTGTTCGAAGCACGTCGTCCGAAAGATCATGCCATCATGGCAGAAATGACTGGTGTCGTCAGCTTCGGTAAAGAGACCAAAGGTAAGAACCGCTTTATCATCACCAATGAAGATGGTGAAGTACATGAAGAGCTCATCCCGAAATGGCGTCAAATCAACGTCTTCGAAAACGAAACAGTTGCTCGTGGTGAAGTTATCGCTGATGGTCCACAAAACCCGCACGATATCTTACGTCTGAAAGGACAAACCGCCCTTGCTGACTATATTGTTAACGAAGTGCAAGATGTATATCGCTTGCAGGGTGTAAAAATCAACGATAAGCACATCGAAGTTATTATTCGTCAGATGCTGCGTAAAGTTGAAGTGACTGATGGCGGCGATTCAGGTCACTTTAAAGGCGACCAGGTCGAATACGCTGATATCAAAGTCTTGAATGCGAAACTGGAAGCGGAAGATAAATTCCCAGTACAGTATGAGCGTCAATTACTTGGTATTACCAAAGCAAGTCTGGCAACAGAAAGCTTTATCTCAGCAGCGTCGTTCCAGGAGACCACTCGTGTTCTAACTGCTGCTGCCGTTACTGGTAAAGTGGATGAGCTACGTGGTCTGAAAGAAAACGTGGTTGTTGGTCGCTTGATTCCTGCCGGTACGGGTCTTGCTTATCACAAAGCTCGTAAAGAAAAGGCAGAGCAGAAGCTACAAGACAAAGATCTGAACGCTGCCTTTGATATGACTGCCAGCACTGACAGTCAAGACTTTGCTAGCTTCGATGAAGCCTTTGCTCAAGAGCTTAATCAAGACAGCCAGTCTTAATTGACATAGTTAATAGTTGTAAAATAAGGAGCCTGCAATTAATTGCAGGCTTTTTTGTGTGTATAAAAAATCGAGAAAGGCATGGTGCTATTATCTAAAAAAATAGTACACTGGAAAACACGCTTTAATTCACTATTTATAGAAGGATAATTAGCAAATGGCAGGTAAAACTCGCGTTGCCAAGTATCAAGCAGATCGAACCAATCAAAAGCTATATTTCTGTCGTCTATCTTGTAAAGCCGCAGGAAGTACCAATGATAAGCAACTTTACCAAGCGCATTGCGAAACAGCTATTTTTCATTTGTACGGTGCGTTACTGGCTTTTATTCAAGAATTGGGTCATTTTTATAGTCTAAATATAACTGCTCCTACTTTGTCAGATATTGAGCAAGCGCTAAGTGAACGTACACAGGTATCACCAGAGGTTCAACGCTTGCAACAATTGCAACAACAAGGCTTTGTTGCCAATATAGAGCGCGCCTATCAACGCTGTCTATACGCTGTGCCACCAGATACTATTATTGATGACCATTCAAGCACAAGTACTGATACCGCAAAAACTGCGGATCTTATCGTCAATGTGGTGACTTTATCCAATCAATGGTTGCCAGATGAGGCAACAATCCGTGAATGGCGTCAGCAGCTATTGGATTTAATAGAGCAGTTACGCGGTGGGATGGTTGAGTTTTGATAGCTTATACCAAACCCAAAAAGTGCGATTAACTTTGTCAAACTTGCTAAGCCTACTAGGAGTAGTGCTTGCATAAGTTTTCCGCGCTCCTCTAATTTTTGGAAATGGTATTATTTATAGGTTGCTCTCTAATTGATTGGTTCTCAGTCATAAAGCAGTGGATTTAAACAGTATGACATTTATAGGTTATTAGTGATTACTTCAGCAATTTAATCATTCAAATAGATTTTTAAGTAAGAAAAAGGCTTATCTAGCGAGTGCTAAATAAGCCTTTTTATGCCATGTGCTTTTCCAGTGACCTTATCTGTTATCTACTCTGGCATTGGTGGCATACGCTCCACTGGCGTTACCGATAGGGGGTTTTCCGGTACGCTATCGTTGCTGATTTTTGTCTCAGAACTTGTTGACTCTTCAGTAGGTTCAGGCTCTGGTGGTTTGCGCTGTTGCGTCTTGGTTTTAACTGGCTTGGTTGAGGTACTGTCATTGGTATCTTCATCGTCACCGATGATACCATCGTCCGTCATTTCTAGAATTTTCTGCTTTTGCTTCTTAGATTTTGAGCGATTGTTGACAGAAACCCACTGATGAGGTGTGCCCTTAAGCTGAGCTTTCATGAAGTCCATCCAAACCGGAAGCGCTGCAACACCGCCATACTCACGACGTCCCATGGTAGCTGGCTGATCAAATCCCATCCATACGACCGTTGCATTGGTAGGATGAAATCCTGCAAACCAAGCATCTTTGGCTTCATTGGTGGTACCAGTCTTGCCGCCAATATCATTACGGCCTAACGCTCTTGCCCGTACTGCCGTACCGCGCTGCACGACATCACGTAAGATATCTGCCATCTCGTAAGCAACTCTAGGTTTTAAAATTCGAGGTGCTTGCTTTGCCATTACATACTGTACGACAGGGGCCTTTAGGCGATCCGACTGTGGCCCTGCATCATAAACACTGACATCAAGTGTTTTATCTTTTGCGGCAGTTTCGTCACCCTCTGCATCTACAGTCGTGTCAGGTGCTTTATCCGTCGTATCATCAGTAGAGGTTTTCTCGTTATTTTTGGCTCCTATTTTCGCGTCGTAATCTTCTACAAGCTTTTTATTAATATCTTCTAGCTGCTCATTAAAGCATAAGGCACAAGCTTGCTGAGGATTGGCTTGGAAAAGTAGCTCATTTTTATAATTGTAAATTTGATCGATGAAGTAAGGCTGTATACGGTGACCACCATTGGCAAAGGTCGCATAAGCGGTCGCCATCTGTAAAGGCGTGGCCTGTCCTGTACCCAATGCCAATGACAAGGTTGTAGGCAGTTTTTCTTTATCAAGGCCAAACTCATCTAACAAATTGCGGGCATCAGAGATACCGATAGCCTGCAATAAACGAATAGAGACCAAGTTACGCGATAGGTATAAACCACGGCGCAAGGTGATATCCCCTAAGAAGCGCTGATCAGAGTTTTTGGGTTTCCAGTCGCCGACTTGAATAGGGCGATCTGATACGATACTGTCTGGGCGATAGCCTTTTTCTAATGCGGTGGTGTATACCAGCGGCTTAATAGTAGAGCCTGGTTGGCGCCAACCCTGTAGCGCACGGTTAAATTTACTGTGATTGAAGTCAAAACCACCGACCAGCGCCTTTACTGCACCTGTTTCTGGATTTAGTGAAACCAAGCTACCTTGTAACTCAGGAATTTGAGCCAGCTGCCAGTTACCGTTGGCAGTTGGTATAAGACGAATGATGTCATTTTTGCTGACCACTTGACTGGCATTACTAGGATAATATCCAATACGGTCGGCAGAGATATATTTGCGTGCCCAGCTCATGCCAGACCAGTTCACGGTCACGTTCTCACCAGAGGGCATTGTCGCTTCAAAGCTACGTGAATTGACCTTGGTGACTTTTGCAGGAGACATGTTGCTATAACGGCGGAAGTTTTCTAATGGCTGATCATTTGCTTCAGCACCGCGCCAGCCGTGACGGTGTTCATAAGCGACCAAACCTGTTAATACCGCTGCTTCTGCATCTGTTTGTGCTTTACTATCGACGGTGAGGCGCACACGCCAACCACCATGCATGACTTGCTCGCCATAGCGATCGACTAAAGTAGAGCGTGTCATTTCTGCCAAATACGGCATATTGACGTCAAGTTTTTCTTGATAAAGTTTGAGCGCGATAGGCGAGTTGATGGCTTCGTCACGCTGCGCTTGATCGATATAACCGAGCTCGTGCATTCGCCCGATAATCCAGTTGCGGCGAGTAAGGGCGCGTTCAGGGTTGGCGACAGGATTATACTTAGACGGGGCTTTTGGCAGGCCTGCTAACATTGCCATTTCAGCAATGCTCAAGTTCTCTAATGATTTGCTATAATATTTTTTGGCAGCAGCGCGAATACCATAAGCGCCTTCACCCAAATAGATTTTATTAACATAAAGCGTCAAGATGTCGTTTTTACTCAGCTCATCTTCAATCTTACGTGCCAAAAACAACTCAGTCAGTTTACGGTTTAGGGTGCGCTCCGGACTTAAAAAATAGTTTTTAGCGACCTGCATGGTAATGGTTGAACCACCTGTTTGACTTTCATCATCAGTCACCACCTCTGTAACCGCACGACCGAGACCTTTAATACTAATACCACTGTGCTGAAAAAATGACGAATCTTCTGCTGCTAAGAAAGCATGTGTCAAATCTTCAGGAATCTCTTCAAAATCAATTGGCAAAGATAGGCGGTTGCCGTACTGGCCAATCAGCTTGTCATCACTACTATATATCTGTAGTGGCATCTCAAAATTTGCTGTTTTAATCTCTTGAATACTTGGCAGAGTGGGCGATAAATACATTGCCATGCCGTAAAAACCGATAGGCACAGCCAGCGCTAGGATAACCGCTAAGGCTAAGCAGGCAATAAATAGCCCCACCAAAAAGTGAATGAGACGAGCGGTAGCATTTTTTTTGGCCATAATAAGACTTATTAATTAATGATTTGCAACAGGTAATGCCATTATACCTTGAACAAAATAACGAGGTCATAATAAATGTGTAAGTGTGCCTTAATATATAATTTAAATGCTTGAATCTATCTATTAAGTAAAGTATTGTATTCAATTATTACAAATAACTATCAGATTGTACACTTAATATAAGGTATAGAGTTTGTGAGGCTATTTACTTCTAAAAGTCGACATTTGATTGGTGTGGATATTTGTGCCACCTCAGTAAAGTTGGTTGACATACAGCGCCAACAGGGCATGTTCCATCTAAAATCTTATGGTATTGAAAGACTACCGGAAGGCGTAGTCGTCGATAAACTTATTGTAGACACCGAAGCGGTTGGCAATGTTATTGCCAGTCTAGCCAGACGTTGCCAAGTCGCTGGAAGCAATGCTGCTAGTGCTGTGTCAGGGTCGGCGGTCATTACTAAAATCATCGATATGGATATGACGCTAAGTGATGTCGAACGTGAAGCTCAAATTCGTTTGGATGCTGATCAATATGTGCCTTATCCATTAGAAGACGTTAATTTAGACTTCGAAGTTTTGGGTCCTTCTCTAGCAAGTGATGAGATGGTACAAGTGCTTCTTGCGGCATCGCGCTCGGAGAATGTCGACCAAAGAGTTGATGCTCTAACCTTCGGCGGCTTACAAACCAAGGTCATGGATATCGAGTCACATGCCATTGAACGCGCTTTTGGATTGATGGCAGATAACTTACCAAGTATGCCTGAATTGGTGGCTTTAGTAGATATCGGGCACAATCAAACCACCTTATATATCGCCAAAAACGGCGAGTTTATATATAGTCGGGAGCAGCTATTTGGCGGTGTTCAGCTGACAGAGGCTATACAAAATCGTTATGGACTATCTGCCGAGGAAGCCACGCTTAGCAAACGCGAGCGTACGCTACCTGATGACTACTACTCTGATGTCTTAACTCCCTTTATAGAAAACACCATCCAGCAAATTACTCGCTCATTACAGTTCTATTTTTCTTCAAGCCAGTATAGCAATATCGACCATGTGGTACTCGCCGGTGGTAGTAGCTCTATTGCCGGTCTTGCAGGAATGGCACAACAAAAACTGGGCGTAAGTGTCAGTATCGCCAATCCATTCACGCAGATGACCATTGCTCCGAATATTGATAATGAGCAACTGGCAATTGATGCCCCAAGTCTAATGGCCGCTTGCGGTCTTGCGTTAAGGAGCTTTGACTAATGGCTCGTATTAACCTTTTACCCTGGCGCCAAGAAGAGCGTGAACGTCGCAATAAAGAGTTCATCACGCTTGTGGTGGCAGTGACACTGCTGAGTCTATTGGCAGCCTTTGCCACATGGAGCTACTTTAACAATGAGCTTGATGAGCAACTTGATGCCAATGCCTTGATTGAACAGGAAAATGCCCGCTTAGACACCGCATTGAGCGAAATTGACAGTCTAGAGCAACGCCGTGAAGATATTATCTCACGTATGCAGGTTATTCAAGACTTGCAAGGTCGACGTCCTGTCCCTGTTCGCTTGTGGGATGACCTAGCAAAAGCCATGCCGCCAGCGCTTTATCTGAATAACTTGAAGCGTGAAGGCGATGTGCTTACCTTAACAGGTCTGGCTGATAATCCAAATATCGTTTCAAGTTTGATTCGCAATCTTGATAGTAGTAAATGGATGGGCAATTCTGCCGTTAGTAATATCCAACAAAACATTAGCGCTTATGAAGCGGCACCAGTGCTTAATAATACGGTAAACACTGGCGAGCAGTCGCGCCCTGTTTATCCTGAAGACAGCTATGTACAGTTTGTGGTAACGACTAAGGTTCAATCAGAAACCGCCCCAACTGATGATGGTACTGGGCTTGGAGGTGAGTTATGAAGCTTAGCCGTAAAAAAAGCCTGATCAAAACCAAAAAGACAGACCTAAAGCAAAAGAAGCAGTTTGACTTGCAGGAGTTCCGCCGCAGTTTTGAGTCGCTAGATTCGGATAACTATGGTAGCTGGCCGATGCCAGTAAAGGTAACGGTGATTGGGCTTATCGTCACGTTAATCGCAGCACTGGCGTGGGCCTTGCCGATTAGTAGCAAAATCGATGAGATCAAAGCCGCCGAAAGTCAGCAGCAAACCTTGCTTGAAAGCTACCGTGAAAAAGAGTCACGTGCTCGTCACTTAGAAGCCTATCAAGCGCAAGTCATTCAGATGGAAACGGAGTTCAACACCTTACTTGATCAATTGCCAAAAGACACGCGAGTGTCAGAGTTGGTAGAAGGTATCAATATGACGGGTGTGGGCAGTAACATACGTTTCCAAGATATTTCAGTAGAAGCTGAGATTGAGAACGAATTCTTTATCGAGCAGCCGATTCGTATTGCAGCCTTGGGTGAATATCATCAGTTTGGTAGCTTTATCAGTGGTCTTGCAGCGTTGCCACGGATTATCACTATGCACGATTTTGAAGTGAGTAACCCGAAGCCTAGCTTGGATGTATTGCCAGAGCTTAATTTGGTGTTGCGAACAAAAACGTATCGCTCAAAAGAGGCCGCATCTGATGAAACCGATGCCACTGCAGGAGGCGAGCAATGATAACGACTAGACTGTCCACGCTACTGGCATTAAGTATCGCTATTTTATCTATAACGGGCTGTAGTGACCGCATAGGTATGGCGGGCAAAGCCATGGATGATATACGTAACCAACCGGCACAGCCGATTGAACCGCCGCCTCAAGCTGAGTTGGTAGAAGACTTTGTCTACAGTGCTAGTGCGCAGCGTAGTCCGTTTCTGCCACCAAGCTTAGTCAATGTGCAAGGGCCTACGACCTCTATTGATGGCGTACGTCCTGATATTACTAGAGTAAAAGAGCCGCTTGAGCAGTATGAACTATCACAATTGGTCTTTCGTGGGGTAGTCATCTCACCTGAAGGCCAGCGATACGCCTTAATACAGCGCCCTGATGGTTCGGTTGCGAGTGTTAAAGTTGGTGATTATCTTGGACTGAATGACGGCCGTATTGTTGAAATCACGCCGACCCAGATTAACTTGATTGAAATTGTGCCAGACAGCCGCGCAGGGTTCGTTGAAAAACCCCAGTCGTTGGTCTCTCCTATAAGCTAAGTCGGCAGATTTTTTGAGGAATAAATAATGACAGTACGCAATAACAAGGTAATGATGATGAGCAACCGCGTATCTTCGGCTTTTGCCATTTCAGCATTGGCAGTCAGCATGGTGGCAGTAAGTAACAGCGCTCATGCTGCACAGCGCATTGAAAATGTTTCTGTGGTACAAACTGCGCCAGCGGTGACACAAATGCGTTTGGGCTTTGCAGGCTTGCCAGTATTACCTGCTGCATATCAGCTCGACGACCCAAGCCGTTTGGTACTAGATTTCGAACAAGTGCAAAACGGACTTGCTAGCCGATTTAATGAATACAATATTGGTATGGTTAATGACGTCACTACCTTAAGTAGCGACAGCACCACGCGTCTGATTGTTGGGCTTAAACAAGCGGGTAACTATACGACAGCGATTGATGGCAACGACTTGTTGTTGACCATTACTGATCCTAACCGTCCAGTGGTTAATCAAGTAGTTACCAACGACCCTGTCCAAGACGTGCTGAACAACAATAGTGGCATGACAACCACAGCAGTTGTCACTCCCATTGTAGAAACCAGTAGCGCTCCTGTTGCGGCTGTCAATAGCACCAATACTACGGTGGTCAAAAACCAAGTGCCAGCTGATACGATGGTGGTCAGAGTCAACCCATTGTTAAATCCACAACTTGCGGCTTCGCAAGTCAGCAAACAGTACAGCTATGATGGTCTAAGTGCGGTTAATTTTTCAGCAGGCAACGATGGCGGCGGCAATGTGAGTATTGCTCTTGCCAATGAAGCGATTCCAGTTGATGTACAACGCCAAGGCAACAAGTTGGTTGTACGTCTCACAGGCAGCACTGTGCCTAGAAACCTACTACGCCGGTTAAATATTAATAGTGGTCTGGTGAGTAGTATTGATACCAAAAACCAAGGTCAAAATGGTGTTATTACCATCAATATGACTGATGATTATGAGTATCAAGCGTATCAGTCAGGCAATCAGCTAAATATTGGTATCAACAAGCCTGAATTGCTACGTGAGCCAACACTGGAAGAAAGAGTGTATAGCGGTGAGCCACTTTCCATGGAGTTCCAAGACGTGGAAATACGTAGTGTATTAGATATCTTGGCTCAATTTACTGAAATGAATATTGTGGCCAGTGATTCGGTCGCTGGTAATATCACTTTGCGCTTAATCAATGTGCCTTGGGATCAAGCGCTCGACATCATCCTAAAAAGTAAAAATCTGGGCAAGCGTGAGAATGGCAATGTGATTTTGATTGCTCCATCTACAGAGCTTGCTGAACAAGAAGCACGTGAACTGGAAGCTCAGCAAGCGGTCGAATCTTTCGCACCACTGCGCACAGAATACATTCGTTTAAGCTATGCCAAAGCACAAGATGTGTTGACTCTAATCTCGCAAGGAAGTGGCTCATCTGGCGGCAGCTCAAATCGTGCCGATGATAATAATACTCTATTATCCAACCGTGGAACGGTCACTGTTGACGAACGCACCAACACCTTGATTATCAAAGATGTGGCAGACAGCATTGAAAATATCCATAAGTTAATCAGTAAAATTGATATTCCTGTTCGTCAGGTAATGATTGAGGCGCGTATCGTTAGTGCCACTGATAGTTTCAGTAAAGAGATTGGTGTTCGTTGGGGTATCTTGTCAAACGGTGCAGCCAACAACCGGAACTTACTGGTAGGCGGTAGTAACCAAACATTGTGGGACTTAAAAGACTTTGATGTGGAAACAACGACCGTCAATGGTCAAACCGTTTCTTATCCTTCATACGATATCAGCCGCCCTGATAACTTAAACGTCGATTTGGGTGTTGCCAATCCAGCGGGCAGTATTGCTTTTGGCTTGCTCAGCATGTCAGATGTGATGCTTGATCTTGAGCTGTCAGCGCTACAAGCGGATAACCGCGGTGAAGTCATCTCCACGCCGAAGATTTTGACCGCGGATAAACAAACCGCGAAAGTCTCTTCAGGTACCCAGATTCCTTACCAAGAAGCCTCAGCCAGTGGTGCAACCACCACCAGCTTTAAAGAAGCGGCATTAAGCTTAGAAGCCACACCAAACATTACCCCTGACGGTAAGATTGGTTTGCAGTTAGTCATCACCAATGGTACGCCGACTATCATTAATAATCAGGTCGCCATTGCTGAAGATTCTATCTCAACCAACGTTATCATTGAAGACGGTCAAACGGTTGTATTGGGCGGCGTCTTTAAAAATCGCACCAGTAACGGCGTAGATAAAGTACCTTTCTTAGGTGACTTGCCTTATATTGGTCGTGCTTTCCGCAAAGATGTACGCAGTAACGCCAAAGAAGAGTTGTTAATCTTTGTCACCCCAAAATTAATCAATGATGGCACCAGTCGTTTGAACTAAGGGTCAGTCAGTTGGTTTGACGAATAAGAAAAAGCGAGCCTGAGTGCTTGCTTTTTTTATGGTTTAATTTTGAGAGGGGATGTATGTGATTAACCCCATTCTCAAAATGAAGAAACGCTGTAGTATTATCTTTAATAAACAAAGCAGTTTTGACAAAGGCAGTCGTATTTTTTGGATTTGTTGTCACAATAATCCTCGCTCATTACTAGCCAGAATATCAATGACGTTGTATCATACCTAATTTAGCTGAGTGAGTATTATGGTGGAGGAATTACCGTCGGTGTTTTTAGTGGGACCGATGGGAGCAGGGAAAACAACCATCGGTAAGTTGCTGGCTAAGCAGCTAGGGCGAACGTTTGTAGACAGTGATTGGTATATTGAGTCGCAGACAGGTGCCGATATTGCTTGGATATTTGCCAAAGAAGGTGAAGCGGGCTTTCGTGAGCGCGAGACAAAAGCCATCGATGAATTGACCCAAAAGCCTCAGATTGTTTTGGCGACTGGCGGCGGCGCAGTAATGTCTGCGGAAAATCGTGCGTTTTTAGAACAGCGTGGTATCGTGGTATATTTGAATGCACCTGTCGATGTGCAAATGGCGCGCACGGCAAAGGACAAGTCGCGACCACTATTGCAGCAGCCCAATCCTAGAAAAATCTTGCAGGATTTATACAGTGCTCGCGACCCACTGTATCGTCAAATCGCTCACATTATTATGCCTACTGGCCATACTTATCCACGGCATATGGTCAATCAGCTCTTACAGCAGCTAGAGCCATTTTATGCATCTGAATCACCCGTAGTGAGCAATAAAGAAAACTAATCACTTATACCAAACTCCATACTATTTAGCCTCAGCTGCTTTTAGCTTGCGATATAAATCTAAGGAATCATTCATGGCTGTATCACTGTTTCTTGATGGTTTGACCGTTCATACACAAAGTCATGATTATCCGATTGTTATTACTGAAAGCGCTACTGAAGATGCTACTGGGCAGAGCAGTATGGCACAGCAGATTGCGCCATATATTAATGGTCGCCAAGTGTTAATAGTCACTAATGACACTGTTGCGCCTTTATATTTAGCATCATTAGAAGACGAGTTAGCGGCGCATTTTACGGTTAAAGTATGCGTCCTGCCTGATGGCGAACAGTATAAAAATCAGGCCAGTATCAACCACATTTACGATGTGTTGATGGATGAGCATTTCAATCGCGATGTGACCTTAATTGCGCTAGGTGGTGGGGTGATTGGTGATATGACGGGGTTTGCTGCCGCAAGCTTTATGCGTGGCGTCAATTTTATCCAAATTCCGACCACACTATTGTCACAAGTCGACTCGAGCGTAGGCGGTAAGACGGGCATCAATCACAGCCAAGGCAAAAATATGATTGGTGCCTTTTGGCAGCCGCAGATGGTGCTTGCTGACATGAGTACGCTTAAGACGTTGCCGGCACGTGAGTTGTCAGCAGGGCTTGCTGAAGTGATTAAATACGCGCTCATCATGGACATAGCCTTTTTGGAATGGCTAGAAACAAATCTGCCAGCTATGATGGCGCTGGATTTGGCAGTCCTTGGTGAAGCGGTAAAACGCTGCTGCCAATACAAGGCAGATATCGTAGCGCAAGATGAAAGAGAGTCGGGTGTGCGTGCCTTACTAAACTTTGGTCACACTTTTGGACACGTGATAGAAACCCATGAAGGCTATGGTAATTGGCTACATGGTGAAGCAGTCGCTGCTGGTATGGTACAGGCAGCTGAGCTGTCGCAAAAACTTGGTTGGCTAACGATTGAGGATGTTGCTCGTGTCAAGCGCGTGCTAGAGTTGGCAAGTTTGCCAACCTGTCCGCCAGCCATAGAGGTACAAACCGCTTTAAGATTAATGGGTCATGATAAAAAAGTGAAACACGGACAAATCCGCCTTATTTTGTTAAAATCATTAGGTGAGGCGGTACTTACCAATGATTTTGATGCCGAGCTTTTGACGGATGTATTGTCACAGCATAGCGCGTGATGGTTTTTTGCTTGGTGATGAGCGTTTAATTATTAGCAATTTACCACTAATAGCTATTGCTGCTATCCAGAAGCTACTGACGCTAAGTACAGCCAACTCGTTAGCCATTGCTTTATTTGAATGAGCCTGTTTTACGCTCTTAAATATATTTTCCCTAAGGATATTCTCATGGCAGCACCAAGACCGAACACGCGTAGCGCTAGCCAATCATATCGCCGCCAAGCATTAATCTGGTTGGTGGTGACATTGCTATTGGGTGTGGTTACTGCGCTTGTCTGGATGTTCAGTCAGACGCCAGCGATGGGAGCCAAAATCGAGAATGCACCGATATCAGCGCCGCAGACGTTAAGTGCAGAGCTTGAGCAACCGTTAAAGATAGAATCGTTGCACGAGCTTGATACCGATGTGCAGCCGATTAATTTTGATGCGACTATCCGTGATTTGCGCAGTTATCCTGACGAGTTTAAAGACAAGCGTTATTTGCTCGCCAACAAAGGTAAATGGACCGTTCAGGTGATGAATGTTGCCGAGAATGATGTCATCGTCAGCTACCTAGAGAGCCGTGACGATCGTAATAAGTTCTCCTACTTCCGCTATCTTGATGAGGAAAATCAAGTACGCTATATGCTGACCTATGGTCTGATGAGTAGCCCACAGGAAGCGGTAGGGGCGGCCAAGCTTGTCGACTTCAAACTGCCTGCTGATGTCCGTGTGCTACCAGAAGAAATCAACCGCTATGTCAGTATTATTGATAACTATGAGCGCCCAGATCCAGTCAAGGATTTGAGCACTAAACGCACACGTTCCGTCAATTTAAAGCCGACTAAGCGTGAAGTGCCAGTGCGTCAACAGGCTCAGCCTGTTGCCAAAGACACTGACAATAGTGAGACGCAACGCGCATCTAGTAGTAGTAACCGTGGCAATCAAAGTGCTGGCGATGACAGTAGTGAAGAAAGCATCCGTCAGTCTGCTGATACCTCTGCCACTTTGTCTGTCAATGAAGAGCGTATCGTGGGGAACGAAGACTCATCTTCTGCAAGCACGCCCAAAGAAGAAAGTAACGCGACCAAGCCTGCTCAAGAGAACAAAAAACCTGCACCATCAGGTACTGATAATAGCGCGACCAAAAAGCCACCAGTGGTACCAACCCCTAAACCACCAACTACTGCGAACAATGCAAACAGTAGCGCTGGTGCAGCAAATAAGCAAGCCAACTCGAATGCGGCTAAGAATAACGACAGCATCAAAGAGCTGATAGAAGAGAAAAGCAATTAATTTGTGATTGTTATTCTGCTCGGATTGTTGCTATCACTAATAAAACCCCACTAACAACGTGTTAGTGGGGTTTTTTGTTACTATAGTCAGTGAAAAGTAATATCGATACATCACACGCTGCTGATATCAATTTTTCTTGCTTGCTGTGCCTGCGCAGACAGAGGCTACAAAAAATTTATATCAGCAATACCGTAGCGTTTTTAGGATATTTTTACTATATTATAAGAAGCCTTATCGTCAGTTCATTAAAAGGTTTCTAGAGCTTTAATCGCACCTAATAATAAATGCTCTTACAAAATATGGCTGATGAATCGATAGAAAAGACTAGATTTTTTGTCAATCATTAACTAATATAACGGTGGGCGACGTTCTGTATAGTTATCGTAAACAACTATCTATTAACAATCGTTTAGCAGGTCCTTGTGATTTATGAGGTGTTTTTGCTAAATATTTGTTGTCTCAAGCGCGGTTACTTATCCTTTAGCATAAAATTAAGGTAAGTAGCGCAACCTCTCTTATTGTCACTCTTTTTGGGGTTCGTAAAGCGCTTGAGTACAGAGCGTCAGATATTCCAAATTAATCAAATGACCCCGTCATCATATCTAGCTAATGACCGTTAAGCGCTAGGTAAAGGACGGTAGCAAGCGACTTCAACATAACGAAGATAACCACATTGCGTTATTGATGTTTAAGTCACTGGTATGCGGATTAAATATTTATCCTAATACTCAGGGCGATGACTTACTGTCTTTTGATTCACATTATCTTTTGACACCTCATTGCACGATTACCACGGTAAAGGCTTTAGCTTACTGTCACAGAATGATAATCGGAGCGCTACATCATTTATTAATTCGGATATACGAATATTAATTCTCAGCCCGTTCTGCTTACGGGTATTGGCTTATGTGCCGCATTGGATATATAAGTTACCCGTTCACTAAAAAGGACTAGCCATGTCAATGATTTCCTCCCATACGCATTTGGCCACGCCAGATGACTTCTCTGATAACTGTGGTTTTGGTTTGATCGCTCACATTGAGGGTGAAGCCAGCCATGATTTGGTAAAAACCGCCATCCACAGCTTAAGCTGCATGACGCATCGCGGCGGTGTTGCTGCTGACGGTAAAACTGGTGACGGTTGCGGTCTATTACTTGCCAAGCCTACTGAGTTTTTTAGAAATATAGCTACTGAACAGCAATTCACCATTACAGATAACTTTGCAGTAGGCATGGTGTTCGTCAATTTAGATGAAGCTAAAGCCATGCATAGCCAGCAGGTACTAAGCGATGAGATTACCGCGCAAGGCTTAGAGGTTGCTGGCTGGCGTGATGTGCCGCTTGATTTAAGTATCGTTGGTGAGATTGGCCGTGAGACGCTGCCTGATTTTAAGCAAGTTTTTGTCAATGCTCCCGATGATCTGGCTGCAGACGATTTTAACCGTAAGTTGTTTGTCGCTCGTAAAAAAGCAGAGCAGCGCTTGGCTGATGATGAGCTGTTTTATGTGTGCTCATTAAGTTGCCAAACTATTATTTATAAAGGTCTGGTGATGCCATCAGATCTGCCAGCGTTCTTTTTGGATTTACAAGATGAACGTTTGGCTTCGCATATTGTTGTATTCCATCAGCGTTTTTCAACCAACACGCTACCGCGTTGGCCGCTGGCACAGCCATTTCGCTATCTAGCGCACAATGGTGAGCTGAATACCATCACAGGTAACCGTAACTGGTCTGAAGCACGTACGCCAAAATTAAAATCAGACAAATTGCCCAATTTAAACGAATTAACCCCACTCGTGAATAGTACTGGCTCTGACTCATCAAGCTTAGACAATATGTTAGAAGTGCTGATGTCTGGTGGTATGAATCTGTTTCATGCTATGTCGATTTTGGTGCCACCCGCTTGGCAAAATGTCGATAGTATGGATATGGATTTGCGGGCATTTTATGAATTTTATTCGCAGCATATGGAAGCGTGGGATGGGCCCGCAGGTCTGGTGATTCAAGATGGACGCTATGCGGTCTGTATGCTTGATCGTAATGGCCTACGCCCATCACGTTGGGTGACGACTAAGAACGGTTATATCACGGTGGCCTCTGAGGTTGGCGTTTGGGATTATGCACCAAAGGATGTACTGGCAAAAGGTCGAGTAGGCCCGGGTCAGATGCTGGTCATTGATACGCTAACTGGTCAGATTTTAGATACCAAAGCCATTGCGACCTTACTTAAGAAAGCGCATCCTTATCGTAAATGGCTGCGCGAAGAAGCGACCCGTATCCGTGATGATGAGCGCCTTGAAGAAGAGCTGGCAGCGCAGGCATGCCGCGGTGAGCCGCTTAAAGCATTGCAAAAAATGTATCACATCACCAATGAAGAGCGTACTGAAATTATCCGTCCCAATGCCGAAAATGGTCAAGAGCCAGTCGGTTCGATGGGCGATGATACACCAATGGCAGTGCTGTCGCAGCAAATCCGTCATGTCGGCGACTTCTTCCGTCAGCAGTTTGCACAAGTAACCAATCCACCGATTGACCCACTACGTGAGTCAATTGTGATGTCGTTACAGACTTGTCTTGGTGCTGAGACCAATGTGTTTGCGCCCTCTGCGCGAGATGCACACCGTATTATCTTATCGTCGCCAGTATTGTCTGCCAGCAAGATGCAGCAGCTTGAAACTTTGGGTGATCCAGCGTTTAAGATGGCGCGTATTGATTTAAATTATGATCGCACCCTTGAGCTGTCAGAAGCCATCGCCACTATCTGTGAGCAAGTGGCGAGTGCTATTCGTGCAGGCCATACTTTGATTGTATTGTCTGATAAAGCTATCGATGCCGATAAAGTGCCGGCCAACGCTATTATGGTAACCGGTGCGGTGCATCATTATCTCATTGGTCAAGGCATTCGTACCGATGCCAATTTAATTATCGAGACTGGTCTGGCACGTGATTCGCATCAAGTGGCGGTACTGATTGGCTTTGGCGCGACATGCGTTTATCCTTATTTGGCTTATGATGTTATTGATGATTTAGTCGCGACTGGTGAGCTACTCGGTGATCCGATTCAAGCCCGTGTTAATTTCCGTAAGGGCTTGGATAAAGGCCTACTGAAAATCTTATCAAAAATGGGCATCTCTACCATTGTTTCTTATCGCGGCGCGCAGTTATTTGAAGCGGTTGGGCTCTCTGAAGAAGTTGTGAGCTTATGCTTTAAAGGCGTGCAAAGCCGGATTAAAGGCGCTACCTTTGCCGACCTTGCTGCTGACCAAGCACAATTGGCGGCTAATGCTTTTAAACGTCGTGCGCCACTCGATCAAGGTGGTCTGCTGAAGTTTGTGTTTAATAAAGAATATCATGCCTTTAACCCTGATGTGATTAACAGCCTGCATACCGCCGTACGCACGGGTGATTACGATAATTATCGTCATTATGCCGACTTGGTTAACAGTCGTCCTGTTGCGACCTTGCGTGATTTATTGCAATTAAAGACAGACAACTCAATTGACGTTAATGACGTGGAGGATATCTCAGCAATCCTGACACGCTTTGACTCGGCTGGTATGTCGTTAGGTGCATTATCACCGGAAGCTCATGAAGCGATCGCCATGGCGATGAATACCATCGGTGGCCGCTCAAACTCAGGAGAGGGCGGCGAAGATCCGGTACGCTATGGCACGCTGCGCAATTCAAAAATCAAGCAAGTGGCCTCTGGTCGTTTTGGCGTGACGCCTGCGTATCTACGCTCTGCTGAAGTGATGCAAATTAAAGTGGCGCAGGGTGCAAAACCAGGTGAGGGTGGTCAGCTACCTGGTGGCAAGGTTAATGCTTTGATTGCACGCTTGCGCTATTCTGTACCAGGTGTGACGTTGATTTCACCGCCGCCACATCATGATATTTATTCTATTGAAGACTTGGCGCAGCTAATTTTTGACTTAAAACAAGTCAATCCAGATGCCTTGGTATCGGTGAAACTGGTCTCACGTCCAGGCGTTGGCACTATCGCGACCGGTGTGGCAAAAGCGTACGCTGATTTGATTACCATTTCAGGCTATGATGGCGGTACGGCAGCGTCACCGCTATCCTCTATCCATCATGCTGGCTCGCCATGGGAGCTAGGTTTGGCTGAGACGCATCAGTCGCTACGTGTCAATGGGCTGCGTGATAAAGTGCGCGTACAAACTGACGGCGGTCTCAAGACGGGTCTTGATGTGGTAAAAGCCGCCATTCTTGGTGCAGAAAGCTTTGGTTTCGGTACCACACCGATGATTGCGGTTGGTTGTAAGTATTTGCGCATTTGCCATCTTAATAACTGTCCGACAGGCGTTGCTACGCAAAAAGCCAAGCTACGTGATGAGCATTTCATTGGTGAAGCAGAGATGCTCATTAACTTCTTTAAGTTTGTGGCGACTGAGACACGTGAATGGCTTGCTGCACTTGGTGTGCGTAGCATGGAGGAGTTGGTCGGGCGTACTGACTTGCTTGACGTGCTAGAGGGCAATACCGATAAGCAGCGTCATTTAGATTTAACGCCGTTATTGTTTAGCCATCCAGCCAGTAGCGGCAAAGCGCAAACCTGTCAGGTTGAGCGTAATGAGCCGTTTGATAAAGGCTTGCTGGCGGAGCAGATGATTAATGATATGCTGCTTAATATTCGTCAAGGTAATGGCGGTGATTATAGTTATTATGTTGGTAACTGCGATCGTTCTATTGGCGCGCGTATCTCAGGCGAGATTGCGCAGGTCTGGGGCAACCTCGGTATGAGTGATATGCCGATTAAATTGCATCTGACGGGTACTGCTGGGCAGAGTTTAGGCGTCTGGAATGCCGGCGGTCTAAATATTGAGCTTGAAGGCGATGCCAATGATTATGTCGGTAAAGGCATGGCAGGTGGCGAGATAATCATTTATCCACCAAAAGACTCAAGTTTTACGGCGCAAGAGACGGCCATTATTGGTAATACCTGCTTATATGGTGCAACGGGTGGTAAGTTGTATGCAGCTGGTACGGCAGGCGAGCGTTTTGGTGTACGAAACTCTGGCGCGCATGCCGTCATCGAAGGCACAGGTGACCACTGCTGTGAGTACATGACAGGTGGTATTGTTACCATTCTTGGACGTACTGGTTTGAACTTTGGTGCAGGCATGACAGGCGGTTTCGCTTATGTGCTCGACATGGAAGGTGATTTCTTTGATCGCTGTAATCATGAGCTGATTGACTTAAACCGTATCTCGAGCGAGCAAACCGAAGAGCATCGTATCCATTTGCAACAAGTGATTGAAACCCATGTGGATAAAACAGGCAGTGCTTGGGGTCAGACGATATTGGCTGACTTTGAGCATTATGTTCGCAAGTTCTATTTGGTCAAACCAAAAGCGGCGAATATTGCCAGCCTTCTAAAAACCACCATGGCTGACCCACAGTAGCCAATAGTAGGTTTTTACAGACGTTTTAATACATAGGTTTTCAGCAGGTAAGTGACAGTAACAATAGACATAGTAATGATAAGTCCATTAATAGTAGATATATTTTTCATTTACGATTAATGAAGTATCGTTGACTGTCACTGCCCACTATAGAGAGATAGCATCATGGCAAAACGCTTAGATAATAGTTTTCAGTTTTTAGATGTGCCACGGTTAGAGCCAACCAAAAAAGACATCGCTACTCGTTCAACAGAGTTTGTTGAGATTTACAAACCGTTTGAGAGTGAGGCAGTGGCGCAGCAATCGCATCGCTGTCTGGAGTGTGGTAACCCTTATTGTGAATGGAAGTGTCCAGTCCATAACTACATTCCTAACTGGCTCAAATTGGCCACCGAAGGTCAAATTTTTCAGGCAGCAGAATTGTGTCATCGTACCAATACCTTACCTGAGGTTTGTGGTCGCGTTTGTCCACAAGATAGACTATGTGAAGGCGCTTGTACCTTAAACGACGGCTTTGGCGCCGTGACCATTGGTAATGTTGAGAAGTATATTAATGACACGGCCTTTGCCCTAGGCTGGCGCCCTGATATGTCAGATGTCGTTTGGACAGACAAGAAAGTCGCTATCATTGGCGCAGGTCCCGCAGGGCTAGGCTGCGCAGATATTCTGGTGAGAAATGGTGTCAAACCTGTTGTCTTTGACAAACGTCCTGAAATCGGTGGTCTATTAACCTTTGGTATTCCAGAGTTTAAGATGGAAAAAGACGTCATGCGCAACCGCCGTGTCATCTTTGAAGGCATGGGCATTGAGTTTCGTCTTGAAACAGAAATCGGTACTGACATTCAGATTGATGAGTTGTTAAGCGAATACGATGCCGTATTTATGGGTATGGGCACTTACACTTATATGCGCGGTGGCTTTGCCGGTGAGGAGTTAGACGGTGTCTATGACGCGCTGGATTATCTGATTGCCAATGTCAATCGCTGTAACGACTGGGAAAAAGACGCTCAAGAATATATCGACTTAAAAGGCAAGAAGGTGGTGGTATTGGGCGGCGGCGATACGGCGATGGACTGCAACCGTACCAGTATTCGCCAAGGTGCTGAGCAAGTCGTCTGCGCCTATCGTCGTGATGAGGAAAATATGCCAGGCTCACGCCGTGAAGTGGTCAATGCGCGTGAGGAGGGTGTTGATTTCTTATTCAATCGTCAGCCGATTGAAATCATTGGTTTAAACGGTAAGGTCAAAGGCGTAAAGGTGGTCACAACACAATTAGGTGCTCCTGACAATCGTGGTCGTCAGCGTCCTGAGCCTATTCCCAATTCTGAGGAGATTATCCCTTGTGATGCGGTGATTATGGCCTTCGGTTTCCGTCCTAGCCCAGCTGACTGGTTTGAAGCCCAGCAAGTTGAGATGGATAGCTCGGGGCGGGTATTGGCCTTAGAAGAGCAGACTTTTAAATTCCAGACCAATAATCCTAAAATCTTTGCCGGCGGCGATATGGTACGGGGTTCTGATTTAGTGGTGACCGCCATTTGGGAGGGTCGTGAAGCCGCTGAAGGTATTCTGGACTTTTTAGAAGTATAATTGGTTGGATAAAAATCCAACTATTGATAATCCCGCTTCGTTTTCAAACGTCTTTTATCTTTTAATAGGTAAAAGACGTTATTTTTTTGATAAATGCTAGCGAAGTGTTTAAGCTAACGTACATCAGGCCAATCATTATACGACCCTGTATTTATCCAACCATTAAAAGAGTGACCTTGCGTGAAACCGAAACTTTGGCAACGATTTACCGCACCGTTCATTGAGCCTTATGCGCGTTATCAGCATGCAGATATTTTGCATGCCATACGTTTGGGTGTGGCTGTGCTTACAGCCTTACTGTTAAATGAGTTTACGCACTTGCCGCATGGTGAGTGGACGACCATTACCGTGTTCGTCATCTTAGGTTTGTTGCAATATCAGGGCGCGATTTATACCAAGGCCAAAGAGCGCATATTAGGCACTTTGCTTGGGGTAGTGGTTGGGCTGAGTTTTTTATGGTTGATTCAAGATACCGAGGGTTGGCTGTGGTTATATTATGCATTGATTGGCATTATTAGTGGCATCATTGGCTATGTGGCCGTCAAGCAACTAGGCTATATTGGTCTGCTGACCGGTATCACTATGTTGATGATTGTCTCAAGCCCAGACCATAGCAATATTGCTCAAGATGGTCTATATCGCGCCTTTAATATTTTGATTGGCGCAGGGGTCGCAGTAGCAGCAACCTTAATTTTGCCGTTGAAGTCGACCTTGATGTGGCGGTTTTTATTGGCCAATAATCTTGAAACCTGCAGCAATTTGTATGCAGGGGTTGGCAATCATATTGACGCCGAGGTCTTGGTTCCCAAGCCGTTTAAATATAGCAAGGCGACCAGCTCAGCCAGTATCATTTACCCAAAAAGTAGCTCTGTCCCTGATACGCCCGTCAACAAATCCTTAGTCAAGGCACTACAAAAAATCAATAAGCGACTGCTGGCCGTGCGTCCGCACATCGCGGCGACTGCCAGTGAGTCGGGTATCGACAAAGAGACGCTGGAAACCATTCAACGTACCCACCGTAATATCATTGGTACGATTGACTTATTGCTCAGTGCAGCGCCACGTTTAGCCAATATAGAAATCGATGATGAAAACCATATTTTATTGATACATTATCAGCATGAACTGACTCAGGCCATGCTGCATATGGCAGCCGTATTACGCAGTCCAAGTGATGAAGTGTTTCAACCCATCACCCGTACCGCCGTATCCGAGTATCCGAGTGTGGAGAATTTAGGATTTGAGTGGCAAGGGTATTTTTGGTTGACGCAAACATTGCAAGTGCAGCTGCAGCGCCTCAGTGACTTATTACAAAAGACCAAGCCGCAATGGTTTGCAGCTTCTGGCCTACGATATCAGCGCCGAGAGCAACGCCGTATTGAGGATAAAGGCAGTGAAACTGATTTGCATCTATAAGTCATCTCTACTTTCAAAAAATCAGCTTTCAAACACTTAAGGCGACTCAAGCTCTTAAGCTTTAAGCAGGCGATAAGTTGTATCAAACCGCCTGACCTGTGGATTGTGAATTGTGACTTTGAGTGACTTTTTTTTTAAAAAAAGTCGTAAAAAAACGCCAACTGTTAATAGTTGGCGTTTTTTGTTTTAAGACTTAGCAAAGATGGCTGGTGATAAGTATCACTTAACAAACAACGATTAACGACCTGTTTTTAGCTTATCCCAATACTGTTGATACACTTGCAATGCCTCATCGCCGACATCTTCTTGGAACTCCGCTTTAGCCAGTACGTCCTTAGAAGGATAAATCGCTGGATTATTACGTACTGACTCATCCATCAGCTCTCTTGCTGCGCTATTTGGTGACGCATAACCAATTTCTTCACTGACGATTTTAGCGTTCTCAGGGCGGAGTAGGTAGTCGATAAATTTATGTGCGGCATCCACTTGCTTGGCATTCTTTGGAATGACAAAGTTGTCCATCCATAATATCGCGCCCTCAGATGGGTATTTATACACTAAGCTGGTCAGACCTTCGTCATTGGCCATGACTGCTTCGCCGTTCCATGTCATCCCAAGTGCGGTTTCACCTTCGATATACGGCATGCGTGTCGCATCTGAGTTAAAGGTTTTCACATTCGGCATCAAGGTAGTGAGCTTATCATAAGCGGCTTTAATCTCGTCAGGATTGCTACTGTTACCCGAGTAGCCTAGGGTCAGCAGTGCCATACCAAAGACTTCACGCACATCGTTGGTCAGCATGACCTGACTTTTATAGTTGGGACTCCACAGATCGTTCCAGCTATTGACCTTGGCAGGATCAACAGTGTCACCATTAATGGCCAAACCAGTGCTGCCCCACATGTATGGGATAGAGTACTTGTTTTCAGGATCGACTTTGGTATTGGTAAATGAAGTGTCGAGGTTCTTAAAGTTGCTTAATTTAGATTTATCAAGCTCTTGTAATAGTCCTTCTTTTGCCATCTTTTCAACGTAATAGGTCGAAGGAATGGCTAAGTCATATTGGCTAGAGTCATCAAGCAGTTTTAGCTTGGCATACATTGCTTCGTTAGAGTCAAACGTGGTGTAATTGACTGAAATGCCGGTTTCTTCTTTAAAACCATCAAGAATCTCTTGTGGCATATACTCTGACCAGTTATAGAGGTTGAGCGTCTCATTACTCGTGGCAGTACTGCCATCCGCTGCAGCATTATCAGAGTTGCTACAGCTGGCAAGTGCCAAGCTGACAGCCATTGCCAATAAGGCTTTTGGCAGTATGTGAACGCGACCAGTAATGCTGCGTGACGATGATAAGTGAGTCAAAATATCTCTCCTAAATAAAAGTGAAGCAAATGAATAAAAAACAGTAAAACATGCGAGGTGATACGATTTTGCTGCTATGTCAGCCATTATGGTTGTTAGTTTTAACAATTTAAAGGGCAAAGGCGTACACGGTAACAGAGACTTTTCTGTTGAGCTTGAGCAAGTTAATGGCAATAACGAATCATGCTATGATGTGCTCAGATTGAGGACACGCCCTAATAGACTAACCATAACACAATAATAAAGGATGCAACATAATGACTCAAAGTCACTCACTGATTCCAGCGCTTCTCACGGACAAAGTCGCTATCATCACTGGCGCCAGTCGTGGACTTGGTGCCCAGATAGCTCGGCAAATGGCAGCAGCAGGCGCTATCGTTTGCGTTAACTACTTAAAAAGTAAAGAGATGGCTGATAAAGTCGTTGATGATATTGTTAAGGCAGGTGGACAGGCGTTTGCTTATCAGGCAGATGTTACTGAGCTTGAACAAGTGAAGGCACTAGCAGATGAAGTGGTTGCTCGTTATGGACGCATTGATATATTGGTCAATAATGCCTTGCCAAGCTACCAGTTTAATCCTAGTGCTGATTATACCAGTATTGAGACTGTCAAATGGTCGCACTTTTCTCAGCAAATGGATGGCATCGTCAAGGGTGCTGTTAATACGGTACAGGCTGTACTACCACAGATGAAAACGCAGCAGATGGGCAAGGTTATCAATATCTCAACCAACCTCGTTTATAATCCAGTGGTCACTTATTACGACTACACGACTGCTAAGTCTGCATTGATTGGGCTAACGCGTAACTTGGCTGCTGAACTTGGCCAGCATGGTATTAGGGTTAATTTGCTGGCAGGTGGGCTACTGAAAACCACTGATGCAAGCAGCTTAACGACTGAAGAAGTCTTTGATTATATCGCCACCACCACACCGTTACGTCAAGCGACCTCAGTGGCTGACTTTGCCAATTCCGTGCTGCTGATGGCGTCTGATTTGAGTGCGGCTATCACGGGACAGTCCATCGCTGTTGATGGTGGTTTGACCATGCCTTGACTATGCATGGTTCATTGTCCTAACAAGCCCCTGATATGCTAGTATTTTATTGCACTGATGATTCAACGCTAACAAAAATAAAATACAAGATAAGCGAAAGTTTAAATAAATTGAATGATATATAGAGGAATAACATGAATAATCGTAAACGTGCAGGGATTGTTACCGCAGTGCTTGGCATCGTCGCCTTTATGGCGCTGTTCAATGCTGGTTCACCGACATCTATCCTGAACTGGCCAGTAGAGACCTATATGGGCTTGGCATTTACGATTGGTTGGTTGAGCAGTGTGCCCAATTGGTTGGCTTATGTGTTGTCAGCCGTGGTACTTATTTTGATAATCGTAGGGTTCTATAAAATTGGTAGCTGGGTATATGGTCTGGTAGCGGGTAAGCGCTAGCAGGCAATAATTTAAAGACCAGCTCCTACTCAAAAGCGATAGATTGGACATATTCTGATCTGTCGCTTTTTCATGTTTGATGATTTATTTTTAGCGACTTGTCATTTATAGATTGCTAAACATTGCAAACAATTTGTTTGATAAGCCAAAATTGTTTGTTTCTGTTTATCAACTATGTTTCAATCGCTATCTTTTATCAATATTTTCATATGTTTGAAATATACTCACTTTACTTAAATCTTGAATGGAGCAATGGCTATGCAGGGAAGTAATTCGCCAAATGGCAGTCCGCCACCCGATAGTTTTGATACAGCAGCGCAAAGCTCTCGTATGCAAAGATTCCTAAAAGGGGTGGAGTGGCTCGGTAATTTATTGCCACATCCCGTCATTTTGTTTGTATGGATGTCTGTGCTGTTGTTGGTACTCTCAGCAGTCATGTCTTACTTTGGTGTATCGGTGATTGATCCGAGACCAGAGGGCACCAGTGGTCGTAGTGCCGATGGCATGATTGAAGTCGTCAACCTATTGAACGGCGAGGGCTTAGCGCGTATTGTTGAGAATTTAGTCACCAACTTTACAGGCTTTGTGCCGCTCGGTACGGTACTGGTAGCATTGCTAGGTGTCGGTATCGCTGAGCACTCTGGGATGATATCAGCCGCCCTGCGTGGTCTGGTCATGAATGCGCCCAAAAAGATGGTGACCTTTACCATTGTATTCGCTGGCATCATGTCAAACACAGCAGCAGAGCTTGGCTACGTGGTATTGATACCACTGGCAGCGGTTATCTTCCACTCGCTCGGTAGACATCCGCTAGCAGGTTTGGCAGCAGCATTTGCTGGGGTATCAGGGGGCTATAGTGCTAACTTATTGCTCGGTACGGTAGATCCTCTATTATCAGGGATTACCCAAGAAGCGGCGCGTATCATCGATCCAGCTTACACCGTTGGCGCAGAGGCCAACTGGTACTTTATGATCGCCAGTACCTTTTTGATCAGTGGTTTGGGTTATTTTGTCACCGAAAAAATCGTTGAGCCAAGCTTGGGCAAATATAATCCTAACGATGCTGACGATGCTTCTGTATTAGAGACGCAAATCGAAAAAGTATCGTCAGTTGAGAAAAAGGGACTACTGTGGGCAGGGTTAAGCATGCTCGTATTTTGCTTATTGCTGGCGTGGACAGTGGTGCCTGCAGATGGCATCTTGCGTAATGCAGAAACTGGCCTGGTATCAGGGTCGCCATTCTTAAAAGGCATTGTGGTATTTATCTTTGTGTTCTTTGCGGTACCGGGTTATATCTACGGTAAAATTACTGGTAGCATCAAGAGCAACCAAGACGTGGTCGATGCCATGAGTAACGCCATGAGCTCATTGAGTATTTATATTGTGCTCGTATTCTTTGCGGCACAGTTTACGGCGTTCTTTAAATGGTCGAATCTTGGCTCGGTGATGGCGGTATCTGGTGCGACATTCCTAAGTGATATTGGTCTCACTGGACCTTTACTACTGGTTGGTTTTATCATTATTTGTGGTCTGGTCAACTTGATGCTTGGTTCGGCGTCTGCACAGTGGGCAGTGACCGCTCCGATCTTTGTGCCGATGCTCATGCTCACCGGTTACGCGCCAGAGATGATTCAAGCGGCATACCGTATTGGCGATTCAGCCACCAACATCATCACTCCTATGATGAGCTATTTCGGTCTGATTTTGGCAGTAGCGATGCGTTATAAAAAAGACACAGGGGTCGGTACGCTGATGGCGATGATGTTGCCATACTCTATGGCATTCTTAATTGGTTGGACCATCTTGTTCTCTGTTTGGGTGTTCGTACTGGGTTTACCTGTAGGACCTGGCGCAGAGACTTATTATCCTGCGAGGTAGTTGTTCAATGAATAATCGCTAATAAGATTTAGTCGTTATTCGCAAAATAAAAACCCTTGTCAGATTGAACTGACAAGGGTTTTTTGTTGGTTGTATAAAAGAGCACTCTTAACAACTTTGCTTAAAGCTGTTCTATTTACGATGCTATGTGAAACTGCTCAAGTACTGCCTGTATTCCGTACTCTTCAATCGTGCCAGTGACAAAGTCTGCGCGCTCTATCAGAGCTGGTTGGGCATCACCCATGGCAACCGCATAGCCGACCAAATCAAACATCTCCAAATCATTCATGCCATCACCAAATGCCATGCACTCGCGCGGTTCCACGCCATAATATTGACAGACGTCTTGAATACCTCGTGCTTTAGAGGCATTTACTGGCAAGATATCTGCGCCAATATGATGCCAATGGACGAGCTTTAAATCGTCCTGGGCAAAGTCGATGTCTTGCATTTTGTCTTCTTGATTGTTGAAGAATACCGAGCATTGATAGACCGGATTCGATAGGTAATAGACTGGGTCAACGATAGAGTTTGGTGTTCTGGCATTGTATTCACGCAGGCGTGCATTTTCACCCGACCAGGCGATATGCGTGGCAGAGTCAAACTTATGAATGAGCTCGCTTGTTTGGCATAACTGGACGATTTTGCCCGTCTGCTCAGCAGATAATGGGTAATGACTGATGACACCATTTTTATCAAAGCTGTACTGCCCATTCATACAAATGATGGCATCCAAAACATCAGCGTCGAGCAACGCTAAAATATCCGCTGGCAATATCGCTTTAGAGCGTCCGGTCGAAATCACGAGTTTAATATCAGTTTTGGCCAGCGCCTCAAGCGTCGCTTGGTTGTGCGCGGCAATAACACCGTCACGGCTAAGCGTGTCATCAATGTCAAAAAATATCACTTTCGGCACCGGTAACGCCTGATTGATACTGGCTGGCGCCGCCTTATCTACAATAAACATGAGTATCCTTTATATTTAAAAACCGACTGTATAGGTATTCAAAGCAAGTATAGAAAGTCGTTGGAACTTGCTGAATAATTTTAAGGGTTATGACTAATAATATAATTTGAATTTATGGGTAAGTATGCATTTTATAGCGCTAAAAATACAGCAAGAGAAACGGTTGATTTTCTGTCTTTTGGCTTTATATAACCTCTTAACGCCATGTTTACGAGGTTTAGTATTATTAATAAATACATACAATGCAAAACTGTGCGATAAGGATAATATAATGCCCGTATCTACTAATAACACTGCTAGCCAAAAATCTTTAGACGATGACTTATTTATTCTATCGCCGCGTCATCCTGACAGTCGGCTTGAGGTAGATTGGTTGTTCTTATTTAATAAGCTACCGCCTGATCAATGGTTTAGCGCAGATTATGCTTACAAAACATCGGGCTGGCTAAAAGTACATACTAACATACGCAAGCGTCAGCGTATCTTGACACAGATAAGTGAGGCTTATCAATCTGGCGAGTATGACTGGGCAGAATATCGCTCGCAGATACTCAAACGTATCAGTATGCACATTCTTAAATTGCATCAGCATCATGGCGTCGAGGATGAGGGGTTTTTCCCTGAGTTTATTCGGATGTATCCGCAGTTACAGGCAGGGTTTGAGATGTTGGGTCGCGACCATGTGCGCTTGGATGCGCTACTTGATAAGCTGCAAGTGCAAAATAATACGCTGGCGAAAAGTGAGGTTGAGGATAAGGCGCTGGCAGCGCAATTACATCAAACCTTGGTGGAGGCGACCGATTTACTCTCGCAACATTTGACCGATGAAGAAGACTTGGTTATTCCGATTTTGGGGTTAAGGCAGGGTTAGAGGTTTTGGTTTCAGATATTAGTCATTTATATAGTGAGATCCACGCACCTTTTTGTTAGGTTATGAACTCAATAGTTGCCTAGAGCGCCCCTATTATCTGAGTTATCCTTTAAATATTCCCCAAAGTATACCCAATAATAAACAGAGCACTATCCACCATTTAGGAATGGTGCGGCTGTTACTATCATTTATATGTGAGTTCGTTAGCCATTTATTGTATAAAGAGCCAGTTTTACTTTGGTGAGTCTGTTGCTGGGCAGCAGGATTACTAAACACTTCTTCTTTATAGAGACCCGCCGCTGTGGGATGGTCTAGATATAACAAAGGATAAACAACCTTTTCTCCGACTATAAATATCTCTTTTGTATGATGATTATTTCTTTTACAGCGAACAATCATACCGTCATGAATATTATCTTTGATATAAATAATACCTTTTTCTCTATCAATTTCGATGATAGTTCCATCGCTCAAATCTGGGCCCATAGCAGTCCCTTATTTTGCTAAGCTGAAACATTGGTTATTCTTACTTAGGAAGCTAAACCGTAGGCTGGGCTTTTAGCCCAGCATTCTAAAACTTAAATAAATAAACCCAAACTACCCAACCTCAACACTCGTCACATTCTGAAAACCTCTTGGCAACTGCCCACCACGATTACCACGACTGCCCGTATAGTTGGCTAAATCGTTGGGTTTTAGCGTTACGTGCCGTTTACCAGCAGTAATGATTAGGCTGTCTTGCTGGCTGAGTGGCGTGATGGCAAGCACCTCTTCACCGTCTTTTAATTTAATCAGCTTATTACCCTTACCACGTGCCTGTTCAGGCAAATCATCAAGGGCAAATATCAATAGATATCCTGCATTGGTCACGACAGCGAGATGGTCAGGCGCTACATTTGAATTGGTTTCTGAACCGTCAGCATTAGCAATCGTTTCCACTGGTGCATCGATACGCGCAACAGGGAGCAAACGGCTACCAGTCGCTAGATTGATGATGTTTTTACCTGCTTTTTGATTGCTATCAAGATTACCAATGTTATTGATAAAACCATAACCTGCTGAACTGGCAAGGATAATACGCTGATTGTCAGCACCGGTTAATAATTGCTCAAAGCTAGCACCTGCGGGTGGTTTAAGTACGCTGGTTAGCGGATCACCTTGCCCGCGTGCCGAGGCGAGGCTATGCGCGTCAATACTATAGCTGCGTCCAGTGCTATCGAGCACGTAGATTCTCTCATTGGATTTGCCGCGCACGTGGGCTTGATAGCTATCACCCGAGCGATAGGTCATGCCAGCGGCATCGACTTCATGACCTTTGGCGGCGCGAATCCAGCCCGCTTTCGATAGGATAGCGGTGACAGGCTCACTTGGTACGAGGTCGGACTCTTTGAGTGCTTGCGCTTCCTCGCGTTCTGCCAATTGTGATACGCGCTCGTTACCGTGTTCCTTCATATCAGCGGTAAGCTCATCAATCATCAGATTGGTCAGGCTGTCTGGATTGTCCAAGTACTCTTGAATGATGGCGCGTTCGGCTGCCAGCTCATCTTGCTCGCGGCGCAGCTCAATCTCTTCTAGTTTAGCGAGCTGACGCAGACGAATGTCCAAGATAGCATTGGCTTGTATCTCAGTCATGTCATAGTCTTGCATCAATGATAATTTTGGATCGTCTTCTTCACGAATGATACGAATGACTTCATCGATATTCAGATAAGCAATCAGCAAACCTGCAAGGATATGCAAGCGCTTATCGATTTTATCGAGGCGATATTGCAGACGGCGCGTGACCACTGAGCGGCGACAGACGAGCCATTCTTCAAGGATTTCTTTGAGGTTTTTGACTTGTGGCTTACCATTTAGGCCAATCATATTCATATTGACGCGGTAATTGCTTTCAAGATCAGTACTGGCAAACAAATGACTCATGACGCGCTGCACATCGACGCGGGTAGATTTTAGCTCTAAGACGATACGGCAAGCGTTTTCATGGTCTGATTCATCGTGAATATCAGTAATCCACGGTAGTTTCTTATCCGTCATCAGCTTAGCGATTTGCTCTTGAATCTTATTGCCTGAGACTTGGTAAGGAAGCGCATCGATGATGACGAGATTTTTTTCTTTTGGGTCAATGTGAAAGGTGGCGCGCATTTTATAGCTGCCGCGACCGCTCTCATACATCGCCTGCAAGTCTTTTTTACCGGTAATGATTTCAGCTGGCGTTGGCAAGTCAGGCGCTGGTATCGATTGGGTTAATTGTTTAACCGATAGCTCAGGATTTTTTAGCAGACGAATAGCCGCGCGTACCACTTCATTAAGGTTATGCGGCGGGATATCGGTTGCCATACCAACCGCAATACCAGTCGTACCATTTAATAAAATATTGGGCAGGCGGGCAGGTAGGGTGGTTGGCTCTTGCATGGTGCCATCGAAGTTATCTTGCCAATCAACCGTGCCTTGTCCTAATTCTGCAAGCAAGGTATTGGCGTAAGCGGACATTTTGGCTTCGGTATAACGCATCGCGGCAAAGGATTTGGGATCATCAGGGCTACCCCAGTTACCTTGACCCGTGATGAGCGGATAGCGATAACTAAACGGCTGTGCCATTAGTACCATGGCTTCATAACAGGCGCTATCACCATGCGGATGATATTTACCCAGCACGTCACCGACCGTACGCGCCGACTTTTTCGCCTTGGCAGAGGATTTCAGCCCCAGTTCGCTCATCGCATAGACAATACGGCGCTGTACAGGCTTTAGGCCATCAGCGATATTGGGCAACGCCCGATCCATGATGACGTACATAGCATAGTTGAGATAGGCTTGTTCAGTGAACTCCGCCACGGAGCGGGTATCCATCGGTTCATTTGGGATAATGGGAGCAATCGTATTATCAATAACATCGGACATAGAATAGGTTTCGCTTATCAGTTTTAATAGATATAAATAATTGGTGCAAGTGTGCAAATAGGATAGTGCTATCGTAAAGGATATTGGCAAAATTAAAAAGGCATAAGTCAGAATAGACGACAGGTCGTGACGTGCTAGATAGACGTGCTGATTGCGTTTTGGCTGATGGCTTTTACAAAATAAGATAAGTATAGTGAATCAGACGCATATTATTTGCCTTTTTATTGAGCACCTCTTTTATTTGTTGAGCGCCTGTTTTATAGCGCACTACTCAATAATGCTTATCAACAATTATTATAAAAGCTGTAAAACGGATTTGTTATCATCGAGCTGTCTATTCAAACTGCCTATCCTATGGAGTAGCTACTATGTCACCTGCTTATTTATCACGAATGTGTGCCCATCTTTTAACCAAAAATACGCTATTAGTCAGTGCTGTCGCCAGTATGATGGGGTTGGCAGCGTGTAGCTCATCGCCAGTGAGTCAGCCAGTGAGTCAGCCGGTGGCTGAGCCGACCAGCAGTACGGTCCGTCAAGAGAACGTAAAGCAACCAGATAATAAAAGATCCGTGCAGCCTATCGTAGCAGTGGCCGAGTTGGAGATGGCACAGCCAAGTGCTGTTGTGGCTGATAGCGCGATGAGCAATAGCATCATGACACGCTCAGCACCACAATTGAGTATTCGTCCATTATCTGGCATCAGTATACAACCAGCAGCGCGTGATAATTATCAAAAGAACGACGCCAATCCAGTACACCGTACCACTGAGATGGCGGTTGCCACTCTGTCCATTGATACCGATACTGGCAGCTACGCCAATGTGCGTCGTTATCTTAATGAGGGGCAGTTGCCACCTGTCGATGCCGTGCGCGTAGAGGAGTTAATCAACTATTTTAACTATCAATTCGATGATGGCAAACGTATCGCCAACGCACCGTTTGTGGTCGCAACGGAGGTGGTTGATTCACCATGGGATAAGGCCGATCAAGAGAATAAAATCGTCAAAGTCGGGATTAAAGCGGTTGAGAATAGTTGGTCTAATAAAACTGCCAATCAAGTTATGCCGCCCGCTAACTTGGTGTTTTTGGTCGATGTGTCAGGCTCCATGTCATCACGCGATAAGCTACCACTGGCGCAATCGTCATTGAAATTACTTACCGAGCAGATGCGCGCGCAAGACAATATTAGCATTGTCACGTATTCGGGCACTACCAGTGTGGCGCTGCCTACGACCAGTGGTGACCAAAAAGCAAAAATACTTGCTGCCATAGAAAGCCTAAACGCTGCTGGCTCGACCAACGGTGAAGACGCCTTAAAGCTGGCTTATAGGCAAGCAGAACAAGGCATGGAAAAGAACGGTATCAATCGTATTATGATGCTGACCGATGGTGATTTTAATGTCGGTATTAGTAGTGTTGATGAGATGCTAGCGTTGGTCAAAGCCAATCGCGATCGCGGCATCTCCCTATCGACTGTCGGTTTTGGTCGTGGCAATCTCAACGACCACATGATGGAGCAAATGGCGGACAACGGCAATGGTAACTATAGCTATATCGACAGTTTGACTGAGGCAAAAAAAGTCTTTAGCGATGAGCTGGCAGCGACCTTTAACACTGTTGCCAAAGACGTCAAGGTACAAGTGGAGTTCAATCCAAATGTGGTCAGCGAGTGGCGTTTAATCGGTTATGAAAACCGTGTACTGAACGAGCAGGATTTTAATAATGATAAAGTCGATGCCGGCGAGCTTGGGGCAGGTAAGGCAGTCATTGCGCTGTTTGAAGTAACGCCAACGGGTGCAAAAGGATTGTTTAGCGAGCGCCGTTATAATGAGAATGAATCAAAGAAAACTGCTAGCGGTAAAAAAGCGAACGAGCTAGGCTATCTAAATATTCGCTATAAGTCGCCAAAAGGTGGCAGCTCAAAACTGATAAGCCAACCGATTATTAATGCCAGCCGCCCTTTAAATAAAGCCAATATTGATACCCAGTTTGCCATCGCCGTTGCAGGCTTTGGTCAACGCTTAAGTCAGAGTGACTATATCAATGATTGGCAATATAGTGACAGCTCTAAACTTGCGACAAACACCTTTACCAAGCAACCAAATAGTGATAAAGAGGGCACGCGCCGTAACTTTGTGACCTTAACAGAACTTGCTGAAGCCTTGGATAACAAGCGTTAATAAAAGCGTAATATACGGTAGTTTTTATTAACAATAAAACATTGTTCAGTAATAAATAATTAGTAACAATCAGAGGTATGGTCAGTCATATTGTAGATAAGCATTTGATATTTATATATTTAATTGCCGTCAAGTAAGTTTGCGAACTCAGGTAGCAATCTTTTATATTGAGTAGTTTGTATAAAGTGTGTATGTTAATGAACAAAGGGCTATTTACCGCTATATTGTTCACTCATCACCATACGAAGACATCGCCAGTTTGCTACCATCACGATGGTTTGTAGATGTTTTGATGACTCATATGTTTATCACACTGTGATTGGCATGGGTGGACGATAGCGTACTATTACTAGGAGAGAACAGATTATGGAAAATCACGGTAACCTAACTCGTCGCAACGACAAAATATGGGTCAACACTTACGCAAAGCTTGGTATTCAGTACGATATTGATATGCCACCCGCCAATACGTCGTTAATCGACATCCTTGAACAGAACTTTATTACCCATGCTGGTCGCACTGCGTTTGTGTGTATGGATGTAAAGCTGTCTTATGAAGAGTTAGACCAATATAGTAAACAGTTCGCCGCCTACCTACAGTCATTAGGACTGCAAAAAGGCGATAAAGTTGCGGTCATGATGCCCAACATCTTGCAGCTTCCAGTGGCCGTACTGGGTGTGTTACGTGCCGGCATGGTACTGGTCAACGTTAACCCACTATATACCACAAAAGAGCTTGAGCATCAGCTAGATGACTCTGATACCAAAGCGTTGGTATTGCTTGAAAACTTTGCCAAAACTTATGAAGACATCGGTAAAGACTTGGTCGATCATGTGATTGTGACTTCAATGGGCGACTTAATGAGTCCATTAAAAGGTCTGATTGTGAATACCGTGGTTCGTCATGTCAAAAAAATGGTGCCGCCATTCCATATTAAGGGCAGCGTAAAATTCAAAAAAGCGTTACACAGTTTCCCAGCGAAAAAATACAAACGTCCTAACGATATCGGTTTGGATGATGTGGCAGTGCTTCAATACACCGGTGGTACTACAGGTGTGGCAAAGGGCGCGATGCTGACGCACGGCAACTTAGTCGCCAACTTAATTCAGTGTGATACCTATCTGGGCGACGCTTTTGATAAATTCCAAGATCTTAATGAGCAGCCAGTTATTATGACGGCGTTACCGCTATATCATATTTTCTCATTTACCGTTTGTGGCATGTTTGGCTTGTACCGTGGCTGTATCGGTCTGCTAGTACCAAACCCACGCGATGGTGCCAGCTTAATCAAAGCCTATAAAGATTATCCACCAGCGTTTTTCCCAGCAGTAAATACGCTGTTTAATGCGCTTGCTAACAGTGATGCATTTAAAGCGCTAGACCATAGCAAGCTTGAGATGTCGATGGGCGGCGGTATGGCAGTATTAAAAGATACCGCAGCTAAGTGGGAAAAAATTACAGGCAATATTATTGTGCAAGGTTATGGTCTGTCAGAGACTTCACCGGTTGCTTCAGCAAATCCGCAAGGTACTGGTGAGTTCTCAGGTAATATCGGTCTACCGATGCCTGGCACTGACATGGCTATTTTGGATGAAGAAGGCAATGAAGTGCCACTTGGCGAGCGCGGCGAAATCAGTGTTCGTGGTCCGCAGGTCATGAAAGGCTATTGGAAGCGTGAAGATGCGACCAATGAAGTGATGACGCCTGACGGTTATTTCCGCACCGGTGATATTGGCATCATGGATGAGGAAGGCTACTTTAAGATTGTCGACCGCAAAAAGAATATGATTCTGGTATCAGGTTTCAACGTTTATCCAAACGAAGTAGAAGACGTGATGTCGGGTCATCCAAAGATTTTGGAATGTGGCGTCATTGGTATCGACGATGAAAAGAGTGGCGAAGTACCGAAGATTTTTGTGGTGCGTAGTGACGACAGCTTGACTGAAGCAGAAGTGCTCGATTATAGCAAAGAAAATCTAACCGGTTATAAGCGTCCGCGTTATGTTGAATTCATCGATGAGTTACCTAAGTCGAACGTTGGTAAGATTTTACACAAAGACTTGCGTACTCTCGAAGAAAGTAAGCACAGTTAGTCAACGAACGCTTACGTCTAGGTAGCATGCGATGAGTGTCCATATTAAGTCGCTATATTGAAGGTCTATATGGTTGAGTGCTTATTATTAAATACCTATATTTTAGGTACTCAATATAGACTGAAGTATGGATGCCCAGCTTAGCATTTATATGAATAATGTGATGCTACTGCTATTAGAGTCGTCATAACCAAAAATGATAAGGTCGCTTACATGCTGCCTTGTCATTTTTTGCCTTTATCCCTTTATGCCTTTTATATTGCTCTAAGTCATACGACACTACTTCGGCAGAACAGCACCAGTGCTATAGATAGAGAATTCGTAGCAAAACTGCTATAGTGCGCATCGACATATTTTTATCTTTAACGGCAAAACCATACGGATGTTTTAGGTTGGTTTTGCGTGGGCTGCTTTGCAAACCTTACATAATAAAAGTAATTTACAACTTAGCGATGCTAAGCTATTGTGCCATTTATCATTGACTTAATAGTACTCTATGCTTCAAAAATCTTATGAATGATAAACCCGACTGAGTTACTCTGTTTTTTATTCATAAGCTTTTGCTGTCATCGATTACTCACAAAAGATAATGGTGTTCTATATTATTAACGGCGACATTTAAGGGAAATTATGACCGACAATATCAATAAAGAGACAACAGCGAGCCAAAACACAACCGGTAGAATATATGAGGGCAATGCATTTCCTGATGTGCCCACGATATCTAGTGACAGTCCATGGTTGAATGCTTACGAGCGCTACGGTATCGATGCAACCATCGATATGCCAGATGACAATACCTCTTTGATTGATGTGTTTGAGCGTAACTTTAGCCGTTATGGTCAAAAACCTGCCTATATCTGTATGGGCGCCTCTATTACCTTTAAACAACTGGACTTATATAGCCGTCAAATTGCCAGTTACTTACAGTCATTAGGACTGGTCAAGGGTGACAAAGTCGGCGTGATGATGCCCAATATCTTACAATATCCAGTCGTTGCGCTAGGTATCATCCGTGCAGGTATGGTGCTGGTCAATGTTAACCCTTTATATACCAGCCGTGAGCTGTCACATCAGTTGCATGACAGTGGCGCTAAAGCCTTGTTTATCGTTGAAAACTTTGCAAAAACGTATGAAGATGCGGAAGACAAAGGTCAGGTTAAGCACGTCATCGTCTGTAAAATTGGCGATATGCTAGGTACGATTAAAGGGGCAATGGTCAACCTAGTCGCGCGCCATGTCAAAAAAATGATTCCTGCGTATCGACTACCAAACAGTATCAGTTTTAAGCAAGCATTGAGCGCGGTATCGGCGAGTAAGTATCAACGTCCTGATTTGAATTTAAGCGATGTGGCATTGTTGCAGTATACTGGTGGTACCACTGGTGTTGCCAAAGGTGCGATGCTGTCTCACGGTAACTTAGTCGCCAATATGCTGCAGATTAGTGCCCTTATGAACAGTGCATTTGATGATGATGCTGATGCTAGTGATGTGATTTTGACCGCGCTACCGTTATATCATGTATTCTCATTTATGGTTTGTGGTATGTATGGCATGTACCAAGGTTATGCTGGTCTGCTGATTCCAAACCCACGCGATTTGGATGGTTTGATTAAAGAGATGGGCAAGTATAAGCCTTCATTTATACCTGCGGTAAATACCTTGTTTAATGGTTTAGTGCATAAAGAAGGGTTTGCAGACCTAGACTTCTCTAATTTAAAAGCCTCTATCGGCGGCGGTATGTCGGTATTGCCAAGCGTGGCAAAAGAGTGGCATAAAATCACTGGCCTACCTATCGTTGAAGGCTATGGTCTGTCTGAAACCTCGCCAGTGGTTGCTTTCAACCCTATGACCATTTCTGAATTTACAGGAAAAATCGGTATTCCTGCTTCTAGTACGGATGTGATTTTGATTGATGATGAAGAAAACGTAGTCGCGACAGGCGATCGCGGTGAGATCTGTGTAAAAGGCCCACAGGTGATGATTGGTTATCAAAACCGTCCGAAAGAAACGGCTGAAACCTTTACAGCCAGCGGTTATCTAAAAACCGGTGACATCGGTATCATGGACGAAAAAGGCTTTATCAAAATTGTCGATCGTAAAAAAGACATGATTTTGGTTTCGGGCTTTAACGTCTACCCAAATGAGATTGAAGAGGCCATGAGCGAGCATCCAGCAGTGGTGGAGTGCGGTGCGATTGGTATTCCAAATGATCAGCGCGGCGAAGAGCCGAAGCTATTTGTGGTCAAAAAAGGCGACGTCACCGAGCAAGAGCTGCTTGATTTTGGTAAAAAGCAGTTGACGGGTTATAAACGTCCACGCCACATACAGTTCGTTGATGAATTACCAAAATCAAACGTCGGCAAAATTCTGCGTAAAGAATTGCGTAAGATGGAAGGCTTAGAATAAATCTAGCAGCAAACTTTACCAAAACAGCGGCGTAATAGCGTGAGGGAATCTTGCTATTGCGCCGCTGCCACGTTAGGATATCTTAATATTTACGTCTGCTAGAGTGTGTGGTGATTGTTCATTTTGATAGATGCTTATCGAGTTTGATTTTTTATCCTATAAACATCAGCCAGCCACGTAATGACACCTCTCTTATTTTATAACACTGCTTTTAAAACACTGTACTAGGAATTTTTATGCGTATTGACAATCGTGAGCTTGACCAACTTCGTTCGATCAGCTTTGAGCGCCACTATACCAAGCATGCAGAGGGCTCTGTATTGGTCAGCTTTGGCGATACCAAAGTTCTCTGTACCGCAAGTGTTGAGTCAGGTGTACCGCGCTGGTTAAAAGGCAAAGGCAAAGGTTGGATTACCGCTGAATATGGCATGTTGCCACGTGCGACTAATACCCGTAATCAACGTGAGGCAGCACGCGGTAAGCAGTCAGGTCGTACGCAAGAAATCCAGCGCTTGATTGGTCGCAGCTTGCGCGCCATGATTGATTTGAGTAAGTTGGGTGAAAATACCATCTATCTTGATTGCGACGTCTTGCAAGCGGATGGTGGTACTCGTACCGCTAGTGTTACTGGTGCTGCTATTGCTTTGATCGATGCACTTGAGAGCATTCAAAAGACCAAAAAACTTAAAGCTGATCCATTGATTGGATTGGTTGCTGCTGTTTCTGTCGGTATGAAAGATGGCGAGGCGTATCTAGATTTGAACTACGAAGAAGACTCTAGCTGTGATACGGATTTGAATGTCGTCATGACTCAAAAAGGCGAGTTCATTGAGCTTCAGGGTACTGCTGAAGAAAAGCCATTTACCCGTGCTCAGGCAGATGACATGCTTGCGATGGCTGAAAAAGGTATCGCCGAATTGATTAAAATGCAGCAGACCGCTTTAGGATGGTAATCTGCTTTTGATGATTATATGAACTTATGAAAATTTAACTTTCTAACGGTTTGTGTTTCATGGTGGTTCATTCATGGACTGTCATTTTTATTTATAGATATTCAGCAATAGGTAATAATGCATGCTCAAGCTGACTGATGACGGCGCCAAAATCACTCTACAAGGTCAGCAGCAAACGGCTGACAATGGACTATTTTGGTTTGGGTCTGCATTGCTTGTGGGTGCAGTAGCGGTCGCTATGGCAATGAGCCTATTGCCTGAACGCTTGGCTATTGGCGCGCTAGCATTGCTTATTATCGGTAGTTTTATATTTAATAGGCAGCGCCTAAAGCACAAGAAGTCTATGAGCGGCATGATTAGCAGTGGCGTCTTATGGGTGCGCAATGGTGAATTGGTGCATGACAATCAAGGCAAGCGTGAGCATATTCAGCTGACGGCAGAGAATCGCATTACGCTGACTGGCGAGCAGCTAGAGATTGCTGATATCGACGGTACACGCAAATATCATATTAGTGGCTTTGATAGCATCCAAGAAGCCAAAGCCGCTCAAGCGATACTAGAGGGTCAGACATTCACTAAGCGCCATGCCAATATAAAGATGAGCAACGATTCCTCTGTTTCTGAATCTGAAAAAAACAACCAATAGGATACTCCTAAAACTTGCTTCTGCATTGCACATGATTCAATGCTATCCGCTTCCTTGTAAATAGCATTGCTTTAATTACTTTTCTCTTGAAAATTAAATCCTTAACGTACTCTCTAGCTGCACCATTAATCTGCGTTTTAATACCCCTCATCGCCTATGCATCTGCAATAGTGCTTGCAGATTCGTGCCTAAATGGTTTATAAGTAAGTTTAGAGAGTCCGTAAACCACTATTTTTATCTTGGTATTTATGTTTTATTGACAAGGAGTCAGTCATGTCGCGTTTGCCCATGTCATCTAATAAGCCATTTTCTAAGCCACTTGCTCAGTTATTTTCCAAGACGTCGTTTATGTCATCAATGACAGTGCCATGCAGCCTTTTATTAATGACCTTTGGTCTAGTAGGTCCGGCCCATGCAGATAGTATGAGTGCGCTGATTGCGCAAAAGTCCGGCCAATCTGACTTTAGTGCTCGTTATACGCCGTCTTATTCAGCAGTGCCCTCTGCCAAGGTAAGTACTCGTTCAACCATTCAACGTACTGGCACTTATCGCGCTACCCCTACAAATACACCGGCTACCCAGCCTAACATGAGCACCACTTATCGCTACCCTGAAATAGCACGTCAAGCACCTGCAGTATTGCCAGCTTTTTTGTCCGGTAATTACGATAATGTCGATAGCGAATATTTACCGATACTCAGCAGTGCTGAGATGCAGAGTAATACGGCTGCGCGTGAGGTAGTCAGTACAGCACGCAAGATGGCGCTGAACGAGCGTGCGATTATCCAAGGGGGTTGCTGGGACTATCTGGATGCCGTATTTAAACGTGCGGGGGTGACGCGCGATACTATTCATAAAGGCACTTATGGACAAGGACCTTATGCCAATAGTAGCGATATTGAGGTCGGTGATTGGCTCTATTATATCAATCATGGCTACAATCGGGTCGAGCATAGTGGATTGTTTGTCGGTTGGGTTGATGAACGTGCTAAGCAAGCACTGATACTGAGCTATGCTGGTGAAAATCGCCGTGAGCCTGCTCGTTACCGTGTTTATGATTTGAGTAATGTCTACCAAATCATGCGCCCTAGTGTTTAGTGTTTAGTGTTCAGGATTTAGCATTCAGTTTTTCGCACTAAGACTAAGAAATATAACCAGTAGTGTCATACTCATTTGGTCTGTTAGATACAGTAGCTTAATAAAAAGCGTCCGTTACTTTTATCAGTAACGGACGCTTTTTGCTATAAATTATCAAAGACATACACTATCAATGATTATGAGATTGCTTGGGTCTTAGAACGGTTTTACCACAACTAAAATCACAATAATGACTAACGCAAAAACGGGTATTTCGTTAAACCAACGCCAAAACTTATGTGACTTATAATGTGGATTATCAATCAGCTTTTTACGATAAAATCCACAGGCACCATGATAGCCAGATAGCAGTACCACCAATAACAGCTTTACGTGTAGCCATCCTTGCGTTTTATAAACATCCCAGCCCAGTCCCAACATCCAGAGCCCAAATATCCAGGTTGCTATCATCGATGGCGTCATAATACCACGATAGAGCTTACGCTCCATAATGGCAAAGCGCTCATGGCTAATGCTATCGTCACTCATCGCATGGTACACAAACAGACGCGGCAAATAAAATATCGCTGCAAACCAGCAGACCATAGAGATAATATGTGCCGCTTTAATCCAGTTAAAATAATCTGCCATTGTCGTCTCTCTTAAGGATGTTTTTTACTTCTAATAGGGTGCACTCAATCATGTCGGCAAGCTTAGCGCAGATTATTCATGAACGGTAGTGCTAAAAAGCTAATCTGCTAACACGACTTGTGATTCATGACCACTCATCGCATCAATGACCGGCACTTGCTTGGGCGCCCTAGGGGCTGCAAATTGTGCGGTTAGGCCAAGCTCACGCATGAGTCTATTGTCGCTTGATTGACTGGCATTACCCGTGGTCAGTAGTTTGTCACCGTAAAAGAACGAATTGGCACCTGCCATAAAGGCCAATGCTTGTTCGGCATCGGATAAGCTTTCACGACCAGCAGACAACCGCACATAGCTAGTTGGGCAGCAAATACGCGCCACAGCAATTGTACGTATCCACTCCAGTACTGGCAGCTGGCCTTCTGCTAAGACCTTATCACCGATTGGTGTGCCTTTAATTGGCACCAGTAGATTGACCGGAATTGACTCAGGAGCCTTGGGCATTTTTAACAGCTCATGCACCCAGTCGATACGGTCATCACGACTTTCACCCATGCCAACGATATTACCACTACAAACGTTAATACCTGAGTTGCGGACATTGCTAATCGTATCGAGGCGTTCATCATAACTGCGTGTGCTAACGACTTGCTCGTAGTAGCGACGCGAGGTATCTAAATTATGATTGTAGTAATCGAGCCCAGCGTCAGCCAGTTGCGCCGCTTGCTCAGTGTCGAGCATGCCAAGCGTCATGCAAGTCTCAAGCCCCAAGTTTTTGACTTCTTTGATAAGCTCAACGACGTAGGGCATGTCTTTAGCGCTAGGATGCTTCCACGCCGCACCCATACAGAACCGTGACGAGCCGCTGGCTTTGGCACGTTTGGCAGCAGCGATGACTTTATCGACTTCGATACGTTTCTCTGCTTGTAGGTTAGTGGTGTTGCGGTGATGACCGGACTGTGAGCAGTAGCCGCAATCCTCAGGGCAGTTGCCTGTTTTGATAGATAATAAGGTACTGATTTGAACTTCATTGGCGCTAAAGTGCTTTCGATGAATGGTCTGAGCTTGTAACAACAAATCCATCAATGGCAGGTCAAAAAGCTGGGCAATGTCTTCACGACTGTATGTATTTTGGGTGGTGGCTTGTGGTTGATGATTGGCATTATTTTTATTATTGAGTAAATCGGTGTGGTTACTGTCATTAGGCTCTGAGATATTGAGGAATCCTGCCATGAGTTAAATCCTTTTATAATATTGTTAGGTGGGTCTGATTATTTTCTCTGTTAGGGTTTTAAAAAACAAAAAAGGCTGCGATATAGTATACCGCAACCTTTTTAGAAAGTCAGAGTAGTGCTTATTAGAGTAGTGCCTATTGTAGTAACGCTAAGCAAAGTGGCTTTGATATAAGTGCCATTAATCAAAAAGCTTCGAACCAATAATATAGTGAGCAGAAGAGTAGTGAATGTTTACAACTACGCGCTACTTAATGTTTGGGTACTCTAATGAATGATATCGAATTATTTGCCCAATTTATGCTTAGCAAAACCAATCCAATGATTCGCAAACTGCTGTGCTTTATAAGCATAAGGTTTGGCTTTTTGGATGTAAGGTTTGCACTCTTCTGGAATAGCAGGAACAATGTGCTTAGCTAGCTTGTTGAACCACATCATTAGGCTATAATCACCCTCAATGCTCAGATTGCCTTCTTGAACGGCAGTCATAAACGCAGGAAGGTCGCCTTTGGTCAAAAGCTTAACGCCTGTCATAGAGTCTTTAAAGCTAATCGTCAAATCTGCGTCTTTGGCATGACCGCTCTGTTGACTAAATTTTCCATTATTAAAGCTGAAATGACGTGCGATATCAGACTCTTTGCTGGCAAGCTCGATGGTGACGTTACGATCAGCGAATAGTGCTTTAACGTCTTCGTTATCACTATCAGCCAACATAGACAAGCGATAGCCAATCACAGCCAGCAACACATCTAATGGATCAGATTTGATATCTAACACAGGAACAGTAAACATAATGGAACTCCTAAAGAATGAGGCATAAAAATAAAGCGTACTTTATACCAATTTTTGCGATAAATATATAACTAGATTATAAACCATTAAGTAGGCATTATTCTTTAGTAGTTAAGTAGAGAGCGTTAAGTATCTTGTAACATTCGCAGCCAATAACGCTAATTTGGTGAATTTTTTTTATTTAGTATCAAATATTTAGTGGAAGCGCGGCTGATAGTCATCATCATAGACAGGTGTGTGTTCGATATAGCGCGCTGCTTCCAACTCGCGCTGCTGTTGCACCGCTTGACTGACATCCTCATAACGTAATGCACGATACAACACCCAACCAACCAATGGCAGCCAGCTAATACCCATAGCGACGACATAGCTATGCCATTCTGACAGCTCCGCCAGCATAGGCCGACTCGATATCACACTTTGGATGCCTTCGACCGCTAACCAATAGGCCATACCACCGAATAAATATATCAATAGCCAACGCTGCGATGAAAAGGCAAGCGCCACTATCAAGCCTGCTAGTAGACCGTAGCCAAGCAGAGCGGCATTGCTCCAAGTATCTAACCCGATAAAAGAAAATATAGTCATTAACATTATTCATCTCGCTATTCATAAGGTGAATTCCAATATGACCATTATGGAAGTTTGCTGACCAAAGCTAAAGAGGGTGAAGGCGACTTTGCGACAACCGTTGACGTCTGATTTTTTAGCGTGTTATTAGACTGGTTAACGCGTATTTTTAGATGAGGGATGGCAGAATTTAAGCCAAGCGCCGCAAGGATGGGCGCTTGGTTTTAGGAGTGGGTTCTAAGCGTTCCTGAGCGTGGCTTTTGTAAATATATTTTAAAGTCAGTATTTTAAAGCCAGTCTGACGCTCGCTTATGTATTAGAGCTTACTGATTTACACAGAGGTTAGGTGAAGGCGAGTGTCTATTGCGTACGATTGCCCCACCACGACAGCAACGATACCAATACTGCACCCAATAGCATGAGACCTATAGTGGTTAGCCAGTGCGGTCCTGTAGGATACTGCCAAGGCATTACGTTATTGATGGCATCGCTATTAAGCGCTCCTAAGGCGTCGACCTTCCACGGCCAAACTTTTACCAAAGAACCTGCGATAAAACCTGTGAGCAATGCAAGCGTGGCCTGATAGTAACGAGCTAGCAACCACTTGAGGGCACGGGTGAATAGTAACAGACCCGTTGCCATACCTGCCATGACGGTTAAGATGACGCTTAGGTTCATTGTATTGACTGCTTCTAGCACTGCATCATAAGCGCCCAATAACAATAAGATAAAAGACCCTGAGATTCCGGGTAATATCATCGCGCAAATGGCGATTGCTCCAGCAAAGAAAAGATAGGGTAAGCTTGGTGTTGTGGCGAGCAATGGCAAGCTACTAATAACCACTGCGCTAACAAGTCCCATCACAAACAACGCTGCACGGCCTATGTTCCAACGTTTAATCTCACTGAGCAATAAGAAGACCGTGGCAATGACTAAACCAAAGAAGAACGACCAAATCAGTAGTGGCTGATTGTCTAATAAGTGTTTAATAATGCCGGCCAGTGTCGCAAAACTGGTGGCAATACCTAATAGCAGAAATAGCAAAAATGTTGCATCAACCTGTCGCCATACAGCCAGTAAGCCTTTGATACCACCCTGTTGGCGAAATATCTGCCAAAGATTGGGGCCTATGCTACCAAGGGCATTAATCAGACGCTCGTAAATCCCAGCAATCAGTGCGATAGTACCGCCAGAGACACCAGGCACGATATCGGCAGCGCCCATTGCCATACCCTTAATATAAGTCGCAAAAAGTGATTTTGGGTCATCAGGAGTTGTGGGGGAGGTGTTGTTATTTACTGGTTGTGACACTGAAGATTGGTCTGGTTGCGGTGAGCGTGATGCCGTCATGGGCAGTCCTTCATGATGAAAAAGTAATAACTCTAAGAACTATTAAAATATAAAAGCCAGATTAATGGTAAGGCATTAACCCAGCTTGTCTTAATAAATATATGTTTGGCGTTTACTTCGTCGCGGCAAGCGCTGGATACCCAAGGGCGTAAAGGGTGCCTTCAAGCCCAGTGACATTAATCGCAGAATCAGCCCGTGCTTGGACAATGGGTTTGGCACGGTAGGCAACGCCCAAATCAGCGATAGCCATCATCGGCAGGTCATTAGCCCCATCACCGATACAGACCACTTGTGACATAGCGATGCCCAAGCGTTCGGCAGTTTGTTCGACGATTGCAGCTTTTTTAGCACCGTTGACGATAGGCAGTTGTACATGACCAGTCACTTCGCCTTCGTCGATATCTAACGCATTGGCGTGAACCTCGTCAATACCTAGTTGTTCAGCGATATAGCGGGCAAAATAGGTAAAGCCGCCTGATACCAACACTGTATGATACCCTAAAGCTTTAAGGGCGCTGATGGTGGTGCGAGCACCTGTTGACAAGGTTAGGCGACTACAAATCTCATCGAGGACATCGGTTGATATGCCTTGCAACAGTGCCACACGCTGAGCAAAAGATTCGTCAAAATCAATCTCACCGCGCATCGCCGCTTCAGTGATGGCTTCAACTTCCTCACCGATTCCGGCCGTTTTCGCCAACTCAACGATGACTTCTTGCTCAATCAAGGTCGAATCCATATCGAAACAAGCAAGCTTGTGTGTGCGTAGCATATGACCAACAGATAGGATATGACAGTCGACGACATCTAATGTATCGTTGTTATCGGCAGGGCGAGTATTGTTATACTCTTCCGTTAAGTCATGACGCAAGCGCGTGGTCAGCTGATCATCAATAATGTGCGCTGCTGCAGTCTTTTTGCCAGGATGCATAAGCGTATCAGTCACTGGCACCAGCAAGTAGCGGAATACTTGCGCTTGGGTAAAGGGTAAGCGCTGTGCATTGTCTTCCATCGGCTCTGTATCAGAAACTGTGATATTCACAAAGCTTGCATCGGCATCTTCTGCTACGGTGACTAAGTGCCAGTTTGGCTGTTCATCGACCCATGACTGTACATACTGATGGATATCGAGCGTCGACACTTGAGTCGGGAGAACGACGATTAATGCAAAAACAGGAAGGGACTGCAAGGCGTCAAAATCTTGCAAATTCGTATCGTTTGGTAGAAGTGAGGCAATAGAATCGACGGCTTGTTGCCATGCTTTGCTGTCTTTTGGTAACGAATAAGATGTATTTTTTGGCATGGCTCAATTGTCCCTTGTATGCTCATATAAGATTAGGAATAATAACAGTTTTACAGGTCAGCGCCTATAGATGAGGTGCAAAGTATCATCGCCGGCTAAAACCGTTAATTAAGAAAGGCTTTTATGACTAAAAACTTATTCTCATAAATTCGTTAAATTTATAAAACTGCTAACGCTATAGGGCTTAGTATGGTGATATAGTAGATAGAATAAGCGAGTGATTTGTCGACCAAAGGTGTCGACCATGTATTGACGCTAGCATTGTACCTAGGTCGTTATAATGCCATTATTCCAAGTTTATGCAAACGCTGAATATCGGTCACACCTTATGAGCGCTGATGAGGCTCTCTAAGTGTGTTTTATAAGTACGCAGCACGATTTTCCAAAATTAGCCAAAAAATGAGCGATAGCCTCGTTTTTTAATTTCATTTATCCAAAAAAGTTTAACATATCATGACGTATTTAGCGCCGCGGCAAGGGTTGTTTGCCATTATTCTTCTGGTTAGTTTTTGTTTGCAGACACTGTTATTGGTCATTAGCACCGATCAGCAGTTGAGCAAAAGCCGTGCGTTAAAGGGCGAGCAGATGGTTGCTCAGCTGATAGATGAGGCGAGGCTGTCTTTAGAAAACAAGGATCGCGTCAGTTTGAGCGTCATTGCCAATCGCTACACCAGCGAGCAAGATGTCACACGGATATTAATCAAAGACAATAACGATGATATCTTGGTGCCAGTCGGTAACGCGCCGATGCAACAGGGCGATACGATACGTCAAATCGCGACCAAAGGCGATGCGGTGATTGGTAGCGTATCTTTGACGCTAAAAGACATTAGTAAGGGCGAGATTATCGCGATGCAATGGCCGTTTGTTATCGGTACCATGTTACTGCATCTGTTGCTTTGGCTTATTTATGGCTATCTTGCGCGTCCAACCAAAGAGCAAATCAATGCCATCAGTCGAGATGTTCAAGATTTGCATCGTGAACAATATTTGCAAATTAATCAGCATGACTATAATCGTGAAAGCCGTGAAAGCCATGAGCACAATCCTGAAATTGAGCGCGTCGCCACTGACTTTAATAACCCAGCTAATGCAGGGGAGACAAACAGTCTGGGCAAAGGACAAGCATCTGACCATGCGGCCAGTGCTGACACAGGCAATGAAAAGGCTAGTGGTCAAAAGCTCGATATCCATGGCGCAGTGAACCAATATATTAGAGGTCAGCAAAACTCAGAGTCTGCCACAGATAGTACGGCAGCTGACTTTGAGTCCAGTCATGTCTCTGGTACGGCGATAAAACAAGCCGAATCCTCAACCACTGAGCTCTATAGTAGTGATAAGAGTGATATTGATACAAGTAGTGATGTTAGTGCGACAACGTCACAGCATGGCGCTGCTAGATTGTCAGCGACACGTGAATTTGACAGCGTGAGAGTACAGATTGCTTTTCATGATGAATTCAATATGCTTGAGCGCTTAGCACCTGCACAACGCCTGCCTTATTTAGCACTGTGCATGCAGCTATTCAATCAAGCGATTGCAGAGTTGCTCAAGCAGCCATTGTTACTAGGGGTTAGTGCGATGAATGAGCCACGCTTTGATGACAGTGGTGCGAGCGTATTGTTAAAAGCGGACAACAGCCATGCCAAAGTTGCACTGGCAGGCGTGATGCTTGCCAAGCTATATTTGATGCTAAACAAAATTATTCATGATAAGCATATTGAGCTGAGCCGTTTTGCCTTGCCAGCCAAAGCGGGTGTCAGTGACGACGCGCAGAGTAACGCGATGACTCAACTGTTAGAGAGTGTCGGTAAAAAAGAGCAGATGCTTATCTTATTGCCGAACGCCGGTCTCAAACAAATCAGCAATCATGTGCAAATACATAGCATCATGCGTCCAACCACCGTTTATGAGCGTGAATGTGCCATCTTTGATGGTGGTAATGATGCGATGATTCAGCGTTTGGCTGATGTCCGCAACGCCGTGTTGATGATTGAAAACGAAGCAGTGTCACAAGGTTAAGCGCTATAAAAAACAAAGTGACACAAAAAGCTTGTTTTTGCGCCAGCTGTCTCTACAATTGCCTGCAATATAGTATCAATAGTTGAGTTGATATTGTCTTGGCACGCTATAGTAAATATGCCATAGTGACAAAAAGGATTGACAACGTTCAATAGAGACTTTATAAGGCATATATATATTAATTTGTTTTTTATACCCTTGCCAAAAATGATAGGAGTTTGTCATGAGTGACGCTGATATTGACGACGATTTTGATGATGATTTTGTCGATGATGATGATGCAAAGATGGTTGAAGAGGCCGAGACAAGTGTGCGCACACGCTTAAGTAGTCTTGAGAAGCGTCGACTAATCGATAATTTGCTAGAAGAAAAGCGTTTGGCTAAAGAGCTAAAAGATGACCTCGATGACTTAGACAACTTCGATGAAGATGGCGATGATTGGGATGATGATGACTTGTAGAGTCGATAAGACTAAGCAGATACTGTCATGTTATACATTGTTGATTAAGGGTGTTTTATGAGTCGACTAAAGCCCCTTAATAGCCGCTATTTGTTAACGGATGAGCGGTTTATTTACTCAAAGGTCAATTGATTGAAGGTTGAACCGCTACATTGCTTAACGCGCTAGTATTCTGACGGCTCAAATTTTTACACCATACTTTGTCATATTGTTAATTTGGTCACCTGGTGTTTATGGTGTTATAAAAGCTTGCGACCTATTCTGTTTTCTACTATCTATCGTGATGGTTTCACTTTTCATCGGTCTTTTCGGTAACTGGTCCGAGCGACCAGCATTCTCAAATGACCTGCTATCCTTCATATAATCGATTGCAACTGGCAATCGCCGCACTCTATCTTTCAAGGACTATTACCCATGAGTAACCAATTAAGCTTTGATGAATTATTAGATTATTTGGACAACCAAGAGAGCCAGTTTGTGCTTGATAGTGTCGCCGCTCATGGTTTTTTGACAGCGACAGTCATCGGGCGTCCATTGCCTAACTGGATAGATGCGATGTTTGAAGGTCATGCCAATGAGATGCCAGAAAACGTTCTTGACGGTATCAAGCGCTGGCGCGACTCTATCATCGCCGAGCTAAAAAACGAAACGCCTATAGAGCTACCGTTTGGTGAAGATGCTGGTGATGAAGAAGTGGCTGTCGATTTTTCCGATGAATCTGATATCGTGGCTTGGTCGATTGGCTTTGTGGATGCCATGTATGGTGATGAAGCCAGTGATTGGTTTGAAGACGAAGAAACGGCTGAAGATGTGGCAGTATTGACGTTGCCAATGATTGTGCTTAGCGGTATCGATGACGAAGACCCAGAGCTTGCAGAGATGCGTAAAGATGAAGATAAGCTGGCACAAATGGCCAATAGCATCGAAGGCAATTTGACTGAGCTGTTTTTATTGTTTCATACCAACGACTAGGGCATGGCCTTAAGGCAATCAATAGTCGTCTAAAATGGTTAAATGATAAACAGTACTGCTACTGATTTTTAATTGGGTGTCAGTGCTGTTTTAACTGTTCAATAGAATCCAATACCCTTGAATAACCCTGTAAGTCACCGATAAGGTCGTACTATGACTGTGCAACTCTCCAATCTTGAGCACCTGCCTAACTATCAAATTACTGAGCGCCTGGATGTGGTGTACGGCAGTACTGTACGCTCAAAGCATGTTGGCAAAGACTTGTTTGCTGGTCTAAAAAATATCGTAGGTGGCGAGCTAACGGCCTACACTGAACTATTAGAAGAATCTCGCCAAGAAGCAATAGATCGGATGATTGTTAAAGCGGAAGCTTTGGGTGCGGATGCCGTCGTTGGGTTGCGTTTCTCAACGTCTAGCATCGCTCAAGGTGCCTCTGAGCTGTTCGTTTATGGTACTGCTGTCAAAGCCGTGCCAGTTCAGCAGCAGTCTATGTCAGCGCAGCCACCATACGATCAATCAGGTGGCCATCAAATTGGTCAGACTGGTCAAGCACAACCTGCGAACACATCAGCTGATGATTTGCCACGTTTCAATCCTTTTGGTTAATTAACCAGATTTTAAGCATTGATGCTTTTTATGATAAGAGACGTGCCATGAACCAGTCACTCACACAAATGCTCATTAATTATGCACCGCTCATTATCTTGTTTGTAGTGGGTTGGTTTTTTGGCACGCGTCACGAACGCCAACACCTAGCACAGCTCAGCATTGCAGAGCAGAAGCTCGGTCATATCGTTGTGTCAAGCGAGCGTTTTTATCGTCCACAACTGGTCGATGATAGTCAGGGTGAGCTAGTACTCGGCAGCGTGGTTATTGCTCAAGACTATTTTAAAATGATTATCGCCCGTGTCCTGAGTATCTTTGGCAAAAACCTGACCACCTACGAGACACTATTAGACCGCGCGCGTCGCGAGGCCATTGTGCGTATGCGTACTGAGGCGCATGCCAAAGGCTACAATCATATCTATGGCTTACGTCTAGAAGTCAGTAACGTTAACCAGTTGGGCAGTATGGTAGAAGCCATTGCTTATGGCACGGCGGTTAGCAGTATTGAAACTACCAATATGACGTCGACCCATCCTAAAACCTTTATTTGAAATGCCCTGTTCTAGTAAGTCAGTTGTTTAAGCTGATTGCTATTTGTTTAAATCAGCCGTCGCACATCGTTGCTTTGGCTCATCAACTTATGCTTTTATCAGACTCTCCCGTAATACTTCTTCAAAACCATTCTCAACGCAAAAACAGCATACTGACTGATCAGTGGTTGAATAAAGTAAATAAATAACATACCACAGCGATATACTTTCCTTTATGATTCTAAAGTTATGATAAGACGCACAAAAGTCACGCAATGATGTGCATATCATTATAGTGCGCAATAGCATCATAAAAACGCTAATAACGTCGATGGCTTTTACCCAAATTATCAGCAGGATTGGCTGGTTTAGCATCGCGGAATTTTCATAAACCGACCCAAAGAAGGGTCTTATCTACATGGATGTAGTTATGGAAGGTCTTGAGATAGTCACATTAGTCAACTCAGTTATTATTCCCATTTGTCTGTTCCTCATTATGATGGGCATGGGTCTCACCCTCGTTGCCAATGATTTTAAACGCGTTTTAAAATATCCAAAAGCGGTTGGTATTGGCTTGACCAATCAGCTGTTACTTTTACCGATTATTGGTTTTGCTTTGGCAAATATCATGCCGTTAGAGCCTGAGTATGCAGTCGGGGTCATGTTGTTGGTATTGTGCCCAGGTGGTACCACCTCAAACCTATTTACCTATCTGGCCAAAGGTGATGTGGCGTTGTCTGTGACAATGACAGCGATTGCCAGTGTCATCACAGTATTTAGTATTCCCGTTGTTTTAAGTTTTTCATTGATTCACTTTATGGGCGCGGGTAGTGAGTTTCAACTGCCCGTATTAAAAACCGTGCTCACCCTAGTTGTGCTGACCATCGTCCCTATTAGTATTGGTATGCTTATCAAACGCTTTGCGCCACGGGTTGCGGATAACTCTCAGGTCTATGTGTCTAGATTTGGGGTGATATTTTTGACTTTCTTGGTGGTTTTCTTAAGTTATGTACAAAGAGACATCATCGTTGAGGCATTTATTGCGACTGGTCCTGTATCCTTATTATTGAACGTCTCGACCATGGCGCTTGGCTACTATACCAGTAAATGGTTTGGCCTAAACCTAGCACAGAGGACGTCGGTGACATTAGAGGTTGGCCTGCAAAACAGTACCTTATCAATATTTATGGCACTGACTTTATTGGCGAACTATAAGATGTCGATGACGCCTGCTATCTATACGCTAATCATGTTCTTGACCGCGGGTATCTTGGTCAGAGTATTTAGTAGTAGATACAATAAAGTCAAAAGGACTGAGGTAGAAAGAAGCGTATTGGCAGCTCGTAGACTATAGTCAACTCACTATATCAACGTTGCTGAGTACAAACCTCATATCAGGCTTAATAGGTTTAAGAGTGATATGGGGTTTGTACGTTTGCTGCCATATCTAATATGATATTCAACGCTACGGTGAGTCAGTTTAAGTAGGGCAGTGCATCAAAAACTAAGGTCGACGCGCCTCTATTCTTGCTTTCGCATCGGCGGCCTGTTCTTTTACCTTTTCAATCTCGAATAAGAAAGTACGGTTTTTCAGCACGGCGACGAACACCACGCCACCGACAGTATTGCCCACCAGCACCACTATTAAGAAGGCTAAATAACGCCACAGGCTGACAGTATCGCCATACAGTAATGCAGAAAACACTTCGATATTACCAACGATGCTATGGTGCAGGCCTAAAAATCCGATACTCGCAGTGATAAGGGTGACTAAGACAATGCGACTGAGGGTATCGCGTGCTGAGGTCACAAGCCAAGCAGCAACGCCCATCAACCAGCCTGCTAATACGGCGCTACCAAATATCACCCACCATGCAAACCCCAAGATATGCTCGGCATAAGCATCAATATCGCTGGCGCTAAACAGGTGCATGTTTAACCCAAGGCCAATCATCAATGCCGCAAATATACATCCGCCAACAAGGTTGCCCGCGATAACAATGCCCCAAAGACGCAGCAGTTTGTTTAATGGCTCAATACCATTTAGTACTGGTAAGCTCAACAGCGAGGTTTGTTCGGTAAACAATAACGACTGACCAATGACCACGATAATAAAACCTATTGGGTATAGCAGTGATGATAAGACCATTGCATATTGATTGGGCATGACTTCGGTGAGTAAGGCAAAAGCGGCTAAAATCATAAAAAAGCTAATACCAATCTCAAGTCCTGCCGTCAAAGCACTGGTGAATAAAGAGCCTAAGGAGCGATCAAAGGTTTCTTTGGCGTGGATGACTTGCTCAACTAAGATACTGGCGTAGCTTTTTGCTTGACTCAAGTTGTCATCACTGGCGACTTTTTTGATGGTTTCTTTGTCTTCGTCGCTAATCTCTTCAGGAAAATCCTGGTCGTCGAGGTTTTCAGTGGCCTCTACCTGTTCATCAGCTTTTTTATGAGTGTCTTCGATATCGTTATCAGGCTCAGGCTGATGTGCAAGATGCATATTGCTCTTGGCCAAATGCTTGTCTTCCACAGGGCTATTGAGAGAGTCGTTTGTCAGGTCGGTATCTTTGGGCACGGTAAGCTCACTGTTCAGAGGCAATAGTTGTTTCTTAGAGGCAATGTTTTTCTGCACTAGCAAGATAGATATAGAGCAGATAAGCACGGCAGTTAGCCAAAACCTATATCCTATAGCATGACTATAACTTATTATATTTAGCATTGAGCCAATTGATGTTGTTAATTGTTTAATGGAGGCGCCTCAAAGCCGATAAATTGCCTTAGCATCTAACAAAATCTAGCTATCTGCGTTAAAATCACACTATTAACTATTTTGCCTACTTTCAACGTATTTGTTCGACCACATTCATTTTTAATAAAAGAACATTCTATTATGAGCAATTCTGATACCAATACTAATATCAACACCAGCGCTAACCTGACCCAATCCATTCAAGCAGCACTCAGCCAGTTGGAAAATGCCTACAATCCTGCAGAGGTCGAGGCGGGCATGTATCAAGACTGGGAAGACAGTGGTTATTTTAAGCCAAGCTTTGATAAAGACGAGTCGTTCTCTATCGCTTTGCCGCCACCGAACGTCACTGGCTCATTGCATATGGGACATGGCTTTAATAACGCCATTATGGATGCGTTGACGCGCTATCACCGTATGGATGGTGACAACACGCTGTGGCAACCAGGCACCGATCACGCAGGTATTGCCACCCAAATGGTCGTTGAACGTCGTCTGGAAGCACAAGGACTCAAGCGCCGAGATATGACGCGCGAAGATTTCATCGATAAAGTCTGGGAATGGAAAGAAGAGTCGGGCGACAATATCACCCGTCAAATTCGTCGTTTGGGCAGCTCAGTCGACTGGTCGCGTGAGCGCTTTACCATGGATGACGGTCTGTCCAATGCGGTAAAAGAAGTATTCGTGCGTCTGTTCGATGATGGCTTAATTTATCGCGGTAAGCGTTTGGTGAACTGGGATCCTAAATTCCAAACGGCGCTGTCTGATTTAGAAGTTGAAAACCATGATGAAAAAGGCAGCTTGTGGCATTTCCGCTACCATTTCACTGACAAAGACCTGACCACCCAAGATGGTAAAAACTATCTAGTGGTCGCGACCACTCGTCCTGAGACCTTATTAGGTGATACGGCTGTTGCGGTCAATCCTAGCGATGAGCGTTATGCGCACTTGGTGGGCAAAACCATTACCTTGCCAATCACTGGGCGGGTGGTGCCCATTGTTGCTGATGATTATGTCGAAAAAGACTTTGGCACAGGCTGCGTTAAAATCACGCCAGCGCATGATTTTAACGATTATGAATTGGGTCGTCGTCATAGCTTGCCGCTGATTAACATCTTAGATGAGCGCGCCAATATTTTGCCTGAAATGGAAGTTTATGTTGATTTGCAAACGCGTGAGCCAACATTAGAGACCACGCCGAGTGAATATGCAGGCCTTGAGCGTTTTGCCGCACGTAAGTTCCTTGTAGAACAAGCAGGTGAGCAAGGCTGGCTAGAAGATATCGAAGACTATGAGCTAAAAGCCCCCCGTGCTGAGCGTGGTGGTACGATCGTTGAGCCATGGTTGACCGATCAATGGTATGTGGCGGTTAGTAAGCTTGCCAAGCCTGCGATTGACGCGGTAGAAGATGGCAGCATTGAGTTCGTCCCTGCGCAGTATAAAAACATGTATATGTCGTGGATGACTGACTTGCAGGACTGGTGTATTAGCCGTCAGTTATGGTGGGGACATCGTATCCCTGCATGGTATGACGACGCGAGCGGTGAGATTTATGTGGCCCGTGATGAGGCGGAAGTGCGCACCAAATACAAATTGAGCGATGATGTAAAACTGCGCCAAGATGATGACGTGCTTGATACCTGGTTTAGCTCGGGTCTGTGGACGTTTAGTACGCTTGACTGGGCAGACGTCAATGCTGATCCGCGCGTGCTTGAAACCTTCCACCCCACCAGTGTGTTGGTCACCGGTTTTGACATTATCTTCTTTTGGGTCGCGCGCATGATTATGCTGACCATGCACTTTGTTAAGAACGAAGATGGCACACCGCAGGTACCGTTTAAGACCGTTTATGTGCATGGTCTCGTACGTGATGGTAATGGTCAAAAGATGTCGAAGTCGAAAGGTAACGTCTTAGATCCGATTGATTTGATTGACGGTATCGACTTAGAAACGCTGGTTGAAAAACGCACCAGTAATATGATGAATCCAAAAGATGCGGCTAAAATTGAAAAGCAAACCCGTAAAGAATTCCCAGAAGGCATCCCAGCCTACGGTACCGATGCGCTGCGCTTTACCTTTACATCCTTAGCCAGTACCGGTCGCGATATCAACTTTGATTTAAAACGTGTCGAGGGCTATCGCAATTTCTGTAATAAAATTTGGAACGCCAGCCGTTTTGTACTGATGAACTGTGTCGATAGCGAGGGCAGTGCCAAACCTATCGACCAAGCGGCAAATCCTGACGTTTGGGAATTGCCAGAAAAATGGATTATGAGTCGTCTGAACTCTAGTGTGAAAGACATTCATCAGCATTTTACTCAATATCGCCTCGATATGGTCAGCCAAGATATCTATGAGTTTATCTGGAATGAGTACTGTGATTGGTATGTTGAGCTTGCAAAAGCCAGCCTCAATGATGACTCGGTATCAAGCGAGCGTAAAGCGCAAATTCGTTATGTACTGCTGCACGTGCTCGAGACCGCGTTGCGCTTTAGCCACCCAATCATGCCGTATCTGACTGAGCAAATCTGGCAGACGGTTGCACCGCTACTGGGTCGTAAAAATACTGATAGCATTGTGGTTGCTGACTATCCACAAACCGATAGCGAGCTAATCAGTGAGCAAGTGGAAGCGGACATGGCATGGCTACAAGAGCTTATCGCCAGCGTGCGTAATATCCGTGGTGAGATGAAACTGGGCAATGCGGTACGTCTGCCAGTCTTGCTACAAAATATCTCTAGCGACGAAGATGCGCGTCTATCACGTATCAAAAATCAGTTTAAGGCACTTGCCAAAGTTGAGAGCCTAGAAATATTAAAAGAAGGTGATGAGGTGCCATTGTCCTCATCAAGTATGGTTGGGCAACTGCGCGTGCTTGTACCAATGAAAGGTCTTATCGATCCAACTGCTGAGCTAAATCGTCTGGGTAAATCTTACGAAAAGCTACAAAAGCAAGCCGAAGGTATATCACGTAAGCTGGGTAATGAAGGCTTTGTCAGTAAAGCACCAGTCGAAGTAGTCGATGCGGAGAAGGCCAAACTGGCTGAGTTAGAAGGGCAGTTGACGGCGATGACGGCGCAGATGGAAGAGTTAAAAGCGTTGTAATTAACGTGTAAATATCTATTTTAGTGAAGAGCGCTGTCATATCTTATGACGGCGTTTTTTTATGTATGTTGCTACCGTGTATTTTAAAGGCTTAATTAATAAGTCGTGGTATTACATTTCCATTTAATCTCATCTAAAATGATAAGACTAGATGGAAATCTAACACCAGTATTCACTCATCATTAAAGGACTAACCATGAGCCATTACCTTAAGGTTACCGCTGCCATGCTAAGCGGTGCATTATTTTTATCAGGCTGTGCCAGTACCGGCATGTCACCATCGACCCCAAACGATCAGATTAACAATAACTACCAGTTACCCCAACAAATATATGAAGGGTACTGGGTAATGACGGCAGGGATGGGTGGTCAGGCCGCTGTCATTAACTTTCGTCGAGATGGAACGAGTTATAATTATCGCTTTAAATGCTATGCAGATGGCACTTATAAGCAAGTAGGTGTAGAAAAATACCAGCTAAAGCCTAATAAAACCGCAGTAGGGCTACAGTACGAAAACGAGCCGGTGTTTTCACAAATAAAAGTGGTAACGTTAGCACCTAGACAAAAGCTAGTATTAAATCAAAGTTTTAGTGCTCCTGAATTAAAGCAAGCCTACCCAAATGGTCAAGAGTTTACTTATATTTATAAACCTACGTTGGAGCCTACTTGCTCATTGTAATAATCAATAGGCGTTGTCTATGCAGTAGTCGAATAGAGTAGTAATCCAGTAGTCTTTAAAATCCGCTATAGTAATACAGTAGCGGTTTTTATATTTTTAAAATCAGTAAAACTCGTCGACACACTTACCCAACCACTAATCAAATACACCTATTGATAGCAAAAACCTCATAAAAATAGCCTTGTAGGATTTTGAGTGATACTGCATCCTTAGCTACTAGTTATATAGGCAGCTGTATAGGAAGCATTCATACACAATGACTTCTGTTGCTTCACAACCATCACGAAGTCAATATTAGACACTCACTATTAACCAATGACATTTATTTTATGAGCCAAAACAAAAAAGCCTTTTATTATCGACCCAAGACTAACCAATCTAACAGCCCGACGGTTCGTTGGACGTTTGTGACGCTTGGTTGGGTATTTTTTGTCTTGGGTATTATTGGGATTTTATTACCTGTGATGCCAACCGCCCCTTTTGTGCTGTTAGCAGCATGGTGCTGGGCGCGTAGCTCACGCCGTTTTCATTTTTGGCTGATTAATCATAAATATTTCGGTAAGTATGTCCGTGATTGGGAAGATCGCCGTGCCGTTCCACACTATGCTAAATGGTTGGCAACGATAATGATGGCAATTTCGACAGCGATGCTGTTTTTTAACATTCCTGCCGATATGGTATGGGTAGCTTGGTTGGTGGCCGTGGTGTGTAGTGGGGTAGCGATATTTCTGTTCCGTTTCCCCAATGCTTAGGATAAGCCTTCAATCCACCCTATAGCTGTCCAATCAGGCTATATTTCGATGAGTAAAGGCTTTAAAACTGTACTCAGTTACACAAAGTATCATTTAGGGCTTGCACTAATCCAAATACCCCCCTATAATACGCTCAAGCTTAAGAGCAGTTCTGCACCAAATCATTACCTCGTAGTATTAGTTATAATCCTTCGTTTTAATATTTATCGTTCAGTAGCTATTTGCAAGCGTTATCGGTCAATTAGACCACTAATAAATTAAATATCAGGATTATGATTATGTCAGATACTCAAAAAGGTACAGTTAAGTGGTTCAACGAAGCTAAAGGCTTTGGTTTTATCGCTCCAGAAAACGGCGCAGACGTTTTTGCTCATTACAGCGAAATCACTGGTTCAGGTTTCAAAACTTTGGCTGAAGGCCAAGAAGTTGAGTTCACTGTAACTCAAGGTCAAAAAGGCCCACAAGCCCATAACATCGTTGCTATCTAATTTATCTTTTATAGATAATAGTTAGAGCAAGATGAATAAAAAAGGCGAACCTTCGGGTTCGTTTTTTTTCGTCTACGATTTGATATTACTTGGTTACTGTCAAAAACTTATTATCTATCACTTAAGCTTCATGCTAAATGGCTATGAATTCATGCTTTTGAACTTAAAATAAAGTTCTGAAATTAAAATATAGAATCAAATGTGCCTACGTACTATTGAGTTAGTCGTAGGCATTTCTGCATTTAGAAGAGGCTAAGAGTGTTATTTGATGAAGACTAAGTCAAGTGAGGGCAGACGTTAGATAGAGCTAATGCCAATATTAATCAGACCACCGCCAACGATCAGCCAAGCAAATATAAGAGCGCCTAAAATAAGCGGCTTAACGCCAGCTTGCCTAATCGCACTCAGATGCGTTGTTAAACCCAGTGCAAACATCGCCATAGTGAGTAAGACATCATCTAGTATGACCATGTTTTGCACAAAGCTCTCAGACATTGGTATCCACGTATGTAAAATGACGATAACAATAAATATAAAGGCAAACCAAGGTACGTTGACTTGTTTGACGCGTGCGATAAGCGACAACTTCTCATCATTATTTTCGTCCTCGCTCTTGGTGAGAGCAAAGGATAAGATAAGTAAAAATGGCGCCAACATCATGACTCTTATCATTTTAGTCACGACAGCTGTATTGCCAACATCGGTGCTAATAGCATTACCTGCAACCACGACTTGCGCCACCTCATGTATGGTCGAACCCGTATAAATTCCGTACTGTTGGGCGTTTAGCCAAGGCTGTAACCAGCCAAGATGATATAAGAAGGGATACAGCAGCATCGCAATAGTGCCAAAGACCACGACGGTTGCCACGGCGATAGTAACTTTGTGCGCTTCAGCCTTGACCACTGGCTCTGCTGCAATCACCGCTGCGGCACCGCAAATGCTAGCCCCTGAGCCAATAAGCAATGTTGTTTTCTTATCGACCTTTAGCCATTTGGTACCTAGCCAGTAGGTTAATAAAAACGTTGAAGTCAACACTAACGCATCCGCCATAATCGCTGGCATACCAACGCTGGCAACTTGTGTCATCGTCAGCTTAAAACCATAAAACATAATGGCAAGACGCAAAATCTGACCCTTAGCAAAGCCCACACCAGCATCTAAGCGCTCAGCGAAACTAGGATAAACGGTATTGCCCAATAGCATACCAAGCAGAATGGCTAATGTTAAAGAGGATAGTCCAACGATACGTCCGTTCGACCACGTATCTAAGCTGCTATTAAGCCATAAACACAATAAGCTACCAATCAGCACGACAAGCAACCCTGCTAGATGGCGATTGCTTGGGAAATAATGATTCACTGATTGAGCAAAAGCGTGCATAAAGGACGCATCCTATTGTCGATAATCAAAATAAGAATAAGCTTATGAATAGACAGTATAAGCTAACTTTTTTTATAATAAAAACAGATTAATAAGATATGAATTATCGATTTTTTAGGTCAATATAGTAATGCTTAAAAAACTGATATTAAGAGACTGATAACAAAGATTATTATCAAAGATAATGTTTAAAAGGCTGGCATAGGGCGTAATAAGATAATGAAAAAAGCGATGCAAACACTACCGAAGATTACGCTAAAGCAACTGGCGGTATTTGTGAGTATTTATCAAACGGGCAGCACCAGCCGTGCCAGTGAAGAGCTGCACCTATCACAGTCGGCAGTCAGTAGCGCGTTGACCGAGCTAGAGGCAAGATTGCAGATGCCATTGTTTGAGCGAGTCGGGCGTAGGCTTAATCAACATCCCAATGCTCATCCCATCTATATACAAGCACAAGCGATCTTAGGTCAGTCATTAGCGCTTGAGCATTATCATAAGTATCAAGCAGGACAGATTCATATCGGTGCCAGTACCACTATCGGTAATTATGTATTGCCACCGCTGCTGGCTAAGCTATATGCAGCGCTACCGGATGCCAATGTCGATATGTATATTGCCAATACGCAGGAAGTGGTCAGTGAGGTTGAGCAGTTAAGTATTGATATTGCCTTGGTAGAAGGCATGCCACGCCCGACAGATATGAAAGCCATTGAACAGCGAGAATGGCGGACAGATACCTTGATGGTCTTTGCTAAGCGCGATAGCAAATGGTTGGTAGGTTTGACGGACTATCAAGAAAGTGAAAATATTTATAATATTACGATAGCTCAGCTAGCCAAATTACCGCTGTTGGTGCGTGAAGCAGGTTCAGGTACGCGGCAAATTATCGATGAGCAGCTGCTCAAGCATTTACCCAATGCAGAAGTCATCATGGCAATTCAGCAATCGGAGGCGATTAAACATATGGTTAGTGCCGATATTGGACTTGGCTGCCTGTCGCAACACGTCATCGAGTCAGAATTGGCAGCAGGAAAGTTGGTACAAGTAAAAGTGGCAGGCATTGATTTGTCACGGACATGGTGGTTAGTCTGGCATAAAGCTCGGCACCAAAGTCCGATTTGGCAAACCTTTATAGATATTATTCAACAAGATTGAGTTATCATAAAAAGCGCAGCGTCAATAAATACGCTGCGCTTTTTTATGATTTTAGCAGTCTGTCACTAATTTTTATATTGTTACTATTTCGATACTGGTTTATCGAGTCTAACGACAAAGCTGTCGCAAGGAACATTGGGCAGGATATTGTCTGCGGTCGCTCCGCTGATCCATGCGGCGATACCAGAGCGCTTATGACGACCGATAACCAATAAGTCAACGTCATGCTTATGGCAGTAGCTGACGATACCTTCGCTACTAGAGATAGCGGTCGTTACCTCAGAGGTTGCTGCGTTTAGCTGATTGCGCTCTAAGAATTGTGCCAACTTTGCGCGGGCTTCTTGGCAGCGTTCATCATCAATCTCATCGTATAAACTAGAGGCAGGGACGAGCTCATAGCCAAAGCCGACCATGGTATCCTTGACGATATGCAGTACCGATAGTTTAGAGCCTGGGCGGTTATCGACGATACGTTTGGCCTTTTGCGCGACGATGTCGGCATCAGAAAGTAAGTCGGTGACCAGTAGTATGTGTTCATAACTCATGGCGTAATCCTCGTGTCAGAGAGTATTTACTATAGCACTACTACCGAGCGCTGTTAAGTAATCGTTGTCTGAATAAATGACTACTCTGATACAGGCTGATCGAGCTTCACCACTAAGCTGTCGCAAGGGGCATTGGGTAATATACTGTCTGCCGTTGCCTTAACTAACCAAGCAGCGATACCGCGGCGCTCATGGCGTCCGATAATCAGCAAGTCGACCTCTTTTTCGTGGCAGTAGTTGACGATGCCTTTATCGTTAGAAATGGCAGCATTTACATCAGAATTGACGGCGTGCAAATCGTTACGCTCAAGAAATGCCGCAAGCTTCGCTCGGGCTTCTTGCCAGTGCTCGCCATCGGTTTCGCCAGATAAGCTAGAAGCAGGTACAAGCTCAAACCCAAAGCGTACCATATCATCTTCAACGAGGTGTAATACAGACAATTTCGCCTCGGGGGAGCCTGCAAGGATGCGTTTGGCTTTTAAGGCCACCTCGTCGGCATCGGACAATAAGTCTGTGACCAATAAAATATGTTGGTAGCTCATCAGGTGCTCCTAGTGAATAGTTACCTTTATACTAACAGTGCTGACTGACTTTGTTAAGGATTAAATCCATTATTAAGTTATGGATTTGTCTGGCAGGTATTGCTTTAGGTCTTTGTCTGAAAAGTCGAATGAATCATAGGTTATTAGAAGGCAGTAGGCTTGACTTATCAATAGTTAAGCCCCATCTAATAGCGCTATAGATAACATTTTATGAGCCCTGAAAGTCAGGGCACGATATACATTATCATTGATAAGGATAACTATGACTGACACGCCATTTATTGCGGATTTAACGCTACATCCAGCGTTTGAGCTGATTGAGCATCGCCACATTGAGGCGCTATCGATGGATGTGCTGATCAGTCAGCATGTTAAGACTGGGGCGATGCATTACCATTTGGCGCATCCGAGTGATGAAAATGCCTTTTTGGTTGGCTTTCGCACTCAGCCCATGGATTCAAAAGGCGAGGCGCATATTTTAGAGCACGTCGCTTTATGTGGCTCTGAGAAATTTCCCGTCCGTGACCCGTTTTTTTCGATGATTAAACGCTCATTGAACACGTTTATGAATGCGATGACGGCTGCCGATTGGACGGCGTATCCGTATGCCACGCAAAATAAAAATGACTATTTTAACTTGCTTGCTGTGTATCTTGATGCGTCATTTTTCCCCAATATTCACCCGCTTGATTTTGCCCAAGAAGGCATTCGTGTCGAGTTAGACGAAAATGATAAACCGCAGTTTAAGGGCATCGTTTTTAATGAGATGAAAGGCGCGATGAGCGGCGAGATTGATCAGTTGTATCATACGGTCGCCCATCATTTGTTCCCAACGACGACCTATCATTATAATTCAGGCGGCGATCCTGCTGATATTCCTGACTTGACCCATCATGAGCTGGTTGAATTTCATCAAAGCCATTATCACCCATCAAACAGTGTGATTATGAGCTTTGGTAATATTCCAGTTGCCCAAACGCAAGCGAAAATTCATGAAGATGCCTTGATTCAATTTGAAGCCGGCAAAAAACATGTATCGCGTCCAGAAAAACGTCTGTCTGCACCGATTAGCGCGGTCGATACTTATACCGCTGACGAAGCCGGTCCTGACCAAACCCATCATGTGGTGGCGTGGTTATTACCATCAATTACCGATCCAAAGCAGCGTTTAGCATTGCGTCTGTTAGAAGGCGTGTTGGTTGAGCATGCTGGTTCGCCATTGCGTGCGTATTTGGACAGCCATCCACTTGGTAAAGCGCCAAGTCCGCTATTGGGACTCGACGACAGTCATTATGAAATGGTTTTTTATACCGGTCTGCGCGGTTCAAACCCTGAGCATGCCGAAGCGGTAGAGCAGGGCATTATTGATTTGCTTACCCAAGTTGCCAGCAAGCCGATTGATGATGAAACCATCGAAACCATTTTGCACCAAATCGAGATTGATCAGCGCCATATCGGCGGTGATAGCATTCCTTATGGTCTAAATCTCATGCTAGAAGGCTTTAGCACGGCGATTCATGACGGCAACCCTATCGATGTTTGGGAAGTTGATGAGCATCTACAATGGCTACGTGAACAAGTAAAAGATGCGCAGTGGTTACCGAATTTGATTAAGCAGCACTTGTTAGACAATCAACATCGTGTCCGCGTCACACTGACACCGGATAGCGAAAAAACAGCCCGTCTTACGGCAGCTGAGCAAACCCGTCTTGATACGATTGCGATGGATTTGACCGCTGATGATAAAGCTATCTTAAAGCAACAAGCTTTAGATTTGGCAGCGCGCCAAGCAGCACCTGATGACTTAAGCCTATTGCCAAAAGTTGGCTTAGAAGATGTCCCAACCGATATCAGCTTTAAGCAAGGCACGCAAGAACAAGTAATTTTAAGCGGGAAAGACAGTACCTTATTTGAATATGAGGCAGGTACCAATGGCTTGTATTATTATCAAGTGATTGTGCCGTTGACCGATGCGATTGGTAATCAGAACACCAGCGAGCTACCGGTTAATGAAGTGATTAATCATCCATTGTTGCCTATTTATCTGAGTTTATTGTCAGAACTTGGCACGGATTCGCTAAGCGCTCATGAGATGCAAGCCAAGCAAGCGGCGCATTCATCAGGGGTGACGGCGCGTATCAGTCAGCGCACCAATATCGATGACAGCCAAGCGATTAGCAGCTATTTCGTTGTGGCAACGCGCGCGTTGAATCGCAAGCCTGAGGCCATTGACTTGCTAAAAGAAGTCATGGAGCACAGCGTCTTTAGTGAGCACGACCGTATTAAAGAGATTTTGCAGCAGCGTCAAGCAGGTTGGCAATCAAACCTTGCAGGTTCAGGGCATTCGTATGCGATGCAAACTGCCAGTCGTGGCATGAGCCGCCAAGCGCAGTTAGAATATGTGCGCAGCGGTCTGCCAGCACTAAACGCGCTAAAAGACTTCTTAGCCCATGCCAGTACGGATGATGCGCAGTGGGATAAATTGGCAACCAGTCTGATGGATTTACATCAGCGTTTAATCAGCTTGCCTAAGCATGCGGTTATTATCTGTGAAGCCGAGCAAACCGAACGTTTGAGCAACTTAATCGTTGATAGCTGGAAAGACAGCCAAGCGCCAAAAATTGCTGAAAAAATCACAAACTCTGATGCGGGTATTGAAGACAATATCCCAAGCGAGTTTGCCGAGTTGCAACTTGATGTGGCGTTAAATGGCGAAACAGACGCGGTCAAAGCAATAGAAAATGGCGTGGCGCTCGATGTTGAAGATTTGGCGTGGCTAGTTCCGACCAACGTCTATCATAATGCTAGCGCATATACCGTGCCAGCAGCCGACCATCCTGATACCGCTGCCTTGATGGTATTAGCGCCTTATCTGCGTAATGGCTATCTGCATAGTGCCATCCGTGAGCGCGGCGGCGCTTATGGCGGCGGTGCGGGCTATGATGCCAACGCTTGCGCCTTTAAGTTCTTTAGCTACCGCGATCCGCAGTGTGCTGAAACCTTTGCGCATTTCGATGCCAGTATCGAATGGTTATTAAATGAGCCGCAAACCGATGAGCAGTTGGAAGAAGCCATCTTAGGCATTATCTCAGGTATGGATAAACCAGGCTCTCCAGCTGGCGAAGCGGTCAAAGCTTGCTTTGCCAATCTGCATCATCGCGGCGTCGACTGGCAACGTAAAATGCGTGCGGCAATATTGGCTGTGACGGTCGATGATTTACAGCGAGTTGCTAAGCAATATCTGCAAGGCCAAAAGCATGTACGTGCCGTATTAGCACCTTATGATAAAGAAGCTGCGGTTAAAGAGCTTGGCTTTAACGTATGTAAGATTAAAAGCTAGTTTTTACTTATCGTGAAATCAGTCATAGCAAATTATTGACTGTATAAAAAAACCGCCGCCTTCAATATCTATATTGAAAGCGGCGGTTTTTATTGCCGGTAAGTATTTTTAAAGGCTGTATTAATAACGCTTAATGGCTTGGTCTTTGCCAATCATATCTTGATGAATGGGAAAACTCTCATGGTTATTGTATTGCTGACGGTCGGCAAAATAGCTTTTTAAAGTGCGGCGCACGGCTTCAAAGGCAAGCTTATCCCATGGAATGTCTTCTTCGGCGAACAAAGCGCAGTCCAGACTTTCAGAGCCAATACCGTAAGCGCCGTCTTTTAACTCGGTGATATAGATGCTATAGATTTGCCCGATATCAGGAATATCATATAAACAATATAAGTGCGGATTGGTGACCACCGCTTCTGCCTCTTCAAAGCTTTCCCGCGCCGCCCCTTCCGCCATGGTTTCGCCATTTTCCATAAAGCCTGCGGGCAGCGTCCATAAGCCATATTGTGGCTCAATTGCGCGGCGACATAGCAGCACACGTTGCTTATGCACGACCAATGAGCCACAAATGACTTTTGGGTTTTCATAATGAATATAATTGCAATTTGGGCATACCAAGCGCGGAATATTATCGGTGGCTGGTATTTTGCGTTCTGCTTCATGACCGCATTGTAGACAATAGCGCATATCAACTGCCTTTATGAATATAGTAAGCGTGATGGGTAAGTGATGATAACTCTAAAAAGATGCTGCGAGGTATTATTCTAATGAGTGAGCATCGCCTTAAGATAGCACAGATTAGTACTGTACAGAATGTCTTATCATATAGAATCATGATAACAGGAACAGAGTGTTTTATACCAATCAAAAGCAATAGGATTGGCAGCACTGTCTTTGCGGGTTATACGGGTACAGTCTAATAGATGAGTGCTTTGACTTTCTCTCTTGCTACACCATTTTTTTAGAATGGCATTGTTGGTATAAAGGTAAGGCCTGATATGAAGGTCATCAGGAGACGCGCGCTTTATATATGGGCAGTCACATAATAGGCAGTCACACAAATGGCATGCAGTTGCTTCTAGATTACGCTAGTCTAAGGGGTGATGAGTAGCTTCAGGATAATGCTGCTGCGATAGGATGGATTGGATAACGTATGCCCTGTTTAACATAATCAATTGTTTTTTAGTGCGTATCTGCCATTGGCCATTTGCCCACAATTATTTACCGGTAACTATTTACCAGTGCCTATCTATAAATAGCCGTTTACCAGTAACGAGGATAATGTCTACCACGGCCTATATTATTATAGATAAGGGCAACGACAACCAAGGCCAGCGCGCCTACTAAAGTCGGCGTGACTAAAAAGTGCCATTTGACACCGCCTAGCATCACAATCAATGGGTTTGACCCTGCAGGTGGGTGCGGTACTCTTAGCAACAGCATCAGGGCGATTGCTGTACCGACAGCGAGAGACAGGCTCCACCATTCGATGCCAAATAACGTCAAAAATGTTAAGCCGGTAAATGTGGTAATAAAATGACCACCGACGATGTTTCTTGGTTGAGCGAATGGACTCTCTGGATAAGCAAAGATAAGTAAACAACTGGCACCAAACGAGCCCAAAATCATGGCGACATTTTGCCAGCTGCCGATTAACGCCAGTGCGGCTGTGGCGAGTGTGCCGCCAAGCCAAGCGAGACCGATAATAACCAAAGGTAGTCTTTGCGGGCAGTCATCAATCCTGCCTTGCATCTTATTTAATGAGAAAATCTTATTCACTCGCACATCCTAAATAATATACCGATAAATTGAAAGACTTGATTTACGATAGGCTAAGCATTGTTTTTATAATCTGTTTTTAGGGATTGTCTTTAGAATCAGAGACTGCCATGAGAATTTTGCTTTGCATGCTGGTTCTTGCATCGCCTATCGTGATGACGCTTGATACTGATAAAAATAAAGGGCAATAATAATGTTACTCCCCCCACAGTCTGTAAGTTTTGATGAGTTTTCAGTTGCTGTGCCTACTTTTATTCGCTATCCCACGCTCAGAACGTTGGCTGAGCGGGTACAGCATGAGACTTTAAATGCGGTCACCAGTCCAGCGCTGTACGACACTTATAACACCTCTCGTAGCGCTCGTGTTTTAGATAGCCTATATCAGACCCCAGTGGCTGATGCTTCGATCTTGGTTGCCATCACTCACGAACGCCATCCAAAGCTGCTACTGACACGCCGCGCTGCACATATGAACAGTCATGCCGGCGAAGTCTCTTGCGTAGGCGGTAAACATGACGCCGGTGACGGTAACAATGTCATCACTGCCTTGCGTGAAGCCTGCGAAGAGACAGCGCTGCCACCCAATAAAGTCCAGCTACTTGGTCAGTTACCGATTCAAACCTCAAAAAGCGGTATGAGTGTGCGTCCCATTGTGGCGTTGATTGCGCCAGATTTATTGCTAGTGCCTGAGCTTGGTGAAATCTCGCGTATCTTTTGGGCAGATTTTGAAACCTTGCTCACGCAGCCTACCGTAGAGTATGCGATAGAATATACGATGCAAGATCAGACCGCGACCATCCTCACGCCTAGCTGGCAGGTTGATGGTGAAACGGTTTGGGGTCTGACAGGACGCGTCATAGCCAGCTTGCTAGAAACGGGCTTTGATCGGCAGCTTGAGTGGTATTACCGCATCCAGAATACGCGTAATTAACACGTATAGCCGTTGAAGTTATCCATTGACGTATCTAAAGTAGAAGCATTTTCTAATCAAGGCCAAGCGCGTCTTTTGCGGATTTATTATAGTTATTATGGACGCTGTTGATAATGGCTTAATATATTCTATTTACTAATAATTATATTCGTCATATACCATCTGGTTATGGATTATAGATTTCAATAATATTATTTGTTATAAATTTACTGAATGTTGAGCGATTTTTCTTCTTCTACTATTCTGTATTTAGCACACGTTATTTATAATAATCATCATTTTTCTTAAGCCACCAATTCATATTATCTTGGCGTTTGGCTCGAAATGCTTCTAATTTAGTGGCGATTGTCTGGTTATGCTGACGTGCCGTATCGAGGGCGAAAAGAATGGGTACAGAGGATAAGACACCAAAACGAATTTTCGATTTTGGTAAATCCAGTCCATCGCCGATATCATCGCCGACTAGCGTACGCGTCACACTGGCATTGACCATCTCAACGAAACGTCCACGGCGATTGTCCTCACCCATTAGCTGACGCGGTAAATCATGCAGGGCTTTTGCTAATGGTTGTCCCATTTTAAAATCTAACTGCTGAATCGATAAATAGGTATAGAGCCATTCCCAACAAGCGGCTTCATCTTTAGGCAAGCGCTGCAAGTCAACGCCCATCCAATAGCTGGCTAGATTCCATAGATGCAGGATACCTTCGGCTTCCTCGCTGCTGATACGGGCACCAAGCAGTCGTAACCCGCGCATAATCAACAGTGAAAACTGCAAGTGGGTCGCAATCATATCAGTTTGATTAATCGGTAGACCCCAATAGTCAGTATTCCAACTGCCATCAGGATTGTGGTGCTGATCGGCATCAGCGATGATACCTGCGGCAGCATTGCCCTTACCTTTGAGTAGGTTCTGCCGTACTAAGGTATGGATCTGACGCACCTTGATAGATTGCCGCCAACCCTCAGAACCAATGGCCAACACCTCATCAATGGATTTGCGATTACTGTGCCTGCTCGTATTTGATTGGGGCAATAAGGGATGTTCTGAGACCGCTAGAATATAAGCATAGGTACGCATCAATCGCGGTAGAGCCTCATGCATCAATGCGCCCGTCTGGATGAGTGGTAAGGACAAAGCAGGAATGCTATAGCCTGCCATCAACGCCACATTACGCAATAGCCAAATTAGCATGAGTGGATAGCGTCGATAGGCAACTGCCCCAATCTGTGCAAGCTTAGGATCAAACCAGTCAGGATGGCGGCTAAACTGCTCAGTAAGCGTTTTAAAAGACGGGTTTTTTAGCAGGTTATCATCTGTTTTTTTATCGATAATCAACTGCTGCAATGGCTTAGCAAAACGAATACCGTCAGCAGCCAATGTATCTGTCAGTGGGTCGCCTATGTCGTATCCTGCGACCATCTCCTCAAGCAAATCTTGTGAGATGACGAAATCTTTGGGTAATAAGTAGCGCTTGATGCGCTGCAGAACTTGTAGGTCGCTATGGTCGTCAACCGCAGTGGTACGCCCGTGACGCTGATAAGATGCTAAAGTCGGTTGGCTGTGACGGGAAGTGGTGGTCGTCTCTGTATTATTTATATTGATTGAATCCATAGCTATCAACTGCCTTTATAAATAGGCTGTTATGAGTAATCTATAATCATAGCCTAATATCTAATCATCTGGTTTAATGAGTCGAGCTGCTGTTGCGTGTTATACATACGGTGTTTGGCTTGACGAATCTCATCAGCCAGCGATAACAGTCTTTTGCGCGCTTCTTTTTCATTCGCAAAGTCTAGCATCGCGCCACCTTCGAGTTTATCGAACTCGTCTTGGTATTCTTCTATCAGACGTTTATCTTTGTCTAGTTGAGTGTCTAAATCGTAGTACGCTAGGCCGCGTTGGTTGGCCAGATGTAGATCATTTACCGCAGCTGCTGGGCAGACATTATTCAGTTTACGCCCACGTCGACCGATATTGTAGGCATTGTTAGTCGTACAGTACTGTTTGAGCCCTAACTTGCGACCGCGCTCCCATGCTAGATAGTCAGGGGCAACGCTGGCCTTGGCACAGGCTTTGGCATGTGATGCTAGGCGCTCTGATGAGTAACCTGATACGCCATCGTTGTAGCCAATGGCCTGCCAATCACCGATAAGGCATTGTTGTTTGGAGAGGGTAGCACAGCTTGATAGTAGAAAAATACTACCAAGGATAGGCAAGCTTCGCGACAGGTGCCTGATAAACCGTTGCATAATCCTCTCCTATAACTGCTTGCTCTAAATTTCGGCTGACAAGCGGCTCATCATCTTATGATTGCGGACGAGTCAAGTCGACTGATGTACCGCTGACATTGTCTTTTAGACTGGCTTTTAGCATGAGGTAACCTGCGATACCAGAGACAATTGAACCCATGATAATACCTAGGCGCTCGTCAAATAAGGCTGTGTCGCCAGCAAACGCTAAGCCACCGATGAACAAGCTCATAGTAAATCCAACACCACACAATAAGGCGGCTCCATAGATTTGCTTATAGTTCATACCTCTTGGCATGGTCGAGATACCAAGTTTAAAGATTAGCCAACACATTACCATGACACCAATTTGCTTACCGATAAATAGACCAGCAGCAATACCTAGTGGCACAGAGTGGAATAACTCAGCGAAACCTGCGCCTTTAAGCGATATACCTGAGTTGGCAAAAGCGAATAATGGCAAAATACCAAAGGCAACGGTGTTATGAAGATCATGCTCAAGCTCTTCTAGCGGCGAGTGTTCAGGATCTGTCCGGTCAAACATAGGGATAAATAACGCCAGTACCACTCCTGCCAAAGTAGCATGGATACCCGACTTGAGGACGGCAATCCACATGATGACACCGATAAGCAGATAAGGTGTGATGCTAGTGACGTTACGACGATTGAGTAGATATAAGAAGGGTAAGCATAGTCCTGCCAATGCCAATGATTCTAGTGATAAGTCACTGGTATAAAACAGAGCAATAATCAAAATCGCACCAATGTCATCAAAGATAGCAATGGAGACTAAGAAAACCTTAAGGGAATTAGGGACACGGTTGCCCAGTAAGCTTAAAATACCTAGGGCAAATGCAATATCAGTGGCAGCAGGAATGGCCCAACCTTTCCAAAACTCAGGTTCGCTATAGTTAAAAAGCAAGTACACAATGGCTGGGGCGATCATGCCACCCAATGCCGCACCGGCGGGCAGGATAATTTGTTTGACGTTGGAGAGCTCGCCAATTAATACTTCGCGCTTGAGCTCCAGTCCAACTAAGAAAAAGAAAATCGCCATCAGACCATCGTTAATCCAGTGGTGAGCGTCTTTGGCAATAGCAAAGTCACCAATTTGAATGGCAACAGGTGCATGGATAAAGCCCTGATACCAGACACTAAGAGGGGAGTTGGCAATGATCATTGCGGCAATAGCAGCCAATGCTAGGACGATACCGCCCGCTGCTTCAAATTCAAAAAATGCCTTAATCCTTCGTAATGCCATATCATCCTCATTTGCTAAATACAATTTTCAAAAACGAATTACAAATAATCCAATAACCTCAAATATCTATGACACGGCTCATAAAGACATGGGAGCTCGTAACATATAATAGATAAGCACAGTTTCTCATACTCTTATTCATATAGACAACAAAATACGTCGACTCAAGGTCATAAGCTCACCTTGCCATTTTATTAATAGCGATATTATAAAGGTGATGGGACAGGCAAAATAGTTGCATGTCGTTAAAATTTTCATTTGAGCACGGCTTGTTTGCATATTCAACAAGCGCTAAGACAAATCTAGCAGACTTTGTTACGTTTTTGGTTTTTTTTATGCTTTTATCTTTATAATGAGCGCCATTAGCTATGTTCTACATGCTTTTTTTTAGTCGTTTCATGCGGCTCAGTGATTTTAGCAATACGACGCTATGACTTAGCTGACTTAGCTACTGATAAATTCAGCACTTAACGCCAGCCAATAAGACGCACTTTTTTTATAATCAAACTTTCAGGTCAGCATCATGGACGTATCACTCTCACTAGAGATTATTTTAATGCTTACGGCTGTGGCAGCGTTGGCAGGATTCATCGATGCCATCGCTGGTGGGGGTGGTTTGTTGACCATTCCAGCCATGTTACTTGCCAATATCCCACCAGTATTAACCCTTGGTACCAATAAGCTACAAGCTGCTTCAGGGGCGTTAGCGGCGTCCATTACCATGATTAGAAAGGGCGTCGTCAAGCCGCAACGTATCAAAGTGGCGATTATCGGTGCCTTTATCGGTTCGGTCATCGGTACCATTGCCGTGCAAATGTCACCACCTGATTTGCTTGAAAAGCTCATTCCATTTTTGATTGCGGCGATTGGTATCTATACGCTGTTTGCACCCAGACTTGGCGAGGTAGAGGCGGCACCGCGTATATCAGAGGGCAAATGGCAGAAAGTCGTGGCGCCATTAATTGGCTTTTATGATGGCTATATCGGTCCAGGGACTGGCATGTTCTTTGCGCTTGGCAATGTGGCACTGCGAGGTCGGCAGATTATCGAAGCGACAGGGGCTGCAAAGGTGTTAAATCTATCTACCAATATTGGCTCGCTGATTTTCTTTATTTTAGGGGGTAATGTCTTGTGGAAAGTCGGTCTGGCCATGATGGTTGGGCAAACGATAGGCGCATATTTCGGCTCACATATGGTGGTGAAAGGGGGCAGTAAACTGATTCGTCCCATGATTGTATTGGTGTGCTTGGCGATGATCACCAAATACGTTTTTGGCTAAACATCCTTTATCAAAAAACCTCAGCCAATGTGACTGAGGTTTTGTCTTTTAACGATTAAAATTCATGACACCGAATTGAATTTGACTGTCAGTATCAATGACTAGCGTCTACGATCGACATCATCGTACTCACTACCCATTATCCCATCACTAAAGACTTCAGAGAATTCACGCTCATTGTCTTCATCGATGTGACCATCAAACACGTCTTTGGCACCCGCATTAGGGTCGTTATAGATAGCGATATCCATTTTATCTTCAGATTTTGCCACAATAGCCGTCACTGCCGCATCACCACCAACGTTGACTGCCGTACGTAACATATCTAGGATACGATCCACACCTAAGATGAGGCCAATACCTTCGATAGGTAAACCGACTTGGGCAAAGACCATAGACAACATAATCAGACCAACCCCAGGAACCCCTGCAGTACCGACAGACGCCAATACAGACATGAGAATCACAGTCAGATACTCGGTCACGCCCAAATCAATACCATAAATATTGGCAATGAAAATGGTCGCCGTACCCTGCATGATGGCCGTACCATCCATGTTGATGGTGGCACCAAAAGGAACCGTAAACGAAGCGACTGAGTTGTTGACACCCATACGCTTGGTGACCGTACGCAAGGTAATCGGAATGGTCGCGTTAGAGCTTGACGTACTAAACGCAAAAATCTGGACTTCACGCATTTTTGCCAAGAACGTCTTGATTGATAAGCCTGAAAACAGCTTGAGAACAATCATCATGGTAATAAAGAAGTGGAAAGCCAGTGAGCCAACCAGTACAGCGACATAACCCAATAATGACCAAATCAAGTCTAAACCAAGCTCAGCCATCGCTTTGGTCAACAGCGCAAATACACCATAAGGGGCAAGATTCATAATGATGGTAACCATCTTTAAGATGACTTCATTAATAAGCTCTAGGCTTTGCACCAAGCCTTTGGCAGGTTTACCAACCATCAAAATACTGATACCGATTAAGATGGCAAAGAAAATAATCGATAACATGTCGCCATTTGCCATCGCACTGATGGGGTTTGACGGAATAATATTAGAGAATACATCAAGTAGCGGTGGCGCTGACTGCGCTTCAAATGCCGCTTCAGTCTCGACATCCATCCCCTTACCGATACCAAACAGAATACCAAGTCCAATGGCGGTGGCAATCGCTAGCGCAGTCGTCATCATGTAGATGAGGAAGGTTTTGGTACCAATGCGTCCAAGTAAGCGAATATCACCAATACCACAAACCCCGCAAATCAGCGAGATAAGTACCAAAGGTACGACCAGCATTTTTAATGAGTTAACAAAGAGCTTGCCAACAATAGCGAGAAAGCCGTTTGTAATATACGTACTAACAAAACCGCCTTCAGCGTTCAATCCAGAATAATTTATAAATAAACCCAGTATGATACCGAGCACCATGGCAACGATAATCTTGCCCGTCAGTCCCATATTCTTCCACATAGCCTCTATCCTTTTATACGCAACGCTCAGTATCAGGTATGGTACTGAATCAATGCGTCTATGATTGCTGTCCTTACGCCTGATCTTGTTGCGTCTATCAATTTTTTGTCTGTCATTTCATGTCAGGCTCTTAAACAATATAAAATAATTGTTAAGGTTACTGCAATGTTTTTTTATGAATTAACCCATGCGGACCCAATAGTTGGTCTGTCTACAAGGGCTTTCACGATTGAAAGGGGCAGATGATACGGGTTTTTTTTCACAATGATAAGCAAAAATTGTCATTTGTAACCAAAAAAAAGACTGCCCAAGTTGGACAGTCTTTCTATGTTAAACAATAGTCATGTACCTTCAAGTGTTTTTTACTTAAAAAGGCTATGTTTATACCTTTACGTAGCTAAAGTATTGCATATTTAAACGTTGTCGCTTTCATCACGACGTAAACCATCTCGCCACTGAGTATCAGAAGACGATTTTTCGACGCTATCTTCAACCTTTACGCTATTAGTGTTTTCTAGCTTATTAGCCCCCTTATCATTGCCTGATTTCTCGAGGCGATGGTTATAGCTCATGCGTTCATTTAAATGTGATGCGGCATCACGGTGACGATGATCTAATGCTTCTGTCTCAGGATTAGACTCATCAAAGTCGGTCTGTGCCTGCATTTCTTTAGCAGTATCTTGTTCAGCCACCATTTCTACATCACCATCGCTTTCATAACCATGATTGGGGTTATCATCGCCTGTAGGCTCATTGATGTCTGTAGACGCATTCGTGGCGTCAGATGCAATTTCTTCATTAACTGTATGGTCGTTATTAACCGCAATACCATTTCTAGCTTGCGCTTCACTCTTGAGCTGCGCATAGTCAGTCAATTGCTGTACTGCATTCTCAAGCGTATGCGGATTGACACGTTCTTTGACTTGCGATAGATGCTTATCAAACACATCGGTTAATAGCGAGTCAAAACGTATGGCGTTATATTGGATAAGTACTTCAGCTTCCTCTTCAGTAATGTCACCATTTTGACTGGCATACACCACATAATCTTCAAAAGTGAGACCTTCAAAGCTGTCTTTGTGTTCTGCCTTTTTGAACTTCTGCCATAACGGTTCGATGTCGAGCAACGTTTGATAAGCATACTCCATACGACCAGTCACATCATCTTCTTCAGTAGTGTAGTAGACCATGGTTTTGAGATAATCACGAAAAGGGTTGGCTTCAAAGTCATCCATAAAGGTATCGCCCAGCTTACGCTTAAGCTCATCACTTGGCGGTGTAAAGATTCGACCGCTAGGGAAGGTGACAAAACCTACCAATGCTGCTGCGAAACGATTTGGGAAGTTTTCAAAGAAAGACTCAAACGCTTCTTGAATCGTGAAGAGGCTGTTTTGCAACGCGACTTCAGCATGCAAACGCTCAGACTCAGATTTAGTACCATGCTCATAAAACTGCAAAATAGCCGTTGCGATAAATAGATGACTATGAATATCAGCCAGACGTCCAGAGAGCATCTCTTTACGCTTTAGGTCGCCGGCCAGCAATCCTAGTGCCATATCGGCAGTTAGGGCAAAGCTCGCGCTTAAGCGGTTAATATATTTATAATAAGGACGGGTAAAGCTATCGGCAAAGCTTGGCGCATGACTACTACCACCGACATAACCTGCAACAAAGGCTTTTGCCCCGCGGTTAAAGGTATAGCCTAAATGCTTAAAGAATAACGTATCAAATTTTCGAGTGGCACCTTCTTTATCTTTACTTTGTAGCAGTTGCAACTCATCAAAGAGATAAGGGTGGCAACGCATTGCGCCTTGACCAAATATCATCAATGAGCGCGTTAAGATATTGGCACCTTCAACAGTAATAGACACTGGGATTGCTTGATAAGGCGTCGCCAAAAAGTTACGTGGCCCCATCTGTACTGCACGACCTCCAACAACATCCATACCATCGTTGACCACACTGCGCATGGTTTCGGTCGCATAGTATTTTGCCATGGCAGTCATAACCGATGGTGTGCCACCTTGGTTCAATCCGCAAGTGACCAGATGGCGAAATGCCTCTAGCATATAAGTATTACTCGCCATGCGGCTGGTCGCGTCTTGCACACCTTCAAACTTACCGACAGAGATTTTGAACTGTTCGCGTACTTTAGCGAATGCACCAACAGATAAATATGTCATCTCACTGGCTGAGGTCGACAGCGCAGGTAGGGAGATACCACGACCAACGCCCAAGCATTCCATCAGCATGCGCCAACCGCGACCCGCATTTTCGACACCGCCAATGATAAAGTCTAACGGGATAAAGACGTCCTTACCATCGACAGTACCATTCATAAATGGCGAGCCGATTGGGTTGTGACGTGGTCCAATGACAACACCTTTATGACTGGCAGGTACGAGCGCACAAGTAATACCGTAATCCGTCTTTTCTGGATTACCAAGCAGACCTTCTGGATCATGCATCTTAAAGGCTAGACCCACGACGGTCGCGATAGGCGCAAGCGTAATCCAGCGTTTTGAGAAGTTCATACGTAGACCGAGCACTTGCTCGCCCTCATGCATCCCATAGCATACTACGCCTGTATCAGGTATCGCACCTGCATCCGAGCCGGCCTCAGGTCCTGTCAAACCAAAGCAAGGCACTTCATCACCTTTGGCGAGTCCTGGCAACCAGCGTTGTTTTTGCTCATCCGTACCATAGTGCATCAGTAGCTCACCAGGGCCGAGCGAGTTTGGTACCATACAACTCACAGCCGCCGTCGGCGAGCGTGAGGCAATCTTACTCATGACACGACTTTGCGCATAAGAGCTAAATTCTAAACCACCAAACTCTTTGGGAATGATTAAGCCCAAAAAGCCATTACTCTTGATAAACCGCCATGCTTCAGGCGATAAATCTTTGTCTTTATGCTGAATTTTCCACTCATCAAGCATGGCACACAGTGTCTCTACTTCATTATCAATGAAGCTTTGTTCTTCTTCTGACAGCTCTGGATACGGGTACTTGGCAAAGGTATCCCAGTTAGGGGCACCCATAAACAGCTCTTTTTCCCACCAGCTGGTACCAGCATCAAGCGCTTCACGTTCAGTGTCGCTCATGCTTGGCATAGCGCCACCCAAGGCTTTATAAACTGGCTTAGTAATCAGCGACTGACGTAGAGGAGCAATAAGGAGTACCAAACACAATAGCGCTATCGGAACGCCTAAAATCAGCGACCAAGGACTGATAAAGGCAGTGACAGCGATAGTAATCAGTGCAACGATACTACCGGTGACACGTGATAAGGACATCAAAAAGATGGCGAGGACCATGGCTAATTGAATGAGTATTGCCAAAATAAATAAGCCAATTGCCATGACTATCTCCTTTATAACGCTGAACGACCGCGTGAAAAATATATGAATGAGGAATATCAGATAAATATAATTTTTGTTTTGTCTGATACTTTGTTTTTATAGACAAATTCAAATTCTTATTACTCAATGAGAGAGTAGCTGAGCGACTGCTACTACTTCATTGATAAATACTTTTATAACAAAAGTTTTATAATGCTTTTTAGCATCGTAAATAGAGAAAATGTCCATAATCAGAGACTCTGCTATTCATGCTAAAGCGTTATATAAGTCGCATTACCAAGTAAAAAACAAAGTTAGCTACCAATATGAAACAGTTGTCGATAACTATCAATAGCTAAAATGCTACGCTGTGTCGATAATATGTATCGTCGTTTATTATTTATATCAGTGATTCAACCGTTAAGTCAAAACTAGGTTGTTTTATCGTTTTGATCCTAAATCCAGTAAATATATTGACGTCATTGATGACATGCCCTAATTAAAAGGCGCTAGGCAACTTTCAGCATAAGATAAGGTATCGTTACGACCGACGATAATATGGTCAACTAGAGACAGGTCTATTAAGTCACACGCTTTTTTTAGCTCATAGGTCAACAAGTTGTCAGCCGTCGATGGTTTTGCATCGGTATGTGGATGGTTGTGGGCGACGATTAACTGGCTAGCAGCATGGTTCAATGCGTGACGAAGGACATGTTTGATACAGACCGAACACGATGAGATGCCGCCCGTGAATAGTACCTCAAAGTTCAAAAGATTCAGTGCATTGTCCAAGCAGAGTACAGCAAAGACTTCGCGATGCTCACCGCGTAATTGCGTGCTGATATAGTCTTTGACTACTTGTGAGCGTCCAAGTGCCTGACCTGTTTTAAGCTGACTGTCCAGGTAACGTGTACCCATTTCAAGTGAGGCCATTATCTGTGCATATTTGGCAGGACCGATACCATGACAAGCAAGGACAGTCTCTTGCGGCGCAGCCAATAGTTCTGCCAAGCTACCAAATTGCTCGATTAAATGACGAGCCAACTCGATTGCAGACTGCGACTGAGTACCTGTCCGCAGAAATATCGCAAGTATTTCGGCATCAGACAAGTGTGATGCACCAAATTTTAATAACTTCTCACGTGGTCTGTCATCTTCATGCCAGTCTTTGATCGCCATTGTTACTCCTTCAAGATGCCCTAGAAATACGTCCTTATTCGTTGTACTTTAATGACGTTTTGACAGATAAGTTGGGTAAATGTGGAAATTCTTACCCAACTTATCTCATAATTGTTACTATAAGCGCAATTTTATCTTTTATCTTTTTTATTGATGCCATGCCTATGTCCAATATCGTCCTCGCTATCACCGGCGGTATCGCCGCTTATAAATCTGCTATTTTTGCTCGCCTGCTTATAAAGGCGGGCTTTGATGTGCGTGTCATTATGACCACAGGCGCACAAGCATTTATCACACCGCTGACGCTGCAGGCTTTGACTGGCAATGAGGTGCATATCTCATTACTCGATGAGCAGGCAGAGGCGGGCATGGGTCATATTGAGCTGGCAAAATGGGCGGACTTGATAGTCATAGCCCCAGCATCAGCCAATACCCTGGCGCGTCTGGCGATGGGCATGGCAGATGATTTACTAACGACCGTATGCCTAGCGACGACGGCGCCAGTGATTGTTGCCCCAGCGATGAATCAGCAAATGTGGGCGCATCCAGCGGTTAATCTTAATGTGCAGACCTTACGTGACATGAACTATCAGATCATTCAGCCTGCCAGTGGTGAGCAAGCGTGCGGTGATGTGGGAGCCGGTCGCTTGCCTGAGCCTGAGCAGTTATTGGCTGAGGTTTTGCTGTTCAATGCTATGCAAACCACGCCGCAACTATTAGCAGGCAAAAGAGTGGTCATTACCGCAGGCCCGACGGTAGAAGCTATCGATCCGGTGCGCTATCTGTCCAATCATTCTTCGGGGAAAATGGGGTTTGCCTTAGCCCGTGCTTGCGTAGCTGCTGGTGCAGAGGTTGTTTTGATTGCGGGCGGCAAAGTAACGCTGCCCACGCCGCTTAATATCACGCGCATTGATGTTCTATCAGCTAAAGACATGCTGATAGCAGCACAGCAATGTGTGGATGGCACGCACGGCGCGCTGCAGTATGTTTCAGCAGACGAGCATGAGCATCATCACGACCACCACGACTGTGATTGCGGTGAAGATCATGAGCATGAAGCGCATGAACCTACTACTGACACTATCAATGATGGCAACGTGAAAGTCGCTGATATTTTTATTGCCACTGCCGCTGTCGCTGATTATCGTACTGAAGAAGCAGCCCCACAAAAAATCAAAAAAACCCAAGATGCGATGATGCTAAGCTTGGTCAAAAACCCTGATATTCTAGCGACTATTTCGCTTGCCCATCCAGAGCTGTTTGTCGTTGGTTTCGCAGCAGAAACGCAGGATGTCGAACGTTACGCTCGTGGCAAGTTGGCAGCTAAAGACTTGGACTTGATTGCTTGTAATGATGTTTCGCGAGCAGATATTGGTTTTGCAAGTGATGACAATGCGATGCAAGTGTTTTTCTCAGAGCGTTATGAGCACGATAGCGTGACCCTTGAAAAAGCAAGCAAAGATAAAATTGCGGAGCAGTTGGCCAGTATTATTGGTGAAGCCATTTGGCAACGTCACCATGCGTAAGACACGCACTATTGCTTTCGATAAATTTGCTATTAGACACTAACGTCTGATGACAAATATGGTAGATAGCGATAGCACCCAGACGTTATTGCTGATTGTGATTTTTGCACTAGCCTCACTGCTGCATGGTATTAGTGGGCTGGGTGTAACGTTGGTGACGACTACGGCGCTGGCAAGTATATATCCATTACCGCATGCGATTGTACTAGTAATTTTTCCGTCATTATTGCTAAATGCGATGACTTGGTTGGCTGGTGGCGGGCGTAGTATTTGGCACAACTTTATCTATTATGGCAGACGCTATTGGTTATTAGCTTTAACCAGCTTGCTCGGTAGTATTTTGGGTGCAAAGCTACTGCTGTGGGTAGATAGCGCTTATATCTTGTTAGTCTTGGCAGCTGTTATTGGCTTTTATGTGATAAGTGCATTACTCGGTAAGCAAATACGTCTGCCTGATACTAAGCCTGTGCTGATTATCGTTGGCTTTAGTGCAGGCGTCATTGGCGGCGCCACCAACGCAATGTCGACCATACTGATGATGTACTTATTGTCTGCAAGTAACGATAAAAACACCATCGCTAAAGTCGGCAACATGTGTTATTTCTTGGGCAAAATTGCCCAAATTATCGTATTGCGGGAGCCTATTATGGCGCTGAGCGGTAGTGAGTGGCAGCTGATTACTCTGCTAAGTGTTCTGTCTATTGCCGCGCTTTTAGTCGGTATCCGCCTGCGTTGTTACTTACCGCAAGCACGCTTTCGTCAGCTTATTTTATTGATTCTTACCGTACTTGGTATACGCGTAGGCTGGCAGGGGATTACGGCGTTTTTGTAGTATAGTCAGTACCAAATAGAATCGAAGCATCAATAATTACGTGCTACTGGTATAAATTTTCCTTGCGTGCTGCTGACACAGAGGCTGCGCAAAATTCATCCCAGTAGCGTTGACTCGGTTTTAAAGTGAATTAACTATAGGCAGTGCTTTTCAGGTTAGCGATTGAATAAATTTAATATGATAGTAGCGATAACACTGATGACTATCATAGTGACCACTGGAAAATAAACACGTGTATTGCCTGAAGTGTGCTTAATATCGCCTGGCAGATTACCTATCCACGAAAACGCGCTTGGAAACAACAGCCAAATAACGCCGATAATAACCAGCACAATGCCTATAACTATGAATATTTTTGCCATATAAAGCCTCGCAAATGCTCTGATTTTATATCGTCTTAACTAAATGGTTTTATCTCGTCTATTAGTGCGCTACAGATTAGCCAGCCATCTCACCAAAATACAGCTGCTGGGCGACCCGAAAGGTATTACAGTGCGCTTCGACCACATCTTCAATATCTTCTGAATAGCCACCGCCCATGACAATAGCGACTGGAATGTTAGCAGTTTTTGCTTGCTGCAACACATACTCATCGCGTGCCTTGCAACCCCCTTGCGTTAAGCCAAGTTTACCCAGTTTATCGGTCGCGAGCACATCGACCGCAGACTGATAAAAAATCATATCTGGTGCGACGTCGCTAATTAAGCGCGGCAGCGTATCCATCAAAATCTGTAAATATTCTGCATCACCCGTATCGTTATCCAGCTCAATATCTAAGTCGGATATTTCTTTACGAAACGGATAGTTCTTGGCGCCATGCATACTAAACACAAAAACACGTGGCTCATCCGCCATAATGCTGGCGTTGCCATTGCCTTGATGAACATCCAAATCAACGATTAAAATCTTTTGCGCCTGTCCACGATTAAGCAATAAATTACTGGCGATACACACATCATTAAACACGCAAAATCCTTCGCCATGATCGGCAAACGCATGATGCGTACCACCCGCAACATTCATCGCCACACCGTATTGCTGAGCATATAACGCACATTCATAAGTGGCGTGAGCGATATGGCGACCACGATCTACTAACGCTTCGGTCATCTCAAAGCCAATAGGGCGCGCTTCTTTGCGCGGCAAGGTTTGGGTTTTAAGCTTATGCCAATAGTCCTCAGTATGGGTGGTTAATATTTCGTCTTCTGTCAGGCGCTTCGGTGCAAAAAAATTATCGGTAGTGATAGTCCCTTCGCTAAGCAGGCGCTCAGGAATCATTGTATATTTTTGCATGGGAAAACGATGCTTGTCGGGTACGGAATAACGGAAAATGTCAGAGTAAGCAATTTTTAGCATAGTGTTAAAGCATGTCTTTTTTTGAAAAGTATTTTAACATTTTCAGCGCAGAATTTCCCTACTTCTAAAGTGGTGGGATGAATGCGTTATTGATAACTACCCTTACTCCCTATGGTATTATAATTAATAATTATAACGCCAATTAACAACAAGCTCCTTATGACCAAGCAAATCCTAAAAGCCCATAAAGTCAGGCTCTACCCTAATGAGGGTCAGCAAATATTCTTTGCTAAATCATTTGGTTGCACACGCTTTATTTGGAATAAAATGCTTAGTGACAAGATTGATCATTACAACGAGCATAAGACCGAGCTTAAAAACACTCCTGCTCAATATAAGAAAGAGTTTGAGTGGCTCAAAGAAGTCGATAGCCTGGCACTGGCTAACGTCCAGCAAAACCTAAGAGCCGCTTATAGTAAATTCTTCAAAGGTTTAGGCTTCCCTAAGTTCAAAAAAAAAGTCAGCGTGACAGCTACACCACCAATAATCAAAAGGGCACAGTAGCGATAACTGATGATACTGTCAAACTGCCTAAGATTGGTCATATCATCGCTAAATTTCCAAGCAAGGTAAATGGCTTGATTAAGAGCGCCACCATCAGCCGCACCCCATCAGGCAAGTACTATGTCAGTCTATTGGTTGAAACGGTTGTTGAGCCATTATCAAAAATCAGGTCTAACATTGGTATTGACTTAGGATTGACAGACTTTATCGTCTTATCGGACAGCACGAAAGTTGCCAATCCTAAGTTTCTATCGAAACTGCAACATAAGCTTGCGCGAGAACAAAAGATACTGGCCAAGCGTAGAGCAGTGGCCAAGGCCGATCAACGCAAGCTGTCTGACAGCCGCAACTATCAAAAGCAAAAAATTAAAGTCGCCAAAGTCTACGAGCGTATCACGAATTGCCGAAAAGACTTTCTGCATAAGCTATCATTCAATCTCATCAAAAACCACGATGTGATTGCCATTGAGGACTTGAACGTCAAAGGCATGGTTAAGAATAAAAAGTTAGCTAAAGCCATATCAGACAGCTCATGGTCAACCTTCACCACCATGCTGAACTACAAGGCTGAATGGTACGGCAAAAAGCTTGTCAAAATAGACCGATGGTATCCATCGTCTAAGACTTGCTCAGGCTGTGGTCACTTACTGACTAAGGCTGAGCTACCATTACAGGTGAGGTCATGGAATTGTCCGAGTTGCCAGCAAAAGCATGATAGAGACATAAACGCCAGTATCAACATCCTCAACGAAGGACTAAGGCTGGTAACAATCAAAACCGTCGGTGCGACGGGGTTAGCTTAGTCCATTTGCCTAACCGCTGATACAAAACATCGTATCAAGTATGGGTATTACCTAAGAAACCCCTACCTCTATAGGTGGTCAGTAGTTCATGGATAGATAAGTTTAAACACTTTGAAAATAAGGGGTTGGTGAGGAATTGTAAAAGCTGCGGATAGCCATCAGAGTGAGTGGACTACTGGACATACTGAGTTGGTAAAAAGAAGGTTCGAGAATCCGATTGCTGCCTTAGCTCTGCCAATAACGTTTGCATGTCTTCAGCAGGGTCTTGGTTATTGATTAAATCGCTAAACAGTTCATTAGCGACCGTCGTCATGGCAATCACGCTTTGTAAGAGATGCTCGATGATAGCGTCGTTAATACCAACGGCTTCGACATCGATAGCATGTTTATAACGTATTTCGCCATCATTCACATCCATCTCTAAATTACCGATCAGCATGTCATAATTGATTTGGGTAATGAGTAACATTGCAGCGTTTTGATGACTCTCTGGCATTAAGAATGGTAATATTCCATAAACAGCCAGTAGCTTATTGTCTTCTTGCACACGAAATAGATAACCGCAGTTGAGTTGTTTATGTCGCATTCTTAAGGATAAATGGTGTGATTGCTGGCTGTCATTCGTTCTGGGTTGATAATGAGTATAATTCCATTGTTTGTCATCGAAGTACTGCTTTAGGCAATTAACAATGGATGTGTCATTACGTTGCTGTTGCTGCGTTTTATTGAGGCTTGATGAGTCCATTCGAGAATTGAGGCTATCATTCTTAGCACCAAACGCAGAATCAGCATGATAGTCACTATGGGATGCTTGAAAGTCTGGAAGGTGTTTATCGTTGCTGCTTGTATCAGCGTGCTGTTGGGTCTGCGTTTGGTGCATTTCATAATCAAGCTCATCTACAATGGCAGATGGGTGCGGTGACACTTTTACATCATCGGCTATAGGCTGCGGTGCTGAGGTGGTCAGAAACCGCTTTAGTTTTTGCCATAAGCTGAGTTTTTTAGATTGACCCATAAGCTTGCATTTACCAATAGATGAACGAAAAGCCGCATTGAAACTTAGCCTTAATGAGCAGTCAGTGGTCATCGCAAACGAGGGCATGCTCTAATCGCTGATTACTATATTAATGACTGCTCAATGCCAGACCTTCTCTGATAGTAGGCTGCTCATAAAATGCCTGCAGCATCTCACGAATATGAGCGGTAAACCATGGGCTGTCAAGCGCATCATGTATGAGCGGCAATATGGCAGTGCTCAGCTGCGCCATAGCGCTCTCATCGACATATAAGCTCGCTGCTACCGTTGCAATGGTGTCATCTTGATGGTTGGCGTACCAAGTATCAATACTGGCCGCTACGAGGCTATGCAAATAAGGGGACAGGCGCAGACGGTTGTAGCTTTGTTGAATGCTGGCTTCGATATGATCGATACTGCTATTGCCAGGCTCATCGCGCAGATACGTTTGCAGGTGACTAACAGGCAGCTCTTTTATACGAGCCCAGCCTGTCACCAGTAGTCGTGCCACCTCTTCATTGGATAAATGCTCTTGCGCATTGGCTTCTGCTCGGCGAGTTAAGTCTTTAATATTGCGATGCAAGTACGTTTGCAGTTTTTCATCCAGGTTTCTGTTGGTGGCTTTTTCGAAAGAGCTGCGCCCAAGCTTCATGAGCTTACCAACACCGCCTGCTTTATCCAGCGTGGTTTCCATAAAGTCGTTGATGGCGTGATATAACGTTTGGGTCAGCAAGTCTGCAAAGGTTTCATTGCCGACCAGTGTATGTATCAACACATTACGCTGCTCGTCATGGCTACCGACATAGTTGGCAAGGGTCTCAATCTGAGTATCGTCCACCAGCTCAGATAAAGGCACGTTATCGTTGACTGGGTGATAAATGACAGTCTGCAAGATATCGCGGATATCGGTGCGCATGACCTCGCTCATCGGTTGGCTAAGTAGCCAGTCGTTGACGAGGTGTTGCAAGTCATCAGTGCTGAGATATTTGTTCATTGGCTGCGCGCCTAACCACTGCCATGCCTCTATACTCAGCGACCCTGCTTGGCTACGTAACCATTGCTGCATGAAAGTAACTTGGGCATTAACCAAGCTGTCTACGGTGAAACGCTTACCTGAAGCGCTTGCATTTGTATCGGCTACTGATGCGTGAGTATCTGACGCTTGAGCGCTTGGCGTTTGGTTATCTTTTGAAGTCTGCATAGGTTTTGAGGTCATAGTAATCGACAATTTGTTATACTGTGTGGTTGGGGTAAGCATAAAGTATTATGCCATGAACATGATAATTGTTGGTGATGAATATTGACTGCTGCTTTAATGAACTACCCACCACCTAAAGAGGTGGCGGTTTCTTAGGTAATACCCATACTTGATACGATGTTTTGTATCAGCGGTTAGGCAAATGGACTAAGCTAACCCCGTCGCACCGACGGTTTTGAGTGTTGCCAACTTCAATCCTTCGTTTAGGATATTGATACTGGCATTTATGTCTCTATCGTTGGATTGCAAGCAGCTGGGGCAATTCCATGATCTCACCTGTAATGGTAGCTCAGCCTTAGTGAGTAAGTGACCACAGCCTGAGCAGGTCTTAGACGATGGATACCATCGGTCTATTTTGACAAGCTTTTTGCCGTACCATTCAGCCTTGTAGTTCAGCATGGTGGTGAAGGTTGACCATGAGCTGTCTGATATGGCTTTAGCTAACTTTTTATTCTTAACCATGCCTTTGACGTTCAAGTCCTCAATGGCAATCACATCGTGGTTTTTGATGAGATTGAATGATAGCTTATGCAGAAAGTCTTTTCGGCAATTCGTGATACGCTCGTAGACTTTGGCGACTTTAATTTTTTGCTTTTGATAGTTGCGGCTGTCAGACAGCTTGCGTTGATCGGCCTTGGCCACTGCTCTACGCTTGGCCAGTATCTTTTGTTCTCGCGCAAGCTTATGTTGCAGTTTCGATAGAAACTTAGGATTGGCAACTTTCGTGCTGTCCGATAAGACGATAAAGTCTGTCAATCCTAAGTCAATACCAATGTTAGACCTGATTTTTGATAATGGCTCAACAACCGTTTCAACCAATAGACTGACATAGTACTTGCCTGATGGGGTGCGGCTGATGGTGGCGCTCTTAATCAAGCCATTTACCTTGCTTGGAAATTTAGCGATGATATGACCAATCTTAGGCAGTTTGACAGTATCATCAGTTATCGCTACTGTGCCCTTTTGATTATTGGTGGTGTAGCTGTCACGCTGACTTTTTTCTTGAATTTTGGGAAGCCTGCGCCTTGCTTGAAAAACTTGTTATAGGCAGCTCTTAGGTTCTGCTGCACATTCGCCAGTGCCAGGCTATCGACTTCTTTGAGCCAGTCAAACTCTTTCTTATATTGAGCAGGGGTATTTTTAAGCTCGGTCTTATGCTCGTTGTAATACTCAATCTTGTCACTAAGCATCCTATTCCAAATAAAGCGTGTGCAGCCAAATGATTTAGCAAAGAATATTTGCTGACCCTCATTAGGGTATAATCTTACTTTATGGGCTTTTAGGACTTGTTTTGGCATGAAGCTATTGTACCATACCAAAAGTCTGACGCATTCATCCCTCTACTTTAGAAGTAGGGGAATTCTGCGCTGAAAATGTTAAACAATGAGAGGTTTTGATGACGGCTGTGGATGCATCCTTACTTGCGCTCGATGCGCTGACGGTTCAGCGCGGTGAAATACCTTTGTGTGAAGGGGTCACGCTCAATTTACCTACTGGTAGCATCTGTCACTTGGTTGGTGCTAATGGTACGGGTAAGACGACGCTACTGATGCAACTGGCTGGACTGCTGCCAGTGCTGACAGGTGAGGTTTACTACCTAGGAGTAGGGAATCTGCCGATTCAGCCTTTATATGTCTCGCATCAGTTGGGTATCCATCCTAATCTCACGGTCGCGCAAAATCTGACCTTTCTGCTAAATTTATATGGTATTAGCCCAAGTATCGCTGATATCGATGATGCCCTCACTTGGGTAGGACTACAAGGCTTTGAGACGATTAGCTCAAGCCATTTATCGGCTGGGCAAACGCGCCGCATCACCCTGGCAAGGTTATATTTATTGACGCCGGACGTGACCCCGTTATGGTTACTCGATGAGCCTTTTACCGCACTTGATGTCGATATGGTGGCACGGATGGAAGACAGGTTGCGCGATTTTGCCAATGCTGGCGGTGGCATATTGATGACCAGTCATCAGGCTGTCGGCGTCGCCAATCAAGTGCTCGATTTGTCAGATTATATGGTTTAGTCAAGCCTCTGAAGATGTGTGACATATTAGAGCTTGCCGGATTGAGTTGAACTGACTGGCATGTTGATAATATAAGATATGTGCAAACTAAGGGCGATAATTATCAGTAAAAGGACGGATAATGACCGACAGTCCAGTACAAGCAGCGAATAAGATATCGAATGTCAGTGCATCTGCTGCTCGCGGTATCAGCTTTAGGCAGTTATGGCGGCGCGAATGGCACGTAAAGCAGCAAGGGGCGGTACAGTGGTTGTACCCTTTAGTACTATTTTTAGTGATTATCACCTTGTTTCCGCTAGCCGTTGGTAGTGAGCCTGCGCTGTTACAGCGTCTTGGAGTGTCTGCCGTGTGGATTGCTGCTCTATTGTCACTAGTGATGGGTGTTGATGGCTTATTTAAGCCCGCTCTTGATAATGGCACACTGGCGCAATTGGTCGTCGCAAAAGCCTCGCTACCGTTATGGGTGCTTATCCGCCTAGTCATCCATTGGATTTTTAGTAGTGGGATTGTGGCAGCGCTCAGTTTACTCGCCGTGCCATTATTTCAGCTTAGCTGGTTTGAAGCGTGGATATTGATGGCTTCTATCGTGACGGGTAGTCCGATGCTGTTGATGTTGTCAGCGGTCGCCAGTAGTTTAACGCTGTCATTGAAGAATGGCGCGGTGCTAGTGCCTCTGATTGCTTTGCCAATGCAGTTGCCAGTGTTGATTTTTGCCACCGGTGCAGTTGATTTGTTTGCTACTGGTCTCAATGGTTTGCCGATTCTGGCTTTATTATTGGCAGGTAGTATTATCTCGGTTTTGGTGATGCCGTGGGTGATTGCCATGACCTTAAAAATGGCGTGGCTAAATTGAAAAACCCTTTATATTAACAGCATGGTGAAAACTGGCAACTTTGCTATAATAGCTAACTCGATATGTAAACAGTCACTTGTAGATTCTATCCAGTGTTTAACGCCAGCAGGTTAGTAGATAGTAGCGTCCATCATGTGCTTTGTCATTTATAATCAATAAGCCAACCAATTAGCTGTGTATATAGGTACATTCCCATGCCCAACCTGAATAATGTCTCATCTCCTAGCCTATGGCAGCGTATTTGGCAAGGCTTCTTGACCACTGTGGGAACCAAGCAGTTCTTTCGTATCTTTGCGCCTTGGGTTAAGTGGCTTGCGATATTAGCCAGTATTTGCCTTGTGATTGGTAGTGTTTGGGGCCTCGCTTTTGCACCGCCCGATTACCTACAAGGTAATAGCTATCGCATTATCTTTATTCACGTGCCAGCGGCTAGTATTGCTATTTCTATCTATTTTGCCCTCGCCGTATTAGGTGTCATCTTTCTCGTTTGGAAGATTAAAACAGCCAGTTTGGTGGCGCAGGCGCTTGCTCCGCTGGGCTTTTTGCTATGCGTGATTAGTTTGATTACGGGTTCTATTTGGGCAAAACCAACTTGGGGTACTTACTGGGTCTGGGATGCGCGTTTGACGTCTATGCTGATTTTGGCGTTTTTATATGCAGGCGTGATGGCATTGTTTGCAGCGTTTGAGCACACTGCTAACCGTGGTAAAGCGGCTGCCATTTTATCTATTGTTGGTGCAGTGAATCTACCCATTATTAAGTATTCGGTACAGTGGTGGAATACCTTACATCAGGGCTCTACTTTCACCTTAACGGCCGCGCCCAAGATGTCCGCAGACATGTGGATGCCTTTGCTTCTAATGATTATCGGTAGCTACTTACTCGTCGCGACACTGACGATTTATCGTACCAACACCCTCATCTTATACCGTGATCAAGGTAAAGCGTGGGTCAAAGAATATATTCGCGGGCAAGCTAAATAACCACATAATCATGGACAAAAATAACGGCTAGGAACCTATTATGCAGCCTTACTTTTATAGCGTATCTGAGTTCATCGCCATGGGTAAGCATGGTTTGTTTGTCTGGTCGTGCTGGGCAATTACGGTTGGCGTGATGCTGGCTTTTATTATATATAGTCGCAGGCAACGACAAGCGCTTATCAAACAACTGACCATTCAGCAGGCTCGACAAGCTCAACGTACTGCTAAAACCGCCAATCCTGCAACCAAGCAGCCGATGTAAAAATTATTTTAATATCATAACTTTAGCTAATAAAATTATACGCTTTAAATTGTAAGTATATGGCTGTATTGACGATTATAGGGCTTATTGATTTATCCGAAAAATGCTACCATATAGCTATTAGAAGAGTACGATTAGAAAGACAGTTTTAAACAGTTTTTCTAATGGTAGTTTCTCTAATATTTTCTGTTTTATAGATTTATATGGCGTTATCTATACATTGTAAAACAGCGACTCATCAATGAGGTAGTGGTATGAACGCAGTTCGTCGCAAAAAACTGATGTGGGTTATGTTCACGCTTGCAGGGGCGGCAGTGGCGGTAGTATTGGTCATTTATGCTATTGGTCAACAAACCGATTACTATTTTGATGCTACGGCGATTGCACAAGGTGAAGCGCCACAAGACAAGCGTATTCGTGCAGGCGGAATGGTCGTCGCTGGTAGTGTACAGCGTGCGCCAGATAATCCCTTAAATGTGGAGTTCGCGATTACGGATTTTGAATCAACGGTTCCGGTCACTTATCAAGGTATTTTGCCGGATTTGTTTGCTGAAAACTCAGGCGTCGTTGCCACTGGTAAAATGCAGGGTGAGACCTTTGTCGCTGGTGAAGTGTTGGCAAAGCATGATGAAAACTACATGCCACCAGAAGTTGCCAAATCAATGAAAGAAAATAATCGTAACGGAGCAGAGCAGTACAAACCTGCTGAGCCGATTCGTGAAACCCAGACACTACAGCAGTAATGCTGTAAAGAGCCTGACAAAAAAGAGAGCCGCTAACACAATATTAGCGGCTCTCTTTTTTTATAGAGTTTCTGTAATAAAGAGACCTTAAGCATCTAAAGTATCAGTCATCCCATACAGGAGTATAGTCGGGATGTTCAATTTTGCGACCGTCACTGCGGGCTAGACTGCCGATTCTCTCTAATTCATATGCGCTCAATTGAACGTTGATGGCATCTAAGTTCCCTTGTAAGTGCTCGGGATTAGAAGTCTTTGGAATAGCGATACGGTGTTTGTCTGATAGTATCCAAGCCAATGATATCTGTGCTGGCGTCACGCCATGCTTCTCAGCGATTTCTTTTATGATGTCATTATCGAACACATCACCGCGTGCAAGTGGCGAGTAAGCTTCTAATAAAATATGGTGATTGTTCAAAAAAGTCTGCAAGGTGTTTTGTTTAATGAAAGGATGAAATTCAACTTGATTGACCACAATCGGCACGTCAGCATACTTTTTGGCTTCAATAATATTGGCAATATTAAAGTTAGAGACGCCGATATTGCGCGTTAAGCCTTGCTTTTGTAGCTCGCACAAGGCTGGAATGGTCTCAGATAATGGCACACGATCATCAGGCCAGTGTAGTAATAGCAGGTCAACATAATCGGTATCTAGATTTTCTAAAGAACGTTTAGCTGCTGCCACCAGTTTCTCTGGCTCAAACTTCATATCATCAGGAAAAATCTTCGTGGTTAAAAAGAATTTATCGCGCGCCACGCCTGACTGTTTAATACCTTGACCAACCTCGACTTCATTACCATAAGCTTGCGCTGTATCTATATGCTCATAGCCCATCTGTAAGGCTTTACTGACCACATCGATACAGTCTTGTCCTGTTGACTGCCATGTACCTAGTCCAAGTACGGGGATATTAGCCTGTCCTGCTGTGCGAGTATTATAAGTTTTGGCACGCATATTATTATCCTTGTTATTTGTGTGATTTGTTAATAGAGGACTTATCAAGAGAGCGATTACTCATGAATATTATTGTCTCGACCTCTATACAGCCCAACCACTATAGAAAAAAGTAGGCTGAGGTGAAAGGGCGAGTGACGGTTTCCTACAAAGGACAAACAGGCTGTAACGTCATTTACTATTCTGATTTGTAGGATGAGCAGTATTTTCAAACTGTTAAGTGTCTCTCAAGCGAACAAAACCTTACCATTAGTATGGTTATTATAAAGTAATATAGAAACTACGCTATAACCAGTCTTTTATATACGTTTTATTCAAAAAATCAAATATTTATCTTAAAATTATTCCAGTATTCAATTTCTCTAAACCCATATAAAAACTCATAAAAACCTTTTCTTTGATTGGGGATATTATGTCAATCGTTTCAAAAGCTCATCTTTCAGAAGACGAGCTATCAAAAAATAATAATGTCGGACAGAGCCCTATTTCTTGGTTTATCTTTGGTCTCATGGCCAGTGTTACTTTTATCGGTTGATGCCTTCCGGTATTTTGCCACAGATGACGGCAGGTCTTGGCATTGAACAGACCCAAGTCGGATTTTTGGTCGGTATCTATGCGCTAGCTTCGGCGATTTTTGCCATTCCACTCATCAGTATGACGCTGTGGGTTAATAGGAAGATTTTACTGCTAACGCTACTGGCAGGTTTTGCGGTTTCCAATATCGTCGTCGGGCTCACTTCATCTTATCCGCTTATTGTTGCTATGCGTATTTTGGGTGGTATTTGTGCCGGTATTATGTGGCCGATGATTGCTGCCTACGGTACCGCGCTTGTGCCAGAGAATATGCATGGTAAGGCAATTACCATCATCATGGCAGGTAATACTTTTGGCGTGAGTTTGGGTCTGCCAATGATGACTTTTATCGGGACGCAAGTGGGCTGGCGTATGTCGTTTTTGGTACTAGGCGGCTTAGGCGCGCTGATTGCGCTATTGGCGATGAAATTTTTACCATCGGTAAAAGGTGAAAAGCTGACGCAAAGTAACTCCCCAATAGCTGTGCTAAAAATACCTGGCGTTTGGATAGTCTTAGCCCTCACTTTCTTGGCAGTTGTGGCTCATTACAGTACCTACACCTACATTACCTTGTTGGTTGAAACCTTGGACTTTGTCGGCGGTATTAGTTTGGCCCTGCTTATCTTCGGTATCGGTTCTGTCATCTCAGTCATACTATCCGCCAAGATTATCGATACGCATCTGCGCGGTTTGATCGTCAGTATGCTTGTATCTGGAGCGATAGCTATGTTGCTATTCGTTTTCTTTAGAGGAATGAATGGTTTCTCGCATTTTGCCTTTTTATTATGGGGACTAGCATTCGGACCTTTGGTAACGATGTTCCAAACAGCAGTCAGTCACCAAGTCACCGAAGCAAAAGCCGTCGCGACTTCCGTACAATCAAGTGTGTTCAACTTCTCAATTATGATTGCAACGTGGCTTGCTGGCTTGATTTTGGTGCATATGCCAGAGACAGGCGTCTTAGGTATTGTATATCTATCCATTCTTTGTTTCGTTCCTGCCATCATCATTACCTTCATATCTAAGAAAACATTGGATGCGCCTACTGTCGGATAGCGTTCAATGAAGTAGCTTTTAATAAAATAATGTTCGATCAGCAATTTCAATCAATAATTATTTAATAATAATAGGAGTTTGTCATGATTAAATTTACCAATGCCAATATCTATCGCAATAGCGATGCTACTGAGATTTTGGTCAAAGACGGTGTTATTCAGCAGATAGGTAACAATTTGCCTGCTGCTGAAGAAGAGATTGATCTCAAAGGTCGTTTGATCGTACCGCCTTATGTGGACTCGCATCTGCATCTTGATTATGTCTACACGGGCGGCGGCGATGATGCCAAGAACGCCACAGGTACCTTGTTCGAAGGTATTGCTCGCTGGCACGATGTCAAAAAGACGCAAACTTTTGAAGATGCTAAATCGCGGATGCTAAAAGGTATTCAAGAAGAAGTCTCCAAAGGGGTGCAATACATTCGTACCCATATTGACGTCTGCGACCCTGATTTGACTGGGCTTAAAGCAATGCTGGAGCTGCGCGAAGAGCTAAAAGACAACGTCACTATTCAGATTGTCGCTTTCCCGCAAGAGGGCATGTACGCCTATAAAGGGGCTGTTGAGTTGATGGAAGAGGCGCTAAAGATGGGCGCGGATTGCGTCGGCGGTATTCCACATTTTGAATGGGCATACGAGTTCGGTCAAGATTCTGTGCGTAAGACGGTTGAGCTTGCGCTGAAGTATGACAAGCTTATCGACGTGCATTGTGATGAAACCGATGACCCAATGAGTCGCCACGTACAACTATTGAATGCTTTGGTGATGATTGAAGATATTGGTACGCGTACGGCAGCTAGCCATACCTGTTCATTTGGTTCAGCAGACGATGCTTATGCGTTTCGCATGATGGGACTGTTTGAGCAATCGCAGATGAACTTCATTGCGCTGCCTACTGAGAACGCTTATTTGCAAGGTCGCCAAGATACCTATCCAAAGCGTCGTGGTCTCACGCGAGTGAAAGAATTTTGGGAGAATGGTATCAACATCTCTTTTGGTCAAGATTCTATCAATGATCCTTGGTATCCCGCGGGCAACGGTAACATGATGAATATCTTAGATAATGGTATTCACTTGGCACAAACCATGTCATTACCACAGCTTGACGTCTGTCTTGACTTCATTACCTTTAATGGAGCGAAAACTTTAAATATCGAAGAAGAGTACGGTATAGAAGTTGGCAGAGCAGCAAACTTCCTAGTATTGGACGCGATAAGTCCATTTGAAGCGGTGCGCCAACGCGCGGATGTACTGGCCTCTATTCGCAATGGTAAGTACCTGTTTAAAAAACCTGAACCTAGTTATGATATTGAGCTGGACTTGTTTAGAAGCACTATTTAACGGTTAGTCCAAGAGCTAAATATAAAATTCAGACCATAAAAAATGCCCATTACTCATAAGTAGTGGGCATTTTTTGTATTTACAATTTGAACTTTTAGCACTATGAGTTAATTATTGAAACTAACCGTTTTTAAGTGTCTAAATTTTTGCTCAAGCAGATTCAGATTACTGAGCGGCTTCCGCTTCTACAGGGGCAGTGCTTGCAGTAGTTTCGGTAGCTGGTGCAGTATTACCACCCCAGATTTTTGGATACTTGTAACCTGGGAAAGTATCATGAGCATACTTTTTGAATGCTTCTGAGTTATAAGCATTGGTGACGTCTTCAACCCATTTCTTACCAGTATCAGCAGACTTGATCGCTGACCAGTTTACATAAGCAAAGCTTGGCTCTTGGAATAAAGCTTCAGTCAATTTAATACCAGAGTCGGTCGCATAGTTGCCGTTGATAACAGCAAAGTCAACTTCGTCACGAGCGCGTGGTAATTGAGCCGCTTCTAACTCAACGATTTTGATATCGTATTTGCTGTTGTCAGCGATGTCAGCTTTCGACGCCGTCAATGGATCAATATTATCTTTTAGGGTAATCCAACCAAGGTCATCCATCATCACCAATGCACGGGCAAAGTTACTTGGATCATTTGGCGCAGAAACGCTCATGCCCTTATATACGTCATCAAGCGTGGTCTTTTTACCAGAGTAAATGCCAAGTGGTGCCGTTGGAACCTGGAACACTTCGACCAAATCAAGATTATTTTCTTTTTTGAAAGTATCAAGATAAGGTTTATGCTGGAAGATGTTAATATCCAAATCACCTTCAGCCAACGCTAGGTTAGGACGAACGTAGTCAGTAAAAGCGATTAGCTCAACTTCATAACCTTGATCTTCTAATGAGGCTTTGACTTGGTTACGTACCATATCGGCAAAGTCACCTTCGGTAGTACCGATGACAATTTTGGTGTGTTCAGGGTCGATATCGTTAGCAGCAGTTTCAGCAGTTTCAGCAGTTGTGCCTTCAGTCACAGCTTCTTTTGTCGCTTCTGGCGCTGATGAGTTATTACAACCTACCAATACTAGGCTCGATACGCCAACAGCGGCAAATGCGGTTGCTAACTGACGGCTGATGTCTGTTAATTTCATAAAACTTCCTTATTACTATGTGGGATTGGGAAAGTGAGGTATCGTCTGAGCATTAAAAAAGCAACATTCTAAGTAGTAATGCTGCTTTTTAATGCGCTGAGATAAGGATTAATAACTGCCAAAAATAAACCTAGTCGCTGACAATGTCAAGTATTCTCTAAAGCGGTTTAACGTTTGTCTAAGCGGTTGGACAACCAGTTACCAGAGGCTTGGATTGAGATAACCATGATTGATAGCATAAGGACAATAAAAATCATCACCTCAGTTTGATAGCGATAATAGCCGTATCGAATGGCCAAATCACCCAAACCACCGCCGCCAATCATACCCGCAGCCGCTGAATAAGACAGCAAGCTAATCGCAAGAATCGTCACTGACAACACCAACCCTGAGCGCGCCTCATTAAGCAGTACCTTAATGATTGTGAAAGGGCGTGCACCCATAGATTCGGTGGCTTCGATAATACCACGCGGCACTTCACGCAGATTTTGCTCGACCAGACGAGCAAAGTAAAACGAACCGGCAATCGCTAATACCAAAGATGCTGCAATCGGTCCGATGCCCGTGCCGACAATGGCTTTAGTGAACGGACTCATCGCAATCATCAAAATCACAAAAGGGAAGGCACGCATAAAGTTAGTGATGCCGCCCAGTACCGCGTATAGTGTTTTATTTTGCAAAAACTGTCTATCACTGGATAAGAATAAGAATATTCCAAATAGCCCACCGATGAGAATGGCGACCGTCGATGAGATACCAAGCATGATGAATGTATCAATAAATGCGTTCACAATCTCTTTGCGCAGGGCAAAAAGCTTGTCTATTGAGGCGGATAATTCAGTACCAGTTAACATATCTATTTCTCCTGCCTCATTAGTCCTCAACGACTAAGCCTTTGCCAATCGGGGTGGTTGCCTGAATCAGGCCATCTCTTACATCTGCGACTTCTAGCAATTGTCCTTGATGCAGCAAAGCTGCACGATCACAGAGTCTGCGAATGACACTCATCTCATGCGTCACAATGACGATGGTGACGCCGAGCTGATCGTTGATGTCACGTAGGCACGTCAGCAGGCTGCGGGTCGTGGCAGGGTCAAGTGCGCTGGTCGGCTCATCAGCGAGCAGTACTTTTGGGCTTGGTGCAATGGCGCGAGCAATCCCAACACGTTGCTTTTGACCGCCTGATAGCTGCGCAGGATAATGACCAGCACGATCAGTCAGGTCCACAATCTCAAGACAATCCATGACGCGCTGATGAATATCGCGGCGAGGATAGCCGGCAACGGTTAAGTTAAAGGCGACATTGTCAAAAACAGTGCGATTGGACATCAAGTTAAATTGCTGGAAAATCATGCCGATATTATGACGGGCAATACGTAACTCACTGGCAGACAGTGTCGTTAAGTCCGTACCATCGATAATAACCTGACCTGAATCTGGACGCTCAAGCATATTAATAATGCGTAACAAAGTAGACTTGCCGGCACCCGAATAACCCATGAGGCCAAAAATCTCACCTTGTTGGACAGACAGTGACGTTGGCTCAACAGCCGTAAACCAATGCGGTTTGCCATCTTTGTCTTTGATTGAACGGTCACTTAAAAAACTCTTGGTCACATCGTTTAAGACAATCATGTCATTCATGGAGGGCTCAAAATTCAATAATTTTTTAATGTCATGAACGTATTGTTTCGCTTCTATTATCATGTAAGAAGCCAATTAAAAAACAACCGTCTATAACCCTATAATAAGGGGCGCTAATATAGCATATTATTGGGTACTTTGGATATGCGCATACGTGACCTGCTTATGATGATTAGCAATTAGCAAGTATCGAGAGGGAGCGTGTAAGCTAGGAGATTACAGGACTATAAGCGATGGTTGACGTAATGCTGACTTGCTAGTGCTTGTTATAACGGTTATTTATTAAAGAGAATGATTAATTATGTTGGTGGTAATGGGGGTCGTGCTTGATAGGGATGACTACCAAGAATCTCGTATGACCGTTAATAGTGTCAGTGATGATACGGCCTTGATGGGCGGTTACGATTTGGGAAACCAATGATAAGCCAAGACCAGAGCCTTTATTCTTTTGCTGCAACCGTACAAACGGGCTAAACACTTCTTCACGTTTGTCTTCAGGAATACCGGTACCCTCATCAATCACTGCCATTACGGCATATTTTGGTAATGGGCGTACAGGTTCTGTTTTAGCTTTCTTTAGATGCTTAGTAAATAGACCTTCTTTTCGCGGCATATCTGACGTATCGTCGTCAGGTTGATGATTACTTTTGGTATTATTTTTTTGGTCCACTTTTTTAGCTTTAGCGTCATCTACACTGACAGCCGTATCGACAGTAGTCTTATGATTCTTTTGAGCGCTACCATTTTTGAGAGCATTCAGTCCCTTACTCATAATGCCATCTTTGGGTTTTGATGTCGTCAGGTCGGCACCACTAACCACTTCGCTACTATCAGTCATAGCCGCCTTTTTAATATCAAAATTAGATTCAGACTCAGGAACAACACGCCAAACCATTTTTTTGATTCTATCAGCCACGTCATTAGTAAAGCGCTGATAGTTTGCCATTAGAGAAGGCTCTTCAACGTTCTCTGATGGATGGTTAGCGCTATATAAACTGGTGCTATCTGAATTGACATTGTCTGCATGGTTGCTTTCTAATTTTTCAGAATTTATGGCATCTGTTGCATCATTAATCCCATTGTCATCTGCTTCCATGCTGCAATCATTTTTCTCAGCGCCACTGACTCCAATGCTATTGGCATCAGTCACATCAACTGCCTCTAATTCGTCGCCATCATTACTATCAGTAGCCACGCTCTCACCATTTTTATAGATAGGTGGTGCGGGCAATACGGCTATCGAGTCAGCGGTTGTCGGTTTTATTTTATCAATAAAATCAGAGACGTTGTCTGGTACATCGTCAGTTTTTAGGGTTTCTGTATTTGCGATAGCTTGCTCATCATATGAGCTAAAGTCCGAACTATTATAGTCAACGAAGCTACTACAAATCAGGGTTTGTAACAGATAGTCAGGTATATTGTCAGCCTCATCGATAGTCTGAACGCCGTAGAGTAATACGGTCACTGGCGGGACACCATGTAACATTGCATTGGTTAATAAATTGCGAATCAGATGGGTCAACATAGAAGATTGACCATCAATGACGATGTGTTCACCAATCAAAGTTGCCTCAGGGTAATGCTGGCGCTCTTGGTTGACTAAGTCGTATAAATCTAAGCGTTCAACTTGCTGTAAGGCGTGTCCAGCATCTAAGCGGCTGACCAGCAGAATACTCTCTACTAAGTCATTGAGCCCCGATAAATCGCGATTGATTGCCTGTGCGCGTTTATCGAATTTTGCTTTGGTGTCAGAGGGTAGCGCGCCTGCCAACATATCCATCATCTCAATCTGCAAACGAATACGCGTGATAGGGGTGCGTAGCTCATGCGAAGCATGTGCTAATAGCAAGTTATTGGCATCAATGAGGTGTTCAATTTTCTGTGCTGCCTGATTAAACCCACGGGCCAAGGAGGCGATTTCATCATTACCGCGTGCATTGACACGAACGGTAAAGTCACCATCACCCAATTGCGTCATTTGCTGACTCATCTGATTGATACGCCAGGTCATTGTACGGGCGATAATCCATAGAACACCTGCCATAATGAGCAGCAGTAGCAAGGTGCCAGTAAATAAATTTAACGCAGCAGAGAGTACAGGCTTTTTAGGTGGCAGGCGTGATTCGTACAACAGTGTGTAGCCAGTGCTGCTATATACTTGAGCTTGCTGGGTGGGAATCGTGTCTGAAAAAGAAGGAAAAACGCGTGAAAATAAAGAGGGAGTAGGGGGTAACTCTAACGGTAAGTCGCTGTGATCGGTTTGCATGAGCAAACGACCTTCATTGTCATACAAGCCCATTTTGGCTTGTAAAGACTCATCAAAAATATCAAAGCTTTTTTTAACGACAGCCAACATAAACCGTGACTGCAGACGATTGTCTTTGCTAATGGCAATGTTTAACTCATGCAAAAAAGGGTCGATTTGTCCCAAGATTTGCGTCGCCAGTACTTCCGAGCGAATTCCCGCATCTTTGTCGTGGACAAGTTGCGTCAACAGCACCATCGCCACTGCAAATAAGATAAGTGCCAGCATCACGCTGGCAAATAACTTAGCAAATACGGAACGAAAACCCAACTGCTGCATTAAACCATCTCTATTATCAGACGCTTATATCGACTTTAAGCAGTGCTTACTGTTTAAACTTTATAGCATAAAGTCAGCTACATCCAGAATTAAACAGTAAGATTGCTCAAGCGATTACTCAGCCGTTTTCTATCATTAGACCTGATCAGTGGCAAATTGATAACCAACACCGCGCACAGTAATAATGCGTTTTGGTTGGCGAGGGTTGTCTTCAATCAATGCCCGTAGGCGTGAGATATGGACATCAATAGCACGATCAATATTGTCTGAGCTATCATCATTTGGCATGGCTTGCCAGAGCTGCTCACGATTTAACACTTTACCAGAATGGGTGGCAAAGTAATGCAGTAATTGGAACTGATGCGTCGTTAGACGTACAGGCTCATCATCAATCGTCACTTCATGGCTATCTGGGAACACACTTAGGCGACCGAAGGTCAAGCTGTCTGATTGACTGTCTGCTTGATTTGGCTGCTCATGACGACGGATAACCGCACGAATACGAGCCAACAGTTCACGAGGCTCAAATGGCTTGGCGATGTAATCATCAGCACCCATTTCAAGACCCAAAACGCGATCTGTGGTGTCACCTTTAGCGGTTAGCATGATAATTGGTACTTTATTGGTCATGTTATTTTTGTTGCCACGAATCTTTTGGCAAACTTGCATGCCATCCATATCTGGCAGCATCAAGTCCAGCACCACCAAATCAATATCACGTTCTTTGGTGTCCAATAAATCAAGACCTTCCTGACCAAGTCCTGCATGATGTACATCATAGTAATTCATGGTCAGATAATCACTGATCAGCTCTGCTAAATCTGGGTCGTCTTCAATTAGTAAAATCTGCTTACTCATGGGTTATCCTCTAGTTGTTGTTATGGTTTGCCAAAAGCTTAGAGTGCTCAATGACGTCAATCATGATAAATACATCAGTGATTACAATTTCTTAGAGCTATCTAAACGATTGATATGTGGCAATGTTTCATCTCTCAAAAGTTATTCTTTAAATGCCAGTATTTAAGTACTCTCTCTTATATGGTAATTCTGAGATACTAATCAACTCTCAACTAATCAACTCTCAAATAGCAATCCCTAAATGCTAAGGGTTTAATCCTGAGTCATGGCGCTTTAGTGAGCACTTCAGTCCTACGGTCATTAGACGTAGCCATATAATGCTCAAGTGTGCACTGGATAGCTATTCATCATATCTTCATTATATCGTTCGGAGATGACCAAGCACATCGCTTTGGTTTTAATCTCACAAAATACTCGGTTAGTGCTATATATAGAAGCTCATATTGCCTAATATCGGTGTTACAAAACAAGAGCGGCTTTGTTAATGTTTCTACATAATGTAACTGTCAGCATTAAATGTTATGAAACGATGACTTTTTTCCCCTTAGAATCAACAGGTAAGTTTGCTAAACAAATCAAGCTATCATTACTGATACCTGCAATTAAATACTGTTTGGTAGAAGGGTTATATTCGACGACTTCGACAGGCTGGCGTGTCAGACGTTGATTCTGACCAATAATCCACACATTGGCTTGCAATGGTCTGAGCGGTTTATATGGTGGCGTTTGCAGCTCTGACAAGTCAACATCATGCAGCGCGCGCTTAGGGACGATGGTACCGACGTCGATTTGACCATAGTCGACCCGCCCTGTGACCTTCATGTCTGGATGCAGTTTTTCACGGCTCATCTCATTATCAATCACATTGACATAGACCAACAGCTTTTTTGGCTCGCTTGTGACGGTCAATTTACTGACCTGACCAGTAAATTTATCCGCTATATTCTCTGTCGTAAAGTTGACCGTTTGTCCGACTGATAGTTGTGATTCTGCTTGCATAGGGACTGTCGCAATAAAATATAACTGAGTTTCATCACTTAACTGCAATATTGGTGAGCGCGCAGCCAGTTTTTGACCAGGCGCGGCATATAGGTGCTCCACACGGCCTGAAAAGCTGGCATGAACTGTGGTCAGGTTATACTGAGGTTCTGATTTATTTCTGTCATTGCTATCTGTTTCTTTATTGTTAGAATCAGCATCAGCTGTAAGTGGCTTTCCTTTTACTTCTTTGACAGCGACAGAGTGTTTGCTATCAGCATCGACTTGCTCTTTTATCGCACTCTTATCTGCTGCAGTGAGCCGTGTTTCTTCCTCTTTTGTCGCCATGTCTGAATTACCAGACGCCACATCTGCCATAGTTGCCGAATTGGATACGATTGTGGTTTCATCTGCTGTACCCAAGCGTTTGACGATAAAGAGCGGCGTACCTTTTTCTACCCACTGACCTTCACTGATAAGCATGTCTTCTATACTGACGGGATGTGCTGCGATGAGCTTGGTTTGCTTGATAGATTCAACAGTCCCTTGCAAGCCCATGCTTGGCTGATAACGAGAGGGTTTTATGCTCAATATATGATCTGATGTCATGGTGACACTGTCGCCACTTATAATAAGCGGGTTTTCAACAGTCTCACTGTTTTCGGCAGTCACAGGCTCATCGGTAGGCGGCGATGGTTGACAGGCAGCAAGTAGTAAGGCGCTGAATATATAGAGGCTTTTGTTTAACCATTTAGAAGCTGTCATAGCAGTCACCGTTAGAATCGTCGTTTTTATTATATAGTGAAATGCAATAAGGTGGAACGATTGTGCCTCACTTATAAATTGAGCTGAGTGACTGACATACAATCCATAAATTAAGCAAAGGATACTGCCGGTAAGTGACTGAAAGAAAACATAGCTTTTTATAATACTGACCAGTTTGAACATTAATTTGCTAATCGCTGGAAAAGCGTAGGTAACTGTGCTAAAACAAACATAACAAAATATATTGATACATTTTACTTACAAACGAAAATTATTCTGCAATGTACTTATCGTTTCTATATAATGCAAAAATATCATAAGGTTGGTGATTTTTAGTCACATTTTTATTTTTTAGCAGTCGCTTTGGTCATCAAAATATCTGCTAGCCATTTGCGGGTTATCTAGTGATAAAGTACTTCGATGATTTTTTGATGTGCCATACTTTGCTGACTGGCAATCACTAGGTGTAAACATGGCTATAAAAGGTCAAAATGAGACTCGATTTAATCAACCTATTAACCATAAAGTGCGTATAGTTACCTGTGGTGATGCCACACCTGTTAGATAGATTCTGATAAAAAGCTACGTGCGTTATCTTGATAAAAATGCAAAGTTAACCGTTCGTCTTAATCTAATAATAAGCGATATTCTCAGTAGAGAAGGCGATTAATAGATTGCACAGCCAGATAGCGCTACGAATAAATAGTCGTTCATAGGACAATGATGATGGAAAATAATTTTGATGGTTTAAAAGTGATGGTAATTGATGATTCAAAAACCATTCGCCGTACTGCAGAGACCTTGTTACAAAAAGCTGGGTGCGAAGTCGTGACCGCTATTGACGGCTTCGATGCCCTCGCAAAAATTGTCGATAACAACCCAGATATTATTTTTGTCGACATTATGATGCCGCGTCTAGATGGCTATCAAACCTGTGCATTGATAAAAAACAATCCGGATTATGCTGATAAGCCTGTCATCATGCTGTCGTCTAAAGATGGTCTATTTGATAAAGCGCGCGGCCGTATTGTTGGCTCTGATGAGTATTTGACCAAACCATTTAGTAAAGATGAGCTGTTTGAAGCAATCAATCAATACCGTTAATGCTTATATTTTACAGTCTTTATTGTCGTTATTGATGAATGCTTAAAGCCGAACAACACTAATGAAGATTGGACAGTCACGAATAGTTAGCATGCTGTGTTCAATTAATTACCCCACTCTCAACTTGAAATAAGCAAATCAAACTGAAGAGGCGGGTTACCAAGTTTTTTGTTGAGTACAAAGCACAGATTGTGTGAAAGAATCTTACGAATCAATCGATGAGACAAATGCCATAAATCTCTTGCTCGTACCTTTTGTATATTAAATCGTTCTGATAGCTGACCAATGACTGTTTCAACGATACGGCGGGCTTTCATTAGCCGCCTTACCA
>NZ_JASDCF010000060.1 GCF_030408035.1 Psychrobacter sp. APC 3426
ATGAACCACCCACCACCTATAGAGGTAGGGGTTTCTTAGGTAATACCCATACTTGATACGATGTTTTGTATCAGCGGTTAGGCAAATGGACTAAGCTAACCCCGTCGTACCGACGGTTTTGATTGTTGCCAGCCTTAGTCCTTCGTTGAGGATGTTGATACTGGCGTTGATGTCTCTATCATGGTCCTGCAAGCAACTTGGGCAATTCCATGATCTCACCTGTAATGGTAGCTCAGCCTTAGTCAGCACATGAGCGCACCCTGAGCAGGTTTTAGAAGATGGATACCATCGGTCTATTTTCACCAGCGTTTTGCCGTACCATTCAGCCTTGTAGTTCAGCATGGTGGTGAAGGTTGACCATGAGCTGTCTGATATGGCTTTAGATAACTTTCTATTCTTAACCATGCCTTTGACGTTCAAATCCTCTATGGCAATCACATCGTGGTTTTTGATGAGATTGAATGAGAGTTTGTGTAGAAAGTCTTTTCGGCAATTCGTGATACGCTCGTAGACTTTGGCGACTTTGATTTTTTGCTTTTGATAGTTGCGGCTGTCACTGAGTTTGCGTTGATCTGCTTTGGCCACTGCTCTACGTTTGGCCAGTATTTTCTGTTCTCGCGCAAGCTTATGTTGCAGCTTTGATAGAAAGGTAGGATTAGCAACTTTGCTGCCATCTGATAGGACGATAAAGTCAGTCAGTCCTAAGTCAATGCCGATGTTAGAGTGTGTTTTTGGTAATTCATTAACAATGGTTTCAACCAATAGACTGGCATAGTACTTGCCTGATGGGGTGCGGCTGATGGTCGCTGACTTAATTAAGCCATTTACCTTGCTTGGGAATCTAGCGTTGATGTGACCAATTTTAGGCAGTTTGACAGTGCTGTCTGTGATCGCCACTGTGCCCTTTTGGTTGTTGGTCGTATAACTATCCTTAATTCCTTTTTTCTTGAATTTTGGGAAGCCTGCGCCTTGCTTGAAAAACTTGTTAT
>NZ_JASDCF010000061.1 GCF_030408035.1 Psychrobacter sp. APC 3426
TAGACCTCTTGCAAAAGTAGTTGTAAGACGCAACGTATATTATTGAACTCTACTTACTTAATAGATATGCCAAACATAGATAAGCTACTCGAACAAAATAACGCAGGCTTCAAACGCTATACAGGTATTCATAAAGCGACCTTTTATGAAATGCTTGAAGCCATGCAGCAGCATGAAACCCAAAAGACCAAATCAGGTAGACCAAGCGTGCTCAGTCTTAAGGAGCAGATACTACTAGCCCTGACTTATTGGCGTGAATACCGCACGCTTTATCATATCAGTATGGACTTTGGTATTCATGAGTCTTCTGCTAGCCGTATCATTCGTAAATTAGAAGACACACTGATTGACTCTGGCAAGTTTGAATTGCCTAAAAAGCTGCCTAGTCGTGTCGATGAGGACATCAATTGGTCAGTCGTCATTGTCGATGCCACCGAAACCCCAATTGAGCGTCCAAAAAAAACCAAAGAGACTACTACAGCGGTAAGAAAAAACAACACACCTTAAAAGCGCAGGTTATCGTTCATTGGCAAACCGGTTTGATACTTGATGTGCAAACCTGTAAAGGGTCAATCCACGATTTTAAGCTGTATAAAGATACTTGTCCTGATTGGTTACCTGAGAATACTAACTATCTAGCAGACAGTGGTTATCAAGGGTTAGCAAAGCTACATAACCAAACTTTCACACCATTTAAGAAACCTCGTGGTGGTCAGTTATTGGAGATATGCAAACAGGCCAATCACTATCTGGCAAAGTTCCGTATTGTGGTTGAGCACAAAATAGGCTTAATCAAGTTGTTTAAAATCGTGGCTCATAAATATCGCAACCGTCGTCAGCGCTATGATCTTAGAATGAAGCTGTTTGCTGGTATCATTAATTCCGAGCTTAAA
>NZ_JASDCF010000062.1 GCF_030408035.1 Psychrobacter sp. APC 3426
ACCCCACTCTCAACTTCGAAAGTGATTGAAAAAAGAAGAGCACCTCACTAATCTATTGTTTTCGACCAAGAATACAATGGAGTTGTGAGATGCCCATAGACGAATTTATCATCAATATCTATTTAATGGTAGAGCAATATTACAAAATAGTCGTCACCAAACCCTTGCGAAGTGCAGGTTACGCGCCAAAGCTAAGTGATCCTGAGGTTATTTGCATGGAGATGGTCGGTGAATTTTTACACCTTGATCAAGACAAACAAATTTGGCAATACTTTACCCAGCATTGGCAAGACTGGTTTCCAGCCATCGGCTCATACCCTAACTTCGCAAAGCACTGCGCCAATCTGTGGCAAGTCAAACAGCAGATACAAGATAAAGTCAGTCAAATTGAAGGCCGTGACAACATCCATTTTATGGATGGTTTTCCGATACCCGTCTGTCATTATGGACGCGCTTATCGGCATAAAAACTATCAAGACTTAGCGGCTTTTAGCTACTGTGCGGCTAAGCAAGAGAGATACTATGGCTTTGAAGGCCATTTGCTTGTTAACTTATCGGGCATGATTAAAGGCTTTACCTTTGCTCCTGCCAATGTTGATGAAAGAGCGGTTGCCCCAGAAATCACCACTCATATTCATGGGCTACTTGGCGCTGATAAAGGGTATATCAGCCCGAGTCTGACATCGTACTACGACGCTCAAGGCGTGGATTTACAAACGCCACTCAGAGCCAACATGAAAGAGGATAGACCCAAACCTGTGGTAAGGCGGCTAATGAAAGCCCGCCGTATCGTTGAAACAGTCATTGGTCAGCTATCAGAACGATTTAATATACAAAAGGTACGAGCAAGAGATTTATGGCATTTGTCTCATCGATTGATTCGTAA
>NZ_JASDCF010000063.1 GCF_030408035.1 Psychrobacter sp. APC 3426
TTTAAGCTCGGAATTAATGATACCAGCAAACAGCTTCATTCTAAGATCATAGCGCTGACGACGGTTGCGATATTTATGAGCCACGATTTTAAACAACTTGATTAAGCCTATTTTGTGCTCAACCACAATACGGAACTTTGCCAGATAGTGATTGGCCTGTTTGCATATCTCCAATAACTGACCACCACGAGGTTTCTTAAATGGTGTGAAAGTTTGGTTATGTAGCTTTGCTAACCCTTGATAACCACTGTCTGCTAGATAGTTAGTATTCTCAGGTAACCAATCAGGACAAGTATCTTTATACAGCTTAAAATCGTGGATTGACCCTTTACAGGTTTGCACATCAAGTATCAAACCGGTTTGCCAATGAACGATAACCTGCGCTTTTAAGGTGTGTTGTTTTTTCTTACCGCTGTAGTAGTCTCTTTGGTTTTTTTTGGACGCTCAATTGGGGTTTCGGTGGCATCGACAATGACGACTGACCAATTGATGTCCTCATCGACACGACTAGGCAGCTTTTTAGGCAATTCAAACTTGCCAGAGTCAATCAGTGTGTCTTCTAATTTACGAATGATACGGCTAGCAGAAGACTCATGAATACCAAAGTCCATACTGATATGATAAAGCGTGCGGTATTCACGCCAATAAGTCAGGGCCAGTAATATTTGAGCCTCAATACTAAGCACACTTGGTCTACCTGATTTGGTCTTAGATGCTTCATGCTCAAGCATGTCATAAAAGGTCGCTTTATGAATGCCAGTGTAGCGTTTAAAACCAGCGTCACTTTGTTTGAGTAGCTTATCTATGTTTGGCATATCTATTAAGTAAGTAGAGTTCAATAATATACGTTGTGTCTTACAACTACTTTTGCAAGAGGTCT
>NZ_JASDCF010000064.1 GCF_030408035.1 Psychrobacter sp. APC 3426
ACCTGAGCCCATTTTTTCTCGATAGGGTTCAGATCAGGGCTGTACGGCGGTAGCCAAAGAATACGATGACCATGCCTGTTCAGTAGCTTTTGAATGCGTTTATTCTTATGAAATCTGGCATTATCCATCACAATCACGCATTTGGTTTTAAGACTTGGGATTAGCTTGTGTTTGCACCAGTGATAGAAAACGATGCTGTTGATGTTTGTCTCAAAGTAATCTAGTGCAAACAGCATCTTTTCATATAGAGCACCGATAACGTTGGTTCGCTTTTTACCTTGCCAGTTGTAACTATCGATACAGGGTTTACCAATCGGTGCATAACCATGAGAGCGAATGGTCTCGTGCTCAAAGCCGCGCGCGTATATATAGACGATGGGATAGCCTTGTTGTTTAAAGTTATCAAGCTTACTGTGGTATATCGCTCTTTTGATCGGACAGGCTTTTGGGTGTTCTAAGGTCTTTTTTTTGACTGATGCCAAGTCGCTTTAGGGCATGATAAATGCCTGTTTTACTACAGTTTAGACGACGAGCTCGCTCATACTGGTAATCATCGGGATGTTCTTGAACATCATTAAGTAGCACGTCATCTGGTATTTTATAGGGTTTGGTTTGCCTGGTTGTTTTACTATGAACACGTCTCTTCCAGTTCTGTATAGTGGTTGGGCTCAGATTGTAAAACTCAGCTGCCTCGGCAAAGGTCATACCCTCGTCTAAGCTTTTAAGAACTTGCATACGAAAATCTAGTGAGTAAGTCATGGTCTTTATAATAACAATTGGGTTTGATAATTAATTTATAACACTTTTAGGTGTGCTTAGCTATA
>NZ_JASDCF010000065.1 GCF_030408035.1 Psychrobacter sp. APC 3426
GCTAGTACTTGGCCACGTTGTACGTCTTCACGCTTAGTACCACGTAGTAGTACGCCACAGTTTTCGCCTGCACGACCTTCGTCAAGCAGTTTACGGAACATCTCTACACCAGTACAGGTGGTTTTTTGCGTGTCACGGATACCAACGATTTCAATTTCGTCACCAACACGTACGATACCTGATTCAACACGACCAGTTACTACGGTACCACGACCTGAGATTGAGAATACGTCTTCGATTGGCATTAGGAATGCTTTGTCGATGTCACGCTCTGGCTCTGGGATGTAGGTGTCTAGGATACCTAGTAGTTCTACTACGGCTGGTTGGCCATATTTGCCTTCGTCGCCTTTAAGGGCTTGGGTGGCTGAACCTTTTACGATTGGGGTGTCGTCACCTGGGAAGTCGTAGTCGTTAAGAAGTTCACGAACTTCCATTTCTACTAGTTCAAGCAATTCTTCGTCATCAACAAGGTCACATTTGTTCATGAATACGATGATGTACGGTACGCCAACCTGACGTGATAGCAGGATGTGCTCACGAGTTTGTGGCATTGGGCCGTCAGTTGCTGATACAACTAGGATTGCGCCGTCCATTTGAGCGGCACCAGTGATCATGTTTTTAACGTAATCGGCGTGACCTGGGCAATCAACGTGTGCGTAGTGACGATCAGCGGTGTCATATTCTACGTGTGAGGTGTTGATGGTGATGCCACGTGCTTTTTCTTCTGGGGCTGAGTCAATTGACGCGTAGTCTTTGGCTTCGCCACCAGAGGTGATTGCTGCTACGGTTGCGATAGCGGC
>NZ_JASDCF010000066.1 GCF_030408035.1 Psychrobacter sp. APC 3426
TTTCAGCGCAGAAATCCCCTACTTCTAAAGTAGTGGGATGAATGCGTTATTGATAACTACCCTTACTCCCTATGGTATTATAATTAATAATTACAACGCCAATTAACAACAAGCTCCTTATGACCAAGCAAATCCTAAAAGCCCATAAAGTAAGATTATACCCTAATGAGGGTCAGCAAGTATTCTTTGCCAAATCATTCGGCTGCACACGCTTTATTTGGAATAGGATGCTTAGTGACAAAATAGACCATTACAACGAGCATAAGACCGAATTAAAAAATACTCCTGCTCACTATAAAAAAGAATTTGAATGGCTTAAAGAAGTCGATAGTCTGGCACTGGCTAACGTACAGCAAAACCTAAGAGCCGCTTATAGTAAATTCTTCAAAGGTTTAGGCTTCCCAAAATTCAAGAAAAAAGGAATTAAGGATAGTTATACGACCAATAACCAAAAGGGCACAGTGGCGATCACAGACAGCACTGTCAAACTGCCTAAGATTGGTCATATCATCGCTAAATTTCCAAGCAAGGTAAATGGCTTAATAAAATCAGCGACCATCAGCCGCACCCCATCAGGCAAGTACTATGCCAGCTTACTGGTTGAAACTATCGTAGAGCCGTTGCTAAAAACTCACTCAAGAATAGGCATTGACTTAGGACTGACTGACTTTATCGTCCTATCAGATGGCAGCAAAGTTGCCAATCCTACCTTTTTATCTAAGCTGCAACATAAGCTTGCGCGAGAACAGAAAATACTGGCCAA
>NZ_JASDCF010000067.1 GCF_030408035.1 Psychrobacter sp. APC 3426
TGTACTACCTGATCAAACCTAAGCTTATAGATGCGGGTATTAAACTAGGACGAGATGGCTTCTTTGATTACTTACGGACAAATGACTTACTGGTGAAACCCAAACGTAGCTATACTAAGACGACTAACAGTAAGCACTGGCTCAAGAAACATCCTAATTTGTTAAAGGATAATCAAAACCAACCTTTCATGCCAGAGCAAGTACTCGTGGCAGACATCACCTACGTAAAGTCTGGTGAGGGTACTCACTATTTATCACTGGTGACAGATGCTTATTCAAGACATATTATGGGCTATCATTTAAGTGAGGATATGAGAGCTTGCAGTGTGGTCAAAGCATTAAAGATGGTGCAGTCTAACCGCTGCTATGATCATACTGCTATTCATCATTCAGACAGAGGGCTACAGTACTGCTCCGAGCTATACCAAGAGGCGCTACAGGCCTATAAAATAGTTCCATCAATGACGGATGGCTATGATTGCTACCAAAATGCCTTGGCTGAAAGAATCAATGGCATACTAAAGTATGAGTTCCTGCTGTACGAGTGTAATACCTTTAACGAATTGAAAGTACTGATTAAAGAGTCTATTCATATCTATAATGAGAGGCGACCGCATTTGAGTTTAAATATGCTAACACCGAACCAAGTCCATAGAAATATAGGATATAACTCTCAAAGAAAAAGTCAGATACTTGCAGTATCTGACTTCTCATAAAC
>NZ_JASDCF010000068.1 GCF_030408035.1 Psychrobacter sp. APC 3426
TGGTGGTGTATCAAAAAGTATGCTGGAGTAATAAAGGGAGGGTGACAGTCAAAGCAAGATGATATATTTGAGGTTATGAAGACACAAATACAGATCAATTGCCCCGACTGTCACAGTCCCAGTTTTTCGATACATGGCATAAAAAGCTATGGCAAGCAGAACTACCAATGCAAGGACTGCAAACGCCAATTTATTGGCGATCATGCGGTAACCTATAACGGCTGTCACTCTAGAATAGAAGATCTCATACGACTGATGACTGTCCGAGGTTGTGGTGTTAGAGACATAGCCGTTATAGCCAAGGTTAGCATTGGTAAAGTACTTGGCACCATAGGCTCATCTGTTTATAAGATCGCGCCTAAGAAGCGATATTATGAACGCTTAGAGGTTGATGAGTTCTGGACTTACGTGTATCGCAAGAAGCGTAAAGTCTGGCTCATCTACGCTTATGACCGTGCTACTAATGAGATTGTCGCTTATGTCTGGGGCAAACGTGACCTAAAAACGGCTAAGAAGTTAAGAGCACGTTTAAAGCAGCTTACAGTCAGCTATGGCTCGATTAGCATGGACAACTGGGACAGTTTTATAACCGCCTTTAAAAGTGATAACAAACGAATTGGCAAACAGCATACGGTAGGCATTGAAGGCAATAACTGCCGTCTTAGACACCGATT
>NZ_JASDCF010000069.1 GCF_030408035.1 Psychrobacter sp. APC 3426
AATCGGTGTCTAAGACGGCAGTTATTGCCTTCAATGCCTACCGTATGCTGTTTGCCAATTCGTTTGTTATCACTTTTAAAGGCGGTTATAAAACTGTCCCAGTTGTCCATGCTAATCGAGCCATAGCTGACTGTAAGCTGCTTTAAACGTGCTCTTAACTTCTTAGCCGTTTTTAGGTCACGTTTGCCCCAGACATAAGCGACAATCTCATTAGTAGCACGGTCATAAGCGTAGATGAGCCAGACTTTACGCTTCTTGCGATACACGTAAGTCCAGAACTCATCAACCTCTAAGCGTTCATAATATCGCTTCTTAGGCGCGATCTTATAAACAGATGAGCCTATGGTGCCAAGTACTTTACCAATGCTAACCTTGGCTATAACGGCTATGTCTCTAACACCACAACCTCGGACAGTCATCAGTCGTATGAGATCTTCTATTCTAGAGTGACAGCCGTTATAGGTTACCGCATGATCGCCAATAAATTGGCGTTTGCAGTCCTTGCATTGGTAGTTCTGCTTGCCATAGCTTTTTATGCCATTTTTCTTTAAACTGGGACTGTGACAGTCGGGGCAATTGATCTGTATTTGTGTCTTCATAACCTCAAATATATCATCTTGCTTTGACTGTCACCCTCCCTTTATTACTCCAGCATACTTTTTGATACACCACC
>NZ_JASDCF010000007.1 GCF_030408035.1 Psychrobacter sp. APC 3426
AACTGGGACTGTGACAGTCGGGGCAATTGATCTGTATTTGTGTCTTCATAACCTCAAATATATCATCTTGCTTTGACTGTCACCCTCCCTTTATTACTCCAGCATACTTTTTGATACACCACCAAATATTTTAGTTGTCCCCTAGTAGGTCATTATTTGTATAACCAATCCTATATAAAGCTGACCGATTGTCGGTCGCGCTAAAACATTATTATCTTCGAGGTTTTATGAATGCTATTCTGAGTCAACACCCATGAGATGCTGCCACTGGTCTTGTACCAGCGTGCGTGTCTTTTTCCATAGTGATTCGTCCACCAATAGTGACTGCTCTGACAATGCCAACTGATGGGTAGCCGCACGAATTCTGAGATAGGCATCGGTTAAGTCTTGGCAGACTTGCTCTTCCCAAATGCCAAGCAGCGCCACTTCTTCAAAAATACGGACGTTGTCACTCCATTTGGTCAAGCTTCGATGCTCATGCGAATAAGCCAATACTGCAAATTGCGCCAAAAACTCAATGTCAATTATCCCGCCGGCGTCTTGCTTGAGATGAAACTTACCTGCTTGCTGTTGCCATTGACTGGTCCCTAGATGTTTTTGCATCTTGATACGCATACTGGTGACCTCAGTACGTACCTGCTCTATGGTACGCGGTAGTGCCAGTACATCTCGGCGGATATCACAAAAGCGTGCTGTTACGCGTCTGTCACCGCAAATCGCCCGTGCCCGTACCAATGCCTGATGCTCCCACGACCATGCCTTATCCATCTGATAGGTTTCAAAGGCATGACAAGATACCACCATCATGCCAGCATTCCCCGAAGGACGTAGACGCATGTCAATCTCATAAGCGCGACCATCTCGAGTTTGGGTGTTGAGATAGTTCATCAGCTTTTGTACCAAGCGCGCCGCAAACTTCATACCACTGACGGACTTTTCACCTGTGGTCATGCCCTGCTCTTTTATCTTATGTAAAAACACCAAATCTAAGTCTGATGAATATGACAATTCTAGCCCGCCAAGTTTGCCATAACCAATGATAGCAAAGCCGCAGTCCGCTTCGGTTACAGGATCGCCATCTTGTCCAATGGGATAGCCATAGCGTTTGACAATCTCTGCAAATGCTCGCTCTAGCGCCGCTTCCAACACCACTGCTGCTATATAAGTTAGAGAGTCTGACACCTTCATAATCGGACGTTCAGCCAATACGTCGCTGGCGGCGACAGCCAATACTTGGTTCTTTTTGAACAGTCGCAATACACTGAGCAGCTCTTCTTCGTCATTGGGCTCTACCCGCAATAACTGTTGACGCAAAATATCACGCAGCTCGAGCTTGTCCGGCAGATGACGATAGCGCTGCTGTAAAAACGTATCTAGTAGCACAGGATAATGTGCCAACTCCTTGGCAATCCAAGGACTGGCGGATAACATCGGAATCAGCTCAATGGTGGCATTAGGGTTTTCAGCAATCATCACCAAGTAGATAGAACGACGACAAATCGCTTCGAGCAAAGTAATAAGGCGCGGTAATGCTGTATTTGCCAGTTGCTGCTGCTCTTGATGAGCAAGTAACGCATGAACAATGACAGGATAGGCATCGTCTAAACGTTCACGAGCCTCATCGCTCAAATTAGCGACCATTTTTGATTGCCAAAAGCTCTGTAACAGCTCACGATTTTCTTCTGTTAATACATCATTTAACCGCGCAATCTGCTCTGTCAGATGCTCAGGCTCAAGGTCGGTATCTTCATGATCGGGTATCTGTCGCTCAGTGACCATTCGCTCAAATGGCACATTGACATTGTCTCGGTGATGATTGAGGGTACCAAGCAACCCATCCCAATCCTCAAAGCCAAGGGTAATAGCCAAGTTATGTTGCCACTGCGGATCATGTGGTAGACGCTGAGTCTGTTGGTCATTGATTGCTTGAATGGCGTGTTCAAGCCGGCGTAAAAACCGATAGGCCGCTTGTAGCTGCTCATATGTTGCAGGCTCTAAATACTCCAGCTTATACAATGCCTGCATCGCTTGCAGACAAGCTTTAACCTGTAGCTGTGGATGTCTACCGCCATAAATTAACTGAAAGGCTTGTACGATAAATTCAATATCTCTGATACCGCCTGCGCCAAGCTTGATATTGTCCAAGTCTTCACGCTGTGCCACTTGGTTTTGAATCAGAGACTTCATCTCTCTGAGTGCCGAAAACGCACTGTAATCCACATAATAGCGAAAAACAAATGGTTTGATGAGCGCTTGTATCTCCTCATAGAACGGCTGCTCTATGTTCCCAACCACACGTGCTTTGAGCCAAGCAAAACGCTCCCATGCTCGGCCATGTAATGAAAAATACTTTTGCAGCGCTGACAAATGGATAGCCAAGTCACTACCATCTCCCCATGGGCGCAGACGCATATCGACACGAAACACAAAGCCATCGGCTGTCTTGTTATCGAGTAATTTAATAATGCCTTGGCCCAGCCGAGTCATAAACCGCTTATTGTCTATGCTGCGTGTGCCCTTGGCTTTGTCACCATTGGTTTCACCGCGCGCTTGATGTACAAAGATAAGATCGATATCGCTTGATAAGTTGAGCTCGTGAGCACCAAGCTTACCCATGGCCATAATCGCCATGTCATCTATTTGTACATTGCCTTGATCATTAATAAAGGTTGGTTCACCATACTGCTTGGTTAGATGCTGATAGGTATAGTCTTTGGCAAAGGATATACAACCATCGGCAAATTCCGACAGCTCGTCGGTCAACTGCTCAAGCGCTATCAGCTGTAAGGCATCTTGCCAAATCCAGCGCATCATCAGCAGCGTACGTAGATGACGAAGGCCGCTCATGACTTTTGTTTCATCAGCGAGTTGATAATTATCATCCAATGTATAGTCTTGAATCAAATCATCAATTTGCTGACGTGTTAAGGTTTGATCCAACGGATAGCTACGTAAAAATGTCTGACATGAGACAGTCCGGCTCTCCCAAATCTGATAAGCAAACTCACTTGCCGTCTGCAATACTTGCAGCTGTTCTGCTGTCGGCTGACAGTCTGTACCATGAGTTGAGCGTAAGGACATAGCAGGTAACATAGGGAATGAAACTCCTTGCATAGAGTGCTAAGACTACGTGAACCTAGCCTATAAGTTTATTGTTTTTTCTTACGAGGCAGTCACAGCATCCAATAATTGTGGTGAATACATCGGTATTTGGCGCATAATATGCCAATATTTGGTACAGAACCTCATTTATTGACAGTGATTCTATTTGCTTTTAAGCGCTTTATGGTAGCATAAACACCTTTAGCACAGACGATTGATAAGACCTCCTATGACAACCACTACTCCACTGCTCTTAGTAACTGCTGACCCCAGTCATCCGCTTGCCCATTTAGCGCTGCGTTATGCGCGTGCTTACCTGCAAAGCACTTCTCAAACAGACATTGGCAATCAAAATACACCCTTAAACGTGTTTTTTTATGGAGACGGCGCTCATACTGCCAATAGTTTGCGTTGGCAGTCAGCAGAACAGCCTGATTTAACCAAAGAATGGCAAAAACTGGCTGAGCAGTATCATATGCCACTGCCTGTCTGTGTCAGTACTGCACTCAGTCGCGGCATTAGTGACACGGATAACAGTACACGCCATCAGCTAAATGGTGACAACCTGGCTACAGGGTTTACGCTGGTAGGTCTTAGTGAGCTGGCGATGATGATGCAAGATGACTGTCGTCTAATGCAATTTTAGCGATGCTCCTTTAAAATTTAAACACCTTTAAAACATTAAGCGCGCCTTGATTACCTGTACATCCTTAATGAACGGTGACTTTGAAAATACGTACGACGTAATGACAACAGTCAGTGATAGATACGATTAGGAATTACCCATGAAATTATTAATTCAGCTACATACACCGACTGAAATAGCCAGTTATGAGGGCTGTGCACTGGCACTAACGCTGGCAACCTTTGGTCATGAGGTGCAATTGTATTTGGATGCGCCGGTCTTTGGTTTATTGATGCAGACCGATTCGCGTTTACACGGTATGATTCAGTCACTTGAGTTATATGACATGCCAGCGGCGTGGCTACCTGATGATGTCTTTAGCGGTTGGGTCACGGGTATGCTACCTGTTGACTTATCCTCTCAATTGACGCTGATACCAGAAGTGATTAACGCAGCAGATTTTGACCAGATACTGACCTTTTGATTGGTCAGACACTTTTTAATTCATACGAATTAATCAGACAAATACTGGCTTAGCTTTTTATTTGGTTTTATTTTTGCTAATAAGCGCAAGCCATCAAATATGATTCGGACAACATTATGGCAACTTTATATCAATTACATAGCACCATGGATACACTCAGACGCAGCACCGAAGAGATGTCTCGCACTTGGCGTCTCGGTGACAGCATTGTATTACTAGGAACAACGGTCGCTTTTGTCGATTGGCTCAATGCTTACTTGCCCGATAGCGATATAGAAGGCGTTGCTGCCATTTATGCACTGGCTGATGATGTCGCACAACTGACAGCCAATACCTCTGGCAAACTGGATTTAGACACTAAGTTAAGTGCACTGTTAACAGATGAGGAGTGGGTAGCTCTGACTCAGAACACTGGTGTTAGTAGCACTGGATTTGATAAAGTGGTGACCATTACCTTATGAATAATGACAATATGAGTAAAGACAATATAAGCAATGAGAGTACAGGTACGTCTGTTGTAGCATTATCTACCCTAGAATTAGATCAAGACGGTCATCTGTGTGACCATGCTATTTGGACACCTGCCATCGCCCAGCAACTGGCCGATACTTTAGAGGTGCATTTAGAAGAGGAGCATTTGCAGGTTTTGCAGCAAGTGCGCGCTTTTTTTGATAAGTTCAATCACGCACCAGCGACGCGCCCACTGATTAAATGGCTACAAAAAACCTTACCCGAACACGATATGAGTAATCAGAAGTTGCAGCAGTTATTTAAGACCGGTTTGGTAGCCCGTCATGTCAATCGACTTGCAGGCCTACCAAAACCCCCTAACTGCTTATAATGCTATTTAATAAACAGACCTATTTTGGGTCATAAACCGTCAAAGTCTCATAACCAATACTACGACCCTCATCACCTGCAAACCCTTGCTGACGCCAAATCTCATAGAGACATATCGCCACGCTGTTGGATAAATTCAAGCTGCGTGAGTCCGCCAGCATGGGCAGTCTTAACCAGTGCTCAGCGCCAATATCCTCCCGTATCTCATCTGCCAGTCCTGCCGTCTCAGAGCCAAATACCAACGCGATATTTGGCATCTCATTAGGTCGCTGATTGGCAGTCTGCTGCCCCCTCTCTGTCTTGTCCGCAACTGGCTGACCACCAAAGTCGTACTCATAGAATGGCTTGCTCAGTTTGGTGGTCAATGCGGTAATCACATGACAGTCTGCAGCGTGCAGTGCTTGTTTTGCTGCTGTCCAGTCATCATGAACTTGCAAATGCGCGTACTCATGATAATCCAATCCTGCGCGGCGTAGCTTCTTATCATCAAGCTCAAACCCCAAAGGTCTAACTAAATGCAGCTGCGCGCCAGTATTAGCACACAAACGAATAATATTGCCTGTATTGCTAGGCATTTTAGGGCTTACCAACACGATATGAATGGTCATGATAACTCCGTCATTGATTGATGCTTATTCTTTATCTATTTATTTATCTCAGTAATTATCTTAAATAAGTAATCAAAAGTTACAGTTTACTGCCAATAATTACATTTTGATACTGTGCACCGTTTTTAACTTTCACTATGATGTCTCTAACGGATAGCGAGATAATCTCTACACATTATTCTCTTATCCAGTAACCACTCAGTGAGGCCATAGCATACTGCTTAGCGTCACTGTTATTATTTATAAAAATCGATTTATCTTGAGGATACTATTATGAAAAAAGTAATTATCGCATCTTTGACTGCTATGTTTGTTCTAACTGGTTGCAACACGTTTAAAGGTCTAGGCCAAGACGTATCAAGCGCTGGTGATGCTGTTACTGGCGGCGCACAAGACGTACAAAACAAAATCTAATTACTGATTTTATAGATTTCTTGAAGGGCTTATCATTTATTTGATAAGCCTTTTTTTAAGCCTGAATTCTGTCATACGTCATATCCCTTTTATATCGTTCTATTTGGTGTAATGGACAAAATTCATGCTGGCGTAGGGTCTAACGCTATATACTGTCTATATTTGCAAGGAATCAACGCCATGAATCAAAAAACTGCCCTTTTTGTAGTGATAAACACATCAAAAAGAATGGACGCAAGCTAGGCAAACAACAGTATCAATGTCTAGCTTGCAGACGGCAGTTTTTAGGTGGCATCAGACTCAATAATCAAACCCTTTGGAATGAATATACGCAAGGTAAACAGACCTACCAACAACTGGCTGATAAGTATCACTGTAGTCTTAAAACCATTCAAAGGCGCTTAGATAAAGTCAGTATTGAGTATCCAGTTAAACGTCCTAAGACTGCTAATATCATCATGGACACCACTTACTTCGGTCGCAAATTTGGTTTAATGGTTTTTATGGACAACACCACTAAAGCCGTTCTTTATTACGCGATAGTCAGCCATGAAACCAATAGCGCCTATAAGCAAGGGATTGATCACTTAGCATCGTTAGGCGTTGATATACAAAGCATTACCTGTGATGGTAGACGAGGGCTTAGAACGTTATTCACCCGAACCCCTTGCCAGATGTGCCAGTTCCATCAAGTGCAAATAGTGACTCGCTATTTAACTCGTCGCCCTAAGAATATCGCAAGTATTGAGCTTAGACGGCTCACTTTAAACTTAACACAGCTTAACACAGCTTAATAAAGCTGACTTCATAGAGCACTTAGATTATTGGTATTTGACTCATGAAGATTATCTTAATGAGCGTAGTACCAATGACGATAACAGTAGAACGTGGTACACGCATAAGCGTCTTAGAAGCGCTTATCGTAGTTTACGAGTCAATAATGATTGGCTATTCACTTATCAAGAATATAAGCACTTAGACATACCAAATACCACCAATTCTCTTGAAGGGTTATTCAGTGAGTTAAAGCGACAATTACACAGTCATCACGGTCTAAATGAGCAGCGTAAGCTGCGGTTTATTAAAGGCTTTTTAGGGTCAAAGTCACTCAAATAGCATGAATTATGTCCATTAGCGACTACCTTCTACTTTTTAGCATGAATTTTGTCCATTACACCTTCTATTTTTACTTTTAGAAACTACTTAAAATCTCAATTTATAAGAACGCTCTTAATATCTGATTAAGATAACGCTGTCCTAATAGCGTCGGCTGTAAGCGCTCAGCATTGTCCATCAATAACCCTTGAGCCACCAGCGCATCTACTTGTCGCGCAATATCGTCATAACCTAGCCCTGTCCTTGCGGTAAATAATGACCATGCGACGCCATCGTGCAGTCGTAGCGCATTTAGCATAAACTCACTGACCAACTCATCACTAGCTACGGCTTGCCAGCCGACCATTTTTGGTGCGCTTCGGCCAATAGTCGACAATTCATTAACGTTTTGATAATTTAAATAATCTTTCGGCAATCGCGACTTACTGAAACGATAGATGCCTGATTCTGCTAATAAATCATGATTAAGAATCGCATTTGTAGATAGTGCTTGAGAGTGAGAGTGACTCTTATCTAATTTACTTACTTCATTAGAATTTAATGCCTTATTAGCATCTGATGACTTATCGACACCTAATGACTTAGGAGCAACCGTTACTTTGCCATGTGCACCTGCGCCAATCGCTAGATAGTCACCGAACTGCCAATAGTTAACATTGTGGCGGCATGGCTTATCATGATTACCTGACCAAGCAGATACTTCATAATTTGTATAGCCTAGCTGCTGTAATAGTGACTGACCTGCCTGCTCAATGTCAGCTAAGTTATCTTCATCTGGCAATATGGGCTGGCTACGGAAAAATACCGTGTTGGGCTCAATCGTTAATTGATACCAAGAGATATGTGTTGCACCAGCATAATGCGCCATCTGAATATCATCTAACGCCTCATTCATATTTTGTTGTGGTAGCCCATGCATCAAATCCACATTAACCCGCTCAAAACCAGCGGCTCGAGCAGCATGAATAGCAGACAATGCTTGAACAGGGTCATGGATGCGCCCGAGCGTTGTTAGCTTATCAGCAGCAAAGCTTTGTACACCAATTGACAGACGATTGATACCCACGTCTAGATACTGCGCAAAAGGCGCATGTTCAAGCGTCCCGGGGTTGGCCTCCATCGTCACTTCGATGTCATCAGCGAATGTAAGAATTTGACGCAAACCGGTAAACAGTCGTTGATATTGCTCAATGGGCAATAATGAAGGCGTACCTCCACCGATGAAAATCGAGCTGATTTCTCGCCCTTGGGTTAATGGATGCTGCATTGCAGCATCTAATAACAGCGCATCTACATACTCGTCATACATCGATAGTTGCATGCCCGATGGCAGCTCATGTGAGTTAAAGTCGCAATAAGGACATTTTTTCACGCACCAAGGAATATGTATATAGAGCGCTAACGGGATATCCCCTACCTCTAGCCCATGCACATTGTTAGGTATATTTTTAGGCAGGGTCTTATGGGCACTGCTATCATTGGAAAATTTAACTGATTTGATATTTGACATAACAATGGTATCTATAATTTGACATAACGATGGTACGGTATAAGAAAATACGCACAACAGGATACGTATAAGAAGCCATAAAAACCACTAGCTGCTGTAATTGGCAGAAAGTAGCGCTAGGATAACGGCTAGATACCATAAAGAAAAGCACAGTGTTGATAAAATCATCAATGATGACCATTTACAAAAACGGATGTTGAAGTAAATGGCTTACGGAAAAAACACTATAATGCTATCAATTATGATTCTATGAAAATCCACCCTATAAAACACCCTATAAAACACCCTAAATAATCCTCTTAAGACCCTGTTCAGAAAAATTTGAATATTGATTGATAGCAAACCCTCAATTATAACAAAAGGATAACGCCATGGCTTATTGGCTTATGAAGTCTAACCCTGCCTATTTTGGTATCGATGATTTAAAACGCCTAGGCACTGACAGTTGGGATGGGGTGCGCAATTATAGAGCGCGTAACTTTATGCGCGATGATATGAAGGTCGGTGACAAGGTATTCTTTTACCACTCTAGTGCCAAACCATCCGGTGTGGCCGGTATCATGACAGTACACAAGGCTGGCTACCCTGACCCCAGTCAGTTCCATCCCGAACATCGGCATTATGATCCTATTGCCACTGAGGAGGAGCCACGCTGGTATATGGTAGACGTTGCCTTTGATCAAGCATTTACTGATGTACTGCCCCTATCAGAGCTCAAGTATTTACCGCCATTGGAGGACTCACTATTACTCCGAAAAGGCTGTCAGCAACTGACGGTTATCCCTCTAGAGCCCAAACACTGGCAAGCCATTATGAATCTGGCTGAGACACTTACTTTATTGCCAGATTGAAAATACCCTTTATACGTAACGATTGAGTAAGAATTTTTATGTCATCAATGAACACTTATTCCTGCGGTATCGATAGAAAGTTTGCTATATTTACGGACAGTAACGAATTTATTTGTACTTAAGACAATTTGAAATTGTCTGTGTAACTGCCAACCATACATCATCAGGACGCACTCATGAGCGCACCAAAGCTATTATTATCTGTATTAACCGTCAGCATATTCAGTCTAACTCTCAGTGCCTGCGGCAGTGATGGAGATAAAGTTAAAGAGGAATATGACCGTGTAGAAGATCAGGTAAAAGACGAATATGATCGTGTGGAAGACAAGGTCAAAGAAAAGTACAAAGAAGTAGAGGACAAACTGAGCGATGATGAAAAGAGCATGGCTGAGATTTTAGAGTCAGTATTTTTGCCAGAAGAGTCGCTTGATAACTTCTTAGACAAGCTAACACCAGAAGGTGGTCGCGGCGGCTTATATGTCGGACACTTCGTTGAAATTGATGACGGTGATAACAATGATATCGATATCGGCGCTGTCTATTTTGACATCAGTAAGGATGGTGCTGGCAGTGTCGATGGCAGCTTTAGTTATCAGCAACAAGCCTGCCAAGAAAACAATATTTTAGGCATCAATTCAGCGATTAAAGTAGACAACTATATCGCGGGCAAAGTAACAGGTAGTCTTGATACGCTAGAGTTTTTGGATATTAAGTATGTCAATGATTTGGGCATAGAGACGCCAAACTTATTGACCACTTTTGCAGGGAGCTTTGAGGAAAAAGAAGCTGGCACACCATGGAAAGGTAGCTTTGAGTATCAGGATGGCCTCGGCGGTAAACAACTAACCAGTAGCGAAAAAAACTGCAATGTTACTTATACCATCAGTGATCGCTCTAACTTTAAGACCTATCCACTAGATTACAGCCTTGGAAAAATGAATCTAGATGCCAGCGGAAACGGTAATCAGAAAATTGTTACTTGGCAGAACCCTATCAACACAAGACACGTATTGGTCAGCCAAATTGATGTTAATAAAGCAGAAGCTGGGGCGAACGGCTATGTGCAAAACCTAGTATTGAGCAACCTTGAGACACAGTTCACGCCTATTATTCCAAACACTTCAACCAATTATGCAATCGTAGTACAAGCATTCGATGCCAATAATACGTTGATTGGCTACCAAGCACTGGTACAGGATTTACCTGAATCTTTATAGCTATATAAAAATATGATTACTGAAATAGCTGTATTAGTATATTGGTCATGTATAAAGAATGCACAAAGGCTAAGTACGACTGTTAAATCAGGGATTATTTTTAGTGATATAAGGCTGTTAAAGCGTTGACATCCTAGTGTCGCTTGTTTACCATCTTATTTATTTATGACCTGTCAATTCATCTCTTGGATTGACGGGTTATTTTTATTTTGGTGTCTGCAATTTTATTTTCATACTCTGTCTATATGGGCTTGCTCATAATATTTATCGGAGTATTATCATCGGCATCATTCCTATCTTGTACCATTTCCAAAAAGCATAAACAGCAGTGACACACTTGCTTGGCCTACCAACGTAAGACGAACCATTTTTTATTGCTACTTACGTTTTTGGAAATGCTATTACTGTCTCGCTATTGACTGGTTGATGACCATATTTGCTCATCAATGATAACTACCGTCAAGAATAACAAGTTGCTCATTATGGTTTTCCCATTATCTTTTAGAGATTTTAGAAGTTATAGCTTACGCTTAGCCGTGCTAGCACTGCCTATTTTGATTACTCAGTTTTGTCAGGCTGCACTTGGTGTGGTAGATGCCATCATGGCAGGTCAGGTCTCCGCGCTTGATTTGGCGGCAGTGGCCGTCGGCTCTGGTATTTGGCTCCCACTATTTTTATTAGCCACTGGTATCTTAATCGCCACTACTCCTCTCATTGGCGAGGCCATCGGCCAAAACAAACACAGTCAGGTCCCTCATATCACGCAGCAGTCGCTCTGGACTGCAGGCGTCATTGGTATTCTAGGGTTTATTATTGTCAACCTGGCGCCTAATGTTCTTGGGGTCATGGGCGTGCCAGAGAATATCCAGCCGATAGCAACGCAGTATCTACATGGTGTCTCGTTTGGTTTCCCGGCGCTGGCAGTCTATGCCGTACTACGCAGCTATTGCGAAGCACTTGGTCGACCTGAACCTGTAACGATTATTAGTATTATTGGTTTGCTCGCCGATATACCGCTGAACTATATCTTTATTCATGGATTGTTTGGCATGCCTGAGATGGGCGGCGCAGGCTGCGGCGTGGCCACTGCCTTGGTATTATGGATAAACGTATTATTGCTTGCCACTTATACCAGTTTTACTAAACGTCGGCAGTTTGCCAGTACACGCTTTTTTTATGGTTTTGCCAGTCCCAATCGCGCACAAATAAAAAAACTGCTGAAACTTGGCATACCAATTGGTGTCTCTATCTTTTTTGAAGCCAGCTTGTTTAGCTTAGGTGCGCTCGTCATCAGTCCGCTAGGTGAGCTGGCAACCGCATCGCATCAAGTCGCACTAGCAGTGACCTCACAGCTATTTATGATACCTATATCGGTCGCTATGGCACTGACCATCATGATATCCAATCGGTTTGGTGAAAAAAACCTCATGGCGCTACGTCAAGTGCAAGCCACTGGACTGATTTGGACAGTCATGATTGCGCTGACTTGTATGCTTGGCATCTGGCTATTTAGACCACAACTGGCAGCCGCATTTACGGACAACCCAGCTGTCATCGCCCAGTCTATGCACTTATTAATCTTCGCACTTGGTTATCAGTTGTTTGATGGCTGGCAGGTCAACGTTGCGGGGATATTACGTGGTATGCAAGATACGACTGTACCGATGTGGGTGACGCTATTTTGTTATTGGTTAGTGGCATTACCACTGGGTATTTACTTGGTACGTTTTACCGATGTTGGTGCGCAAGGATTTTGGATGGCGCTTATCACAGGCTTATTTTTGTCCTCCATCTTATTGACTCTACGTCTACGCTATCAGCAAAAACGCCTGACTGAGATGTGGGGCTAAGTTTATTTAATAGCTATTTACCCAATCGTCGTTTTTAATAGTAAGGCACCCTTGGATATCAAAGTATCTGGTAACCATTACTGGCGCTACTTAGTCACATAGACTATGATAAATAATGAAGAATTCTTACTAAAAAGCCAGCTTACGTCAAAATATGTAAAAATTCTCAGTTAACAACTGTACATCGATTGCTCATTGCCTTGAATCTAGGTATCATTAGCAACTAATCAGACAATATTTAGTTACACTATTTCTCGAATTTAGTACAAGGCAAGATAAAAATTATGGATATTGAAAAAATACGCACCCTAATCGCCCTCATGGAAGAAAGTGAACTGGTTAATTTAGAAATCAGCTCAGACGATGAGCATATTAGTTTAACTCGTCACTATGATACTCCTGCACCGACGATGATGGCCGCCCCTACTGCTGGTGCCGCCCCTATCGCTGCTGACGCAAAGCCAGCGGTAAAGGCTGGTAGCGTTGAGACATCACCGATGGTTGGTGTTTTCTATTCAGCGCCTAGTCCTAATGACCCACCATTTGTAAAGGTTGGACAAAAAGTACAAGCTGGTGACACGCTTGGTATTATTGAAGCCATGAAAATCATGAATCCTCTTGAAGCGACTCAAAGTGGTGTTGTGGACGAAATCTTGGTAGACAACTCTGAAGTTGTGCAGTTTGGTCAACCTGTCATACGCTATAAAGCGTAACGATATTTGCCACACTTACTTCATGATGACTGTCTCTGGATACCAATGGCATCTATAAGCTTAATAATAATATGACGCTACATTTTGAGACATCATCACTGACTGTTGCTTCGACAAGGATGACCCCATGATAAAAAAACTGCTCATTGCCAATAGAGGTGAAATCGCGCTACGTATCGTACGAGCTTGTAAGGCATTAGGTATCGAAACTGTCGGTGTCTACTCCACTGCTGATGCCAACTTGATGCACCTGCGCTTCGTTGACGAAGCCATCTGTATCGGCAAGCCCAATGCCAACCAAAGCTATCTAGACATCAACACTATTTTGACAGCGGCTGAAATCACTGGTGCAGACGCCATTCATCCTGGTTATGGTTTTTTGGCTGAAAATGCTGAGTTCGCTGAGCGTATCGAAGAAGCGGGTCTCACCTTCGTAGGCCCTAATGCTGACCATATCCGGCTGATGGGCAATAAAGTCTCTGCTATCAATGCCATGAAAAAAGCTGGTGTCCCTACTGTACCGGGCTCTGTGGGCGCTGTGACATTACACAATGCTGAAGAGCAAGCACGCAATATCGGTTTCCCACTGCTGATTAAAGCGGCCTCTGGTGGCGGTGGTCGTGGTATGCGTGTGGTTGAGCGCTTTGAGGAAATTATCGGTCAAGTGCAAGCGGCAAAGCAAGAAGCTGAGCTGTGGTTTGGTGATGACACGGTCTATATGGAGCGTTACCTACAAAACCCACGCCACGTAGAGATACAGGTGCTAGGCGATGGTAATGGCAATGCCATTCATTTATATGATAGAGATTGCTCATTGCAGCGCCGCCATCAAAAAGTGTTAGAAGAAGCCCCTGCTCCTGATATTCCTGACGATGTCCGTCAACCTATATTAGATGCCTGTGTCAAAGCCTGTGAGCTGGTTAAGTACCGCGGTGCAGGTACTTTTGAGTTTTTATTTGAAAACAATGAATACTTTTTTATTGAAATGAATACTCGTGTGCAAGTTGAGCACACCATTACTGAAATGATTACGGGTATTGATGTGGTGGTTGAACAGCTCAAAATTGCTGCTGGTTATGGTCTGTCTTATCGTCAGAGCGAAATTGAAATCCAAGGTCATGCGATTGAATGTCGTATCAATGCCGAAGATCCCGTCACGTTTATGCCATCACCTGGTACTGTCACTCAGTTCTACTCACCTAGTGGGGCTGGTGTTCGCTTTGACTCACATTTATATCCAGGTTACGAGATTCCCAGTTATTATGACTCGCTCATCGGCAAGCTTATCTGTCATGGGCAGACTCGCCAGCAAGCAATATCTAAAACACTGCACGCGTTGGATGAACTAGTGATTGAAGGGATTAAGACCAATATACCGATGCATCGTGATGTCATTTTATCTGATGACAAATTCGTTCATGAAGCACAAAACATTCATTATCTTGAACGAGAGCTGTTAATCAACGATAAGGTGAAAGAGTCCTCTTAAACTGAGCGACCCTTCTTATAAGCAGCTTTTAGCTACTCACACGAGAGCTTGTCTCTAATGAAAAAAAACCGCTATTTTAATAGCGGTTTTTTATTGAGCTGAATAAAGACAGCATACTCTAAAATACTGCTATGGCAGCACTCTATTAAAATTCATAAAGCATTCTTGACCATCAGGGTCAGCACACCATTGCATTTGATTGTCATCGTGGTATAAGAATGCAATTAACGCCTCATTGGTTTGGTCAACCTGATTACCAGAACAATCTACTTCATTATTATCATAAACAGTCTTAATGGCGATAATCGGTAGCCCTTCTTCACGGTGAGTCACTAAGTAACGGCCGTAGGTCCATTCCTTACCACTGACTGCCCACATCTCATTATCAGCGCCAAAGTTATATAATTCACGGCACTGATTAGCACTCGTTGCAGAGGTGATCAAATTCTTATTAGTGTTAGGCTGAATATTGAGTACACGCTCTTCACTTTGTGTCAGCACTCCACCATCTGAGCCTGCCATGACTTTTGGCTCATTGGTTTTGCTGTTCTGTGCACTCTTTAGTGCCGCTTGCCGAGCTTCTGCTTCCTTGGTCATGGTGATACTGCTGTCTAAATCTATCTCCCATTGTCCCGCGATAGCAGGACTGATATGGGTAGTAATGGTCGGTTTGATAACGACCTCACCGTTTGCAGGCAATGAAGCCAGAATAGATGCCAATGTAAATGAAGCAAAGGATATAGGTTCCATAATTAACCTTGTATTTATCGTTTTATAATAATGCGTACCATGTACATTAGCGTAAGTCTTAGACACCAAAAACACAAGTAACATTATGCTATTAGTCGTCAAACTTTCGCCAACAATAGGTTAAATTAGATAAAAAATAACGCCATAGCAGTGCTTGCTAGAGGCAAGGTGCTATGGCGTTATTGAGATAATGAAAGCGCTTTAATCAGATTAAATTGAATAAATCACATTCAATGATTAAGCAGCTGTGGTATTTAATGCCTGAGCAAAGGCTGATAACGCCCCTTTCAACATCGCCGATACCGTACTGCTACAGGTTCCGATGCCAGAATATACTTCACCATCTACATTTAACTGAATATAGGCGGCAGCGTTAGCGTCAGTTTTATTATCACTGTTATTGTCATCATCGATACCATTACCACTGTTATGCTGCGGATTGATGGCATGTTCAGCATAATTGATAACGTGTATTGACTTACCCGTATGCTGTGCAAGACCATCGATGAATGATGATAATGGGCCGTTACCAGTACCATCAATCGTGATAGTATCGCCATTCATCTGTACTTGACCATTGAAATAAACGTCACCACCTTTGTTATTAACACTATAGTCTAATAGCTCAAAACTGCCCTGCTGCAGGTAGGTATCTTCAAAAGTTTGTAAGATTTCATCGTTCTGTAATTCGCGTGCAGCCGTTTCTGCTTGCTTTTGTACCACGCCACTAAAGTCAATTTGCATCCAACGTGGCAAGTTAAAGCCATAGTTACGCTGCAAGATATAAGCAACGCCGCCTTTACCAGACTGACTGTTGATACGCACCACATCTTGATAGCTACGACCAATGTGCGCCGGGTCAATCGGCAAGTAAGCCACATCCCAGATATTGTTGGTCTCATCTTGATGTTTTTCATTATAATCGAGAGATTTTTTGATAGCGTCTTGATGCGAGCCACTAAAGGCGGTAAATACTAGCTCACCCACATACGGATGACGTGGATGCAATGGCAAGTTATTACACTCACTCACCACTTGTACGATTTCGCTCATGTTACTAAAGTCTAGCTCAGGGTCAATGCCTTGACTAAACAAGTTCATCGCCATGACCATCACATCCATATTACCCGTACGTTCACCGTTACCAAGTAAGGTACCTTCGATACGATCTGCACCAGCCAATACACCAAGCTCAGCAGCAGCAACAGCGCAGCCACGATCATTATGCGTATGCAAACTAACGGTCACATGCTCACGCTGCGCAAGATGACGGCAGAAATATTCAACTTGATCGGCGAAGACGTTTGGCATAGAGGCTTCAACCGTCGCCGGTAAGTTCAAAATCACTGCTTGCCCATTTTGTGGTTGCCATACTTCACACACGGCATCACAAACTTCTACCGCATATTCGGTCTCCGTCTGGCTAAAGCTCTCAGGTGAATACTGGAACACCCATTCTGTCTCTGGGTACTTGGCCGCATACTCAACCAATAGGTTAGCACCAGCAATCGCAATCTCTTTAATCTCAGCTTTGTCTTTGCCATAAACCTTTTCACGTTGTACGCGACTGGTTGAGTTATACACATGGACGACCGCGCGCTTTGCACCTTTCAATGACTCAAAAGTACGGGCAATTAAATGCTCACGCGCTTGTACCAGTACCTGCAAAGTCACATCATCAGGCACATGATTTTCTTCGATAAGTTTACGAGCAAAGTCGAATTCAACCTGTGCGGCTGATGGAAAACCGATTTCAATCTCTTTAAAGCCAACCTCAACCAGGGTCTTAAAAAAACGCATTTTTTGTTCAATTGTCATCGGATCAATCAGCGCCTGATTACCATCACGCAGATCCACACTTGCCCAGATTGGTGCTTTCTCAATCGTTTTGCTTGGCCATGTACGATCTGGCAGCGACGGCGCAAATGCAAATGGACGATACTTTTTATAATCAAAAGCGGCACTTTTCGGTGTGTTCTTTGCGGCTGCAGTGTGTGTGGTTTGGTCAGACATAATCAATCCTTAGATGATATGGAGATTTATATTTGTAGCTGGATGGCCGGTGATTAGATCAGTGTTTATCATACGAGATAACCAAAGTTTATGCCATAATAATATCAAAGTTTGTGAAACAGAAATCAGCTTTCTTTTACTTAATTTGACAGTATTTTGGTGAAAAAAACCACATTAATGACTATAATTAGATTAATTCACTCAAGAGAAAGAAATAGATGACAAATAACCATTCTGACAATGTATTTTCTATTGAGATTGATGATACGGACAGACAGCTATTACGTTTGTTGCAGACTCAAGCGCGTATGAGCATTACCGAGCTGGCTGAACGTGTCAACCTATCAGCCACGCCTTGTGCACGCCGCATTAAACGTCTGGAAGACACAGGTATTATCACAGGCTACCATACGCAAACAGATGCGCAAAAGCTTGGCTACCCACTTGCCGTCTTTATCGCAATCAGTATGGATCGCCATACTGCCGAGCGTTTTGAGCTGTTTGAATCGAAAATCCAAAGCTTTGATGAAGTCATCAGTTGCAGCATCGTCACGGGTCGTACAGAAGACTATTTGATTAAAGTACGTGTGCGCGATATGGCACATTATGAAGAGTTTCTGTTACATAGGCTCAATCGTATCGAAGGCGTCGCTCAAGTACATACCAGTTTTGAGTTACGAGAAGTTTTTAGCCGTAACGTGGTTTAGCCATAGGCTTTAAACGATCACTCGTGATTGTCGACGGAATACTAACAGTAGCAGCAACCCCAACATCAAACCAATCGCGGCAACCAACAGACCCGCGTTAAAGTTGTCATTCTGTCCTGCTAGCGCTACTGTCACCAATGGCCCTAAAAACTGCCCAAGCGCATAGGCTAAAGTTGCCAATCCTATCAGCAAATTAGAGTAAGTTGGATTGATATTTTTGATGATATTCAAGGTCATCGAGACCATACCGACAAAGGTCAACCCTAAAATAGCGGCATTGCCATACAGTCCAATCGCACCGTCAAACCAAATCGGCAAGCACATCCCCACTGCTTGCAATAGAGTCAAACCCATCAAAGTTTTTATCTCGCCAATTCGCTTGGCAAGAGCGCCCCATAAGGGATTAGACAGCATGGCAAAAACACCAACGACCAACCAAATCAACAACCCTGAATAAGAATGTGCCGTTAAGCGCTGTGTTGCCATGACGGGCAAAAAAGTCGCAGAGGTAATATAACCAAAACCTGCCAGCACATAGCTTGCCGATAACAAAGCAATGGCTTTATGATGACCAGCAATCGCCTCATATAAAGCGCGTTTAAAATTTAGATAGGTTTGATGCATGCTCAGGCGTTGGCTGAAGTGTTGCGAGTTCTGTAGATGCAAGTTCTTGGCTTTCGATAATGTCGGTCTTATAGCATAGAGCAACCATAATAGTGGCAAACTACTGATTCCAGCCACCAGCCAAATCTTATCAAAATGATAACCGAGCATTAACAGCCACCACGTTAGTATCGCAGATGCACTAATACCAACACCGATACCGGCATAATGTACGGCTGAGAGCACAGAGCGCCGCTCGGTACTTAGGTTTTGAATGATGAAAGATGAGCTTAAAATCATGGCAATACCACTGGCAATGCCTGCTAGCAGCCGAATGACATACCAAAGATTGAGTGACAAGTCTGGTATTACCAGTAATATCGTGGTGATGACACTAACCACCGTCCACAGCATCATCGTCTGCCATGTTGAGCGCTGAGGCACAAACATGGCAATCAGTGCGCCGATAAAATAGCCAATGTAGTTGATAGAGGCTAACCAACCTGCAATCGTCGTTGATAGAGACAGTTGCATCATAATATCGGGCAAGGTGGCGGTAAATAAAAAGCGACCATAACCCATGACCACTGCCATGCAATAGAGACCGATAAAAGCAATGGCTGTTTCATTGGTAATAGTAGAGACAGCACGGCGTTTAAAAGTAGTCATCATGACAGCGCCATTTTGTGGCAATAAGCACACAATCCATTGTGTTTTAGTATTTGCGTATTTAAGAAACGTTTAACGTCGGTGGAATGCTAGGCTCATCTTCTGCTTGTCCTAGCATTTGCACACGCTGATCGCTAAACATATCCATATCAGGGGCTAAAGTACGCATAAAACGATCAAAATAAAGCATCTGCTTGGTCAGTAACGCAAAATCACGTGGAAAATGAATACCATGACGCTTACCGACTTCCACAATCTCAAGCATCATTTGATTCAGCTCATCGGCTTGCTCTTTGCTATTAAAAGGTACGCCACTGGTAAAGGCTTTATCCTCTGCCATGATGGTCTTCATCATACGCTGCAAATCATTACCCAATGCCACCACGTCAACCTGATTGCCACCATGCGTCATCTCCATATCAATCATATGGCGCGCCATTGCTTGATAATCACTGTCTTGCATGGCTTGCATCATTCCCATACAGGCGCGCCAGCTCTCAGCCTTTAATTTTCCAACGATCCCAAAGTCCAAGAAGCCAATACGACCATCCGTCAGCAGCATCAAATTGCCGGCATGTAAGTCAGCATGGAAACTATTACACAACATCAAACTGGCAAACCACGTGTTTAAAGTATCTGCCATCACTTGTGCAGGGTCAGCACAGTACTGACGCATGACCGACTCATCAACCATAGAGACACCATACAAGCGGCTCATGGTCAGTACACGCTTAGTGGTCAGCTCCTCATAAACCGTTGGTGCGACCACCCGAGTATTACCTGATACCGCTAAGAACTGCTGGAAATCGCGAATGTTTTGCGCCTCAGCGATAAAATCAGTTTCGGCAAGCATACGCAGACGAATCTCATCGATAATTGGTGCAATACTGGCAAATTTCATCGATGGCATGAGTATTTCAAGCAACTTGGTGACACCATGTAATACGCCCAGATCCGTCTGCATGATGGTCTCAACACCTGGCTTTTGCACCTTTAATACCACCTCATCACCATTGTGTAATCGAGCGGCATGCACCTGAGCGATAGAAGCTGATGCTAAAGGCTCTCGCTCGATATGAGCAAACTTATCATCAAGCGTTAACCCATCAACGGCCAGTTCTTCTTTTAAGACCTGCTCAATATAGGTATAAGACAATGGCGTGGTTTGATCCAAGCAGCTTTGAAATGCCTTTACATACTCACGTGGAAATAACGATGGTGTACTAGCGATAAATTGGCCAATCTTGATATAGGTCGTGCCCAACTGCTCAAAAGTTTCTTTTAACAACATCGCATCAGGCTTTTCACCCTTTGCGACTCTGAGCGCAGAAAGACCAGCCACGCTCGCGGTTTGGCGAACACGATTAACAACATTAAAGGTATGCTTTAATAAATGCGGACGATGAATTTTCATAAGAAACAACTATGGTAATAAAGAAAAGTGATAATAATAAAGAAAGTATAGTATGAACCAGTTGAACGATTGCTAATGCCTGCTACCAAGTCATTGAAAAAATCATGGAGAAAGACTAGCACATACTGGACAATGAACATCTTGTCGATAGCCCATTAATCGCTGCTGCATCTGCCTACCATCCCATATTAGCAGTTTGTTTGTCAGTGGATTTTTGGTTAATCCCAAATACTGCAGCGCAGCATTGGCCTGTAAATTACCCATGATGGCTGTCGTGCTAGCAAGCACCCCTGAATTGGCACAGCTACGCTCATCAGCCTCTGCATCCACTGCTACAGAACCAAAAACACAATGATAGCAACCTGTATTGAGATGTGGCTCATACAACGCTAACTGCCCCTGCATGGCTATCGCTGAGGCAGATAATAATGGAATCTGATAGCGCACACTAATGCGATTAATGATGTCACGCGTCGCAAAGTTGTCAGTGCAGTCTAATAGTAAATCGGGCTTACCTGTCGCCATATCAAGTAGCTCGTAAGCATTGTCTTCACTTAACCGTGCAACCGTACCGCGAGCAGATATTAAGGGATTAATCTTCTCCAACATTTCGGCAGCGATCAGCGCCTTGGGCTTACCAATATCTTCAGGTAAAAATAGCGTTTGCCGCTGCAAATTGCTTGCCTCAATCTCATCACCATCAATCAGATGAGTCTGCCCAAGTCCTGCACGTACTAAGGTCTCAGAGGCAGGACAACCCAGACCGCCCGCTCCTATTATGACCACACGAGACGATTTCAAGCGTAGCTGCGCATCGATATCCCAGCCATCAAGCAACACCTGCCGTGCGTAACGCATCAGCTCATCATCTGCTAGCTGCTTTGACTCTAACGACTGCACCATATGTATCACCAAAACCTATTCATAAATAGCCTACCAAAACAAATCACTGACTAAATCCGCCCTAATGTCACCCGATCATTGCCACCAAAGTCCTGCACCGTTTGCACGACTATAAAGCTATTATTTGAAAATATCTGACGTACTATTGCCCCTTGATCAAAGCCATGCTCAATCGCTAATAGCCCGTCTGTACGCAAATATTTTGGCGCTTGTTGAACAATATGCTCTATATCGGCCAATCCGTGATTGGGCGCACTTAACGCGCTAATCGGTTCAGCTATTAAACGTGCTAAATGCTCGTCCGACTCATCAATATAAGGCGGATTTGAGACAATCACATCGAATAACGGCACGTCCTGAGTAGACAACTTGTCATACCAGCTGCTTTGTACAAACTCAATATCAGCAACATCATTGATAACGGCATTGTGTTTAGCAACTTTCAATGCCTCTGCTGATAAATCGACCGCAATCGTCTGCCAATGACCATGTTTCGATTTGAGTTTTAACTCATGTGACAAACTAATAGCAATACAACCTGACCCCGTGCCTAAGTCTAACAAGCGCTTTGGCTTATCATCATCTAAACTTTTTGGCTGAGACTCTATCCAATTTAACACTTGTTCAACCAACACTTCAGTGTCAGGTCGAGGGATTAGCGTATGCTCATTAACGGTAAAATTGAGCGACCAAAACCCTTGTTGTCCCGTTAAATAAGCGAGCGGTGTGCCAGCCTGCATTTTAGCAACGCCAGTATTAAATTGCTCAAGCTCACTATCAGACAGCTGATAACTCTCATCAGTGATTAAAAATGAGTTTGGCTTGTCGATGACATGGAGTAACCAATCCGTTAGCCAAAATGACGGCAATGCAGTACCTGCTTCCCCATCCGTCAGTTGCTGACTCTGCTGCTTTATTTGACGAATGGTAAACGCTGTCATAAATCACTCTTGAAAATACTGGTTAATGAATAAGGTCGCTTCACTGGTTATGGTTTATTATTCTAGCTATTCCGAGGCACGTGGTGGTGCATTGGTGTCTGTCAAATTAGGGTTTGCCTTGCTTAACGAGGGCTTACCACCACTATTGCTATCGTCATCGCCTTCATCACCATAAATATCATCATTATCGCCAATGACGATATGCTTATCGACAAAGTAAATCAATGCAAGGATAGGAATGCCGATAGCAAAGGTAAATAAGAAGAAGAACGGATAGCCCATTGCGTCAACGATACCACCAGAATATCCGCCCAGCACTTTAGGAGCCAATGTCATCAAGGAAGAGAATATAGAATACTGTACAGCGGTAAACTTAATCGAAGTCAGGGCGGATAAGAAGGCAATAAACACGGCACTGGCAAAGCCTGCTGCTAAGTTATCTAATATGACCGCAAGATACATATACTCTAGACTGCCTGGGTGATAGGTCAAAAGCACAAACAGTAAGTTGGTAATACTTGCTAGTATCGCCCCCAACATCATCACATGCATCATGCGCATTTTTTGCGCCAATATCCCGCCTAAGAAACCACCAGCGAGCGCCATTAGCACGCCTACCAACTTCACAGCATTGGCAATATCAACTTTACTAAAGCCCATGTCTTGATAAAACACATTAGATATAACCCCTGCGACAATGTCAGAGATACGGTAAAGACCGATTAAGGCTAGTAATAACAATGCTTGCTTGCCATAACGCTTGAAGAAGTCCGCAATAGGGTCTATCCACATCGTTTTCGCGACTTCTTTTCTGGCCAGTCCCACTTTTATGAGCGAATATCCTACTGCCATTGCCACTGCTAAGCTACCAAATAACCGTACCGTCTCAGCGATAAAACTCAGCAATACACTCTCGGTGTCTGTAAACAACCCACCGATGGCAATAAAGGCACCTATAAAACCAATGACGGTAATGATAAATAGTAAGACAATTCTCACGTAATCATTACGCGTTTCGACCAGCAAAGAGACTTTGTTGATAATCTTAGGTTGGTTAAATATGAAGAATAATAGTAAAAGCGGCGCGCAAGCAACCAAAGCCAAGAAGTAAAAATTGACAGCGGGCTGGATGGCGAGCGGTATGAGTGTAATATCCGCATTCAAAAAGTTGTTATAAATAATCTTTATTAAACTGAGCAAACCATATATCGAACCTGGTATCACTAACAAGCCAGCATATATAAAAAATGCCTTGAGATTGTTCTTTTGCTTTTTGAGCTGTAAAACTTCAGCAATCGGCTCATAACCCGCAAAGGTTGCCAAAATCCCGATAGACATCACCGCCGCCATAATATAATAAGTATTACGCCACGCTTCATAACTATAAAGCGCTTCTGTAGAGCCGAAGTAGTCTGCTAAGTATAGCGCGCCTGCCCCAGCAACAATCATACCCACTCGATACCCTGCGACATACATGGCGGCTAATGTCGGCTGCAATGCTGGCGGTGCTATCTCAATACGATACGCATCGATGACAATATCCTGCGTCGCCGATGAGAAACCAAGTAGAACCGCTGATGCTGCCATAAACCACAGAGCTTGGTCACTGATCGGGTTAAAGCTCGCCATCAATAATATGGCAATTACGATAAGCAACTGCGAGGTGACAATCCATGCCCGACGCCGACCAAGCCATTTGGTCAAAAAAGGAACAGGAAGCGCATCAATCAATGGTGCCCAAATAAACTTAAAAGAATAGCCAAGCGCCGCCCAACTAAACATAGTCACGACACCGCGCTCAATACCTGCCTCACGCAGCCATAGTGATAGGCTCGAAAAAATGAGCAGAATAGGAATACCTGCGGCAAACCCTAAAAACAATATAATAATAGCGCGAGGGTCAAGGTAAGCTTTCGCAGCTTCGCCCCATGATTTTTTTGCAACTGATTGATTGGGTGGCACAGATTTGACAGCAGACATAATAACTCACCAACACTTGAGATAAATAACACAACTTCGCACAGTTTTTATCAATCACTCGTATTTATCTCTTCTCGTACTTTCATTCATAGATAGAATCGATAAAAACTGTTTAACGTTGTACAAATTTGACCATTACAACAAAATTCAATTATGGTACTTGAGAACGCCTACCTTGACTAGATATTTTTGCATTAACTTATAAACGTGGCGGTTAGCCACCATCTATATTTCGACTTGGTAACGCGTTGTGTCATAACCTTGCTTTATTATAAATAGCCAACGTTAAAAACACTGATACTGTCTTCTAAAGTTAAGCAGTAGTTAAGGGCTATTAACGACTTTTTGGACTGTTATTTTGGTCAAAGAAATCGACAAACTGGTCATATGAAAACTCTATATTCCTAATTATCATAATTTGATAGCTATTTATTATATACAAGAATATTAACTTTGTTTTACACTACTCTCTTACTGCATATTTGTACGTTTTCACTTTTATATACAGACAGGGTTTGTATATTTACTCAATAGGATTCAGTTATGGCAATCGACGTAGTGGTCAATCAGCGACATCTACAAATCCAACTCAAACAGTTGGAGACTGTATGGCATACAGTAATCAACGGCTATAACTTAAGCCAAGCAGCGACAGTACTGCATACCAGTCAATCGAGCCTATCCAAACATATTGCTGCACTAGAAAACCAGTTGAAAACTGAAGTATTTATTCGTCAAGGCAAGCGTCTAACGGGTCTTACGACCATGGGTACAGCACTCATGCCACACATTGAGTCTATCTTTGCTGAAATCCGTACCATTGAGAATCTGAGTCTCGATTTTAATAATCCTAATACGGGTACACTGACGATTGCCACCACTCATACGCAGGCACGTTATGTACTGCCGCATGTGGTAAAAGAATTCAAAGAGCGTTTTCCTAAAGTTAATTTAATCTTGCAACAAGCCGATCCCGAGACTATCGCGCAGATGGTGATTCGCGGACAAGCCGATATCGGTATTGCCACCGAGTCTTTACTCTATAACAACTATCTACGCTGCTATCGATATTATGACTGGACGCATCGCGTCATTGTGCCGAGCGACCACGAACTTGCTGGACAAGAATCCATTGACTTACCCACATTGGCAAGCTATCCAATCGTGACTTATCATGGAGGCTTCACAGGACGCGGTGCCATTGACAAAACTTTTGAAGCGGCAGGATTAGAGCCTGATATTGTATTAGCCGCGCTTGATGCTGATGTCATTAGCACCTATGTTGGTCTTGGCTTAGGTATTGGTATCATTGCTGAGATGGCTTTTGAGCCAAGTCACTATCAAAACCTAACGGCGATTCCAGTCGACCATTTTGGGCGCTTTACCAGTTGGATGGCGGTACGTGATGATGCAGAAATTCGCCAATATGGTCGTGCTTTTATGGAGCTCTGTCAAAAGCAGTTTAGTGAGTAGCTTTTTAAATAGTAGCTTGTTAAATAGTAACTACTCTACGCATAGCTAATGAGCACTTTTATCTATAAAAATTCAACGGCATCGTTATCAGCAGATAGCGGTGCCGCTTGCTTTTTATACTATTATTTCTCCTAAAAACTGTATTTCACTCCTGTACAACCATCACATTATTAAGATTTGTTATTACCTCATACTCTGACCTTGATATTCACTATAACTGCCCCATCATACTAATTATTGAACAATCAGTAGGCAGTCACGTCAAACTAGTGCCTTCTATAACTATAATTGAATACAAATATAATAATGTCGTTGAGACACGGCATCATAACAATAGGTGAATCATGAGTAATACAATCCCTTTGTCATTTTTAGACCTAGCGCCCGTTCCTGAGGGTAACACCATCGCTGAAGGTATCGCCCAGACTGTTGAGACCGCACAACAAGCAGAGGCAGCCGGCTTCAACCGTTATTGGATGGCAGAGCACCACAATATGCCCGGTATCGCTAGTGCAGCGACCTCGGTGCTACTATCGCATATTGGTAGTCAAACCAAGCGCATCCGTATTGGTGCAGGCGGTGTGATGTTACCTAACCATGCTCCGCTGGTCATCGCTGAGCAATTTGGTACCTTGCAAGCACTCTATGGCGACCGTATTGATTTGGGCTTGGGCCGCGCCCCTGGTACAGATGGAGCGACGTTTCAGGCGCTACGTCGGCAAATGAAAGATGCTGAGCGCTTTCCGCAAGATGTACAAGAACTGATGTATTTTTTGGGCAATGATACTGATAATAGTCCTGTACAGGCATTCCCAGGCGCCAAATCAAACATTCCCATTTGGATATTAGGCTCATCATTATTTGGAGCGACCCTAGCTGCACATTTAGGACTCCCTTATGTGTTCGCTTCTCATTTTGCCCCGCAGATGCTTGGTCAAGCCATCACTGCTTACCGTGAGCAGTTCAAACCTTCGGCTTATTTAGATAAGCCTTACGTGATGCTAGCTGCGAATTTATTACTTGCTGATGATGATGAAACTGCACAGTATCACTTTACCTCAGCGCAGCAGAGTTTTGTACGCTTACGCCGTGGTGAAACAGGTCAAATGCCAAAACCGACTCATGATATGGATAGCATCTGGAGTCCAGCAGAAAAGATGATGGTAGACAGTGCACTATCAATATCATTTATTGGCTCTGTTGAGACTGTCAGACCCAAGCTGGCTAAATTCCTTGAGCAGTATGCGCCAGATGAGCTCATTGTCACTGCGAACGTCCATAATCAAGCGGCTCGTTTACGCTCACTTGAACTTACACCTGAGCTAAAATTGTTTACTTTACAATGAGATAAGACGCTTGCATAATTATTGATCGACTCTCATGAGGTAGCAGTGATGGAATCTTCTGCTTTTATCGGTTCATCAATATTTTTATATATCGTTGCCTTTATTGCTGTTATGGTCGTTGGCGGTTATTTGACGTACCGTACCAGCCCTAAACGTAAACAACGTCGAGACCACAAGCGCCGTAAAGACGATTTAAATTAGGTCATGTTTTTAATTCAATTAGACTGTTATCTACAGTAAATATTTAAAAAACACCTAAATCAATGTAAAAAGCCCCCTTCTCTTATTTGAAAAGGGGGCTTATTTTTTGCTCAGTTATAAAAATCTTTTATTTCCAAATGCTGACTGTCTTACTATTTAATAGTACTATTTAACATTACCATTCCACAGATGAGCCAAGGTTTTTTTGTTTGGCTTGCTTGGCAACATACAGTGCGACTGCCGCATCAAAACTTGCCGCACCAACTGATTTAAATAAGGTGACACCTTGGTCGCGTTCACTGCTTTTTTCTTCTAACGCCCCTGTCACTAGCGCTTGTAAGTCACCAGTGAGATCATCCCATACCCACGCGCACTCATCGCTATCATGTGCTTGGATTAAATCGCCCGCTTCGTGACGGCTACCAACCAAGTCATCAACGATGACCATTTTACTACTGGCAATCACATCATTACTTATCTCTTTCATCGACGGTTGATAAGCGCCTACCGCATTGATATGTGCATTAGGTTTAATTTGATCGATACCAAATAAACCTTCAGTTGCACGGGTTGCTACGTTGATAACATCGGCATCACGGACCGCATCACTTAACGCTGCACAAACCTTCATCTCAACATCCCATTGAGAATAGTCACGGGCGAAACGTGTTTGAAACTGCTTCGCGCCTTCATGGCTTCTGTTCCATAAATACACTGTTTTAATGTCAGGGCGTACCGTTAATACAGCGTTTAACTGCTCATAAGCCATACCACCACAACCGATAACAGCGACACTTTGGCAATCAGACTTTGCCATATACTTAGTAGCGATACCTGATAAAGCTGCCGTACGCACCTGCGTGATATAAATACCATCCATAATCGCTAATATTGCGCCAGTATCATTGTTTGATACGGTAATAATAGCAGTGGTCGTTGGCATATCACGACTAGGATTATCAGGGCAAATAGTGACGAGCTTTACGACTGCGTATTCTTTGTCACCATCATAAATCGTGGCTGGCATGGATAAATGCGAGCCTGAGCTATGACTCTCAGATTCACTAAAGGTTTCAATGACCAAGCGCTCAGGTGCTTTAACCCAATTGGGGTGTACTGCTTGTTGCTGTAATAATTCTTCGATAGCATCGATGGCTGCCTGCATCACGAGATGTTCAGTCACTACCGCTTTGCTTAACAATTGCACTTTTAGCGCTCCTATTTATTTATATTGATATGTTTATTATTTAACGCCCAGTTATCACAACCATAATAATCATAATAGTTAACTTATCATAGTAGTATATTAGGTTAAGCCAAGGGTTACATCCAGCCTAAGACCCGTAATGTTGCCGCACCAATCGCCATGCCAAACATACCCACCACCGTGGTAAAAGCTAAAATATTGGCCGCCAATATATCATTTCCACCCATGGCTTTTGCCATTACGTAACTGGCAGCAGCAGTAGGAGACGCCACCATCAAGAACAGCACACCCATATGGACGCCTGATAAACCAAACGCCAGACCAACGGCAATTGCTATCATAGGGGCAACCACGATACGTCCAATACTCGCCTGCATAGACAAGCCTGAAGGATGCAGCATCGACTTTAAGTTGATACTGGCACCAGCGCAAATCAGTGCCAATGGCAATGCAACTGCGGCTAGCAAGTCGCCAGTCGTATGAATGACCCCTGTGAGCGGCGGCAACATCAAGGCTTTATAAGTAAAGGCGGCTAGCAACGCCAGTATCAGTGGATTGGTAAATAGCTTTTTGATGATCATGGTGCTACGGCTAACCCACGTATCATCGACACTTTTAGACACACGGCTAAGAGTAATAACCGCTAAAATATTAAACAGTATCGTCACGACACCCATATATACTGCACCGATACTTAAGCCGCGCTCACCATAGGCGTTGGCAACCGTTGCCAGACCGATAATGGCCATATTGCTGCGAAATACGCCTTGTACAAACACCCCTTGATCTGCTGGACGACTGACAAAACGCTTGGCATAAAGCTCTGCACCGATAAATAATATAAAGGTGACTAAAATACCAGCCACTATCAGTGTGAACTGCTTGCCATAATCGACCTCACTATCGACCACGCTAAAGAAAAGCAAACAAGGCAGACAGTAATTAAAAACGAAGCTTGACGCCTGATCGATAAATGCCTGACTGGCCTCGCCGCGTCTTTGCATAAAAAAACCCAACCCCATTAAAGCAAGGTTGGGCAATACAATCGTAATCGCAAAAACAATGGCTTCAATCATAAAAGAACTCAGCTCAGCAATTGGGCTTAGCAATCAACATTAATAAAACAGCCACTAGCAATAAATAACCATCATTAAAGATTTTACTCTAATGATGGCCTAGTAACATATTATGAGTCCAAAGCAGCCTTAGCTTTTTTGTGCTTTTTGACTGTCATGGCTAATAATTGAACAGCTGCAGGCGTCACGCCGCTCACGCGCCCAGCTTGGGCAAGCGTAGCAGGACGTACTTGCGTTAGCTTTTGCACAATCTCATTTGAGAGCCCCGACACGATACTATAGTCAAAATCCATTGGTAGTGCGGTATTCTCTAAACGCTTCATCTGATCAATATCTTCTTGCTGACGATCGATGTAGCCGGCGTACTTGACAGAAATTTCAATCTGCTCACCCACCTGTGCATCAACTTGCGAATCAGTAATCGCAGCGATATCGGCAAAGTGGATTTGCGGACGTTTGAGCAGATCAAAAGCAGTCGCTTCTTTGCTAAGTACTTCGCCTGTTTGCTCAGTGACTTTTTGCCCTAGAGCATTCGCAGGGGTTGCCCACATATCTTTTAGACGAGCAGACTCAGTAGCGATAGATTCCATTTTCTGCTCGTAAGCCTGCCAGCGCTCATCATCAACCAAGCCAAGCTTACGACCCGTCTCAGTCAAGCGTTGATCCGCATTGTCTTCACGTAATAATAAACGATACTCTGCACGGCTAGTAAACATGCGATACGGCTCAGTCGTGCCATGAGTGATTAAATCATCGACAAGTACGCCAAGATACGCTTCATCACGGCGCGGTGTCCAGGTCTCAAACTCACTATTATTAGTCGTCACTAACGCCGCATTAGTTCCCGCTAGCAACCCCTGCACGCCTGCTTCTTCATAGCCAGTCGTACCGTTGATTTGACCCGCGAAGTACAAGCGATCAATAGACTTGGTCTCAAGCGTTGGCTTTAGATTTTGTGGATCAAAATAATCGTATTCAATCGCATAGCCTGGACGGGTAATGTGCGCGTTCTCTAACCCTTTCATACTATGAATAAAGTCTAATTGCACATCAAATGGTAAGCTGGTTGAGATACCATTTGGATACAGCTCATGCGTTGTCAGACCTTCTGGCTCAATAAAGATTTGATGACTGTCTTTATCAGCAAAGCGGTGAATCTTATCTTCAATCGATGGGCAGTAACGTGGACCCACGCCTTCAATTTTGCCAGAGAACATCGGTGAGCGATCTAAATTCTCACGGATGATGTCATGAGTACGCGCATTGGTATGTGTAATATAGCAATTGACCTGTTCAGGGTGCATAGATACATCACCCATGTAGCTCATCACTGGTAGCGGTGTATCACCTGGCTGTACCGTCATCACACTAAAGTCAACGCTACGCGCATCGATACGTGCGGGTGTTCCAGTCTTTAAACGTCCAACTGGCAGCTTAAGCTCACGCAAACGATCCGCCAATTTGATAGAAGGTTGATCCCCTGCACGTCCGCCTTTTGAGTTCTCAAGACCGATATGAATGACACCGCCCAAGAATGTTCCTGAAGTTAGAATTACGGTTTCGGTCTTAAAGATAATGCCAGTGGAGGTGACAACCGCCGTCGCGCGACCATTTTCTACCAAAATATCATCAGCACCTTGTTGGAATAAATCAAGATTGGGCTGGTTCTCTAACGTCGCGCGTATTGCAGCTTTGTACAAAATACGATCCGCTTGCGCACGAGTTGCGCGCACGGCTGCACCTTTGCGACTATTCAATACGCGAAACTGAATACCTGCCTTGTCGGTTGCCAACGCCATCGCACCGCCCAACGCATCAATCTCACGTACCAGATGTGATTTACCAATACCACCAATCGCCGGATTACAGCTCATCTGCCCCAGCGTCTCAATATTATGCGTCAACAGCAAGGTCTGCGCGCCCATACGTGCGGCTGCCAAGGCAGCTTCAGTACCGGCGTGACCGCCACCGATGACTACCACGTCGTAATGTTTTGGATATTGCATGCATGCCTCGCTTGAATGACGATATTTTTAGCAACAAGTTATTGATTAATAAAGATAACGTATCACGTAATGAATAGGCGTCAGTCTTATTTTAAGAACGGATAAGATAAGTTGTTAGAAACAAAATAGATAACTGACAATTATAACAATTTTTTAACATGTAAAAAACGTTGCAACAAAACTATTAATAATAAAAGTTATTTATCATAAAATTATGAGCCTAGATACGCTAAATCAATCAGCTTATCTACGCTCATTCAATGACTTGCTTAATGAAATGAATTAAACCATTGTTTTAATTCAAGCCACCGCCAGGACTAAGTGGCACAATGCGATCTGCCTGACCACTAGCTAGCATATGCTGGCTACCATAACCCTCTGGATTAATCTGCAAATAGGCATTCATTTTGCCAATCGCTTCGCCATCATTGCTCGCTAGTATCTTGGCTTTGATGACTTCAACCGGCGGCAGTGGTAGATTTTTAAGCAGCGCTAAAAGTTGATCGTTATCGCCTTTATTCACGACCAATTCAATGAGCTGACGCGCGTCAATTGGTAAGTCTGGCGTATTCTGTGCCAGTAGCGCCAAGTGATAAGCACCAGTCGGATCCTGATCCGCCACGACACGCTGCTCAATAGCAATATAGGTCGCTTCAGTTGCACCGCCTGCCACACTAAGCTGATGGATACATTTTAGAGCAGAGTTTGGCTCGTTACCTGCCATATCAATTAAACGTGCAGACTCATTTTTTAGATGCTCACGGCGCTTTTCAATAGCCGCTTGCTCAGCCACTTCTTGTTGCTCAGTCAACACATTTTCTGATAATTGATTATTCATATTATTCTCTCTTTTTTATGTAGTCTATATTTACTTTGAACACTATATGGGGCTAAATCCTATAAAAACAATGGATTGTCTAGGCAATAAAAAACCCGAATAGCCATTCCAATCTGTTAAGGAAGGCTACTCGGGTTAGCGACGCTTCGATGCTTAAAACCATTTATTGAGACATACAAGCTGCCCAATAAAAGCGCTTAAACATTAAGCAGCAGGGCTGTTGGCTTCAACCAATGGTTTCAGCTCGCCTGATTGATACATCTCTAAAATGATGTCTGAACCGCCCATTAATTCACCATCAATCCATAATTGCGGGAACGTTGGCCAGTTGGCAATTTTTGGCAAAGTCGCACGGATTTCTGGATTTTCTAAAATGTTGACAAAGGCAAATGGACGACCAATTTGAGTCAACACTTCGATAGAGCGCGCTGAAAATCCACATTGTGGAAACTGCGGCGTGCCTTTCATATAAATGATTACTTTGTTGTCTTTGATTTGATCACGAATCAGCTGTTCAACATCGTTTGTAGCGGTATTTGGGGTTTGCTCGCTCATAAAAGCTCCTATTAATAAAGCGGTTCATTAAACTAGTTATTGGTACAAAAGAATGACATAGAGAGTTGCCATAATACATGGGGCAATTGCCACTGTATTACAAGCACAGTTATATGTTGGTTCAGCTAACAGTGATTTCAGTTAATCACTATTTAAGCTACAGTTATTTAGGGTCGACGACATTAGGCACTAATAATACCACGGCACTAGCCATAATGCCTTCTTGCCGACCGGTAAAACCCAGTTTTTCAGTCGTTGTTGCTTTTACACTGACGTTACCAATGTCAGCCTGCAAATCACTGGCGATATTTTCACGCATCGCTTGATTGTGTGGGGCGAGTTTTGGACGCTCACACATCACCGTAATATCAGCATTACCCAGCATGTAGCCTGCTTCTTGTACCTTGCTATAGACATAACGTAGCAATACTCGAGAGTCCAAGCCAGCATGCGCGGCGTCAGTGTCCGGAAAGTGCTGACCGATATCGCCAAGCGCCAATGCGCCAAGCAGCGCATCCGCGAGCGCGTGCAGTACTACATCACCATCAGAGTGTGCAAGCAAACTATGAGTGTGCTCGATAGGCACGCCCGCTAGTATGACATATTGCTGCTGCTGACCATTATTATGAAAAGCATGCACATCAATACCTTGACCAATTTTTATCATTATTATTCCAAACAAATAAAGACCATTAAATAAAGGCATTTAAAATAACTCAAAACCACTATCTGAATTTTCAAAGGGGTTTTGTCGGCTCTAAGATGCCATAGCTCGCCACCAGTTTCAATTAACTGGTATAATATGACCCTTATTTTATCATATTACCCTGTCTAAGAGATAAGTCTAAAAGATACGCTGAGATTATTAAATCGCTCAGCCTGAACCTTAGTGATTTTGTTGATATCAGTATCCAAATTTAGACAAGGTATAAAAAGTTGAGCCATTCTATGTCAGTCATGCCAAATACATCAAACACACCCGTTTCTGATTCTTTCAACGCCCAGCGCCCTTTGACGCTTGCCGATATCGACAATCCTAGCAGCAAACATGTGATTGTTGGCATGTCAGGTGGGGTCGATTCTTCCGTGTCTGCCGTTTTGCTCCAGCAAGCAGGCTTTAAGGTGGAAGGTCTGTTCATGAAAAACTGGGAAGAAGATGACGGCACCGAATACTGTACCGCCATGGATGACTTAGCAGATGCGCAAGCCGTTTGTGACAAAATTGGTATGAAACTACACACAGCCAACTTTGCCATGGAATACTGGGATCGTGTTTTTGAGCATTTCTTAGCGGAATACAAAGCTGGACGCACGCCCAATCCTGACATCTTATGCAACAAAGAGATTAAATTTAAGGCATTTCTGGACTACGCTCTGACTCTTGGCGCTGATTATATTGCCACCGGTCACTATACGCGTCGCAGTGTGAACTACAAAAATGATGATGGCGTAGAAGTTGCACAGCTATTGCGTGGCCTAGATAACAACAAAGACCAAAGCTACTTCTTACATGCGGTTGGCGGCGACAAAATTGCCAAGACCTTGTTCCCAGTTGGTGAGCTTGAAAAACCCGTCGTACGTCAAATCGCTGAAGACCATGATCTAGCTACCGCTAAAAAGAAAGACTCAACGGGCATTTGCTTTATTGGTGAGCGTCGTTTTAAAGACTTTTTGCAGCAGTATTTGCCTGCCCAAAAAGGCGACATTATAACTGACGACGGACACATCATCGGTACTCATGATGGGCTCATGTATTACACGTTAGGTCAGCGTGGCGGTATCGGTATTGGCGGTGTCAAAGACCGTCCAGAAGAGCCATGGTTTGTACTCGCAAAAGACTTGGACAAAAACCGTTTAATCGTTGGTCAAGGTCATGAACACCCGATGCTCATGAGTAATGAGTTGCAAGCTTATAAGCTCGACTGGATTGATGGTCTGCCACCTACGGATATATTTAGCGCTGATGGCTTACGTTGCATGGCAAAATCACGCTATCGTCAACCAGATCAAGCCTGCTCTGTATTTGCAACCAATGTTGATGGCAGTGAAGTCCGAGTCGTATTTGACGAACCGCAACGTGCAGTCACTCCAGGTCAATCAGCAGTATTCTATATCGACGAGGTTTGTTTGGGTGGCGGGGTTATTGAGTCTATTGATGCGCCATCTCTGGTTGTCAGTGACAGCTAGAAATGGCTAATAATCAAAGGTTTATTTAAGATTTTACAATCTATCTAACGAATGATACCTTTTAGCGATTTTTCTGAAAGCAATCCTCAAAGAGTATGTTATAAACAAATACCTCAGCATATACCTTTATAAGCAGTAGCTTTACTCCATTTCGGGATGTTTCATGAATTATCGTTTTTTACCTATTAGTGACTCTACAAAAACTTTAAATACGCCAATCAAATGCTCTATTGCATTTATTCTAGTTTTTGCTTCGTGTCAGGCCTATGCGACTCCAAAAGATTTTGGAGAATTCACACCTGATGACTCACCTAAAAAGGGGGTCGCATCCGGCAGCTATAAAACGCTAACGGGTGCTACTGGTAGTTATAGCATCTCAGCAGGGGTTATAATGGTAGGACAATTACAGCTGGAGATAATGGTGTGGACATTAAAAACAATTCCAACTCTGGTAACGACAGAGATAAGTTCACCTATACGATAACTATTACGCCAGATGACAGGACTTCTATCCATACTATAGTTATTGGTCAAGCTAGCTATGCTGAAGGTGGTAATTCAGAAGTTGCTCGTCAAACACTAAGCTTTACTGAAAATACTCAGATCAATATACCTGTGCAAGCGACAGTTAGAGAAAACCCCAAAGTTAACTACTTTTTTGGTGCCATGGGTGATTACTTTATGGGTGAAAAGCTGGCAGGAAATAGCTTTAGCTCTAACAATCCCACTAATCAGCCACAGCTACGTGTCGATAGCTTCAGTGGTGGCAACAACAATCTGTATTATTATAACCTGACTGCCCTAAACGGTACCGGCAACAGCAGCTCATTTACCCCGACTACCAATGGTAATGGGTACGTATCTTTTGCATCTGGCCGAAAAAGAGGTATCTTGCCCGATACTCCTACCTTTAAAAATATTTTAAAAGAGAGCTCCACCAACCCTAATAATCAAAACTCATACTCTGCTCTCAATACCAGCACTGTTATCCCTAATAATGGTAGGTATGTCAGCTATGGGGTTGAAAATATCACAAGCAATTATGTGATTGCCGTTAGAAACGCTGAATCAGTTACATTGACCTACGAAGGCATCATGCAAGGGAATAGTGCACTTGAGGCTGACGTGGTGGGTGAGACTTATAATGAGTGGATTAGCTTTGGAGTAGAGAGCGAGCCACTTTACGTTTTTTCGGGCAAGGTTTTTAATGATAATGGTGGGATTGAGAATGCGGACCCACAAGATATTTCTATTGTGAATAATACTAACTATTTCAATGGCAAACTCGATAATAATGAAGTAGGAATATCAGCATCTAATCTTCAAGTTCGTTTAACAGATTGCAACAATAACAATATCGTTACTGTTCCTGGTACGCCTAACCCTCAAACGGTTGCTAATACTAATCAAGATAGAGGAAAGTACAGTTTTTCAGTTTTGCCAACAACATTGGCCAATAATACAACAGAGATATGCGTTGTTGAAGAAGAGCCACTAACAAGTTCATGGATCTATACTGTAGACACCACACCAAATAAGCTCAATACTAACTTTACAACTAGTACTTATAAGTATACTGATTTGAATTTTGGCGAGGTGACGCAAAACAACTCAGCTTTAGCACTTAAAAAGTACCAGTTTGTTCATAAGTGTGATACTACGCTGCCATATAAAAGTATAGATCCTGATACCTCTTCGCCACTTACTGGTTTTAGTACAAAAGAAATACGTGATATAGATCCTGGCATGTGTATTGCTTATAAAATAGAAGCTTACAACCGAGGTCATGTCAGTTTGGCAAGTATTCAAATTATAGATACACTACAGAAAGCATCTACAAACCCAACCAAAGTTGAATCTGTTTTTTACTCTCCAGTACCGGGTGGAATCCCTGCAACGTTACATGAAGGTGATAAACCTAGTAGCCCACCAACTACTTTGGGTAAAAACGGTACTATTATATCTGATAAGTTTAATCTAACTAATACGACTAGTAGTACCTCTATACCTATGGAAGTGCTGTATTTTAATACCAAATATGGTACGACCACGACGCCCTAATTAAAGGCTGACATCAATAGATTACTTTATTAAATCTGTATTTCTGCTATATTACGCGCATCAAATTTAACCACTCACTTATATAGCGATTTTCATTGGCTATAACTTTTGCAGTTTTTCATTTCATAACTATTTGAGGCATGACTATGACTCCACTTACCGCACTCTCCCCAATCGACGGTCGTTACGCATCAAAAGCTGATAGCTTACGTCCTTACCTATCTGAGTTCGGTCTCATTAAAGCCCGTGTCACCGTTGAGATTCGTTGGTTACAGTCATTAGCAGATAATAGCGCAATCGGTGAACTAGCAGCGTTTGATACAGATACCAATGCCTTTTTGAACAGCATCGTTGATGACTTTAGCGAAGCGGATGCGCAAGCAATCAAAGACATCGAAGCGACGACCAATCACGACGTAAAAGCGGTTGAATACTTTATTAAAGATAAGTTTCGCGGCAATCAGCAGTTAGAAGATAGCCTAGAATTCATCCACTTTGCCTGCACCAGTGAAGATATCAATAACTTGTCTTATGCGTTGATGCTAAAAGATAGCCGCGAGATTGTGGTTGCTAAAATGCAGCAAGTAACCGATAGCATCGTTGACTTAGCCATTACTCATGCTGATCAACCAATGTTGTCACGTACGCATGGTCAAACTGCCAGTCCAACCACGCTTGGCAAAGAGATGGCAAACGTGGCTTATCGCTTAGCTCGCCAAATCAAACAAATCGGTAAAGTTGAACTGTTGGGCAAAATCAATGGTGCAGTCGGTAACTACAACGCCCACTTCTCAGCCTACCCTGATGTTGACTGGCAGACCCATGCTGAGCAATTCATTAATGAGCGTTTAGAGCTGACTTTTAATCCCTATACTACGCAGATTGAGCCACATGATTACATCGCTGAGTTGTTTGATGTGGTAAGACGCTTCAATACGATCTTGATCGATTTTAACCGTGATATTTGGCAATATATTAGCTTAGGCTATTTCAAGCAGCGCCTAAAAGACGGTGAAGTGGGTTCATCAACGATGCCGCATAAAGTCAATCCGATTGATTTTGAAAACTCAGAAGGTAACTTGGGCGTTGCCAATGCGATGCTCGCACACTTAGGTGAGAAGCTTCCGATCTCACGTATGCAGCGTGATTTATCAGACTCGACCGTACTACGTAATATCGGTGTTGGTCTGGCACAAAGCATGATTGCGTTTGACGCTTGCTTAAAAGGTGTGAGCAAACTTGAGTTAAATGCACAGCGCTTAAATGACGACCTTAATCAAGCACAAGAAGTATTGGCTGAGCCGATTCAGACAGTGATGCGCCGCTACCGCGTTGAGAACCCTTATGAGAAACTTAAAGCCTTAACTCGTGGTAATGCCATGACTCGCGAAGCGATGTTGACTTTCGTTGAAAGTGACGAGTTAGCAGCCGTTAGCGATGCGGATAAAACACGTCTACGTGAACTAACTCCAGCGACCTATATCGGTAATGCAGCTGAGCAAGCACGTACGATTAAAGAGTGGATTGCTAAGCTTTAATCATTAGCTATGAATAATTGCTAATAATTAAAGAAGCGTGCAAATGCATCGAAACTTTAACTCTGTCATTGTCAGTACTGTAGCGGTATTTATCGTCATGGTACTGGCAAGCATTGAGCCTCTAGAGTGGTCAAGCTACCTACTCCATCAATTAGGCACGCTGTTGTTTTTGGCATTAATGCTGTTTGCGTATCGCTACTGGCATATTAGCTCACGCTCCTATGCCCTTGCCTCAATATTCCTCCTCATTCATATCATAGGCGCACGCTATCTATATTCGTATGTGCCTTATGATAACTGGACAGAGCGGCTATTTGGTATAAGCCTAAACGAGTTGTTTGGTTGGCAGCGCAATATGTATGACAGGCTCGTACATTTTAGCTACGGGCTATTGCTGTTCAATGCGATGGTTGAAAGCTCAAAATCTATCTTTAAGATATCATCCATCAAGCTTTTAGTCGCTATCGCCCTCATGATTAATATGTCATCGAGTCTGCTGTACGAGCTACTTGAATGGGGAATTGCAGCGACTTTATCACCAGAAGCGGCAGAGGCTTACAATGGTCAGCAAGGCGATATTTGGGATGCCCACAAAGACATGGCATTAGCGCTCCTCGGTGGGCTGATTGCGGCAGGCATTCTTTTATTTAAGGCTTCTATTCAAACTCGTAGCTTTAACAATAACCGTTAAATAACAGCCTTTTAAAACAGACACAAAACGATTGCTAAAGAATAAGTTAATCGTCCTTTTTGTCGTCATCACTGTCGCCCGGTATGATAGCTTTGCCCACAGCGACGGTACCTTTTACCACGCCCTTGGTGGTTTTATAAGCGACTTTAGCAGGTACGGTCACTATCTTATGGACACAAGCCTGTAGTAAAAAGACGCTAGCGATAATGACGATAAAATGTATTTTTTTCATAAATTTCCTACGATTGATGGGATGTTCTGATAGTAGCTATTGATACTGATACTGATACTGATATTGATATTGATACTGTAATACTCGCTATCAGATAGGCGATAATCATAAACTATTAAAACTGTCCTATAAAGCACTCCTCACTATTAATCTTATACCCATTTTTAGATATGGATTTATCAATGACCTCAATTCCTCTTTGTTTACCCGACTGTATTACGCCTGAGCAATTCCTGAACGAGTATTGGCAAAAAAAACCATTGCTTATTAAGCAAGGTCTACCACAATTAGTCGGCATGTTCGAGCCAGAAGACATGCTTGGTCTTGCCCTTGAAGAAGACGTCTCGGCGCGCCTACTGACACAAGCCGCGAGCAAGCAAGAAGGCTTTCCACAGTGGCAACTCAAAAAGAGCCCGCTAACCGAAGCAGATTTTGATAATTTGCCAGAACAATGGACCGTGCTGGTACAGAATATGGAACAGTGGTCACCTGAGCTTGGTCAATTATGGCAAGCGTTTGACTTTATTCCGCAATGGCAGCGTGATGACATTATGGTCTCATATGCGCCTACAGGCGGCTCAGTTGGCAAACATTATGACGACTATGATGTGTTTTTAGCGCAAGGGTTTGGGTCCCGGCGTTGGCAGCTCGGCAAATTCTGTGATAAGAGCACTGAGTTTGTCGCAGATGAGCCGATTCGATTGTTTGATGATATGGGCGAGATCATCTTTGATGAGATACTAGAAGCCGGTGACGTGCTCTATGTACCGCCGAAACTCTCGCATTTTGGTGTTGCGCAAGATGACTGCTTAACCTTTTCGTTTGGCTGTCGTCGTCCAAACTTAATGCAAATTATTGATAGCCTAGCTGATATCGCCACCAGTGATAGCGATTTATTTATCCCAATGTTATTGCCACAAGCGCTACAAGCGTCAGGTGAATTGCAAGCAGATAGCATTGATGCTATTAAAGACCAGCTATTGCAAATGCTGCAATCTGAGCGTGGCGACGATATCATTCGTCAAGCGGTGTCGGAAGTCGTGAGCAAACGTCAATACGATGCGCTGGTACCGGAAGAAACGGTAGATACTGATGAGCTGATGCAAGCTTTAGTGGATGGTGCAACGCTGCAAGCCGACTATAGTAATCGCCTACTCTATAGCCAAACCAATGATGGCTTGACGCTATATGCCAATGGTCAACGCCTTGATGGTCTTGATGCTGCGCCATTAGCCATACTAGTGCGCTTGGCTAATGGCGAGCACTTACAACATCAAGACGTCATAGATATCGATTCAGACGAGTTAAGTGAATGGTTAGAAAATGGCTGGGTGTGGCTACAATATCCCGAATGATACGGTAGCCATAACAGCTCACTAATTATGAGTATTATTTAAAAAATTTACCTTAAAATAAGCTGGCTATTTGTCAGCTTATTTTATGCCGCCGCTTTTTTATAACGACTCGCCCCAGCAATAACTGTCTCCTCAATCACCCTATCATCGCCGAGCATCATCAATACAAATAATCGCTCTTCAAATGTTTTAGTCTGCGCCATACGTCTTTCTAACAAAGGCGTTGCTGCCATGTCTATTACTACAAAATCTGCTTCCTTATCAGGCATAAAGTTACCGATTTTATCATCTAGCATTAACGACTGCGCATTGCCCAAGGTAATCTGATATAGCCCTTGATGAGCGGACAGTTGATTGTTTTGTAATTGCTGAACTTTATAAGCCTCTGACAAGGTGACGAGCATCGATAAACTGGTTCCCGCCCCTACATCAGTGGCAATACTGACGCCGGTATAGCTTAATGTTTTAGGTAAATCAAATAATCCACTACCTAAAAATAAATTGGACGTTGGACAATGCGCTATCTGTGTACCGGTCTCACGTAGCCTTTCGTATTCTGGAGTTTCAAGATATATACCGTGCGCCAAAGTAGTATACCGACCGAGCAGCCCCATATCCTCATAGACATCTAAGTAGCCTTTATGCTTGGGATAGAGCTTACGTACAAAAGCAACCTCATCACGGTTTTCTGCCAGATGTGTTTGCAGATAAACAGTGTCGTAGCTGGCATAGAGCTCGCCTGCCAATTGCAGCTGTGTTGGCGTTGAAGTAATAGCAAACCGTGGAGTAATCGCCACATGTTGGCGTCCACGCCCATGCCAATTATCAATAATATCTTGCGTATCTCGAATGCTTTGCTCAGCAGGCACACACAGATGCTTAGGGGCGTTTTGATCCATTAGCACGTTACCCGTAATCATCCGCATATTCAGACGTGTACTCTCGGTAAAGAATGCCTCAACCGATTCAGGATGGCTAGTCGCAAACACCATGGCGCTAGTGGTGCCATTAGCGAGTAACTGATTTAAAAAGAACTGTGCGGTATCATGGGCAACCTTTGGATCACCAAAATTGGCTTCAGTAACAAAAGTATAATTATTAAGCCAATCAAGCAGCTGCTCACCGAAAGCCGCAATCATATCTATCTGCGGATAGTGCACGTGGGTATCGATGAAACCCGGCATAATCAGCTTATTACGATAGTCATAGATTTTTACTGGTTCTTGACCATTAGTTTCAGCATAACTTGCTAACATTGCTTCGCTACTACCATAGTCTATAATGCAGCCTGTTACATCATCGACAACCAACGCACCCTTAGCAATATACTCAGGATAGACGTTCACGCCTGCAATGACGGGTAGTAACGTGATGTTTTTATCAATGGTTGCTGTATTTGGGTGGTTATCAGTCGCTGAGCTGGATTTCTCAGTATGCGCACGTTCAGCCACTTGATTCAGATCATTTTCAGTAAGATAGTGCAGGAGCTGCGCTTGATAAATATGTAGAGCCATTGGTAAATCTCCCGTCACTTGGTCATACCGAACGTTTTAGTTAGAATCTAAATTAATGCTAAAGGTAGAAATCAGTATTGATGGTCTAGCACTTATGGCTTATTTTTGATGATAATGTTGCAAAATTTGCGCGGCGATAGACACGGCAACGACCATAGGCTCTTTACCACCGATTGGTAGTCCTATGGGCATAGTTAGTTGATCGACTATCTGCTTATCATAACCACGTTGCAGCAGACGACTTTTAAAACGCTCTGCTTTAGTTGCCGAGGCAATACAACCAATATAAGGCATCGATACTTTTGAGCGACCATCACCTAAATGGTTATCTAAATCATCATTATCGAGACTAGTTGCTAAACGGTTTGCCTCTGAAGCAGCATCCAACGCGGTACGTACAAGCTCAAAATCAAGACTATGATCATGGGTCATAACCAGAATAAAACGCTGACCGCTTTGTTTAAATGGTTCAATAAACGGGCGAATGGAATCAACAGGATCATCGTCAACATGCGGACGGATATGGGCAGGAAGATTATAAAGCTTGGGCTGAGTCAAACTAGGCTGAGTTTCTAATCCTTGAGACAAATCTTCTGTTTGAATAGATTTGTTTGGTAAATTAGAATTATCTAATAAATAACGCTCAAACATTTCAGGGCGACTATCAACCCAATCCACTTGGCAAGGCAGCTCTGCCAGTATTGTCATCAACGCTGCTGCCACGTGCCCTGCCCCAAAGACCAATATCGACATCGGTGGCGTCACATTAAAGCATTCAAACATAATGGTGACACTACCACCGCAACACTGCGCTAGCTTTGCGCCTAGCGGATAATGCTTGGTATAAACCGTATCGCGTCTTACTATTTTAGTTGGCTTTGACTCGCTGTCTTTATTGTTATCTTTATCGTCATCATTGTCATTGTCGATATTCTTATTGACACCTTTGTCTCTTTTAGAAGCTTTTGCTACGGTTGTATCTATCTCACCATTTAGCAATTGCCGTGCTGTCGCAACAACATCATGCTCAAGGCCGCCGCCACCGAGCGTATCGCAACAGTTATCATGGGTGATCACCATTTTGGCCTGTAGCGCTCGCGGCGCAGACCCATTAACCGCAACGATAGTCGCCAATACGTGCGCAGACCCTTGCTGCTGATACTGGGCTAGACCATCATACCAACGGATCGGTATTGGCACGGATGACAACAATGAATTATTCACTGTGCGTTGGTTCACTATGTGCAGGGCCTCTTGAACCCGCTACGTTAGGATGTTCTATCGCTTCTGGCTGCTCGTCGACTGTCTGACCCTCGACCTCTGGCGGCTTGATATCTTCGGCATGTGGCACGAGTTGTGGCTTAACTTTATCGTCGTCAATACCGCAGTTGTCCTCCTCATCTCTAGTTAAACTATCAATCGCATCAAAGTTTACATTCGTGTCAATTTCCCACGCCTCGCCTTGCATATGCATTACCGCTTTTAATACTGCCTCTGGGGTTGCAGGCATCGTAAGATCAGGGTTCTTTTTATAATCACTTAAGCTTGCGACTGCATTATTGATAGCACACCAAACGCTAGCTGCCAGCATAAAAGGTGGCTCACCAACAGCTTTAGAATTATAAATGGTTTGCTCTTCATTTTTACGGTCGTACAGTTTAACGGTAAATTGTTTTGGTAAATCGTGCGACGTTGGAATTTTATAATTGGCGGGGCTATTGGATGCTAGCGTGCCCTTTTTATCCCAAGTAAGCTCCTCAGTTGTGAGCCAACCCATGCCTTGCACAAAGCCGCCTTCAATCTGACCAATATCGATAGCGGGGTTAATCGACTGTCCTGCGTCGTGTAAGATATCGCAGCGCAGCACTTGATATTCACCAGTTAAAATATCTATTTCAACTTCAGAACAGGCAGCGCCTAAGGCAAAGTAAAAGAAAGGTCGACCCCACGCTTTAGAACGGTCGTAAAATATCTTTGGCGTTTTATAGTAGCCAGTAGAAGATAGGCTAACGCGGTGCTGATACGCTAACTGCACCATTTCAGCAAAAGTAAAATCTTCCTTGTCGCCAATATAGACATGGTTGCGCTCAAAGCGTATGTCTTCTTGCGCCACTTCAAAATACTCAGCGGCAAACTCCACTATACGTGCCTTAATGGTTAAACAAGCGTTTTGCGCTGCTTTACCATTGATATCGGTGCCTGATGAGGCCGCAGTCGGTGAGGTATTGGGTACTTTATCGGTACGCGTTGCGGATACTTTTACGGTGTCTAAGTCCACGGCAAACTCATTGGCGACGATTTGAGCAATTTTGACAAATAGCCCTTGCCCCATTTCTGTCCCGCCGTGATTGAGATGGATGCTACCATCGGTATAAATATGTACCAAAGCACCCGCCTGATTGAGCGTCTGCACGGTAAATGAGATACCAAATTTTACCGGAGTTAGGGCAATTCCAAGACGTTTGTCGCTGCCTTCAGCTTCGGCTTGCTCATTGGCTTTTATAATCTGCTGACGACGCTGATCGTAATCGCAATCTTTTGCCAGTGTCTCCATAATCGTTGCCAAATCAAAATGCTCGATTGGCTGACCATAATGAGTACTTTGGCCATTTTGGTAGAGGTTAGCCAAACGCACTTGCAGAGGGTCTTTGCCTAAAGTATAGGCGATATGATCCATCATATATTCGGCAGTCATCAAACCTTGAGGCCCGCCAAAACCTCGATAAGCCGTGTTCGATACCGTGTGCGTTTTGCAGCGATGTCCTGCTACCTGCGCAGCTGGATAATAATAAGCGTTATCACAGTGGAACATCGCTCTATCAACGATAGCATCGGACAAGTCTGGTGCATAACCACACAAACCAGCCAGCTGCATATCGACGCCAACAATTTGTCCTGATTCGTCAACACCGACTTCATAACGATTGGCAAATTCGTGGCGTTTACCGGTCACTACCATGTCATCTTGACGATCCAAGCGCATACTGACAGGGACATTGTGACGCTTGGCAACGATACTGCAAAAGCATGCCCATGCCGCAGCTTGGGTTTCTTTGCCACCAAAACCGCCGCCCATTCTGCGCACTACTGTATTGACTGCATGAAACGGCAAATCTGTTACCTCAGCAACCAGCTGCTGCACTTCACTCGGATGCTGCGATGAGGTATAAACTTCAAGTCCGCCATCATCACAAGGCACGACGTAGGATACTTGGCCTTCCAAATAAAAGTGCTCTTGTCCCAGCATATGAATATGACCAGCGATACGCATAGGCGCATTTGCGAGCGCCGCTTCGGTATCACCGCGCTGCATAAAGTGGCTAGGACGTACAAACTGCTCCTGCTCTAAAGCCTCTTCAATACTTAATATCGCTGACAATGGCTCATACTCTATAACTGCTTTGAGCACTGCCTTTTTTGCAGCACGGTGAGTGGTTGCAACCACCAAAAACAGCGTCTGTCCTACGTATTCTGTGATCTCATCCACCATCAATGGCTCACCGTCGAATACAGCGCCGATATCCGTCTGAGCGGTTAAGTCTTTAAAACTTAAAACGTCAATGACCCCGTCAGCTGCTTTAACAGCGCTGAGATCCATACTGGTTACCCGAGCATGAGCGTGACTGCTTTTACCGACTGCCAAATGTAAAGTGCCTTGCGGCTTTAAGATATCATCGACATAGGTGGCCGTCCCCATGACGTGGCTTATCGCACTATCATGTTTGGCAGAGGTGCCGATTTTGTTTTTAGGCGGACGTACGCGTCGAATACTGTAACTGTCAAATAAGGAAGATTGATGGCTCATGATGATTCTCTCTTTATTTTCAGCAAAAGCTATAATTCAGCCCTTACTGTCTTAGCTATCATTAATAAACTTGTTAAGCGCTCTCAGCCTCTACATCTCTTAACAGCTGCTTGCCACATTTAATCAACAAACGTTGTACCACATGCAAGCGATACTCACGGCTGGCTCGGACATCCGTCAATGGTGAGACATCCATCGGTAGCGCCTTTGCAGCCTTCTTAAAACTTGCAATCTCAAGGGGCTGGCCTAGGAGTGCTTGCTGGCAACTCTTTACTAATAACGGTATCGCTGCCATACCGCCGAGACCAATTTTTGCATGGTCGATAGCCATACCGTCTGCCGACAGATCGATTCTTACGGCAACCAAACAAGCAGAAATATCATCTTCATAACGCTTACTAATTTTATGAATAAATAGATGCTGATTATCCTGCATCAGTGGCATATGAATAGCAACAATGTAACTGCCTGCCCGTAGCTTGGTTTTTTTATAATCTAGAAAAAATTCTGATAAGGGTATTATCTCGTCGACATAAGATGTTTTGTTGTGTTCATTGCTTTCATTCTTAGCACTGGCATCTTCGCCACCAACATCTCTATTATTGGGGCTACAATGACGTAAATGAATACGCGCTTCTAACGCTAGTAAAATCGGCGGTAAATCTCCTATTGGTGAGGCATTGGCAATATTACCGCCAAGCGTACCCATATTACGTATTTGCGGTGAAGCCGTTCTTGCGAATAGTGCTGCAAAAGCAGGATAGTACTGCTCAAGTATTGGCAGCATTTGCTGATAGGTCATGCCCGCACCAAACGTCAATTCTTGTACTGCTACTTCATTATCAGTGGAATTATCTAACTCGGACAACGACTTTGCATCAGCCTTTGAGCCAGACTTTGAATGAGAGAGCGACCATGTTCTTAGCTCATCAATAGCAGACAGCTGAATAATCACTTCATGATCAACCAAGTGCTGCGTAATGCTCAATCCCAAGTCCGTACCACCGGCCCAAATTGTTGCACTTGGATATACAGCTAATAGCTGATTAAGCTCATCTACTGTCTTTGGAATGAATAGCTGCCGCGACTCTTCACTCAGTGCAGGCTCAATAGTTGACGCTTTATTCGAGGTATCCAACGATGCAGTTTTAGGTTGCGACTTACTGTTACTCGCCATCGCATCCGTAGCTAAGCTTATCGTTAAATCTTTTGCTACTGTTTTATCAGCATCTCTTTGCTGACCAATTTTACCCATCGTCAGGCCTGCTTCGATAATGGGGCGATAACCGGTACAACGGCATAGATTTCCTGAAATTGAGGCGACAATATCATCATAGCTTAGCTCGTCATTACTTAGCAGTTCATTAGCTGACTCACCATTTGAGCTACCCTGCTTGGCATTTTTCTGTTGTTGCATACGATTATTTTCATATAAATTCGCAAGAGACATCACAAAACCAGGCGTACAAAATCCACACTGCGAGCCATGACAGTCAACCATCGCCTGCTGTGCAGGATGCAATAGCGCCCGCTCTGGATGATGTGCTGGATTGTCCGCTAAATAAGAAGCAGTCATTAAATGATGACCATCCATTAGCGACAATAGAGCAATACAAGAGTTAAAAGTATAAAAAGGCGTGCTAGCACTAGAATTGCTTGTCGCATGATTAGGTAAGCGTTGCGCCATAATGGTACAGGCACCGCAATCCCCACTACCACAGCCTTCTTTAGTATCAGTTTGATGTTCGTGCAAGCGCAGATACTCAAGTACCGTCGTATTCGGATTGAGGTGACTTATCTCATGGCGCTTTCCGTTTAGATAGAAACTAATCATAGCAATACTCGGCTAAAAAATTGGGCTTTGTGAAATTAAACAGCTTAAATAGAGTGTTAATATAAACACTTTTTAAATGGCGCAAACCAATCAGTCTATATTTAATAGATATCACACAATAATATTAACCAATCACACTTCTATTAAATATTTACTTTTATATATCAGCGTCTTGGGTATCTTCTGGTAAAAATAAACTTAACGAAATCGCAGTAATAGCGCCTATTGCGACAGGCGATATCAGCACGTTACGTATCAGTTCGGGCAATTGTGACAATACCTCAGGCACCATAGATACACCGATGCCCATCCCTACAGAGGTAGCAATAATCAACATATCACGGCGGTCAAGCTTGGCGCTAGCCAATACTTTGATACCAGCCACCGCTACTGTCCCGAACATCACCAACGTTGCACCGCCAAGTACCGGCTGAGGCATGGTTTGCAAGATAGCACCAAAAACAGGAAATAATCCGATGATAATCATCAGAGCGGCAATGTAGATACCGACATGACGGCTGGCGACTCCAGTTAATGCAATGACGCCATTGTTTTGGCTAAAGGTAGTCGATGGCATACTATTTAAGGTAGCAGCAATCATAGAATTGACCCCATCTGCCAATACACCGCCCTGGATTCGATTAAGGTAAATGGGACCTTTGACAGGCTCTTTAGAAACCACAGCGTTGGCTGTGAGATCGCCTGTCGTCTCAAGGGCGCTGACACAATATAGAATGGCTATTGGAATGAAAGCGGCAATATCAAACTGAAAACCAAACCTAAATGGGATGGGAACAGTGATAAAACCGACATTGTTCAAGGAAGAAAAATCTAACCTACCCATAAAAAAGGCGGCTAACATTCCCAAGATTAAAGCAATAACAATGGAGGAAAGTCTTAATAATGGATTTTTTGAGCGGTTAAATACAATCACTGACACCAGCACAACCATACCTAAGAATAAGTTCTGCAAACTGCCAAAGTCCTCTGCCCCAAAGCCACCTGCAATATCAGTCATGGCGACTTCAATCAGTGGAACACCGATGAGAATAATAATGGTACCGGTAACAACCGGGGTAAATATTCTTTTTAATTTGTGAATAAAGCGGCTAAGAACAACCTCAACAAAGGCAGCGCAAAAACTAACACCAAAAATAGTAGCCAAAATATCTTCCGGCGAACCACCACGGCCCTTTACAATCAGTCCAGCAGCGATAATAGCGGTCAAAAAAGCAAAGCTAGTACCTTGCAAACTGAGCATGCCAGCGCCTATAGGACCTATTTTTTTACATTGGATATAAGTGCCAATCCCAGAGGAGATGAGCGCGCAGCTAATTAGATAGGGAACGTAATCACCCAAACCCAAAGTTCCGGCGACAATTAAGGTGGGAGTGACAATAGCGACGATACTAGCCAGTAGATGTTGTAAAGCGGCGAAACTTGCTGGCCAAAAGCTGGGCTTGTCATTGAGCTGATACATCAACTCAGCGTTTTTTTGAGACTCTAAAGATTCAGACATTTTAATCATCCTTGATTAATATGACCTTAAATCTATTAACAATCCTTGTTAATAGTTGTAGGCTGCTCTCGTTAAATTCCCCACCTTATTACTAGTCACAACATCAATTAAAAAGATGACTATTTGGTCAGGTTTTATTTATAGTATCACCACTATTGTTTGCCTACAAGCTAAAAAACCATGGATTTAAAAGGTTTTTAACGTCCAAGCAAAATAATAAATAATTGGTGGTGTATCAAAAAGTATGCTGGAGTAATAAAGGGAGGGTGACAGTCAAAGCAAGATGATATATTTGAGGTTATGAAGACACAAATACAGATCAGTTGCCCCGACTGTCACAGTCCCAGTTTAAAGAAAAATGGCATAAAAAGCTATGGCAAGCAGCACTACCAATGCAAGGACTGCAAACGACAATTTATTGGTGACCATGCCTTAACGTATCATGGCTGTCACTCTAGAATAGAAGACATCATACGGCTAATGACGGTTAGAGGTTGCGGCGTTAGAGACATAGCCGTTATAGCCAAGGTTAGCATTGGTAAAGTGCTTAGCACCATAGGCTCATCCATTTACAAGATTGTACCTAAGAAGCGCTACTATGAACGCTTAGAGGTTGATGAGTTCTGGACTTACGTATATCGCAAGAAACGTAAAGTGTGGCTCATCTACGCTTATGACCGTGCTACTAATGAGATTGTCGCTTATGTCTGGGGCAAACGTGACCTAAAAACGGCTAAGAAGTTAAGAGCACGTTTAAAGCAGCTTACAGTCAGCTATGGCTCTATCAGTATGGACAACTGGGACAGTTTTATAACCGCCTTTAGAAGTGATAACAAACGAATTGGCAAACAGCATACGGTAGGTATAGAAGGTAATAACTGCCGTCTTAGACACCGATTGCGTCGGGCGGTTAGAAAGACTTGTTGCTTCTCAAAAAAGCTTGATAATCACTTTAAAGTATTCGATCTGGTGTTCTTTTATGTCAATTATGGTTACGTCTGATGCCAGCATACTTTTTAGAACACCACCAAATAATTTAAGAAGACTATAAAAAAACGGTCAGTAATCATTTACCAAAGCGCTTGGAAAACAATTACTGACCGTCATGTGTGAGATTCTATTTTTATCTACTAAAACCTCTAAACTTTTATCTATAAAACTTTACTCTGTGCCAAGTTCTAGTAAGCTGGCATTACCACCAATCGCTGTGGTATTGATTGTCTTGACACGCTCAGTGACAAAGCGATAGAGATAATCAGGCGTTAACATCTCTGACAAGCCCTCCATATCAGTGACGCTAATGACTTGCGTCAAGATACCGTCAGTATTTGCAAGTTCTTGACTGATGGCTTGTACTTCGCTGTTATTTCCTGAGACAGCCACTTGAGCCAGACGATCTATATATAGCAGAGTGACGGTTTGTGAGTCATTAGCAACGCTCAATACATCGTCACTGATACCAGTGTCATACAGTATCTTTGCTGCTTCATCACACATCTCAGCCTGACTAGGACAATGAAGTATCACCTCGTTACCAGTAAGCAATGCTGCAATGAGCTGCCCAAGTACTGCCATTGCACGCGCAGACTCTCCACCGATAACCATCGTCTTACCACGAGCAGTGACGTATAAATCATTTGACTCGCCCGTAGCACCAGTCATACGGTGCATCTCATCCAAACTAGGTGCCGCGCTCAATAGATGATGAAACAAGCGCTTTGCCTTATTGGCATCTCCTGTTAACAACGCCAGTTTTGGAATGGCTGCTTGCAGATACGTTGCGCGATTCACTGCACCAAGTAATCGCCAAGATTCACAAACCTGAGCATGATTTTTTTTGAATTCAGTCGCCATGTTGCTACTCCTTATGCGATTTCTGTTTGAGTGTGTGATGCAGTTGCATTGCTAGTATTTGTCTGAGTAGCATCAACTGACTCAGAGCTTAACTGCATCAGACGCGCGACATAGTGCGGACCACCTGCTTTTGGACCCGTACCAGACAGACCACAACCGCCAAATGGCTGAACGTTTACGACGGCACCAATTTGGTTTCGGTTGATGTAAGTGTTACCAACGAACGCACGACGTTCAATATGCTCAACGATGTTCTCAATACGGCTATGAATACCTAGCGTCAAACCAAAACCCGTACCGTTAATAGCATCAATCAGCTTATTTAAGTCACGAGCTTGATAGCGTAATACATGCAAAATTGGACCGAAATGCTCACCGCCTATCACATCGATGCTCTTGACTTCGATGGCGGTTGGTAGGACGAAGGTGGAATTATCTTGACTGACCACTGAGCTTGCGCTCATCGGTGTCTGGGCCAAAATAGTCGCTGTAGGCTCCGCACTCATACGCTCGATGTGCGCCTCAAGACCTTTTTTGGCGTCCGCATCAATTACTGGGCCCACATCTGTGGCAGCATATAACGGATTGCCAACAGAGAGCTCAGCCATATTACCTTGCAGTAACTCAATTAACTCATCAGCCACTTCTTCTTGGACACATAATATGCGACATGCCGAACAACGCTGACCTGCTGAGCCAAAGGCTGACAATACGGCATCCTTAACCACTTGCTCAGGTAGTGCGGTTGAGTCCACGATCATCGCGTTCTGACCACCCGTTTCAGCGATAAGTACAGGCAGCTCACCGCTGGCTTGCGTATGATCATTTAAGCTTTGGTTGATACGCTGCGCCGTTTGGGTTGACCCTGTGAATATCACGCCCGCGATATTATCAGCGGCTGTCAAGGCACCGCCTACATCGCCTGCACCCGTGACTAACTGCAATGCTTCTGCTGGCACACCTGCTTGGTACATCAATTGCGCACCAAAATGAGCAATTAAGCTGGTCTGCTCGGCCGGTTTAGCGACAACAGTATTGCCCGCTGCTAGTGCAGCCACAATTTGACCGGTATAGATTGCCAATGGAAAGTTCCAAGGGCTGATACAAACAAAGGTACCACGCGCTTTGTAAACCTGACGAGATTGCTTACCTGATAAATCAGTAAATTCGTGCACCACCTCGTCCAAACGCTCTGCTTCATCCGCATAGAAACGACAGAAATCGACGGCTTCTTTGATTTCATCGATACCGTCTTGCATCGTCTTGCCAGCTTCAACTTGGCATAACGCCATTAGCTCTGCGTAGTTCTCTTCATACAGGTCCGCTGTTTTGCGTAGGATAGCAGCACGTTTAGCCGCTGGTACTGCTTGCCACGCGCCTTGACCTGACACTGCTACATCTATTGCTTGAAGTGCGAGTTCAGCATTGGCATATTTCACGTCACCAGCGATAACGTCATGATTCCAAGGAGCACGTACTTTTTGAGACTCAAGCTCATGAATTTTACCGTCGGCTTCGTATTCATCAATCGCTTTGCCATTGATAATAGAAGTCGCTGACCACGTTTTATGTAAATGGCTATCGATGGCATCTTTAAACGGCAGCCATTGCGACTCTACAAAGATGTTTGGCCCAAAGCTAGCACGGCGGTCACCATAAATGTCTAATGGCAACGGAATATCAGGATTGTGCAGATTGCCATTGGCAAGCAATTTGTCGTACGGATGTACGGTCAGCTTATCAATGGGATAAGACTTGTCTAATAACTGATGGACAAACGAGCTATTGGCACCATTTTCGAGCAGACGACGTACCAAGTACGGTAGCAAGTCTTTATGAGCACCCACTGGCGCATAGATACGCACTGGAATTTTATAAGCTTGCAAGATATGGTCATAAAGGGCATCGCCCATACCATGCAAACGTTGGAACTCAAAGTCTCTATGCGCACTCATGGTCATAATAGACGCGAGTGTGTGCGCATTATGCGTCGCAAACTGCGGCCAAATTAGTCCACGCAGATGGTCTGACAATAAGAAGCGCGCACAGGCAAGGTAGGCTGTGTCCGTACCTTCTTTACGTGTCCAAACAGGATAGCCTGACAGACCTTTTTGTTGAGCCAGTTTGATCTCAGTATCCCAATAAGCGCCTTTTACCAAACGTACTGGAATACGATCGCCAACTTCAGTCGCCAGTCGTGCCAACCACGCTAAAATCGCAATCGCACGTTTTGAGTAGCCTTGAACGACCAGCCCTAGGCCATCCCAATCTGCTGTCAAATTATCACGATACAAAGACTCAAATAGCTTCAGAGAAATCTCAAGACGATCTGCTTCTTCGGCATCGATACTGATATCGACATTGACTTCACGTGCCGCTTCAATCAGCAATAAGCAACGCTGACGTAATAAACCCATCACTTGCGCTTCTTGCGTTGCCTCATAGCGTGGGTGCAATGCTGATAACTTGATAGAAACAGAAGGCTTTGGCATACCCTCTTTCACTTTAATACTGGCCGTGGCTTTAATGGCATGCAAGTAATCATTAAAGTATTTTTCGGCATCTTTATGAGTGATGGCAGCTTCACCCAACATATCAAATGAATAGGTATAGCCTTTATTGCGATATGGTTGGCTGTTTTTATTAGCGTCTTCGATGGTTTCGCCCAATACAAACTGATGACCCATGATACGCATGGCTTTTTGCATCGCACCACGAATGACAGGTTCGCCCATCTTCTTAGTCATGCGATCCAAAAACCCTGAGGCTGTGGTACTACTATCAATACTGACCACACGGCCCGTCATCATCATGCCCCAAGTAGAGGCATTGACCATAAAACCATTATCGTTCTTAATATGTTTTTTCCAGTCAGCCACACTCATCTTGTCATGAATCAAAGCATCAGCAGTATAATTGTCTGGAACACGAATCAAGGCTTCTGCCAAGCTCATCAGCAAAATACCTTCTTGGGTATCAAGGCTGTACTCAAGCAATAACGAGTCAACCATTTTGACCGCTTTGCCATCGTTACGGACATGCTCAACCAGCTGGCGAGTTTGCTCAGCAGCAGCGTCACGTTCTTCAGAACTTGGCTTAGCAAGTGGCAATAACTCTGACAACCAGCGATCTTCATCAACGCTATACAACGGCGAAACACGCGAAAGCAGCACATCTGATGACTGCGCTATATAATCCGGCGACAGCAAATCGACAGGATTGAATAAAATCGGTTCTTGCGGGGTAAACTGGTCTACTGGGTTCATAACAACTCCATAACTATCGTTTAAAAACCATAATAAATGGTGCTTTAGGAAGTCTGATCGTCCTGTCTAACTGCCTATGACTGCTATTAAATCAAACAGCGCTCATCAACGGATATTTACAGCAATAATCAAAAGACCAAATGGCGCCATCACAAAACGAGAAAATCCAGCATAGGCTGGAAGCGGTTAAGTAGGTCGTTCTAATGTTAAACGGGCTACGTTAACAATACAAAGGCAACAACGGAAAGTTAAGCGGCATTAGTGCCTTCTTCTTGTTAGTAGTGAAAGGAGTGGGATGATTAGATTTTGCGGCGGCAATTAAAATTAAGCTCATTGAAATACCATTATTAAAGCTATAAGAACTCGCTCTAATCACTGAAAATCTGTCATCTAAAATGACGCTAATTCACTGTAAGAAAAACCTCTACGGCGTTGATTGAGGTGATGCGCTTAACATGGCAATAGTATCATGAAAAAAACTTTCAAACTAACGATATACTCTATTTTAACAAATCAATATATTAATAAAAAACAATTAGTTATAAGCATCTCATTAACGATGACGCCCTAGTTATAACTAGCTGTTTACTATTGGCTATTAATTGTTTTTTAAATCAAATACTTGGCATATATACGGCTGATTTAATTGCTATTAAAGCTCAAAAAGAACCTCTTTATCTAGTAGATAGACAAAGAGGTTCTTTTGGTGAAGACAATATCTAATATTTTATAAGAAGACAATCTTAATCAATAAGATGGCTGTTAAAAGCCAAACGGCAATACTAATATCAGCAAACTTACCAGTTAGCGCTTTAATCGCGGTAAAGGTAATAAAGCCAAGCGCAATACCATCAGCGATTGAGTATGTCAGCGGTGTGAATAACAATACAACCACCACTGGTGCCGATTCTGTCAGATCGCTCCAGTGAATATCTTTGAGCGTGCCCATCATGAGTACAGCCACATAGAATATAGCGCCAGCGGTTGCATAAGCAGGAATCATACCTGCTAAAGGAGAAAAGAAAACACTCAATAAAAACATCACACCAACAGTCACTGCCATCAAACCCGTACGCCCGCCTGAGGCGATACCTGAGATACTCTCAATATAACTGGTCGTCGATGACGTACCCAACATAGCACCCGCTACTGTGGCCGTGGAATCTGCTAATAATGCCTTTCCCATATTGGGGATATTACCGTCTTTATCAGTCAATTTAGCCTGGCTTGTTGTTGCAATCAAAGTACCTGCAGTATCAAACAAATCAACGAATAAGAAAGCAAATATCACACTTATCATGGCCACATCAAACGCACCAGCAATATCCAGCTGCATCAGCGTAGGTGCAATCGAGGGCGGCGTTGACATAATACCGGTAAACTCTGTGTAGCCTGCTAATAAACTAATAAGTGCAACAAGCAAAATCCCGATGGTTACTGAACCTGGTACTCTTTTATAAGACAAGGCAACAATAACAATAAAACCTATCGCAGCCATCATAGGACCAAATGATGTCATATCACCAAGACCAACCAATGTCGCATCATGATTGACGATGATTCCTGCACTTTGTAAGGCAATAAATGCTAAGAATGCGCCAATACCAGCAACTACCCCATTTTTAAGAGATACGGGAATAGCATTGATAATGGCTTCACGTATTTTAAACAAACTTAATAATACAAAGATACAACCAGACAAAAACACTGCCCCTAGGGCTGTTTGCCAGGCATATCCCATGCCAAGCACCACACCATAAGTGAAAAAGGCATTTAAACCCATACCAGGTGCAAGTGCTACTGGCAAGCGAGCATAAATCCCCATGATAAAACAGCCTACCGCAGCAGCGATACAGGTGGCGACAAATACCGCACCTTTATCCATTCCAGCATCAGCAAGTACGTTAGGGTTGACAAAAATAATGTAAGCCATCGTTAAAAACGTGGTTACACCAGCTAAAATCTCTGTTTTGATCGTAGTGTTTTCACCATCGATTCCAAAATAGCGTTCAATTGCGTTCATAAGAGTCGCTTCCAAATAGCAGTACGTTAATTATCATTATCCACCTGCGTTGATAAGTGCCATTTTTTAAATAGCGACCATCAATGCGGCTTTTAAATCAAACATATAAAAATACATCCAAATTGCGACCATTAATGACGCTTCCGAATTGCGACTATAAATGATGCTTAAAGATTGGGATTGGAGATGATGTTTTTAATCCTTTAGCCACATATAACTTTGGCAAATGCGGAGCCACCATGAAAAGCGATAGCAACAAACAATTACATTCTAGTGAAATTGTCTTACAATTTCAATTAATGTCATCGTTTTTTAGATTAAAGGATACAAATTAGTTGACTAAATGGACAGCTTTATGAGCGCATTCATTATTACGGTTCTTTGACCACGATTAAATTGAGCACTTAACACTTTAATAAATGACCTTTTTATCATTTAGCAGTACACTAGGCGGTTGATAGCAGTTTGCTAAATTATTGTAATATCATATTAGTTCATAAAGGTCTTATCTGGTTTGTGTGTCATGCCCTACCAGCTATTATTAATCACTCATGAGTCAAATACATGCCTGAATCATTAAATATCATCGACCTTATCACCCAAGCCAGTCTGTTGGTACAGATTGTGATGGCGCTCTTGTTATTAGCGTCTTTGCTCAGTTGGGTGATTATCTTTCGTATGAGTGCACGGCTTGGTACTGCCAAAAACTTCGACCAACAGTTTGAGACATGGTTTTGGTCAGGTGAAGACTTAGCCAAACTCTATCAGGGTGTACAGGGCTCACCGGAACGCCAAGGGCTTGAACAGATTTTTTATGTTGGCTTTTCTGAATACCTGAGAATGCATAAAAAGCGCCAACCCAAAGATGACATCATCGATGGGGTTGAACGTAAGCTAAGAGTCGGTCTAGGACGTCAGCAGCAATTACTGGAGTCAGGACTGACCACACTAGCAAGTATTGGTTCGGTTGCCCCTTATATTGGTCTGTTCGGTACCGTTTGGGGCATCATGAACGCCTTTTTGGGTCTGTCGCAAACTGAGCAGGCTACCTTAGCCTCAGTGGCCCCTGGTATTGCAGAAGCGCTTATCGCAACTGCTATGGGTTTATTTGCAGCAATTCCTGCTGTACTGGCGTATAACCACTTTACCGCCAAGTCTAGCCGTCTGTATGATTCAAGGGCGCTATTTTGTGATGAGATGACAGGCATGCTGCAACGCGAGACCAGTGCAGAAAGCAATGCCAATAGAGACAGTAACGTTAATAGAGAAACGCCATCTACTGCCAGTCAGATATAAGGACGACGGAACCATGAAACAAAGTCCCTATCACCGTGAAAAAAAAGCACTGAATGCAGAGATGAATGTCGTTCCTTATATCGATGTGATGCTGGTGCTATTGGTGATATTTATGGTGACAGCGCCGATGCTCATCACTGGTGTCGATGTTGACTTACCAAAAGAGCAAACCAATACCATGAGCCAAAGCCAACTACCTGTCATCGTATCGTTGACCGATAGCGGCGAGATTTTCATCAGTTATGAGAATAATATTGACTTACCGATTAGTGAGCCTGAGCTGATCAACACTTTATCCAATCTACAATCGCAAAGTAGCAATGCAGGTGAGCCACCATTACAAGTCATGATTAATGCCGATCAAAACAATCAATATGGCTCTATCATGACGTTGATGGCAACTTTGCAACAAGCAGGTGTCGAAAAAGTTGGACTGCTCACTGGCGCTCCCTTACCAACGCCCGGACTGTAATCAACATTATTCTCCACTAAGCCTATACTAAAATAGTAGATAAACCGATGCACCACGTTCATGAGTATAAAAACCATGCATAATACTCCTGCCGTCTATGTCCCCACTCAACCTGAAGGTAACGGGCTAACCATGCCGACGCTACTCAGCTTGTTGGCGCATGGTCTTGTGCTTGGTATATTGGTTTATACCTATCAGCATACCGAAGTAGAAACTGCAGGCAGTATTGAGACCGTCATGGTATCCCCTGAGCAACTCGCTGAGATGCAAGGACAAATATTGGCCAATCGCGCCGCCGCCTCTGCGGCAATGCAAGACAATAGTAGCGCATCGAGCGCCATGCCTTCACAAACGTCTGATAGTCGTGCTAGTAGCCAAAGCACCAATCAGCCCAACTCGCAGCGCGTACCAGTATTTACTCGCTCTGACGATCCTGCTAGCCAACCTATGTTAATGAGCGAAGAGCAGCATCAGCGCTTACTTGAACAAAACCAAGAATACGAACGTCGAATGGCAGAGTGGGCAGCGCAGCTAGACGAGTCTGTTACAGAAGAGCATGACCACGTTGAACGAGAAAAAAGAGAGCAACTGATAGAAGAGCAAAAAAGGCTCGGAGAGTTCCGTCATAAACAGAACAATCCACCGAAGATTAAACGCCCGACTGCCAACGACCGTAATATAGAAATAGATACTGACAGCACAGGCAGTGCAGGCAAGACGTTTAGCCTGTCAGAAGGTCAGTCTACCCTATCTGGTGACACAGCAACCTCGAGTCCCTCCAAGGGTAACAGCCGTTCTGCGGCAGGTGGCAGCCGCGGTGCCAGTAACAGTGAAATCATCAACCTTATCAGACGTAACTATAGTCCGCCTACCGCTGCAAAAGGCTCAACTCAGCGTGCAACTTTAACCATTACAGTCAATACCAGTGGCAATATCGTTAATGTCTCTGCATCAGGGCCTGATAGTGCAGTTAATGAGGCGGCAAGACAAGCAGTATTAAACACTGGTAGTCTACCAATCGATGCTGACGACCCTAAATATCCAACCTTTACCATACAATTTAAAGGCAGTAATTAATCAGTTGCTCAGCGCCTAGAATGTTGATAACGTTACTTTAATCGGCTTGTGCGACACAAGAGATTGCCTTATTCTAATAGTCACACTACCCCTATAAAAATGATAATGATACTATTTCAGGAGCTCACCTCACTCATGCATATCCATAAAAAACTATTGGTCTCTTTACTTGCCAGCGCATCTACGTTGCTAGTTGCTCCTAGCGTGCTCGCCGCTCCTGTCGTGTTAGAACTGGATTATGAGATTCCAGTCCAGCAAAACCAAGTGGCATTTGTGCCTTTTGCAGGCGACTCTGTATTATCACCTATTATCCTAAATGATTTGAGCAAAACAGAGCTAAAAGTGACCAGTCAAAACTTACCGCAGCAGCCGCGCAGCAGTAGTGAGCTAGCAGGCACACTGCCTGTCTGGCAAAGCATGGGGATTCCTTACTTGGTAGTCGGTAGCACTCGTAGCAACCGCGGCAAAATCGTCACGGATTATGAGGTGATTGATATAAAATCTGGTCGGGTGCTTCAAGGTAAGCAAAGCTTAACGGCTGATAATAATAAAGAGAGCATGCGTTACGCCGCTCACGTCATAGCGGATAAAGTTTATGAGCTGATTACTGGTATTCCCGGTGACTTTTCAGGACGTATTGCCTATATCGAAGAAGTTGGCACAGGTAAACAAAAAGTCTCTCGTCTAAAAGTAATGGATGCTGATGGCGAAAATGCCAAGACCATTACTGAAGTGGCAGGATCTATCTTTTCACCAGCTTGGTCACCAGACGGCAATCGCATCGCTTATGCGGTACAACGTGATAAGTCTTATCCTGTTATTTATGTGCAAAATGTCAGTGGTGGTGGCGCCACTGCCTTGACACCATTTACGGGCAGCAACCTCAGTCCATCGTTCTCACCCGATGGTAGCAAGATACTTTTTTCTAGCAGTTTTGAAGGCAGTGCCCATATTTATGAGATAAGTGCTAGTGGCGGTCAACCTAAAAGATTGACCAATTGGCCAAGCAGTGAAGTCCAACCAAGCTATGCGCCTGATGGCAAATCTTTTGTTTTTGTTAGCGACCGTGCTGGGTTTAACAAACCTCAGATATACCGTTATGTGTTTGGTTCAGGAAGCACAACCAAAGTATCCAATAGCGGTTATGCAACCAGTCCGCAGTTCAGTAGCGATGGCTCACAAATTGCTTTTTTAAGTGGTCGCTCAGCAGCAATCATGAATAGCAATGGTGCAGTAACGGCTAACCTTGGCAATACAGGTATCGATGAGGCACCAAGCTTCTCTCCTAATGGTAAGCGTGTGGTGTACGCCTCTACGCAAGGCGGCAAAGGTGTCCTAACCATTAAATCGCTCAATGGTGGCGAATCCTTTGGTAAATCAGGACAAGGGATAATTCGCTCACCGGTTTGGTCAGCCAGTCCTAAATAATACCATTTCCAAAAATTAGAGTAACGCGGAAAACTTGCGCAAGTACTACACCTCGTAGGCTTAGCAAGTTTGACAAAGTTAATCGGACTTTTTGGGTTGGTATAACCTTTTAATCCTTCATCATTAAGAGTTAATCTTTCCTTATATTTATGACTCTTCTAAAAAAAAGAAAGTGCCTAATAGTTATTTATTAGGCACTTTCTTTTTTTGCTTAGAGATTCAGTGATGTTTGTCACAGTTATCCCTATTTTTAAGAATATGTGTTTAAGAGAAGGTGTTTAGTTAAACACATACCACGACTTTACTCGTCACTCGGATCACTAGCAGGTGGATTAGCATGTCTTAGTTGTGCGACATCCTGAGCCGTAACGGTATCGGTAAAACCGTTTAAGTCACTGACGACATATTGAGTCACTGCTGCCATCTGCTCATCGTTCATCATCCCATGAAATGATGGCATGCCTCTAAAGCCGTTAATCAAAATATCAATAATATAATACTTTGATTGCATCTTACTGTTATCGGCAAGCGGTGGATAGTACCCTGCGCCATAAGCACCCTCACCTTTGTGCATATGACAGGCTGCACAAGAGTCGTGATACAGCTTTTTACCATCCGTGGTCACAAACGCATTGCCTCCTTCAAACTTTGCATCCCATTCAGTGATACTTGGATCATTCTCCATACGAGGGAGTGAGCTGTCGTCAACGATGTTAATAGGTGGTGCTGCGAGCTCCTCTCGGCTCATATAGACGCCACCCCAAGCACCTGTATTGCGGCTGGCCTGATAATCATTGGTTGTCAGGGGGTCTTGCTCGTGCACGCTCGCCACCGTTTCTACATCATCCGACTGTTGACTACAGCCTAATAAAGCTGCACTGCTCATCACACTCAGCAACATCACCGTGAGCAGTTTGGGTGTCCTGTTTTTCATGGTTAGTTCTTTCATGATTGCATTGTCCATGATAGCCTCTGAATTTTTATATTTATCTATAGTAGCCACGTATTTAACCCAACATTTTTGCTTTTTGATGTAGGCGCTTTGCAGCATCCATACCAGATAAAATAGCACCTTCTTGCCATGCTGGAATGTGTGAGCAGTGCTCGCCCGTTAAGACGATACGGTTATCAATACTACACAAAGTATCGTAATGTTGGCGACGAGTCGATTCATTCCAAATGCCGTAACAGCCTAATGTCCAAGGAATGCGGTGCCAGACGACCGACGTACCCGCACGAAACTCCTTTGGATACTGTGGATGGACATACTTACCATAGGCTAGCGCGACATTGATACGCTCTTGCGGGGTCAAAGTATTAAATTTATAAGAAGTCGGCCCGTAGCCATAAGCGCCTAGTAATACGCCACTACCATCTTTGAACATATCTTCTGAAGGATAGGCAATCTGAGCAATGGGCATGTCGGTATAAGTCAGACCACCATAAATCCACTCATCTTCTTCCCAAAAGCGACGGTTAAACTCTAGACCAACTTTATAAGAGGTTTCATAAGGTATAGCAGCCATCGCTTCTTTCATTGGTTTTGAGACGTTAATGTCGATTTGAGTCAACACTGTCAGCGGAATATTACAGACACACCAATCAGCGCGAACCGTCTTGGTCGCACCATCAGGGCTATTGCTATCGACATAATCTACTGTCACGCCAGTCTCATCTTGGTGAATCTTTGTGACTTTGGCATTAAACTCAATCATGTCACGGCATTCACGGGTGAAAGCATCACCGATTTTGCCCATGCCGCCCACTGGCTGGAACATCGTTGGCTGATGGCCATAAGTCATATGATTGCCATAAATATCCGCCCACATGCCTGAGTCTAATATCTCACTGATAGGCAAAGGCTTCGATGGCTTCTCATCAGGCATTAAACCACCACCTGGGAAAACGCTATAGCCGCGATGCTTACTTGTCGCATTACTGGCACGGTAGCGATAGTCTTTATCGAGTACGCCCCAGCCTTTTAAACCTTCTAGTAGTTTCTCTTTATCCTCAGTATTAACTGAGCGGTCTAGACCACCGACGTTCACTGACTTTGACAGCAGTTCAGCCACATGACCTTGGATATCATTTTTTACATCACCTAAGCGCTGCGGCACTCCGTTGAAATGGGTAGTGCGATGCAGATAAGCGCGATCATTGGTTTGCACAAATGGTTGCATCTCAACACCAAACTGTTTGCAATAATGGAATACAGCATAGTGATGGCTTGGCAGACGCCATGGCCCACCATTAAAATAATTGCCTTCTTCAAAATCACAAGTGACCTCTTCGCCACCAAGCTCAGTGTATTTATCACCACTGTGTAGTGTCCAGCTACGACCACCACCACGATTTTGATACTCAAGCACCTTGACGTCATAGCCTGCTTTGCGTAACTCGTAAGCAGCAGTCAGACCACCAAGACCAGCGCCAAGGATAACAATACTGGCACCAGGAGGGGCACCCTTTAAGTCTATCGTTTCTTTAAAGCTAGACTCTGAAGCAAATCCTAGCGTAGTCATTGCTTGGTACATGGCAGTTGCACCTGCAGTTTTGCCAATCATCGAGAGCAGTTGGCGCCGCGTTGGTGATTGAAGCATGTCTTTCATAATAATGTCCTTAAAGGTAACGTTCGTACATGACGGTAGGCGATTATTATCTATAATCATTATTAAACATTTGGATTTATATTAAGCTTAGCAAAGGTGAAACCCTATGCTGCCAAGCTTTTCCTCTCTACCGTCCTACTTTCGATCCTCAACTTGTATTTAGTGTACAAAGCGCATTTATAAACGTATTTAGAGCTTCATTTAAAAATGCATTTATGAATGAGTTACTGCGCTATTCTTCATAGCTTCATCGATATTGCTATAAAGCCTAACGACGGCGTCTAGAACGTAAGATGGCTCGAATAATAAATATAATAACCACAATAGCGACGATAATACCTAATATCGCTAGCAAGCCAGCGTATTTAATCAAAAACGGCTTATCTACCCCAGTCGTCGCGATACGATCGACATCAGCAGCACTAACTTCACTACGTTCGAGTCCACCAAAGTTTACGCGCACGTAATTTGTAATCCCAGCAATCTGTTCACTGTTTAGCTCGTCTGAGAATCCTGGCATGATAGGCGACGTATTGGTTGCCCCTTCCACACCATGAAGAATCATATTAACTAAGGCGTCAGGCTTGTCACGACGTAGGCTACTTAGACCCACGATTGGGGCATAACGAGCATCAGGCTGACCATAACCATCAACACCATGGCAGCTACCACAAGCTGCTAGATATAGAGACTCTGGCGCATTGCTACCATTACTAACCGCTGTTTTCGCTTGGGCTAAATAGTCTTTTTGTGCTAGCAGGTCATGTGTGATGGATTCATTGATTGGCGTTGGTAAACGAGATACATCAACCGCTGACATTTTATCGTCGGTCTGGATAGCAGGTATGGCTTTGAGGTAAGACGCAATCGCACTCAAATCCTCATTTTTAAGATAACGCGTACTGTGAGCGACTGCCTCTCCCATTGGCCCACCAGCATAAGCGCGCTGTTCGAGCTCACCTGTTTTTAGATAGGTAACGATATCTTGCTCACTCCAACTGCCGATACCGCTCGACTCGTCCGGAGTGATGTTGGGTGCGTGCCAATGACCAAGCTGAGCGCCCGATAAGTACATTTTTTTATCAAAACCCATGGTACTGTTACGCGGCGTGTGACAGGTGCCGCAGTGTTCGAGATTATTAACCAGATACTCACCGCGTTGCTGTGCTGGGCTAAGTCCTTCACGGTTTTCAGTAGAAGGAACGTTCAAAAAGTTCCAACCAAGCATCAAGGCCCGTATATTGAATGGAAACGGCAAATCTGTTTTCTTTTCTGGTGCTTCGTCAACTACTGGCACTGTTTGTAAATAGGCAAATAGCGCACTGATGTCTTCATCCTTCATCCCACTATAAGAAGGGTAAGGCATAGCAGGATAAAGCATGTGACTTGGTGCACGACCTTTCTGCAGCGCGTTTTTTAAATCTTTTTCGGTATAATTACCAATACCATAACGTTTAGAAGGAGTGATATTGGTAGAGTATATACCCCCCATCGGGGTTTCAATGGCCGTCCCGCCAGCATAGTCTTCGCCGTGACACGCCATACAATCAGCAGCACGCGCAATATATGCACCGCGATTGACAAGCTCACTATTGGCTGGACTTACATTGGGTAGGCTGGCATTAGGAAGGTTAGCACCTTCAGCCATAACGGCGCTGGAGGTTATACCAATGGCTAGCATTGATAGCATCACAGAAAGTGGCTTCATAATATCCTCTTAATAGCTGGCACCTAAGGTGTTTTAATTATTTTTATCGCTTAATACACGATTATTGATATCAATCAGTAAATGGCTACCTTTAGCTCAAAACTCTTAATCGTCTTTTAAAAAAGCTCAAACAGGCAGATAGTTACTAAATAATGTCTACTAACCCCTCTAATGTAAATGTATTTTGCTGATATTGCTTGAATAGTAACTTATTCGCCCCATTTTTTTACAAAAACTCAATAATTTTATTTATTATGACTGATATCCAATTATTCATTTCATGTTTTTATATTATTAGAATTAATAGATAGATAACTCCTTTAAAAACAACATCTAATAAATAAATCTATTTTTTCTTTTGTATATTTAGCAATATTATCTTTATAAAAGGACTGAAAATTGGCTAAATGCACTATTATTATGGATTTTAAATGTACATAATAGATACAGTACATGAACGAATACTTAAGACAGATTTAGCTTAGCTTCTTAAATTATTACACCTAAAACACATGTAACGTTTTATTCTGCTTATATTTCAATATTAAAAATACTATTAAATCGCTCTGCTTCTGAGACCAAATTATGAAATATTTCGCTACCACCTATTTGTTGACCACAACAGTATTTCTGACAGGGTGCCAATCTTTTCAATTTGTCGAAAGCCCTATTCCAGTCAACCCTGCTACAACACAAATTTTATGCTCAACTGCTTGCTAAGGGATTCCCAAAGTTCATTCGATAGATATCTACATAGGTTAAAGCAGATATAAACACAATAGACACAAAAAAAGCAGACACTCAACGAGGTCTGCTTTTTTATGTTATAACTTTTATCCGAGTAGTGTTTATCACGCCACTGTTTGCCACTTATTTACGGTTTATTTACGGTCTGCTATCTGCTGGCTGATGTTTGATAATGGTTTTAGCCAAATGGTTACCGAACCAAACAGCCGTATCGATATCGCCTTTACCTGGCGTCTCTTCAGGTGGCGCATCTAGCGATTGGGTCATTAAGCCCAAGTAACTTGCCAAGCGATTCAAATCGGTCGCTTCGTGTCCAGTTGGCATCAAGGGCAATCCGATCCAGTTCATGCCGTGCTGCATCGCATATAACGAGATTTGCTGTAATACTGCCAATTTATCACCGCTCAAACCACCTGAGTTGGCAAACGCTGCTGCCCACTTCCCTTCCCATTTTCGGTGATACCAACGCTTTGATGTCTCATCCATAAAGGTTTTAAATCCTGCTGTTACGCTACCCATATAGACCGCACTACCAAATACCAGCAAATCTGCTTGATCCAAAAACTCCCAATCGACCTCATGGACATCGATTGCTCTTGCCTGCGCCTCTGGCAATTGTTGGCGCGCGCCTTGCACTATTGCTTCTGCGACGCGTTTAGTATGACCATAATTGCTGTGAAAAATAACAGCCATCGATACGTTAGGCACGTTTTGTTTGGGTTTAGATGATGACGACGATTCGGTAGATGTATTCATACAAGCTCTAATAATGACAATAAATAGTTGCGGCAAATAATATAAGTAAAATGATAAGCACATTAATCAGTGGCGATGAATTGCTTTCCATCAAGAAGCTCAGTAATTTTTTAACTCACAAGCCCTATAACTCAGGGGCTCTCCAACTCAAAAGTAGCCTATTACTCGATAGTCACGCCACGTGCGATAACCAATGCCATACGCCCTGTGGCTGGCTGCTGCAAATGAGTCTGACGCCGATACGAGTAATAATGCCTATCCGCATAGCTACAGCTTATCGGTAATGCCTTGTCTAACATAACGCCAGCGGTGCTCAATTGGTCAGCGGCAAGCTTCGGTAAGTTCAGCTTAATCTTATCAGTATATATAGTAGTGCCATTCGCTGCCTCAGCAGCAGTATCGAGTGAGCTCTGACTGTTAGCTGAGTCTTCAAGAGCATCGGTCACGATGTTTTTAGGAGGCGTTTTGGACTTTGTAACATACAATCGATCAAAGTCACTCGTGCTGCCTGTGACTTGAGCTGACAGTGATTGATTGTCTCTGCAGCCTGCCAGCAGCTTGTCTCGAACCTGACTACCCACTTCGTAATTCTCTTGACTGATGCACACCCCTATCCACGCTTTAATTGGTGCAGACTTGGCGAAGCGTTTGACAGTCTCTGGGATAATGCCACATGCCAGACCTTGCCAGCCAGCATGAATGGCTGCAATTTGACCCGTTGCTGGTTGGTATAGCACTATAGGCACACAGTCGGCTGTCATAATGGCCAGCCCTAGTCCTTGTCGCTGACTAATCATTGCATCAGCGGCTAGCGGCTCCATACCAAGCTGTGTATCGTCGATATCATGAATTTGCTTGCCGTGAATTTGATTGACCCAATGCAAGCGCTTAATCAATAGAGGTTGTTTTTGCTCTGACAACAAATGGCTTGTTGGTTCATTGATAGCGGTCAACAAGCGCATACGATTGTTAAGCACCTTCGTCGCATCATCATTCACATGTAAGCCTAAGTTTAGCTCACCATAATCTGCCTTGTTGCTCTGATTACATTGCTGATTCACTCTTAACGCTTTTGTAATAGTGTCAGAACCAATATCATCGTTAAAAAATGCAGCCGTCTGAAAAACAGCCACATCATCAATTTGTGCAAGCAATGTCACCGGGATGTTAGTCATAGCTGAGTCATCATCTCAATCGTTTGGCTTAAGTTTTTATCTATTAACGGATATTTAAAAGTTGCAATAGGCTGTTGTCCTACTCCTCGTCATAGCCATCACTCAATACAGCCATTAGCTGTTGCATATCCTCAGGGATTGGTGTGGTGACTTCGATGTCCTCGCCAGTGACTGGATGGACAAAACCCAAGGTATAAGCGTGCAGTGCTTGGCGCGGGAAACTGTTAATCGCTTGACGCTGTGCTTCTGTCAGACCTGCTCGTAGCTGGCGACGACCACCGTAGACGCGGTCACCGACTATCGGATAGGTAATATGGCTTAGATGTACACGAATCTGATGCGTACGCCCAGTTTCTAGACCAACATCCAACAGACAGTAGTTATCATTAAGAGCCGTAACGTTTAATAAGTGGGTAACAGCCTCACGTCCTGCTGTCATTACTGTCATCTTAGTGCGTTGATTGCGATGGCGACCGATAGGGGCATCAATGCGACGATGGCGCAATAAACTGGCTGCATCGCCTGCTACAACACATTGATAGTGGCGATAGACAGACTTGTCTTTTAGTTGTTCCATCAAGGCCATTTGCGCAGGTTTGGTTTTACCGATTAATAATAGTCCCGAGGTATCCTTATCAATCCGATGCACCAGACCTGCACGTGGCAAATGATGCTGCTGCGGATAATGGTATAACAGAGCATTGACCAAAGTGCCCGACTGATTGCCAGCACCCGGATGGACAACCATACCGACTGGCTTATTAATCACCAGTACTTCATCATCTTCATAAACAACATCAATATCGATGTTTTCAGGCTGATCTTCGCTATGCTGCTGCAGCGTTGTTGATAGATGCAAAACGTCATCAGCTTTCACTCTAACTTTGGGTTTTTGCACGCTGCCGTTGTAGAGCAAGCTACCATCGCTGATCCACCCTTGTATCTGTACGCGTGAAAAGTCTTTAAACGCCAGTGAGGCCACTTTATCAATACGCAAACCCGACTCGTCTTCTGTGACAGTGTGGGTCATATCGATATTCATTGGCATTGCTTGACCAGCGATTGACGTTTCATCATCGTCGCTGTCATCCATATCGGTTACATCACCATCATCCACATAACTGCTATCGTCATACGATTCGTCATCTAACATGCCACTCTCTAAAACGGCATTGTCATGCATTGGTTCATCAAGCGCTGGTTGGTTATCATCAGTTGGCTCATTATTATTTACAACATTATTCGGCATCATTGGCTCTTGCGCTGATGAATCAGTATCTTGTGATTGATTCGGTGTTGAGTTGGTAGTCATAGCATCAGTATTCATAACAGATTTACACATGGAAAAGTCCCTGATACAGCAGCATACAGCGCTACCTTAAGGTGACTTTAAAAGAAAACAATAAATAAAATACAGTACCACTCGCTGATTAGTGACTGACTATAAAACCATCGTGGTCAAAAAATGCGAAGGCAATACTGCTATAGTGTACCATGCTGAGCGCTTAAGCCCTATAAAAGTGCTCCGTTATCTGTCAGTTTTTTGATGGTCATCAAATGCACTAGGCATCATCAATCAACTCTCTGAAATATGACATTGCTGTAATTTACTGTATATTTAACCCTGCAAACGAGATTCGATATCGCTCGTCATGACCGTGCATGATAAACTGCCAAACGAAAACGAACATGACTTTAAGTCTGACCATAGCAACTAGAATGCATAGCAAATTATCATAAGATGACAGATAATAGCGCTGGCAAAAATATGCGGTACAAAAGTTATTCTATAAAGTAAACTGTATTTTGCTGTATGCTATGGCACAATATTGTGATGACTCTCATGCGCAGGCGATGTTTTAAAATAGCCCTACTACATTAAAATCAAGTACATTAAAGCCAGATGTCGTTATAGCAATATATTATATTTAATGGTCATGATAAAACTGCGTCTGATAAAATCACATGAGCACACGCAATCATAGACAGTTAACCGATGCCATAAGCATCGCTTTGAATCATTACCCTTTTATTCATTAACCTTTCATATAGTATGGTAGCGCTGCTGCTATGCGTCCTGTGTCGGAGAAGAAGTATGCAAGCTGTTGGCAATACGTTTATCAAACTGTCCTCAATTACCCTACTAGCGCTTAGCGTGAACTTGGTGGGTTGTCAGACCTTTAAAAACCTGACTGGTGGTAAGGACGTCGATGCAGTAGAAACTGCAGAAAAGTCAGAGCAAGGCTACTATAACGATGCCATCGCTCAGATTGATAAAGGTCGCTACACCCAAGCTGTCGAAGACCTGACCAATTTACGTACTTTTTATCCAACCGGTCAGTACGCTGAACAAGCGCTGCTCGATGTGATGTATGCGCAATATGAGAGCGGTAAATATGAGATGGCAGCTGCCAGTGCGGAGCAATTCATTCGCCTATACCCGTCTAATCCGCAAGTCAGTTATGCCTATTACGTACGCGGTGTGGCCAATATGCAAGGCTCTTCAGAAGGTCTAAAAATATTTAAGCTCAATCAAGCCGAGCGTGACACTGCCTATTTACGCTTGGCCTTTGCTAATTTTCAAGAACTTATCAACAAGTACCCTAATAGCCCTTATGCGCCAGATGCCGCTCAACGCATGACTTTTATTTATAACCAGTTTGCTGAGCATGAGATGAGCGCCGCCAATTGGTATATTGAGCGTGAGGCCTATGTGGCATCAGCAAACCGTGCCAAGTGGGTCTTCCAATACTATCCACTTAGTGAGTCAATTCCAGAAGCCATTGCCACCCTAGCCTATAGCTATGAGCAATTGGGTATGACCGACTTGGCTAAAGAGTACAAAACTCTGCTGCAGATTAACTACCCAACCTTGTTAACCAATGATGGACGTGTGAAGCTAGATACCAAACGTGATCGCAGCTGGTTCAATAAATTCACCTTTGGACAGCTTGGTCGTTCAAGCATGAAAGACACCTCAGTGGCAACAGGTGAGTATAATGGCGCGACCAAAACTCAGATGATTCGTAATGCCAATCAATTAAGACTGCCAAGTGAAAACACAGCGAACGCAAATGCACCGCTGAATACGTCACCGACTCGTAACAGCGGTGTTAATTTAGGATTGGGTCTGCCTGAAGCATCTGCTGAGCGCGTCACCAGCCAATCTAGCACTGGCTCTACCGCTAGAGAAGCAAATATTGACCCACAAAACATCAATCCAATACGCCGTACCACATTACCTACTGAGTAAGTTGATATTACCTACGTCTATTTTAGATGTGTTTCGCATCTCATTACAAATAAGGTCAACATTCTGTTGGCCTTATTTTTCTATCTGTATCCTATTGTAGTTATCCCTAAATAATTGACCTATGGTAAACTGTTTTTTGTATGAGCATTCCTAACCATATTCTCGAACAATTAAATAGCCAAGCTGACTTGATCAGTATCATTGGGCGTCATACCACGCTTAAACGGGCTGGTAGTGAATATAAAGGCTGTTGCCCATTTCATGGCGAAAAGTCACCTTCCTTTTATGTCAATCCACAAAAAAACATCTACCACTGCTTTGGTTGTAGCGTTGGTGGTAATGCCATTAGTTTTTTACGCGATTATGAAAGTCTAACCTTTATCGAAGCGGTCAATGAGCTGTCAAAGCAGACAGGTATTGAAGTACCTAAAGATGAACAACGAAATGTGAGCTATCAACGCACCAAGCAGCAGCCTACTGTCAAGCCTACAACGAAACCAGTTGTTAAACCAATTACACCACAAGCCGATGGTCACTCGTCCCCAAACACACCACCTGACTATCAAGAGCAATCAAATAATACCAGCTATGCTGAACAGCCTGCCTACGATAGCAACGGTTACGACGATTACCCACCACTAGAAGATTACGACTCAATTCCGTATGCAGAAGATGGTTACGGTTCCGACTACCAAAATGATGACAGCTATCCGCCCGCCTGGTTGAGCGATTCAGATAGTGGTGCAGGCTTTAGCAATATCGATGGCGCTGCAACTGCCCAAGAAGGCAACCTTTACGAGCTGCTAGAACAAATCCAGCAGTTTTATCAGCACAATCTCAGTATTCATCCTCATGCCAAGCATTACTTTTTATCACGTGGTATCACTGACGACATCTTTGAGACTTTTGGTCTCGGCTACGCACCCTTTGGTTGGCAGCATCTTGAGCATCAGTTCCCGCAGGATATCGAAGGTCTTAAGGCCTTAGGATTGGTACGCCAATCAGAATCTGGACGCGACTACGACTTACTTCGTGATCGGGTTATTTTCCCGATTCGAGACAATCAAGGTCGTACCATCGGTTTTGGCGGTCGAGCGCTCGATGACGAGGTAAAGCCCAAATATATCAACTCATCTGACTCTCCTGTATTCCATAAACAACACGTGCTGTATGGTTATTATGAGTCTCGCCAGCAACGTGCCGATAACTGGCTAGTGGTCGAAGGCTATATGGATGTTATTGCTCTTTACCAAGCCGGTATCTATGGTGCGGTGGCCTCCATGGGCACGGTGATTAATGAGACGCAGATATCACGGCTGTTGACATTAAATCCTACCCTAACGTTGAGTTTTGATGGTGATAGCGCTGGACAAAAGGCTGCTTGGCGTACACTTGAGGTGGCGCTACCTGTGCTCGGCGATGACAAAGAATTGCGGTTTTTGACGCTACCCAACAATCATGACCCTGATACCTTTATCAAAAGTCAAGGTAGCGATGCCATGCGTGAGCAAATCGCTAATGCCATGCCGTTATCACAGTATATTTTTGCCTATCTAAGTGAACGTTACGACATGAGCTTAGCAGAAGGTAAAGCCAAGCTTATGTCGCAAGTACGCGCGTTGACCACCGCCCTACCTAAAGGCAGTAGCTTTCGCTATCTTTTGAATAATGACATCTATCAAAAGTTGGGCGGCAAGCGCAATCAGAATAAGGATGCCAAAGACGCACTGCTAGATTTTGATGGCGATATGACCATCAGCCAGCAATTACAGCTGTGTTTTTTATTCCAGCCGCGTGCCTTGAGTGAAGACCCTATCGAATCTATTTGGCAACAAGCCGGTATTTTTGATTTGCAACTCCCCACTCACATTAAACAAAAAGCCTCTACTGATATACTGCGTCCGCTGGCGTGGGAAGACCTGCAAGACAATGCCCTGCTCGATATGGTCAGCACCATTAAGCGCTGTCTTAATTACTTACCCAAAGACGCCAATGCAGCTGCGCACTTTATTTTATCGAATGTCAAACCCAGCACCCAAGAGACACTGAGTCGTGATTGGGGTGGTTTTTATAAAGCGCTTACCACGCGCAATATCTTAAGTCTTGACGGTTTGGTCGAAGAGCTGGTAAGCCAATTGATTGAGCGTCATATGAAGAGAAAAATTCAAGACCTGGTCAAAAATCCTGACAATATAAAACTGGCGATTGTCCGTAAACAATCACAGTTACTAAATGATTGGCTACGTGCACAACAAGCCGAACAGTCTGCGCAAATGGTCACTGTCCAATCTTGATTTTTACTAAAAAAATCCCAAGCCCTTTAAAAGTATCTAGGCTGCCCCCACTACTAATGATTATGCCGAATAGCCTGAGCGCGACTTTGAGCCAGTGCTAAATAGAATTAACGGCGGGTAACTGATATCAAATAATCAGTAAAAAACCGTCGGTAAACATCACTACCTCGTGCTTGACTGCGCTGGTCTGTGTTAAACTGTGTCGCTGTATATTAACAGCACGGTTTGGCCAAATATCATCAGCATGTATTTTTAAGCACATATTTTGAATATTATTTTTAAGCAGCCGTTTTAGGTGCTGTTATTGTTAAACATTACTTTTTTAGAGAACGTTTTTTTTAGAGAACGTTTTAGAGAATATTTTGAAGCCTTTTTAGCTTTTTGAATTTTTTGCTGTTTTCAGCATTGTTATTGTAGTGTTTTGAGCCTTTATTCATATCAACTCATTTTTGATATTATTGACAACCTCTACGCCATATTTTGATCAATCGATTGATAAGATCAACGCACCCAGCAAGCGATAGCGAGTCACAATATAAAAATGTCCGATGCAAGTAAGCGAGTATTTATGAACGATAAGTCAGTTTCTAAGTCCACATCCCAACTGGCCACCTTAATCCAAATGGGTAAAGAGCAAGGTTATCTAACCTATGCTGAGGTGAATGACCAACTGCCCGACTCTATTACCGAAAGCGATCAGATCGAAGATATTGTGCAAATGCTAACTGACGTTGGTATCAAAATCTTTGAATCTGCTCCTGATGCCGATGACATCTTGATGAACGATGATTCAAGTGATGATGACATGGCAGCAGACGAAGCAGCAGCCGTATTGGCTTCTGTTGAAACTGAGCCTGGTCGCACCACTGACCCTGTACGTATGTATATGCGTGAAATGGGTACGGTTGATCTATTGACCCGTGAAGGCGAGATTGCCATTGCCAAGCGTATCGAAGAAGGTATTCGTGACGTACAGCATGCCATGTCTTACTGGCCAGGTACGGTACAGTTCGTGCTTGACGAGTACCAAAAAGTCCAAGATGGTGAGAAAAAACTCTCTGACGTCATCACAGGTTTCTTAGACCCTGAAACCGAAGAAGACAAAATCGCTGCCCAAGAAGCAAAAGAAGCGGCGAAAGAAGAGCGCGAGCGTATTAAAGAAGAGAAAGAAAATCCGCCACCAATCAAGCCAAAAGCCAATGCCAAAGCGGCACTCGACGATGATGAAGACGAAGAAGAAGTCGAAGAGGAAGAAGCTGAAGAAGAAACCAGCGGTATCGACCCTGAAGAAGTACGCCTGCGTCTAGAAGAGATTGAGCATCTGTTTATTAAAGCCAAACAAGCTTTGATTGACTATGGTCGTGGTAGTGCAGAAGCAGACGCAGCATATGCGCTGCTTGCAGAACGCTTTATGATGCTTAAGCTAAACAATCGCTTGTCAGACCAAGTCATGGCGATTATGCATGATGTCTATGATGATGTGCGTAAGCAAGAGCGTCAAATCATGCGTTTGGTCATTCGCCGTGGTCGTATGCCGCGCGAAGAATTCCGTAAGACCTTCCCTAGCAATGAAACCAACGTCGACTGGCTCATTGAACGCATCAAAGGTAAGCCGGCCTTTGCTGGTACCTTAGAAAAAGTCACAGACGACGTCATTTTACTTCAACGTCGCATTCGTGATTATGAGCAGCAGCTCGACATGAAAATTCACGATATGAAAGATGTCGCTCGTCGTATGGCTGTCGGTGAAGCAAAAGCGCGCCGTGCGAAAAAAGAAATGGTTGAAGCCAACCTACGTCTGGTTATCTCTATCGCCAAAAAATACACCAATCGTGGTCTACAGTTCTTGGACTTAATCCAAGAAGGTAACATCGGTCTGATGAAAGCGGTCGATAAATTTGAATATCGCCGTGGTTATAAGTTCTCCACCTATGCTACATGGTGGATTCGTCAGGCGATTACCCGCTCTATCGCCGACCAAGCGCGTACCATTCGTATTCCTGTGCATATGATTGAGACCATCAACAAGATAAACCGAGTCTCACGTCAGCTGCTACAAGAGATGGGACGCGAGCCAACGCCTGAGGAATTAGGCGAACGCTTAGAGATGGACGAAGTCAAAGTCCGTAAAGTGCTGAAAATTGCCAAAGAACCTATCTCTATGGAAACCCCAATCGGTGATGATGAAGATTCACACCTAGGTGATTTCATCGAAGATGGTACAATCTCAAGCCCTGTGGATGATGCAACGGCTGCTGGTCTACAAGAAGCGACGCGTGATGTACTGGGTAACCTGACTGAGCGTGAAGCACGTGTCTTAAAAATGCGTTTCGGTATCGATATGCCAACGGATCATACTTTGGAAGAAGTTGGTAAGCAGTTTGATGTGACGCGTGAACGTATTCGTCAGATCGAGGCAAAAGCACTACGTAAATTGCGTCATCCATCACGCTCTGAGCACCTGCGCTCTTTCCTTGAAAATGACTGATTTATCTAGACAGTTCTAAATCCATAAAGCATTTATAAGATTTAATCAAAAAGCTGAGCATGTCTCAGCTTTTTTGTGTCTGTTTAACAGATTCGTTCTCTGTAAGCTTTACAGATTCTATTTATGTATTAAAATCTTACGGTAGACGCAACCCCTCACTTATACACTCTATCGCTAGGAAGCTGACATGATTGTCCGGCAAACACCGAATGCCCTCAAGATATTTTTTACCCTTCGTGGCTCAATCATTCCAAAAATCTACCCACAGATTTTGCTAGTCACCTTGCTCAGTACCTTCGTTACGATTATTCAGCACCAGTTTCCTTTATCATTCCCCGCTTACAGCACCGCGCCTTTTACCTTGCTCGGAATCGCTTTATCACTGTTTCTGGGCTTTCGGAACAATGCAAGCTATCAGCGCTGGTGGGAAGCTCGCACTCTATGGGGTCAGCTAGTCTATGATGCCCGTAGTTTGACTCGTCAACTGCTCTCTTTCATAGATGATGACACTGAGGCTGGGCGCAATACCCAACGTTCGATGATTCACCTCACCATCGCTTTTACTCATGCTGTCCGCCATCGACTGCGTGGCACCCCACCTTGGCAAGATATCGAGCGTTTTGTTGAACCAAAACATCATGCCAGCATGCACCAAACGCAAAACCTACCTGATTATCTGATGCGCCTAATGGGTAAGGAGCTCGGTGATAGTCGGCGTCAACGTTTGACCTCGGAGCAGATGATACAAAACATGGACGAACGTCTGACTTCTATGACGATTGTTTTGGCTGCCTGTGAGCGTATTCATAACACACCTTTGCCATTTGCTTATATGCTCTTGGTTCATCGAACGACTTACCTGTATTGCATGATGCTACCTTTTGGCTTGGTATCCTCACTAGGCTGGGCGACTCCATTAATCTGTGCAGTGATTGCTTATACCTTTTTCGGTCTTGATGCCCTTAGTGAAGAGCTAGAAGAGCCTTTTGGTCTAGCACCCAATCAGTTACCGCTTACCTCATTATCACGCACTATTGAAATCAATTTATTAGAAGCACTGGGAGAAACGGAATTGCCAGCTGATATCGCTCCTAAAAATGGCTACTTACAATAAATTATTGACTGGCTATTTAGCGCACAGCTCAAAAAAACTAGGGCATGAGCTCCTATAAATCAGAGAATAGTCTATAAAGATATTGCCTTCATCTAAGATAGCGAGTATAACTACCTACCGTTCGGTAGTTAAACAATTAATAGCTAATAGTGCACTTTTATGAATAAGCAAACCAATGTAAAACACATCAGTATCAAAACCGTTATCTCGCTTGCCATTATTGTGGCGCTTGGCCCTGCAGCCATCGATATGTATTTGGCCTCAATGCCTAATATGGCAACAGACCTCCACACTTCCTACGCTACTACACAGATTACCTTAACCGTCTTTCTTATCTTTATGGGTTTAGGACAGTTGGTATTTGGTCCTGTATCTGATGCCATAGGGCGAATAGCACCATTATTTGTAGGCTTGCTGGCATATATTGGCGCTTCCGTGTGGGCGATGTGGTCACAAAATATTGAAAGCCTAATCTTTGCTCGTATCTTGCAAGGTCTTGGCGCTTCTATGGCTATCGTGGTGGTGATGAGCATGGTACGCGACTTAGTCGATGGCCCCAAAGCAGCGCAAATTTATGCTTTATTAAACACCATTGTGGCATTAGGTCCAATCGTCGCGCCAGCAATTGGCGGTATCGTCGGTGCACATTATGGTTGGCGCGGCGTGATGTTTATTTTGGCGGCGTTAGGTATCATCGTGCTGATTAATACGCTGGTCAATATCAAAGAAACCTTGCCAAAAGACAAGCGCATTCAATTAAATATAAAAAATATTACAGGCATTTATGTCGGCATATTAAAGAACAAAACCTTTGTCTTTAATCTCTTTGCGCTATCTGCGGTGTATTTCTTTTTGTTTGCTTATATCGGTGGTTCTGCTTATGTCTATCAAACAGGCTATGGTCTTAGCCTAGAGCAATTTGGTTTTGTCTTTGGCTTGACCAGTATCAGTCTAATTTTAGGTGCTTCTTCTACCGCTTATTTGGTCAAAAAAACATCAGCGTCACATTTGGCTTTAATCGGTGCCGGTGTCATGATGCTCGGTAGTGCCGTCTGCATCGTCGCCTATCTGCTATCGATGGGTTTGGTCGGTATTGTCACTGGCATTGCCTTGGGATTATTTGGTCTTGGTGTATTAGAAGCGACGTTGATGGCGATTGCAATGGACTCGCAGCGCAGCGCTTTGGGTTCAAGCGCAGCTTTATTGGGCGCCATTCCTATGTTACTCTCATCCACTGCCACACCCATCGCAGGACAATTGGTCGAAATGAACACCTTATATTGGTTAATCTTGCTAGGTGCGATGGGACCAATTATTTTGATACTGGTCTATCTCGGTTCTAGAAGTTTAAAACCTTATAACACTCTCTCCACACCATCATTAGAGGAGGCCTATGCAAAATCATAAACCACGCTCAAGCGCTAAGCAACGTATTATTGATGCCGCGTTTGAGCCTTTTTTTATGCATGGCTATGAGGGCGCATCACTCAGTGATATTGCCAAGGCTGTGGGCATCCGCAAAGCCTCTCTCTATACGCATTTTGCCAGTAAAGAAGCGATGTTTTTAGAATTACTGCAAGATGTACTCGAGTCGGAATGTGCGTTTATTAAGTCATGCTTTACGACGACTAGTGAGCTTACTGCTCCCGGTGAAGCGTATTGCCATGCTTTTGAAGCGCGTTATGAAAGCGCAATTACCTTACGGTTTTTAATTCGCATGGCCTATGCCGCACCTGTGCATTTGACCGATACCAGCGCGGCGACTTTTAATGTCTATATAAAGGTGTTGACTGAGCAAATACAGCTGGCTCTACAGCCTTATCAGCTCGACTCTGCGCAGCTAGAGCTGTATACCGATGCCTATCTAGGCGTGATCGATAGCTTAAGTGTGGAGCTGCTATATGCGGAAGGCTTATATGAGCGCCGTTTTAAAGCCATGCTGATGCTCTACCATACCGCTATTGAACAGCTCGATAAAAAATAATTTTTTAAATATAGGTCGACCTTATCGATGGTTGTTAGGACATCACTTGCTAATGATGGCTGAGTTCGCCTATCATAGAGCTGATTTGTTAAGCTATTTATGAACTACCCACCACCTATAGAGGTAGGGGTTTCTTAGGTAATACCCATACTTGATACGATGTTTTGTATCAGCGGTTAGGCAAATGGACTAAGCTAACCCCGTCGCACCGACGGTTTTGAGTGTTGCCAGCCTTAGTCCTTCGTTTAGGATGTTGATACTAGCGTTGATGTCTCTATCGTTGGATTGCAAGCAGCTGGGGCAATTCCATGATCTCACCTGTAATGGTAGCTCAGCCTTAGTCAGTAAGTGACCACAGCCTGAGCAGGTCTTAGAAGATGGATACCATCGGTCTATTTTGACAAGCGTTTTGCCGTACCATTCAGCCTTGTAGTTCAGCATGGTGGTGAAGGTTGACCATGAGCTGTCTGATATGGCTTTAGCAAGCTTTTTGTTCTTAACCATGCCTTTGACGTTTAAGTCCTCAATCGCAATCACATCGTGGTTTTTGATGAGAGTGAATGATAGCTTATGCAGAAAGTCTTTTCGGATATTGGTTATTTTTTCATAGACCTTAGCGACTTTAACTTTTTGTTTTTGATAGTTGCGGCTGTCAGATAGCTTGCGCTGATTCGCTTTGGCAACGGCTCTGCGTTTGGCCAGTATTTTCTGTTCTCGCGTCAACTTGTTTTGCAGTTTAGATAAAAAGGTAGGATTGGCAACTTTCGTGCTGTCCGATAAGACGATAAAGTCTGTCAGTCCTAAATCAATACCAATGTTAGACCTGATTTTTGATAATGGCTCAACAACCGTTTCAGCCAATAGGCTGACGTAGTATTTGCCTGATGGGGTGCGGCTGATGGTCGCTGATTTTATTAAGCCATTTACCTGGCTTGGAAATTTAGCGTTGATGTGACCTATCTTAGGCAGTTTGACAGTGCTGTCTGTGATCGCTACTGTGCCTTTTTGATTATTGGTAGTGTAGCTGTCACGATGGCCTTTTTTCTTGAATTTTGGGAAGCCTGCGCCTTGCTTGAAAAACTTGTTATAGGCAGCTCTTAGGTTCTGCTGCACATTCGCCAGTGCCAGGCTATCGACTTCTTTGAGCCACTCAAACTCTTTCTTATAGTGAGCAGGAGTATTTTTAAGCTCGGTCTTATGCTCGTTGTAATACTCAATCTTGTCACTAAGCATCCTATTCCAGATAAAGCGTGTACAGCCGAATGATTTGGCAAAGAATATTTGCTGACCCTCATTAGGGTATAATCTTACTTTATGGGCTTTTAGGATTTGTTTTGGCATGAAGCTATTGTACCATATCAAAAGTCTGACGCATTCATCTCACTACTTTAGAGGTAGGGGAATTCTGCGCTGAAAATGTTAAAAAAACAGCAGCTCAAAACCATTTAAATTTTATATTTATTATTAAAAAATAAACCTTGTCGGGGTGCTTTGATTTTGATGTTTTAACTATAATCAAAATCATGGCTGAGAGTTACCCGCGAACCTGATGCAGTTAGCACTGACGTAGGAAACAAGCGTGTCGATATATAAGTCACATTTACTTTATATTTTGCCAATCTATTTAACTTAGACTGGTGGTTTTTTTGTGCCTTATCACTTTTCGTTTCCTGCCAATTGCTTGCTCGTACTTTATAACAGTAAGTAAAAACTATGGATTATCAAACGCTACGTCACAATTGCCCCACATGGGATGATTACATTCAGCATGATTTCGTCAAGCAATTGGCGGCAGGTACGCTGGCCCCTGACAGCTTTCGCCACTACCTTGTGCAAGACTATTTATACTTAATTCACTATACCCGCGTGATGGCGCTGAGCGTATATAAGAGTGACACACTGGCACAAATGCGCGTCGGTCAAGCCGGCATCAATGCCATGCTCGATATGGAAATCGCCATGTATTTGGATTTCTGCCGTCAGTGGAATATACCACTTGAACAAGTAGAAAACGCCCCTGAATCTGCCGTGACCATTGCCTATAGCCGCTATATATTAGACGCGGCTATGTCAGGCTCACTGGCTGAGCTGTATGCCGCAATTGCGCCTTGTTTAATGGGCTATGGAGAAATTGGCAAACGCATCAAAGAGCAAAGCTTTGTCACTGACAACCCTTATCAACCATGGATTGACGTGTTTTCTAGTGATGATTTCCAGACCATTACGGCGCAGAACGAAGCGCAAATTAATACGCTATTAGCCGATGCCAGTCCTGCTCAGGCAGACAAGTTCCAACGGTTATTTAATACCGCCGCACGTATGGAGGTCAATTTTTGGCAGCAGGCATTAGATTTGTCATAGCCATATTTTTTATAAAAAATTAAACTTAACCCACTACTTAAGGAAAAACATCATGGCAGCATTCGATGAACACGCAAGCGCGTACGACAGCTGGTTTTTTGACAATCAAAATCTACTGACCAGTGAGCTAAAACTGGTCGCTCACTTCTTGGATAAAGACAGTGAGATATTGTCTATCGGTTGTGGTAGTGGTCTTTTTGAATCACTGTTGGCCAAAGATTACGGCATTCATATCACACATGGTATCGAGCCATCGAAAGATATGGCTGAAGTCGCTGAGAAACGCGGCTTGCAAGTAGATATCAGCCCTGCCGAAACCTGCGAGATTGAGCCCAATAAATTTGATATCATCATGTTTAATGGCAGCGTCAGCTATATCAGTGATTTGGATGTCTGTATCAAAAAGGCATTTGACGCTCTAAAGACTGGCGGCAAACTTATCCTGATTGATGTGCCAAAAGAAAGCGGTTTTGCCAGCTTATACAATTTGGCCAGCGCGGTAGATACGTGGGAGCATCCACTACTCGAACACATCTCCCCTGCTGACCCTTATCCTATTGAACTGGTTAAATCAGCCAACTGGCGTACCTCTGATGAAAAAATCGAGTTAATGCAAACCAATGGTTTCGTTGATTTTGAATATGCACAGACTTTACTGACTCACCCTATGTATGCCAATGACAAGGTGCAAGAAGTCATCGAAGGCTATGATCGCGGTGACTATGTGGCAGTATGTGGCTATAAGAGATAAGCGGGCAGTTGCGACCTATTATTAGAGTCCATAATTGTTAGTAATGTGTTGCCATCGGTATGACACCACTTGAATTATGTGCTTAATGCCACTATAAATGGGGCATCAAGTTATCATATTAATAAAACAAGGCACACATTATGAGTGACGATCCAAAAAACACCAGTAATCAAAATACTGATGCGCAAAATATCAACAATCAGAGCAGCCAAAATCAAACCTCTAAAAAAGATGTCAAGGTCACTGAGCTGGTCGCTAATGACGGTATTTTGAAGGGTAAAAAGACGGACATTCAAAATCCAGAGCTTTGGGAGTTCCCAATGAACTACCCTTTGAGCATCATTGGTCATGAAGGCGAGCATGAGACGTTGCTGAATGAAGTGAAGCTTATTTTGGGCAGTCAGTTCCCTGATTTTGATTTGGCCTCGATAGAAGTCAAACCTTCTAAAACGGGTCGTTTCCACTCGGCGCGAGTCAATTTGTACCTAACGGCCGCTGAGCAAGTGAATACGCTTTATGCGTCACTTGAAGATGCCAAAACCGTTCGTATGGTGGTATAACTCGCTATTATATCGTGCTATCGCTCGTTAATGGTCATTTAGAAAAAACCAGTCCGTTTTTCGTCCGAATCGTCACTCATATGGGTGGCGATTTTTTATTGTCTGAGGTACAATCTGCGCCCACATTCTTATTGCTATGACGCCTTTTATTGGTCAACAATTTACGAGAGAATGAAAAGCGAAGAGTGAGTAGATTTTTACAAAATTTTTATTATTCATCGCATTTGCGTCTAACCCTTGTGCCATCGTCCTTTGCCAAAAATCCGATGACGCACAAGTCCTCAGCAACATAGTTTTACTCTAAAATCAATATAGCATTTTCAAAATTTTCCCGCTATATTGTGCCTACCTACTAACAAACACGCTATATGTAGTACTCAGTGATTTAACCCATCACTATGAGTAGTGGTAGCTTTTTGCCTAAAAAAACAGGCTACCCTGACAGGAAGTTATAGCATCATAAAGAATGCTGGCTGGATATCACTCCGTGCAGCATCACCAAAAGCAATCCATTTAAGAGGGCATCATGACACATATTGATAAAATCCAAGTGACCAAACGTGACGGACGTTTAGAGCCTATTGATTTAGACAAAATTCACAAGGTTATTGCGTGGGCAGCGGACGATTTGGATAACGTGTCTGTGTCACAAGTTGAGCTAAAATCGCACATTCAGTTTTATGAAGGTATCAAAACTCGTGATATTCATGAGACCATCATCAAATCTGCGGCCGACCTTATCTCTGAGACCACGCCTGACTATCAGTATTTGGCCGCGCGTTTGGCAATCTTCCATCTGCGTAAGATTGCTTATAACAAATTCACGCCGCCGCACCTGTATGATCATGTCAAAACCTTAACGGACGCTGGCAAGTATGATGAACACATTCTAGCGGACTATAGCCGTGCGGAGTTTGACGAGTTAGAAGAATACCTCGATCACTGGCGTGATATGAATCTTGCCTATGCGGCGGTTGAGCAAATGGCGGGTAAATACCTCGTGCAAGATCGCGTCACCAAGACCGTTTATGAGAGCCCGCAGTTCTTGTATATGCTGGTCGGTATGTGTCTGTTTGCCAATTATGACAAAGCTGAGCGCATGAGTTATGTGAAGCGCTTCTATGATGCGACGTCACAGTTCAAAATCTCACTACCGACGCCAATTATGTCAGGTGTGCGTACGCCATCGCGCCAGTTTAGCTCGTGCGTATTGATCGAATGTGGTGATAGCCTAGACTCTATCAACGCAACCACTAGCGCCATCGTACGCTATGTGTCACAGCGCGCTGGTATCGGCATCAACGCAGGTCGTATCCGTGCCCTTGGTAGCCCTATCCGTGGCGGCGAAGCACAGCATACTGGCTGTATCCCGTTCTACAAACTGTTTCAAACTGCTGTTAAATGCTGCTCACAAGGTGGCGTCCGTGGCGGTGCTGCGACTCTATTTTATCCACTATGGCATTTAGAAGTTGAGTCATTACTGGTACTGAAAAACAACCGCGGCGTTGAAGACAACCGTGTCCGTCATATGGACTACGGCGTACAGTTAAACAAAACGATGTACACGCGCTTGATCAAAGGTCAAGACATCTCGCTATTTTCACCAAGCGACACACCGGGTCTATACGATGCGTTCTTTGAAGATCAAGACAAATTTGAAGCGCTATACACCAAGTACGAGAATGACCCAAGCATTCGTAGCCGTCAAATCCCAGCGTCTGAACTGTTCAGCTTGATGATGCAAGAGCGTGCCAGTACTGGTCGTATCTACATCCAAAACGTCGACCATTGCAACACTCATAGCCCGTTTGACGCGACCGTTGCGCCGATTCGCCAGTCAAACCTATGTATGGAAATCGCCCTACCGACCAAGCCACTTGATAACATCAATGATGAAGAAGGCGAAATCGCCCTTTGTACGCTATCAGCGGTCAACTTGGGTAAAGTTGAAAACGTCAGCGATATCGAAGAGCCAGCCGAACTCATCGTGCGTGCGCTTGATGCCCTGCTCGATTATCAAGACTATCCTGTAAAAGCGGCTGAAAATGGCAGTATGCGTCGCCGTACACTAGGTGTGGGCGTGATTAACTACGCGTATTACCTTGCGAAAAATGGCGTGCGCTATTCAGACGGCAGCGCGCTTGGTCTAACGCATCAAACGTTTGAAGCGCTACAGTACTATCTACTGAAAGCCTCGAATAAGTTGGCAAAAGAGCAAGGCGCGTGCCCTGCTTTTAACGAAACCACCTACTCGCAAGGTATCTTACCGATTGATACCTATAAAAAAGACTTGGATAAAATCTGCCAAGAGCCGCTACATCTCGATTGGGAAACGCTACGTGGCGAGATCACTGAGCACGGACTACGCAACTCTACCCTAACTGCCTTGATGCCGTCTGAGACCTCTAGTCAGATTGCCAATGCGACCAATGGTATCGAGCCACCACGTGGTCTGGTGTCTATCAAAGCGTCAAAAGATGGCATCTTAAAGCAAGTCGTGCCTGAGATTGATAAGCTAAAAGATCAGTACGAGCTACTGTGGCAAATGCCGAACAATGACGGTTACCTAAAGCTGGTCGCTATCATGCAGAAGTTCGTCGATCAAAGTATCTCTGCCAATACCAACTATGATCCAACGCGCTTTGATGGTCAGCGTGTACCGATGAAGGTATTGCTACAAGACTTGTTGACTGCCTATAAACTTGGCGTGAAGACGTTGTACTACCATAACACTCGTGATGGTGCGAACGATGCCCAAGCGGATATGGAAGATGATTGTGCAGGCGGTGCATGTAAGATTTAAGCTATTGATAGATGGCGGGTTTGGCTTTTGGGTTAAGCTCGCTGTTTACTACTATCTAATCGGTTATGCTAATGCAGTTCGTTAAAAGCTATTTGTAAAACTACTATTAGTCGTCTTCGTGTCATATTGAATAATAACGGAGGGTTCTTAATGTCATCGATAGATAATTACCAGCGAAATATACAGCGTAAAAGAAAGGAGTTGCAGAATTTAATGCAACTTAAGAATAGAGAGCAATTAAAAACAAATACTCTAAATAGTAAAATCAACTCCACATCTCTAGCTTTGTCTAAAACAAAAATTGTCAGTACGGCAAAATCTAAAATTCGCGATATAGATAGATTTAGGAGTCAAGTTTTAGTTATAGATAAAAAAATTGTAGATTACGAAAAGAAAATAAATAGTAAAAATAAGCAAATTTTTGATGAAGAAAAAAAGCTAGTTAGAGCACAAGATAATGAAAGTAAGAGTAAGCAAAAAGAACAGTTGTCAAACCTAAATGAGATAAAAACAACACTTTTTGAACATGAGGGAGTACATGAAAAAATGACTGCTAATATAAAGACACTTCAAAACCTCCCAGAAAAGATAAATGTTCTATTTCTAGCTTCCAATCCTATAGATGTCCAGCAATTAAGACTTGATGAAGAGGCACGCTCAATCAAAGAAATGATTCGTAAAACAAAATTTCGCGATTCAGTTTTATTTGAAAGTAGATGGGCAGTACAACCAATGGATGTTCTACAAGCTATTAATGAGCTTAATCCAACAGTAGTGCACTTTAGTGGTCACGGTTCAGATTCAGATTCAGATGAAATCGTATTTCAAGATGCTGAAGGCAAGGCTAAACTAATTAGTAAAGAAGCTATAGTACAGACTATGATGGCTTCATCAAATACTATTAGATTAGTATTTTTTAATACATGTTACTCTCACAATCAGGCAAGATCAGTAGTTGAGCATGTAGAAGCTGCCATTGGAATGAATACCACTATAGGTGATAACGCTGCTCGAATTTTTTCCTCTCAGTTTTATTCTGCTATAGGCTTTGGGATTTCATTAGGAAAAGCTTTTGAACAAGCTAAGGCACTACTAATGATGGAAGGAATAAAAGAAGAGAATACTCCAGAACTTTTTATCAAGGAAGGCTTAGATGCATATGAATTGATAATTGTTAAGCCAACTGAATTACTATAATCGAAACCTAGATAGTTATAGGGTGCGCCCAGCGCGCCGACAGCATGGAAATTATGACTAAAGGTACGCGAGTCGCACCCTACAAAATATATAGATTAACAAATAAGACCTAATTTTCGTGCTAATATTAGACCTATATTTAGGGCACAATATTAGTGGAGAATAAATCATGCATCCGATATTTGCGACACAGACAGCCAGTATCTCAGAACTAAAAACCAACCCTTCGGCACTGATTAAACAGTCGGATGGTGAATCCATTGCTATTTTAAATCATAACAAACCTGTGGCTTATTTAGTTTCAACAGATATGTATGAGCGTATGATGGAAGCGATGGACGATATGGCATTAAGCCAAACCGTTAGCGCCCGAATGGATGACGGGCAAACGCCAGTAAAGGTAACGTTGGATGACTTATAATCTTGAGTTTCATCCTTTAGCATTAAAAGAATGGAAAAATTTAGCGCCCAGTGTTCAGCAGCAGTTTAAGAAAAAATTACAGCAGCGATTATCAAACCCTCGTGTGCCTGCTTCAAAACTCTCAGGACATACAGACGCCTATAAAATCAAACTACGCACCATAGGCTATCGTCTGGTTTATACCGTCAAAGATGATGTGGTGGTGGTTTATGTGCTAGCCGTAGGCAAAAGAGAAAACAATAAGGTATATGAAAGCCTTGTGTCGCGCCAACCATAATCGAAACACAGACAGAATAAAAATGACGGAGGTCATAGACGTGCAATATACCGCAATCATCAAAGACGGTGGTTTGTTTATCCCAAACGTATTTTCCGACCTAAATGATGGTGGCTCGCATATCGTGCAAGTAGAAGTCGATATCGAGGAGGTTCGTCAGCAGTTAAGCGAAAACGCAGCATCAACGTCACAGACACCAAAGAAAGACGCCACAAAAGCATCGAAAAAACCAACCAAGAGAACCACCAAAAAAGACATTCAGCAAGAAGCACAAAAGGAATTACAAACACGAGCAGATGACGGTTTGAGTGCGCTGCGTAAGACCGCAATCGATGAATTGGAAGCATTGGATGATGTAGAGCTTAGCGAGATTTTCAAAGCCTACATGAATGAGGGACAAACACCAGAACAGATATCGTTAGAAAACCTATAATACAGTCTAGCAAAGACAGCTTATAACGTATTTTAGCTTATATTTTAGAGAAATTTTTATACTTGGATGTACAATTAGATTCACAATCGTATCACTGATAAAGGTAGAACAATGACGTACTCGATTTTTTCCCAAACGCCGAATAATGCGCTAAAAGAGCCGATGTTTTTTGGTAATCCGGTCAACGTGGCACGCTATGACCAACAAAAGCACCCTATCTTTGAGCAATTGATTGAAAAGCAGCTGTCATTCTTTTGGCGTCCAGAAGAAGTTGATGTGTCAAAAGACCGTATCGACTTTGGTAACTTGTCTTCGCATGAGCAGCATATATTTTTGAGTAACCTTAAGTACCAGACCCTACTCGACTCTATCCAAGGTCGTAGCCCAAACGTGGTGCTATTGCCATTGGTATCGATTCCTGAGCTGGAGACTTGGATTGAGACGTGGTCATTCTCTGAGACCATTCACTCACGCAGCTACACTCATATCATTCGCAATATCGTCAATGACCCAGGCATTATCTTTGATGACATCATGCAAAATAAGCACATCTTAGAGCGTGCGTCTGACATTGCTCAGTACTACGATGAGCTGTACCGCAACTCACAGCTATATAGCTTATACGGTCCAGGCACGCACAATATCAATGGTCAACAAATCACCGTTGATTTGAAATCATTGAAAAAACAGATGTATCTCTGTATCGTCGCCGTTAACGTCTTAGAAGCCATTCGTTTTTATGTCTCATTTGCTTGCTCGTTTGCCTTTGCTGAGCGTAAGCTGATGGAAGGTAACGCCAAAATCATCAAACTCATCGCTCGTGATGAGGCGCTGCATTTGACAGGCACGCAGCATATGTTGAACCTGATGCGCAATGGTAAAGATGACCCTGAGATGGTTGAGATTGCTGCTGACTGCTATGAGGAAAGTATCGAGATATTCCGCAAGGCGGCCGAGCAAGAAAAAGAATGGGCAGGTTATCTGTTCAAAGATGGTTCGATGATTGGTCTGAACAAAGACATCCTTTGTCAATATATCGAATACATCACCAACTTGCGTATGGAAGCGGTTGGCTTGCCAGCGGCATTCCCAAACTCTAAATCTAACCCGATTCCTTGGATCAACACATGGTTGTCCTCTGATAACGTGCAAGTGGCCCCGCAAGAGACGGAAATCAGCTCATACTTGGTTGGTCAGATTGATTCAGATTTATCAGACAGTGACTTTGATGACTTTGAGCTCTAGAGGCTCTGAGCTTTGGGCTTTACAGGCTCTGAGTTTTAAGAACTTTAGACTTTAAGAGCGGACGCTCTAGAGTAAACTTTAATAGTCGAATACTAAATGGCTTAATCTTAATTATTTAAGCTTAAGCCGTTTTTTTTAGCAATGTTTTATGGACAAGGTAATGCTCAAAAACTGGCGTATGACAGCCGGTTAAAATAGGAGTCACCATGACTTGGGTAATGACCAGTAAAAAACAGTTCTATTTGCATGACGATGAAAGTCTGCTCGATGGACTGCTACGCACCGGACATGATATCAACTATCAATGCCGTGAAGGCTACTGTGGTAGCTGCCGAGTCAAGCGTATTGCTAGCTCACATACCGTTGACTATCCGTTTGAGCCACTCGCCATGATTGATGAAGATGAAATATTACCCTGCTGCTGCCGTGTGCAAGGGGTTATTCATATTAATCACGAACCTATTGTAGAGTAGGATTATCATTAAAACTAAAACCAAAAAAGGTTAATAGTAAAACCCGTACAAACGAAAAGCGCGCTATCTTATTTGGATAGCGCGCTTTTTTTGTATTTTACTGAAGAGAATGCTTGTTCAAAACTTTTCCTATTGAAAGGATTTGCTGATTATAAACTGCAAAACGCGACCCTTATTGAGGATCGCCATTACCCTCAAACAGCTTTAGTAGCTCTTCACGCATACGATCACGCTCTTCCTCTGACATCATTGGCACGGCTTCATCGCTCTGTATGTTGGGTTGCTCCATACCACCTAACGCTTCATCTTGTAGTACCACTGGACGCGGCACAGGCTCTTGTACAGGACGCTCCTCTAACAATATCTGCACTTGGGCATTTTTACCTTGGCGTAGGATTTGCGCGTTTAGCTCAGTGTTTGGTGCTTTACGAGCGACATACTGAATCAAGGTGTTGGCATCCGTCATCTCGACACCATCGATGGTGAGGATGATATCACCCACACGCAGACCACTCTTGGCTGCTGGACCTTGGTCAATGACGTTTAGTACTTCGACACCCGTTGAGGTCTCAAGGCGTGTAGGATCACGCAGCTGTGACTGAATCTCAATACCCAACCAACCACGGCTCACCTTACCGTCTTTAATAAGGGCATTCATCACCTGCTCAACGATAGCGGTTGGAATGGCAAAACCAATACCCATCGAGCCACCAGAGCGTGAGAATATCACGGTATTGATGCCGACTAACTCACCGCTAGCGTCAACGAGCGCACCGCCTGAGTTGCCCGGGTTGATCGCCGCATCGGTCTGAATAAAGTCTTCAAATTTATTGACACCCAGACCAGTACGACCAGTCGCTGAAATAATACCTTGGGTCACCGTCTGTCCCACACCGAACGGATTACCGATAGCGAGTGCTAAATCACCGACACGAATAGGGTCTTCACGAAAGCCCAATGGCGTCAGCCCCGTCATATCGACTTTAATCACCGCCAAATCACTATCAGGGTCAGTACCGATAATTCTAGCACGGCTCTTACGACCATCATTGAAAGCCACGGTAATCTCATCTGCTTTTTCGATAACATGCGCATTGGTCACGATATAGCCATCTTCTGACACAATGACGCCCGACCCTAAGTTGGTAGAGCCTTGATCTTGTGACGGTCCACCATGAAACTCAAAGAAACGACGCAATACAGGGTCATCCATATAAGGATGTTCTGCCATGGTTTGAGTGGTATAGATATTGACGACAGACTGTGACGCCCGTGCCACGGCATCATGATAAGAGGCTATCGGCGCTGGCGTATCAGACACTGGTTGGGAGACTTGCTCAGCAGGTGGTGTCCGTGGTGGCTCCCACGCTGCCTCTGACGATGTTGTCTTCATACTCGTGAACAACCAGATAAACGCTGCTAATACTAGCAACAATAAAACCCAAGGTAACCACTTTAATAGAGACGCCTTGTTATTGGTGTTCCGGGATGACGACATATATAAACCTCTATAAATTTGATGCAAACAGACGATGATTCAAACAAACAATAATAAAAAATTAAATGAGCATTATGATACTACGATGATAAGGTAACTATTATCTCTGACAGCCACTACCTGCTAGGTAATATTTGATAGCCAATCTCTACTGGCAATGCCCTATTGATACCATTTTATCATGCCATCGTAATGATAACGATGATGGTGGCACGCTACTCATGCAGTAGGGTCATGTATGTAAATTATAACCGTCAAAACTATCAAATAGTAACGCATCGTGTACCATTTCAGTTATTGGCCTTGTCTACTCTTTTACACCAGCATGTTAAAATGACCGTTACTTATTAAACACTGATTGTTAAAAATCACGCTTTAAAAATCACGCTAATGACTTGCACGGTTTAATTTATTACCAAACACCCTACTCTCAACCAGATATTGCCAACTAAAAATATAAAGGAAAAACCATGACAATACATAATATATCTAACGACTCATCGAGTAAGACGATTGCTGCCCAAGCATTGACCCAGTTTTGTGATGACTATTTATCTGCCGATGCCTTTAAAGATTACGCACCAAATGGATTGCAAGTAGATGGCGGGCGCCCTATCCAGCGTATTGTCACAGGCGTGACAGCTTGTGAAGCGCTGATTGATGCTGCCATTGCGGATAATGCCGACGCTATTATGGTGCATCATGGTTATTTTTGGAAAGGCGAACCTGCTCCAATCACGGGCATGAAAGGTCGACGTATTCGCAAATTGATGCAACATGGCATCTCGATGATTGGCTACCATTTACCGCTCGATGCTCATCCGACCATTGGTAATAATGCCAAGCTCGCCGATGTACTTGATATGACCATTACAGGGGCGCTCTATCCTAACGAATCACACCCTGTAGGCAACATCGCTTCTTGCGACCCTCAATCTGCAGAAACACTCATCGCCACGATTACCCAAGCATTGGGACGCAAGCCACTACATATCGCCGCTGAGTATCATAAAGACTCCTCTGCTAATACCACAAGTGGTAGATTAATCAAACGCGTTGGCATCTGTACAGGTGGCGCACAAGACATGATTGAGCAAGCCGCTATGATGGGCTGTGATGCCTATATCTCTGGTGAAATATCTGAGCGCACTACTCATAGTGCTCGTGAGCTTGGGATTGACTATTTTGCCTGTGGTCATCATGCGACAGAACGAGGCGGCATTCAAGCATTAGGTGAGATTATTGCGCAAGAGTTTAGCTTACCAGTGACTTTTATCGATATTGACAATCCAGCATAAGATAGCACTACAAAAAAAAGGCTTACTGAAGCCCTTTGTATTGGTGTTGGATATATAGTCAAAATACCCTAAAAACGCTACGGTATTGCTGATATCAATTTTTTGTAGCCTCTGTCTGTGCAGGCACAGCAAGCAAGAAAAAGTGATATCAGCAGCGCGTAATGTATCGATATTACTTTTCACTAACTATAGTAATATCAAAAGCAGTTATTCATACATGATATCTAAAAAAATAGCGCAAGTGGGGCAATCTTGAAGCAGTAGATAATTCTACTAAAGCTGTTATTTTATGACTCTTAGTCGATTTTCAACTTAGTAATTCATAATATAGCCAGTTTTAACCGTTTATCACGCTATTGTTAAGTTTTATCGCTATTTTCTTAACTCTACTTGAATAATAAAAAGAGTAACCGCATATTACTACCTGTAAGAAAGAACGTTTTGTCATGAAACTTCCCATTATTACAGCTTCCGGTTATGGCATTAAAATAACGATAAGTATCTAATATTTCTTTATTGTCCGTGATAACACCCATGGAAAGAATAAGAATAAAATTTTGGATAGTTATCTATTGGTGTAGTGTCGCTATATAGCGTATTTCTATGTAGCACTGTATTCCATGATTTTAGTGGCGCAACGACGGTTTAGTGTGACCCTTTTTTATAGTAGCTTTTAGCAGCTATTGATTTTGAAGAAGGTGACTGGCTAGCCCTTGTTGCTGAACAACGATATTACGGATTATTTACTTTACTATATATAATCTAAAGAGTAAGTAATCGCTGATATTAGCGTAATAGAATTTGGTCAGAAAATTAGTGATGGCAATTAATCATCATATTCAGACCAATTTACGCCATTGTTTCAATAACTTATTCATGACCTTACCTGTGTTTGATACATAGTTGTTTTGCCATTAGCCCTATCTATTATCGATGAAGGAATCATCTGATTTACATCCTTCGTGATTTTGTGCGTCCTTGTTTTTTATCAAGGCTTTGAGCTCGCCATATTAAGCGTCTCAAAAGGCATACTGATAGTTTGCTCATTGTAAAAACCCACTGTTATAGTCGATATAGTATGACGTGACGGCGCTATTATTAAACAAGATAACCGTACACTGAGATGATTGAGAGTGCGCTGTTATCTAAAATGTCATATCAATACATGATTGCTTTATCAGTCTGCATTGATACTCATTTTACGGTAAGCAGGATGGCTAAAATCAGGAGACATCCATGCAGCGTATTACTTATCGTGTGAAAGTATCTGCACAAGGGGCCAAACGCCGTATATCTTATTTACTGCGTCCATCTAAGCGCCTACTGAACACTAAAAGTAACATCGTTTCATCCGTTAATCCCGCTACATCGAGTCGTTTTGCCAGAACCAAGAAGCTGGCACAGGTCTCTAGTATCGCGCTTCTCTCTCTCCCTGCAGAGAGTTTGACGACGATGCGCACGCCAGTACCAGCCTATGACAACGTCATGCTGGAGAATACTCTAACCATCGCGGCTGTCCCAGGTGACAGTACGTATTTTGCAACCGATGGTTTTCAACATGGCTTTGGCTTTGATTTGGTACGTACTTATGCCGACGAGCTTGGCGTAGATATCGATCTAAAGGCATATGCCAATGAAGAAGCTGCCCTAAAAGCGTTGAGAGATGGTGATGCCGATATGGCATTAACCACCGCCAGCACTAAGCTGAAAAGCCAGTACAACTTATCCTCTGTCAATGTCAGTTGTGGCTACGATGCTAGTCTGACTAAGAATGGTCTGCACCCTAAAGTGAGCTGGTCGTTTAACTCATCTAAAGATCCATTGTCTCAAAAAGCCAGTTACTTTTTATGTGACAGCATCAAGCTTGATAACACACAAAAACTGGCAGCTTTTTATAATCAAAACTTGCTAAAAGATGCTTATAGTCAAGACCATTTTAAAAAGACGCTGACAGAAAAACTGCCAGATTACCAAGCTTCCTTTGAAGAGCAAGCACGTAACTACAATCACGATTGGGAGTTGCTGGTAGCAATGGGTTATCAAGAATCACACCTTGACGCCAATGCGGTCTCGCCTACAGGCGTACGTGGTCTGATGATGCTCACCAATAATACTGCCAAAGCAATGGGCGTATCAGATCGTGTCGATCCGTATCAAAGTATTGGCGGCGGTGCGCGGTATTTGGAACAAGTCAAAGAGGACTTCGCCGATGTACCAAAAAAAGATCGCATATGGTTTGCGCTAGCCGGTTATAACATGGGTCCTAATGCGGTGAAAAGTATTCAGCGTAAATTAAAGGCGCAAGGAATCGATGATAAAAGCTGGGCCAATGTCTACGCGTACCTAGCCGAAAACAGAGCCTCTAATAGCCGTTATGGTCAAGCGATGCATTACGTGAGTAATATCAGAAGCTACCTTGAAACCATCAAAACTCAAACGGTTTAATCGTTTCTGTCTTGCCTCTAATCAGATTGATTTGAGTGAGTTTAAGTCCAAGTGATTGCCTTAAATGATAGTCAGGTGCTTTTGATTAAGCACCTTTAACTAAGCACTGTTTATCAGCTATATTTAAACACACTCAGTAAATAAAAAAGCGGCTCTTAAATAAGAGCCGCTTTTTTGTGTTAAGCAGTCAACGATTTTTTTCAATTCATTTAGCTTTCTGTTAAGCAATAAACCATTATTAATTAACGATTAGGTACTGTCAGGCGCTGACCACGCTGTAGCATGGTGTCGGCTGCTATATTATTCATATCCGCAAGCTCTTGGGTTGAGACGCCATATTTACGCGCAAGTCCAATCAGACTGTCTCCTGAACCGACAGTATAGCTGACAGTTGCTTTTGGTACCTTAAGCGTCTGTCCACGTTGCAGTTGGGCATTGGTCGCCAAATCGTTAGTCGCTGCCAAATCCTCTACCGAGATACCAAACTGACGGGCTAAGGCAATTAATCCATCACCCGACTTCACTTTGTAACTCTCCGTATTGCCCAGTTTTTTGCCGGTACTGGTCGCTGTGCTAGTGGTGATTGAGCTACTAGCAGGACCACTGCTGTTTTGACTACTACTGCTAGACGCAGATGCAACACTGCCGCTGGCAGGAATGGTAATTGTACGACCAAGTATCAGGTTAGAGTTGGTTTTTAGGTTATTTGCTGCCGCCAAATCACTCAGACCAATATTATAACGTTGCGCCACACCCGTTAAGGTGTCACCTGATTTCACTTTGTAGCTGACGGTTTTGTCATTCAGCTGACGATCGACCAGCTCTTTTGTCGCTGGTACTTTGATGGTTTGTCCACGTTGCAGACGGGCTCTGGCATCAAAGTTACTATTGACCGCAGCAATCTCTGCTGGGCTTACCCCTACACTATTAGCAATACCAATTAAAGTCTCGCCTGACTTCACTTTATAGTTAGTCGTCGCGACAGAACTTGAACTGCTGGCGTTATTAGAGCTGGTGTTGCTGCCACTGCTAGTCGTGGTGGAATTAAAGTCAACGCTAGCAGGTACTTTAAGCGTTTGACCAACGTATAACGAATCTGTGGTACTGATACCATTCAGGCTAGCTAAGGTCGATGTTGGCACATTAAACTGACGCGCCAGCGCAATCAAGCCATCACCCGCTTTTACTCGGTAGTTCTTAGTAGCAGTAGAAGATTTGGTTGGTTTAGAGGACGGTGCAGCAGGTGTTGTCGCTGGGGCTTTCACTTTACCTGGTACTAACCATAACTTCTGACCTCTCAACAGGTCTGCACGGCTACTTAGATTGTTGTAACTAGCAAGCTGGGTCACTGATAAACCAAAGCGATTGGCGGTACCAATTAATGTATCCCCACCTTGCACCACATAGCTCTCAGGCTGACTGGCGGCTGTATTACTGGCACTGCTCAAAGGCTCAATCGTTTTAGCATTGTATAGATATAGAGTGCTGCCAGATAACAAGTTAGCACTGGCATCTATTTGGTTCCATTCTGCAATATCGCGCCAGCTAACACCTGCACGACTAGCGATATTAGACAATGTATCACCACGTTTTACCGTATAAGTAGTACGTGTCCCTTGTGGCTTCGGTTTACTGACTGGCGTTTTAGCAAAGCTCAGTTTCTTCTCATTACCACTGGCTTCTAGAATAGACTGCTGTGTCTGCACTGCTGATAAGTTAATATTACCATCAGCATTGATGACATTAGTCTCAGGCGTATTGCTACGGATTTGGTTGGCAATGAAATCACGCTCTTCTTTACTCAGCGGTGGCTCTTGGACGATGGTGTTATTTGACGTTATTTGAGCAGAAGTCGTCGGTAACGTATTGCTGCTTTTTAGCTCAGCGTTGATTTTATTGGTTTCTGCCGTGGTCAACGGTGGCTCAGTATAGACTGAGGCATTGTTACTGTATACCGAGCTACTGGTCGGTGTGGTCGTAGGCGAGATGTAGCTTGTTGTCTGTTGAGGCACACTGGCGCTAGCGGCATAATCCGCCAAGGCACTGCCAGTAGACGGCAATGATGAGCCTGTATATGGCTTGTTATTATAGCTTGGTGTCGTCGCTGGCGTGCTTGGGCTACTGGTATTGCCTGCGGCCAGCACATTACCCATACCATTGCCACGTAACGAGCTCAGCTTGGCGTCTGTTGTTAAGCTTACATCGTTAGGAATGATCACACGCTGCGGACCTGAAGAGTCTACACGTCCAGAGGTCAATGCTGTATTCAGTCTTTCTAACTCATCGTAGCTCACGCCTGTGAGTTGTGACACTTCAGCCAAGCTAACGCCATAATTCACTGGCACGCTACGGAAATGCTGACGGTTGGCAATGGCTGGTAAATATACGCCATACTGTTCAGGCTTGGCAACGATTTCAGCGACTGCTAAGAAACGCGGCACATAGTTCATGGTTTCAGTTGGTAGTCTCAGCGACCAATAATCAGTTGGCAATCCGCGTGCAGCATTGGCGTCAATCGCTTTTTGTACACGTCCAGGACCGGCGTTATAGGCTGCTAATGCCAGCTCCCAACTGCCGAACTGGTTATGTAGCGCTGTCAAAAAGTCATAAGCAGCACGGGTTGATTCGATAACGTCACGACGACCATCGTAAGTGCTACTTTGGTTTAGACCATAAATACGACCCGTACTTGGAATAAACTGCCACAAGCCCGCCGCTGCCGCACTACTGGTACCACTTGGATCGTAGGAGCTCTCGATAACAGGTAACAAAGCAAGCTCTGTTGGAATATTACGACGTTCGGCTTCTCGTACCGTATGGTAGATATAGCGACTGGCACGCGCCGTCAAGCGGTTGAGATACTCTTGTCTACTGGTAAACCAGCTTTTTTGCCCTTCAATGCGTTGGTTATACACTGGCTGACCGCCATTCATACGATAACCAGCACGTAAGCGGTTCCACAAGTCACCGTACTGCTGAATGGCAAGTTTATTACCTTCAACCATAGTCATGTCTGTGGCTTCTAATAAATCTGCCAGTTCATCCAAACTCTCAGCATCTAGATAAGCGGTTGAGTAATCAGTAGTGTTACCTTGTGCCGCCTGCGTGGCTGGGCGCTTAGTGACCACTGCCGAAGTATTGGTGGCACCTTTATTTTTGACTGGTGATGTATTGCTACACGCACTGATAAGTAACGTCGATACCGCAAGCGTCAGTGGCAACGCAATAAATGAGCGAGATGTTGATAGCACAGTAGACATGATATTGGAAGTTTCCTAACGACAAGAAGTGATAAGATAAAGTTGCTTGATAGTATAGTCTGCAATGTAAAGCAAAGACCAGTCTATTATAAAAATAATAGTCAGAAGTCCAGTCAGCGACATGCTCATGAGTTAATCACGTTTATCAAAGCTCTGATTAATTGATAGCCACCTGTGATACTGCACGTAAGAGTACGGCGTTACCAGTAGATAGCGTTAGCGTCACTCTCGAAGTCGTCACAAACGAAACTGGTTGACCATCTTTTACCCAGCTTTCATTTGTCGTTACATTAGCCTTAGCTTGCGCGCCTGTAATAACAATATTATCAACAGAAATATCGTAGCGATAATTAGACGTATCATTCCAGCTATTTTGTAATAGCTTTAAATAAGCGTCTTTGTCTAAACTGGTCGTTTTACCTTTTCTTGATAATGAAATCAGTGCATCGTCTGATACCAAGCGTGATACTTGGTTGATGCTTTGGCTGTTCGCTGACGACTTCATTGCTGCTGCATAGTTCTGCACCAGAGCTTCAGTCATGGTTGCTGCTTGCGCACTGATGCTTACCGTAGTGGCAACAGCAACGACTGCAGCGACACTCGTACTCTTCATCAATAGAGCCAAAAGCCCTTTTCCCCATAATCGTTTCATGATAATCCTTAGCGATACTGTTTTCGTTGTAGTCATATATTGCAATCATACACTGACGGCTAACGTTCTTTTATTGCCTCTTAGCTAGGCTGCACATCTACGTATAATGATATCTTAATTGATACGATAGCTTCCAGTTATACTTATGACCGCTTTCTTATAACCGATTTGGCGGCGTACTCGTATCATAGTGTGAGACTATCATTCAATTCTCACAGCCATGTGACACCCTGTGTAATTATTGCGAATGTCAAAATGCAAAAACACAGGGTGTCTATGAACTTTTATTAGTATCCAATCATCGTCTATTTAATGATTGTCTTCAAGCTGCTCGTCGTCACTAAGCTTCATGCCTAGACGCTCTACTCGTCTGTCCATCATTTGACGCGCTAATGCCTGCATGTCTTCGACGCGATCTATCTCATCAACAATCTCAAGACCCAACAGGGTTTCAAACACATCTTCTAACGTCACTAAACCTTTGACTTCACCATACTCACCGACTGTAATAGCGATATGAATACGGTTTTTTAGCATCAGCTCTAGCAAGTCAAACAGTTTCATTTTTGAAAATACAAACGTAATCTCACGCTGAAACTGCGTCAATGGTTTATGCATGGCGTGGTTTACTTTGGCCAATAACATATCAGTCTTCAATACAAAGCCTGTAATATTATCCAAATCACCATCATAAATTGGCAAGCGCGAGAACGTCAGCTTTGGGCGGTCAACCAATAGCTCAGCAACGGTTTTATTCTCTTCAAAAGCCAGCATCACAGAACGCGGAGTCATGATGTCTTCGACCTTGATGGCACCAAATGCCAGTAAGTTACGAATAATGCGTGACTCTAGTGGATCAATCTGTCCTGACTCTTCACCGATACTGGCAAGCGCGGCAAACTCACGACGGCTGAACGTTTGCGGCTCTTTACCACGTACCAGTAGCTTGGTGAGACGCTCTGATACCCAAATGAGCGGGTACAACAGCATAATGATGCCACGAACAAAGTAAGCAACGATGCCACTTAGCTGACGCCAATATACCGTTCCAAGAGTCTTCGGGATAATCTCCGAGATAAATAAGATAGCCAACGTCATAATCGCAGAAAACAAACCAAACCAAGCACTACCAAATACAATGGTAGCCTGCGCACCAGCACCGATAGAGCCTAATGTGTGAGCCACGGTATTCAATGTCAAAATAGCAGCGAGCGACTGATCGATATTATCGACCTTTAAACGCCTTAGCATATTTGCTTTTTTAGGGTTATTCTCTTGAACGTCAGCAATATAAGACGGCGTCATGCTGAGTAAGGCAGATTCTGCTAAAGAGCAGATAAAGGAGATGCCAATGGCAATAACCACAAAAAATATCAATAAAAATATATTGAGGGCAGTTGGATCTGCTGCACCAGCGGCAGCAAAAGCAGGATATGGCAGCAGCATTAAGAGCGACGCTATCAATGAGCCAATAGACAACTTAGTACGACTCAGACGCGCTAAATAGCGTGTTGTCGGAGGAGGTTCTGCAGACTCGTCGTCTGTGCGACAAGCGCGTGGACGACATAAACGAGGTACAAACATAAAAGTGGTGGACAAGTTGGGTAACCTAAACAGAAAAGAGGAAAATGGATAATAATATAACGAGCAAGCCACATGAAGTATTGAAAGCAAATAATACGATTAAATAAAACATCAATCAGTCTATCTACCAAAAAACGCTATGCAGCGACTCATTGCCAACTTAGCCTATCATTATCGGCTTTATAAAACCTTAAAAGACAGCCTGCTAAATATAGGCAATTATTGTCATTTGATAGTAGCATTGATGATAATATTTCACAATAAGTCGGCATTCTTAAGTCTTTATTTTTTACTATCTTTTATTGCCCCATATCTAATGAACGCTTCTATACAGATTAAGAAGAGCCTGAGAGCTGCTGACGCTTTGTGCTTTAGCAGTATGCAAATGAGGTCGCAAAGCCATTGTCGTGATAACTATTGGCTGCTAGTATGCTTCCACGTTAAGAAAAACATGCTCAGCCTATGATTAACAGTTACCAAGTCTGAGATTTTTTGTTACTATGCGTTTAATTTTATTATTATCTATGACTTACTGAGAGAGATTATGTTCTTATTTATCCAAGCTGCTCATGCTGCTGAACCTGCAGGTGCTGCATCACTATTTGGTCAAATTTTATTGCCAGTCGCTTTTTTTGCAATTTTCTATTTCTTGGTTATTCGCCCGCAATCTAAGCGTACTAAGGAACATCGTGCAATGGTCAATGCCTTGACGGTTGGTAGCGAGATTATCTTCGCTGGTGGATTGATGGGCCGTATCAAAGGCTTAGAAGGCGACTACGCTATCGTGAGCTTAAACAACAATACCGATGTAAAAGTTCAACGTGCTTCTGTTATCTCAGTTCTACCTGCTGGCACTATCGAAAGCGTTTAATTATTAATATTATTTTATTAATAATTATTTGATAGTCGTTTCATCCGTGGGTGTCGCGACTAAAAAATGACCGTATATTATTTACGGTCATTTTTCGCTATAAAGCACAGACGTGTGTCAGCAGAGACTCAAAAAAAATCTATGTTGACTCATTGATTCGTTTTACTAAGTTGTCCTTATCCGTTCTACCGCTCATATTTTTGATGACTCTATAAACATACGTCTGTATTATTTGCTTTACTGTTTTACTATCACCGCGGATGATCGCAATGGTGCGTGATGACGACTGCTAAACATGGCTTTCGACCATTGCTATCGCTAACTTCCCATCTGCTAACTTGTGGCCTATGTCGCCAGTCGTTTATCAACCTAAAGAAGTGATTATGCAATATCCCGCTTGGAAATACTTACTCATTACCGTCGTGCTAATCATTGCCGGACTATATGCAGCCCCTAACCTCTACCCTGATGAACCTGCCGTACAGATTACAAGTGCAGCAGCAGGTACGCAGCTGTCTGAAGGTATTTTGACGCAGTCTCAAAGCTTGCTTGAAGAGGCTGGTTTAAAAAACCATGATGGTACATTTGAGGGCAACAGTGCTCTAGTACGTCTTAATAACCCAGTCGATCAGCTAAAGGCGCAGGAAGTACTGCGTCAGAACTTGGGTGAAGACTATGTGGTCGCACTCAACTTAGCGCAGACTACCCCGCAGTGGCTTCGTGATATCGGTGCAAAACCGATGAAACTTGGTCTCGACTTACGTGGTGGTGTTCGTTTTGTGCTAGAAGTTGATATGGACAAAGCACTCGAACAACGCTTGACCAGTGCCAGTCGCGATATGCGTCGTGAGCTACGCGCTGAGAAAGTTGCGGTTAAAGGTATCAAAACCGAAGATCGTAGCGTGGTATTGCATTTTGCTGATACTGATGCGCGTAACCGTGCTCAGAATATCTTGCAAGGCTCTATGGGTAACACCTTTAGTTTACAGTCTTCTATAGATAATCAAGGTCCGGCATTAATCTTGGCATATAATGATGCGACCCTTGACGAAATCAATAGTTATGCGGTCAATCAAAACTTGACTACCCTGCGTAACCGTATCGCTGAATTGGGTGTCACTGAAGCCCTAGTCCAATCTCAGGGCGCCAGTCGTATCGTCGTAGAGCTACCTGGTGTACAAGATACGGCAGAAGCGAAACGCGTTCTTGGACGTACTGCAAACCTTGAATTCCGTATGGTCGCTGAAAATGCAGACACTTATACAGGTGGCATTCCTCCGGCAGGCACTGAAGCATTTCCGTTTGAGACCCTTGATGGTCCACCTGTACTCCTAGACCGTCAGGCAATTGTCACTGGTGATAAAGTCACTAACGCTCAAACCGGTGTTGATGAAAGCGGCTCGCCTGAAGTGAGTATCACGCTAGATAGTGCTGGCGGTAAGCTGATGCAAAACGCCACCCGTACTGCTGTTGGCAAACAGATGGCAGTATTGTTCATCGAAAACAAGCAGAGAATCACTTACGAAGACGACCCAGCAACGGGTGAGACAGTCGAAGTACGGACGCCTTATGCTGAGACCAAAGTTATCAACCGTGCCAATATCCAAGCAGTACTTGGCTCATCTTTCCGTATTACTGGTCTAGATAGTAGTGCTGAAGCGGCCGAGCTTGCGCTATTGTTACGTTCAGGTGCACTGGCAGCACCGATGTATTTTGTCGAAGAGCGCACCATTGGCCCATCACTGGGTCAAGAAAATATTGATAAAGGTCTATTCTCTACTCAGGTCGGTTATCTGTTGGTCTTCGCCTTTATGATTATCTTCTATCGTTTATTTGGTGTGATTGCCAACGTGGCGCTAGCAGTAAACGTCATTATTATCATCGCTATTATGTCAATCTTAGGCTCATCGCTTACCCTTCCAGGTATCGCAGGTATCGTCTTGACCATCGGTATGGCGGTCGATGCCAACGTACTGATTTTTGAGCGGATTCGTGAAGAGCTTGCGAATGGTGTACGGCCAAAATCAGCCATCGTGGCAGGTTTCGACCGTGCCTTTAGTAGTATTTTTGATGCCAACATCACTACCTTATTGGTTGCGTTTATCTTATTTGCGATTGGTACTGGTCCGATTAAAGGCTTTGCGATCACCTTAGCAATTGGTATTGTCAGCTCGCTGTTTACTGCTATTTTGGTAACTCGTGCGCTAGTACAAATTGCTTATGGTAAGCGTAAATCTATCAAACGTTTGAGCATCGGTTAGGAGAATACTATGGCGATCGATAAGAACAACCCTTTAGAACAGCAAAACAATCCAGATCGAAATGGTTCAGGTGGCTCAAACAATGATGCAAACAGCACCAGTACGCGCCGCCGCAAAAAACCACGCCGTGATGGTAAAGGTAGCAACACCCAAACCAATAAACCTAATACTGAAAAATCGAGTAACGGTAAAAGCCGTCGCAGTGGCAAGGGTGCTGATAAAGACAGCCAAGCGCTAGCCACACAAGCAATCGACCCTACTCTAGATATAGGCGATGCTGAAGACGATGCTGCTGCAGAGGCAGAAGGCGGTATCAAAGCCGTTGGTAACCAACGCATCATTCCGTTTATGAAGATAGAAAAGCCAATGGCTATTTTGTCTTTATTGATGGTTATTGGCAGTATCATTGCTATCGCCGTCAACGGTTTAAACTTAGGGCTCGACTTTACAGGTGGTGTCTCTGCAGATGTGCGTTACGATCAGCCTGTTGAGCAGGTTGAGGTAGTACAAGCGCTAGCTGATAATGGCTTCAACGATGCAGTTGTACAGTATCTAGGTACACGAGAAGAGCTACTGGTACGTTTGCCACCACAGTCTGACAACGTGGATGGACTTAGCACCAGCCTTACTCAAGCGCTAGCCTTACCCAATAACACGGCTGATATCAGTAACATTAATATCATCGGTAGCCAAGTTGGTAATGAAGTTTACCTAAACTCAGTCATGGCATTGGCTCTGGCACTACTGTGTATGCTCGGTTATGTGGCACTACGCTTCCAGTTTAAATTATCACTGGGCGCAGTACTGTCACTGTTCCATGATGCCGTGGTCACCATTGGTGTCTTTGCTTTGTTTGGCTTACCATTCGACTTGACAGTACTGGCTGCTATCTTGGCCTTGATTGGTTACTCGTTGAACGATACGATTGTTGTCTATGACCGTATCCGTGAGAACTTCCGTCGCGTCCGTGGTATCACGCCAAGTCAGACAGTGGATTTATCTTTAACAGAGACATTACGTCGTACCATTATGACCATATCAACTGTACTCTTGGTTGTGCTTGCGATGATGTTCTTGGGCGGTGATGGCTTGTACTGGTTCTCAGTTGCACTGTTTATTGGTTTGCTTGCTGGTACTTATTCATCGACCTATATCGCCAGCTCGATTCCACTACGTATGGGACTGTCACGCGATGACTTTGTCGTAAAAGTGAAGCCTGAGTTTGAAGAAGAAATCGTTACTTTCAATGATCCAAAAATGTTTGAACAAGACAATGTTTAAAATGTATGATGTTCAAGATAAATGATATTTGAGGTAAGCACTATTTAAAATAAGTAACCCTTGAACAAAACAGTTTTAAATAAAAGCACCTGACTCATCAATAGTGAGTCTAGGTGCTTTTGTCTTTGTAGTGCTTTTAGACATGATGAGAATTATAAAGCATGCTAGAGCGTCTCTATTCTTGCTATGCCAGTGAGTAGCATCAAGTAATGAGCGGCACTGTGTCTATCACATCAATCCTTTATTGCATCTATTTTTTGTATAAATGAGCCAGTAAATGCCAACCACATCATCTAATGCCATGCCGCCAATTGATACTCGCTATGCGCGTATCATCGCTATTGCGCTGCCTGTGTTATTGGCCAATCTGGCCATGCCGCTGCAAAGTGTTATAGATACCGCAATCGTCGGCAACATGAATGACACAGCTAAACTTGCTGGTATGGGTTTGGCGATACAGTTACTGTCTTTATTGCTCGTGAGCTTTAACTTTTTGCAATATGCCTCTTCTGGACTATCCGCCCAAGCATTGGGACAAATGGCAAATTCTGTTGATAAACCAAGCAAGGATGTTTCGAAGTCAAAAATCACAACGTCATCTCATTTAAGGCCTTCACCATTATTGTCCATTTTACAACGGGCCTTATTATTGGCGTTCGGGATTGGCGCTGTTCTCCTACTGGCAAAACCTTGGTTGATAGATTTTGGTCTGCAGGCTTTATCTGCCAATCCTGATAGTGGACGTGCAGCAAAGACTTATTTGGACGTGCGTTTTTGGGGTGTCATTGCTGAGCTAATGAACTTTGCTTTTATTGGCTGGTTTGCAGGTCAAGGTAAAACCCGCTACATGCTCTATCAGCAAGGGTTTATTGCCATACTTAATATCATACTGACGTTGTTTTTTGTTTTTGGCATGCAAATGGGATTGGTGGGTGTGGCGCTAGGTACTACCATCGCTTTTTGGTCAGGTGTGTTATTGGCATTATGGCTAAGCCGTCAGCATCTGCAAATATCTTGGATGGCATTATTCAACGCTGACCGTCAGCATTTTACTAAAGATAAAATGCTTAGGCTATTTTCGCTTAATAAAGACATCTTTATTCGCACGCTTATTTTAACATTAAGTTTTGCTTGGATTACTCGCCTATCTGCTCAAAGTGGAGATATCATACTGGCTGCTAACGCGATTTTATTGCAAGTATTGAGCATATCAGCCTTTGCGCTTGATGGTGTTGCAGTATCCGCTGAGACACTAAGTGGGCAAGCCGCTGGACGACGCGATTGGCTGCGTTTTCGTATTATCGTTAAGCGTACAGGTATCGTCAGCTATGGACTTGCCATCATGTTGAGTGCGATTTGGTGGCTTGGCATGCCAACGTATTTGCAATTTATGACCAACATTGCATCCGTCTTTACACTCGCTTATGATTACCATCTTTATGCCGTGTTACTACCGTTGGTCGGCGTTGGTGCGTATTGGCTGGACGGCATATTTTTTGGCTTAACTGCTGGCAACGTCATTCGTAACGCGGCTCTGATACTGGCCGCCGTCTTTTTTCCGCTTAGTTGGCTACTTTATCAACAATGGGATATGACAGGTATTTGGCTAAGCGTGTGGGCTTTATTACTACTGAGGCTTGTCATTTTAGGTGGTTTTTTATATCACGCCCATCAAACAGGTAGTTATGAGAAATTTCAGCCAGACGTTTGATGGTTCATTAGTATTCATGTATTAGGTCGTCTTCTCAATTTGATTACCATAATCTGAGCATAAAACGCTAAGTGGGCTAAAATCAGTACAGGCTCTAGGATGCATCAATCATTATCTTTCATCACAATTTATCAATAATAATCAAAGCATTATAGTAAGAAACATTAGGATGTCATGTGACTACTCACTCAAAAGAATTACATCAACAACACGAGACCAGCTACGACTGGGCTGAAGGCTTTAAAAAGAGCTTACCAGTAGCAATGGGTTATTTACCGGCAGGTATTGCGTTTGGGGTACTGGCACAAGTGGCAGGTATTCCTGTGTGGGCGACCATTATGCTCAGTGTCGTGCTGTATGCAGGTGCAGCCCAATATGCCTGTCTGCCAATGCTCAGCGCGGGCCTACCGATTGGCAATATGGCCACCAATATTGCCGCGATTAATTTGCGTCATGTGTTTTATGGCATGCCGTTATTGCAATATCTGCCTAAAAACAGGCTGGCCAAAACTTATTGCTTATTTGCATTAACCGACGAAACGTTTTCTGTGATGACCAGTTTGCCAAATGAATCACGACAATCATTGATATTACCTATTAGTTTGTTTAACCAAAGTTGGTGGGTAATAGCAGGTGCTATTGGGGTGATGATTGGTAGTACACTGAGTGACTTGGTGCCGCACTTAGACTTTGCCTTGGTCTGTCTGTTTGCCATTTTGGCTTATGAGCAATTTCAAAGTATCAAACGCTACTTCCCGATTGGCATTGCAGTAATTGCATTGGCCATTGCCTCATTGTTTACCAGTAACTGGTTATTATTGGTAGCAATTACTATCTGTATGATGATGATTTTGGCACGTGGTTTTTGGGTGCAGCGTCGTGTAAAAGGAGAAACTCATGACCAGTAGCTATTTGATTTTTGCGACATTTGCGATGGCTGCCGTGACTTTCATTACTCGTGCCCTTCCCGCTTTAATACCTAAAAAAGTTTTAGACACGCCTTGGCTGCATCGATTGAATGAAAGCTTGCCACTATCAGTAATGGTATTGCTGATCCTGACCAGTCTATCCTATCAGGGCTTATCATCAGCTACTGGTATCAATAGTGCAGAACTACATTTAATAATGGCACAAATCGGCGCGCTACTGTTGGTACTATTAATCTATCATATCAGCCGTCAACTGTTGATTAGTATGATTGTCGGTATCGCCGCTATTAATGGGTTACTATGGCTGTTTACTCACTTTTTAGGTTCATAAATCGGTGGTGTGTCAAAAAGTATGCTGATTAAAGTTTGAACAATTTTTGAAGCTTTGAAAGCCATATAGAATCAGAGAACTTAGCATAGACTTCCTATTGACTTTTAGCGCCAGCATACTTTTTAGAACACCACCCATAAATCGTTAAGATAATATCTAAAAATTTTATTAACATCAGATATTGCTAATGAATATTCATGTATTTCGTCCTAAAATAAAAAAAGGCTGGATTCTCATTGAATCCAGCCTTCTTATTATAAGAGCACTTTACGAAAGTACCTGTTTTGTAGATAACTCTTTTTAAAGCTCTTCTATACCCATCATATCGACAGGCGTATCAGCCACTATTTGCACGCCCTTTTTACCGGTTTTGGCGGTATCATTGCGTTGCTCTTGTAGATGCTCAAGATAGGCTTCATTGATTTGACCTGTGATATAACAGCCATTAAACACGGCACAGTCAAAGCCTTCAACCTTGCTATGTTTGGTATCTTTCACAGCTTCAATCAAATCATCCAAGTCTTGAAAAATCAAGCGATCAGCACCAATGATGTCGCGTACTTCTTCTACACTATGGCCTGAGGCAATCAGCTCACTACGGACTGGCATATCGATACCATATACGTTTGGATATTTCACTGGCGGCGCTGCACTAGCAAAGAATACCTTATTAGCACCAGCATCTCGTGCCATTTGGATAATTTCATGGCAGGTAGTACCACGGACGATAGAGTCATCAACCAAAAGTACATTTTTGCCTTTGAACTCGAGTGGTACAGCGCTTAGCTTTTGGCGGACTGATTTTTTGCGTTGTTGCTGACCTGGCATGATGAAGGTACGACCGATATAACGATTTTTCATAAACCCTTCACGGTACTTAACGTTCATTTTTAGTGCCAATTCCATCGCTGAGGTACGCGAGGTATCTGGAATAGGAATCACTACATCGATATCGTGGTCTTCGCCCCATTCTTTTAGAATTTTATCTGCCAGTTTTTCACCCATACGTAAGCGTGATTTGTAAACTGAAATATTATCCATGATGGAGTCTGGACGAGCAAAGTAAACATATTCAAAGATACAAGGTGTGTATTCTTTTTGCTCCACGCACTGATGCGTATGTAGCTGATGGTTTAAGTCAATAAAGATAGCTTCGCCTGGCTTTACATCACGAATAATTGTAAATCCTGAGCCTGTCAATGCCACTGATTCTGAAGCAACCATATACTCAGTACCGCCATTGGCTGCCAAACGCTCACCAAAAATAAGAGGGCGAATACCGTTTGGATCACGGAACGCTAGCAAGCCGTGACCAGTAATGAGGGCAACCACGCCATAAGCGCCTTCGATACGGCTATAAACGGCTTTTACCGCTGCAAATGTATCGGCAGGTGTTGGATGAGTTTTACCCAGATTTTGCATCTCATGAGCGAGCACGTTTAGGAGCACTTCAGAGTCTGAGTCGGTATTTAGATGGCGACGATCTTCGATATAAAGTGATTTTGCTAAGCTCTCAGCGTTGGTTAGGTTACCATTGTGCGCTAAGGTAATACCATAGGGTGAGTTGACATAAAACGGCTGAGCTTCAGCACTACTAGAGGTGCCAGCCGTTGGATAACGCACGTGACCAATACCAAACTTACCAACCAACTTTATCATATGACGGTTCATAAACACGTCACGCACCATGCCATTCTCTTTACGCAGATAGAGTCGTCCATCCTGCAAAGTTACAATACCTGCTGCGTCTTGCCCGCGATGCTGTAACATCGTTAAGCCATCATAAAGAATCTGATTGACTGGCTCATGAGCTGCAACCCCAACGACTCCACACATAGTTATATCCTATTTTACCCATACATTAGTACTACAATAACGACTTAATTTCTAACTGCTCACTTTTAACACATCAACAGTCAATCGTCGCCTACCTGATACTTATCTATGAACTACCGATCACCTAAAGAGGTAGCGGTTTCTTAGGTAATACCCATACTTGATACGATGTTTTGTATCAGCGGTTAGGCAAATGGACTAAGCTAACCCCGTCGCACCGACGGTTTTGATTGTTACCAGCCTTAGTCCTTCGTTGAGGATGTT
>NZ_JASDCF010000008.1 GCF_030408035.1 Psychrobacter sp. APC 3426
ATTAAATAGATATTGATGATAAATTCGTCTATGGGCATCTCACAACTCCATTGTATTCTTGGTCGAAAACAATAGATTAGTGAGGTGCTCTTCTTTTTTCAATCACTTTCGAAGTTGAGAGTGGGGTAAAGAGAAGTAGATTAATCGATTTGGCAAAGTAGCAGTTTTATGGTGAACTGGCTTTTAGGCGCAGCTTTTTATTGTCGCATCGTCAACATTTCTGCAAGACCAACGAGCGTTTTTGTGTTCAATCTTTATGCTTATTAACAACTATGGTTTTTGGGTTTGTGCAGGCGAAGGTGTTTAGGATTAAAGAAAAATAACATTGTTAAAAACAACTCAGTTAAGAAGTGAGGCGTTGCACCCCGAGGGTTAACTGTTTGCTTAGTTATTTTTGCCTGACTCAATAACTATAGTATAAATTTTTATAAAAATAAAGCATTTTTATACCATCCACGACAACTGGTGTCGCCCATCTTTTTTTAACAGTTTCTTTCAAAAGCTTCTGTTAGCAAGCCTTTAGCACTCACTAAACATGTACTTGGCAGGGATGTAAATCATCTATTAGAAACATGTGTTAAGGGCAACTAGGCAAAATCAGTGGGGATATAAAGGTATTCTTTTTGACCATCATCATTTTCAAACGACACTCGATAGCCATTGATAATTCCATCAAATGGAATGTTTCCTGACATAGCCGTGTAATGCGTTCGAACCAATTCATCAATCACTTGTCGCTGTTGGTATCTATCAAATAAGCGCACCTCATCATCCAACTCTATCCTTCTAAACTTAGAAACAGCCATCATGCTCACAAACGAGGGTTGAAAATCATCGCTAAAAGTAACATCGGCATAGACAATAGGCATGGTGGCATTGAGTACCTTATGCGCGTATTGCTCTAACTGCTGTGAAAGTGGCAAATATTGATCTTTCTCAATATCTAACACTCTACACAGAGCACGAACGAACTCAGTGGATGAGTATTTAAAGTCATAACCAGTTTTGGTCAGCCCTAACTCTGGCGACGACAAGACATGCTCTAAACGCGTTAAAGCTCTAGCTTGGGTTTTAATGTTAGTCTGATAGCCCATAGACTGGATAATTTGAGCATGTGTTAGGCTTTTTTGCTCAATGCGCTGTAGGATTAAAGCCTGCAATGTGCTTGCATATTGACTAGAATGAAACATGGGATGTGTCCTTATACTCTGGCGAATGCAACTGTACTTATAAAGGTAAAAGCACAGTTACTTTGCTGAAAGATGCAGAGTAATAAGGGGTTGTGCGTTTTACCAGTGGTTGTTTTTCATCGTGCTGGAAGTAGCGTTAAACCCACGATGTGCTTACATAGTAGCAAGGGTGATACTGTCTGTCTAGATAGGTGTTAATGCCATACGACAGCTAATGTCGCTTATAAAAGAGTATCATCAGTCATATTAATGATGCGTCTCGTCAAGACATCGCGTCAAAAGGGTGTCCTGATAGCAATAATGAGCACCCTACAACTAAGCTCCAGCCTATTCAGCATCATCTATGAGTGTATTCAGCGTGTCTGCCATGTCTTCATCAATCAGATTGTCTTCAATATAATTGACCAATTGATGTATGGTGTTCAGATCCATCTCTCTGATACCTAAGCTGATCAGCTCTTCGTTGATAGATGCTAAGCTTGCTATATTGTCAGAATCATCTTCAAAATGGCCTAATACAGGCTCTTCAAACCCAGTATTTACTAGCCAGTATATTTTTTCTAGCACGGTGTTTTTTTCGGTCAAGGTAGAATAACCGTCGCCTTGGATAAATAAATTAAAGTGATAAGGTATCTCTATATCATTGATAAAAAACGTGCGCATACAGTCTATCGTGTAGGCCTGGTTGTCTAGGCTTTCATCACCTTCTTCGTCTCCATCTACTTCAATCTGCTCTGTGACTAAGCTTCCTACTATCTGATAACCACCTGCTTTTACTTTGTGATTATAGATGATAGTAGCGTCAGCGATGGCATCAAAAATGACCGCACTGATGTCTAACGTGTTGTTATCGATATCATAAAATCTTTTCAGCGCGGGTAAAAAATCAGTTAGTTGGTCTTCAGGCACTTGCGTGAGAAACTGCTGCTCATATATCTTTATCATGTCTTCAGGAGCATAGGTATTTACGTTGTCTGTCTCGTTTCTGCCGGTAGGTTGTAGCGGCAAAAAATTATAAGGATTATCTTTGGTCATACAGGACTGCCTTGTTATATAAGTTTGCGATATTGGATGTCTGTGGCTATAATTTTCGGCTCATATTGGCTATTATAGTGTCGCAGAATCCATAACGCCTATTATCCCTTATTCGATGGCTTTTAGATATACAGTCTGTTTGAGCAAAATCCATATTATTGACAGCTATACAAAAAGCTTTAGTTCGAAACAAGCGATAGCGCTTGGCAAAAGTTATAACTTATCTCAATTTATAACTTTAAAAATGCCTAATTAACAATCATTAGCAAAAAAGCTCTTTTACTAATGCCTTTGACTTGGTATCTTGCCTCGCCACTCTTATATTGCCAAAGGTGTGTACCACACAGCATTTTTACTCCGCTATTGGCTAATCTTCTTATTGTATTAGGGCTTGTACTCATTTTTATTATTTGTCGAGTGAAGACACGCCCTAGCATTTTCTCGTATTGGATCTTATGAAACGCAACCTTGAGGCGAGCTCAAATGCTCGCCGGACTCAGTATTTTCAAGTATTCTTGATGGGCGTCAGCGCATTTATCATGAATACCACAGAATTCGTACCCGTCGCCCTATTAAGTGACATTGCCCAAGACTTTTCTATTACTACAGCTGAGACTGGCTGGATGTTGACGCTGTATGCTTGGATCGTCGCTGCCATGTCATTGCCGCTGATGCTGCTGACCAGTCGCTTTGAGCGTAAAAGCTTGCTCTTAGGCCTGTTTGCAGTATTTATTGCCAGTCATGTATTGTCAGTATTTGCATGGAGCTTTGATGTGCTGCTCATTAGCCGCGTAGGGATTGCACTATCGCATGCGATATTTTGGTCTATTACAGCCGCGATCGCCATACGTGTGGCACCTGAAGGCAAAAAGGCATTAGCACTTAGCGTACTTGCGACGGGTACCTCATTAGCGATGGTGCTGGGTGTGCCTTTAGGGCGCTTGGTTGGTCAATGGTTTGGCTGGCGCGCGACGTTTGGTGGTATTGGCGGTATTGCCTTTATCGTGTTTGTGCTGCAAATGAAGCTGTTGCCAACATTGCCGAGCATGTTTGAAGGCTCTTTTAGAAAAATTCCAGAACTGCTGAAAAACCCGTTATTGGTCTGCTTGTATTTGCTCATCCTACTGGTCTTTACAGCGCATTATACCGCCTACTCTTATATTGAGCCTTTCATGCGTCAGGTCGGCTCAGTAAGCGAAAACTCGGCTACTTTTGTCCTGCTGCTGTTCGGTGTCGCAGGGATTGCTGGCAGTGTGATATTCAGTCGCTGGGGTGATCGTTTTAATACCAGATTGATGCTGATATCGACGATACTGATGCTATTATCTATGCTCGTGCTGTTGTATGCCGTGACCTCTATATGGGCGCTTAGTCTAATTGCCTTACTATGGGGTGCTGCGCTTATGCTGCTTATTATCTCTATGCAAGCCAAAGTGATTATGGTCGATGTCAACGCGCAAGACATGCTGATGTCGATGTTTTCAGGCATTATCAATTTAGGTATTGGTACGGGTGCGCTATTCGGCGGTTATGCGGTGACGCATCTCTCGATATCAAGCGTGGGCTATGTCGGTGCGGCTATCGCTAGTGCGGCGCTGCTACTCATGCTATATATGATAAAACGCTTTCCCGAGTTAAGTAAAAGACTCGGCTAGCTTAAAAGCCAAAGTTGTAGCTAAAGTCAAATAGCAGCAATCAACATGTCAGCCACTTTAATGGGCTGGCATTTTTTTTGGTGTTGCTTGTAAAAGTCATTTCAGCTACTTGCTTAAATACCTATTGAACGAACGTTCAGGTGAAGTTATACTCATTTGTATTGGACATAATTATGCAACAGTCGATGAAAGACTTACATCAATAGCTAAGCAAGGAGCGAAAACTATTGATGTCAATATCATGTAAGAGTCAACCAAAGACCTATAAGAATTAAACACAAAAGGATGAGTGTAAAATGAATAAGATTCAAAACAGAGAAGTGTTTTTCTTTGATTTAAATACCCTCACGACTGTCACGAACTTTCGAACTCTTCAACTTATCGGAGATTCGTGATGCATGATGAAATCATTCGACAAGAAGACCAAGATAGCACTCCTCCTATCAGACTAGGCGGTTTAAATTATGCTTGGATTGTAGCCGCTACAGGCTCTATAGCGATGTTCTGTGGACTTGGCTTAGGACGATTTGCATTTGGTATGTTGCTACCATCAATGTCTTCTTCTTTGGGATTGAATTACACTCAAAGCGGAATATTGGGCTTTACTAACCTGATAGGATATCTGGTTGCCGTTCTTTTAAGCCCGCTCATTATACCTCGATTTGGTACTCGAATCACTGGTACTGCCAGCCTTCTCTTAATCGCCGTCTCTATGCTCGGTATGGCTTTTACCACAAGCTTTCCCCTACTCTGCGCACTTTACGTATTGACTGGCATCGGTAGCGGTGGCGTGGTCTTACCGATGATGAGCGTGATGTCACATTGGTTCTTCCCGTCGCATCGTGGGCTCGCCTTAGGACTCGTCATGGCAGGCCCTGGATTTGGCATTATTCTATCGGGTTTTGTGGTTCCAAAACTCTTACCCATCTCCGGTCTACTGTCTTGGCAAACGGGTTGGCTGATTTTTGCCGTTATCAATATTGTGGTTGCTTGGCTTACTTTCACTTTGATTCGCAATCATCCAGACGATGTCAATCAAAATCCTTTTGGACGTGTACCCACCTCACCTGTAAAAAATAAGAAAAAGCTAGAACGCGCTAATATCAAACTGCTCGTACATTTGGGGGTCGTTTTTGCCATTTATGGCGCTACTTATATGGTTTATGTGACCTTTATCGTCACTAGTATGGTTGGCTCGTATCAATTGAGTGAAGCGACTGCGGGTGGTATTTGGGCGTGGATTGGTCTGCTGAGTGTCTTTTCAGGCATGTTATTTGGCTGGATTTCTGACCACATTGGCAGACGCCTTGGGCTCGCGCTGGCTTTTTTCTTCCTTGCTATCGCTTATCTGCTGGTTGGATTGACTGATTGGACTTTAGGGCTTTACTTGTCAATTATCTTGTTTGGCTTAGTAGTTTGGAGCGTTCCTGTCATTATGGCAGCCTCCGCTGGCGATTATTTCGGGCCTGCAGCGGCGGCAAGTGCACTTGCGGCGCTGACTTTTGCCTTTTCAGGCGGACAGGCTCTTGGGCCAGTGGCAGCAGGCTATCTCGCAGAAATCACGGGAGACTTTAGTATCAGTTATATGGTTTCTGGCATCGCAGCCTTTATCGCGATTGGACTTGCTTTGTTGTTACGTCCGCAAAAATCTGTTTAGTAAGAGGCCTTTTTATAGTTAACTCCAATTAAATGAACGATTGCTCAAAACAACTTGAACGGTCGTTCATTTTTCTTTATAGTGGTCGTAAGACTAACACCTAAACCTTTCGAGCCGTCTAAGGATATCAACATGCTTAAGTTTTATTTTCACCAAACACCTAACCCTATGAAAGTAGCTCTTTATCTGATGGAGACAGGTCTCGCGTACGAATTAATGCCAATAGATACCATGAAAGGTGAGCAACATACGCCTGAGTATCGCGCTATCAACCCGAATGGTAAAACGCCCGCTATCGAAGATGATGGCAACCGTGTCTTTGATTCGACGGCTATTTTGATGTACTTGGCTGAAAAGACAGGCAAGCTTGCAGGAAAGCCAGAAGACCGAGGTGAAATGCTCTCATGGCTGATGTTTATCGCGACTGGATTGGGCCCATTTTCTGGTCAATCTGTGCATTTTAGACATAAAGCACCCGAAAAAGTTCCTTATGCGATCAATCGCTATCTTCGTGAAGCCGAGCGTCATTATGAAGTGCTAGATAAGCACATGGAAGGCCGTGAATATCTGGTTGGTAACGACTACTCTATTGCGGACATCTCGGCTTGGGGCTGGGTTGATAAAGCAACATTTGTATTGGGCCAAGAAGGGTTAGACAACTACCCTAACCTCAAACGTTGGTTTGCTAGTATAAACGCTCGTCCTGCCGTAGATAAGGCGCGCAATATTGCTAAAGACATTCAGTTCAAATCTGATTTTGATGACGCAGCTGCACGTGCCCTCTATCCACAAAACTTTGCGAAAAACATCGGATAACCTCAAACATAAGAATACACATAAGAATACACATAAGAATACACATAAGAATAGGAATAATAATGGAAAACCAATATATACCCCCAAAAATTTGGACGCATGATGCAGAGAGTGGCGGTAAATGGGCCAGTGTGAATCGCCCCGTTTCAGGTGCTACCCATGAGAAAGAATTACCAGTGGGTGAGCATGCTTTGCAACTGTACTCAATGGGCACGCCCAACGGTCAAAAAGTCACCATTATGCTAGAAGAGTTATTAGCACTGGGCAAAGACGCAGAATATGACGCCCATATGATTAATATTGGCGAAGGCGATCAGTTTTCATCAGGCTTTGTAGATATCAACCCTAACTCTAAAATCCCAGCTTTCGTTGATTACTCTGGCACTGAGCCTGAAACGGTATTTGAATCTGCTTCTATTTTAGTTTATCTTGCTGAAAAGTTTGGGGTCTTGTTACCTGAAAAAGGCAGCAAACGTACCCAAGTCTTTAACTGGTTATTTTGGTTACATGGTTCTGCCCCATACTTAGGTGGGGGTTTCGGGCATTTTTACGCTTATGCACCCGAAAAGTTTGAATATGCCATCAATCGCTTTACAATGGAAACTAAGCGCCAGTTGGATGTGCTCGATAAGCAATTGGCGAAAAATGAATTTATTGCCGGTGATGAGTATAGTATCGCTGATATTGCCACTTGGCCTTGGTATGGCAATTTGGTGTTGGGCAATCAGTATGAAGCAAAGGACTTTTTGCAGGTCGATGATTACACCCATGTGCAGCGCTGGGCAAAAGCTATCTTAGCGCGACCAGCCGTACAACGTGGCCGCATCGTTAACCGCACTCATGGTGAAGAATGGGAACAACTGGAAAACCGTCATAGTGCGGCAGATATCGATAAAGTGTTGGCACTAAAACCAGAGTAACTGGTTATCACCAATACAGGGCTTGCTAGGATAAGTTTTTTTGCAACATCGAGCGGCTAGCTACAGCACGCAAGAAAAAACTATCCTAACAGCACGTTATAATGGTTATGCTTTTGTTGTTTAGGATTAACGCTACCAATAATATCTGACAATAATATTAGTGTGACTTGGTTTTCCAGATTTTAAGACTATATTTTTAATAAGCTCATATCTTTAATAAGATACTAGCTTTTAAGGTGAAAATTATGAGTGCACAAGCGAAGTTTAATCGTGATGATGTCATCGAAAAAGCCAAAAATCTCTATTGGGAAAAGGGCTATCACGCTACCTCTATGAGAAACTTGCAAGATGTCGTCGATATGCGCCCCGGTAGTATCTATGCCGCGTTTGGCAATAAAGACAATTTGTTTAAAGAGGCATTAAATCGATATGCGGAAGAAGGTGCTGCGAATCTCGCCAATAGTATTGCCCAAGAAGAAACAGTAATTGCTGGCCTAAAACGGTTTATTCATAGCGTGACTGTTTGTAGTAAAGGCACTGCGCCAAGTGGTATGTGCATGGTAGTCAAAACCATCGGTGAGCTCACGCAAAACGATAGTCCAGAACTGCTTAATCACGCAACGAGCATTTTAGAACGTGTTGAAGCTTCTTTTGTTAAGACCTTTCAGCAAGCCATTGATAATGGTGAAATTAGCAGTGATAAAGACCCAGCTGAACTGGCTCGCTACTTTCAAATTCAAGTCATAGGTCTGAGAACTTATGCGCAAGTCAGCAATGATACGGATGCGGTAGAAAAGTATATTGATGGTATCTTTGAGCAGTTTTCATAAGATAAACTTCTTTGATAAAGGTGTTTTAATCTCTATACAGTCTGGCACATTTGGCGCAGGCCTCACCATTCCAACCACATATCTAATAGCTTTTTTATTTAACCGCTGTCCTACTTAATAATTGCTGACAGCGCTGAATCACAGGTGCATCAACCATTTCACCATCTACTTTAAACACCGCTTGTTCACTGCGCTCATATTCTTCTACCACACGCTGAGCAAACTCAATTTCAGCATCTGTCGGTTGCAGTGCATTTTGCACAGTGGCTACTTGTTTAGGATGAATACAGAGCATGCCTGACATGCCCATCTGTGACCATAACTGAACGCGAGCAATTAATCCTTCACTATCATTAAAATCAGGATATACCGTATCAATAGGTGGTATTAGCTGATTGACTTTTGAAGTAAGGATTAATTGATAGCGAATCTGATTGGCGATGATATCTGCCGCCGGTGTCCCTACTTGGACTCCCAGATCATTGCATAAATCTAGAAAGCCATAACTGAATGCGACCAGTCCTGTCGCTTTTGCCATCACATCCACTTGATGCAAACCAATGGCGCTTTCTACTAATGCAACGACTGGTAAACCTGTACGCTCATAAAACTGTTCGATATCTGTGACCTGCTCAGCTTTCGCCAATAGCACACCTGCCAGGTTGGGCAACTGCTGACATAGTGCTACATCTTTTATAAAATCATCACTGCCTGCTTTGTTTATGCGCACCCAAACTGCTTGATATTCTGCACTGTTGTAATAGGTTTTTAATGCGTTACGTGCTGGCGCTTTATCCTCTGCCGCCACCGCATCCTCTAGATCTATAATCACGGCATCTGCGCCACTGGCAAAGGCCTTACTTACTCTATCTATTCGAGTCGCTGGCACGAATAACCAGGTTGTAGAGTTCAGGGTTGTAGAGCGTAAGCTATCATTAGATAAGGCTGGCTGATGAACATGTTCTTTATGCGTGATATCTGCGGTGTTGTCATTAAATGACGCCATTTTTTACTCCGTCTACTGGTTTGGACACTGATTGCTTCATTATTTGACCCTATTATTGCATCACAACATTCACTATGACATTGAGTTAATCGTCAATGTGGTTTATGCTTTTGACACCTTATTTTATCTTATCTGTAGAGAATCAAAATGTTTGAACGTGTCGATTATTATGCTGGTGATCCTATCTTAGGTCTAGTGGATAAATTTATTGCTGATAGTAACCCAAACAAAATCAATTTGGGCATTGGCATCTACTATGATGAAGACAGCAAATTGCCAGTGCTTGAGTGCGTTAAAATAGCTGAACAACGAATTGCTGACCCCGTCTCACCTAGGCCTTATCTACCCATGGCAGGATTGCCCGGGCACCGTCTAGCCTGTCAAAACCTACTGTTCGGTAAAAACGCCAAGGTCTTGCAAGACAAGCGTGTTGCCACTATCGCTACCCTCGGTGGCTCAGGTGCCCTAAAGGTCGGCGCTGAGTTTATTCATGAATGGTTCCCTGCATCCAAGTGCTATGTGAGCGATCCGACATGGAGTAATCATATTGCTATCTTTGAAGGCTGCGATGTCAAAGTAGGCACCTACCCTTACTACGATAGCGCCACCAGCAGCATTAAGTTTGATGAAATGATAGGTTTCATAGAAACGCTCAATAAAAACGATGTGGTATTATTGCACCCTTGCTGCCACAACCCAACTGGTATGGATTTGACCCAAGACCAATGGGATGAGTTATTAGCCGTAATGAAACAACATGAGCTTATCCCTTTTATGGACATCGCTTACCAAGGCTTTGGACAAGATATGCACAGCGACGCTTATGCAATTCGTAAAGCGGTAGAGATGGGTTTACCTGTCTTTGTGAGTAACTCATTCTCCAAGAACTTATCGCTATATGGCGAGCGTGTGGGGGGTTTGTCCGTGGTTTGCCCAAGTGCTGACGAAGCCGAGCGCGTCTTTGGGCAGCTCAATTATGCCGTACGCCGCATCTATACTAGCCCGCCATCACATGGTGGTCGCGTGGTTGACATCGTCATGAATGACGACAGCCTGCATCAGCAATGGGTTGGTGAAGTCTATGGTATGCGTGATCGTATCAAAGCCATGCGCCTTAAGCTAAAATCCGTACTAGAAGCCAAAGTGCCAACGCGCAACTTTGACTACATTACCAATCAAAACGGTATGTTTAGTTTTACGGGCTTAACGGCTGAGCAAATCGAACGCTTACAGAAAGAGTTTGGTGTTTATTTGGTCTCTAACTCTCGCATGTGTATGGCAGGATTAAATGTCAACAACGTCGATTATGTCGCCAATGCGATGGCCGAAGTGTTAAAAGATTGAGCTATCGGCTAAGAAAGTCTTATCACTTATAAATGACAGCGAAAAAAGCCGCCTAGAGAAATGTCCTAGGCGGCTTTTTACTTTAAGCATAAGCTGTATTTTTAAAACCATTCATTACTATTCAAAGCAAGACTAAGCAAGCATACCGCCATCGACAACCACCGTTGCACCTGTCGTATAGCTCGACGCATCAGACACTAGGTACAATACCGTACCTGCCATCTCATCTGGATCGGCTACGCGTCCTAGTGGAATGGCATGTAACGCCATTTTTAAAACCTTATCATTGGTAGTCAAAGCAGAAGCAAACTTGGTATCGGTTAGACCTGGCAACAAAGCATTGACGCGAATGTTTAATGGGCCACATTCTTTGGCAAAGGCTTTGGTCATGCTAATAACTGCAGCTTTGGTGATTGAATAGATGCCTTGCTTATCACCTGCGACCAAGCCATTGACTGATGCCGTATTTAAAATTACTCCACCGCCCTGCTCGCGCATCATTTTACCCGCCGCCGTAGACATAAAGAAATAACCACGGATGTTGACCTCTACCGTCTTATCAAAAGCTGCCAAATCCGTATCTAAAATATGCCCATAGTAAGGGTTTGCCGCGGCATTGTTCACTAAGATATCAATTTGACCAAATTCGCTTTTGATATGCTCAAAAATCGCCTCAATCTGCTCCATCTCGCCCACGTGACAAGCAAAAGCACTGGCTTTATAACCATCAGCGATGATGCTATCGGCTACCGCTTGGCAAGCATCAATCTTACGGCTAGAGACAATCACATGTGCACCTCTAGATGCCAATAGACGCGCGATAGACTCACCAATACCACGGCTCGCGCCAGTAACTAAAGCAATCTTGCCTGTTAAATCAAATAAATCTTTCATCGTTATTCCTTATATTTTGAATTAGCTATTCATTTTTCAATTTTTTATCGGAAATACTTAATAAGTTATAATCGAAAAACTGCAAACTCATTACAAGGCAGCCGAGCGTAGATAGTACAAATAGTACATCGAGCGAGGCTAACGCCGTAATGGTTTAGCAGTTATTTGATTATTAAGCCAACATGCCACCATCAAGGGTAAACGCATGACCATTCATAAAGCTGCTTTCATCACTGGCAAGCCAAGCAATCGCACCAGACACTTCATCGACGTCACCTAAACGGCGCATTGGGCTGGCTTTGATGGTTGCTTGTTGGGCACGCTCATCCATATTTGCCATAGTATTACGCACCATCGGCGTATCGATAAAGCTCGGACATACCGCATTAAAACGAATATTGACGCGCGCATATTCATGAGCCGCAGACTTGGTTAGCCCCATGACACCATGCTTAGCAGCGCTATAAGCTGATAATAGCGGCGCAGAACGCAGGCCTGCGATAGACGCGACATTAATCACATGACCGCCACCATCGGGTGCCATGCAAGTGACAGCAGCACGCATACAATGCCAGACGCCTTTTAGATTAACAGCGATATTACGATCGAAATCTTCATCGCTCAGCTCATGCATGGGTGCTGGTTTATGATCGATACCAGCATTGTTTATTACCACATCGAGACCACCAAGCGTTTCCATGGCAAAGGCAAATAGCGCCCGCACTTCATCGCCACTAGTGACATCGACCTTTTTAAAGACGATACTATTGCCAGCGTCCTGACCTTGCTTAGCAACGGCAGCGCCCATCTCTTCTGCCAAATCGCCAATGACTACTTTGGCCCCGCGACTGGCTAACAATAATGCACTTGCGGCTCCGATACCAGACGCCCCGCCGGTGATTAAAATGCGTTTACCAGTTACGTCTGAGGCAATTCCATTTGTATTTAGCGTCATATTTTATTCCTTTAAAAGTGTATTATTTTATCTGGTGCAAGTTTCTACAACACGATGCGACTAACCTTTCATTGGTTAGAACCATTCTGCTCGCATATCCGTGCATACTGCATTGTCGTTATTTAACAGCTCGATATCGCGATTGATTAAGGGCAATTCCCAATCGATAAAATATTTTGCTGTTTGCAGTTTACCGTGATAGAAGTTTTGTTTTTCCGTATCTTGTGAATTACTATCCATGGTCTCACTTAACAATTGCTCAGCTTTGCTGGCTTGGCGAATCCAAATCCAACTGACCACGATAGAGGCAAAGATATTCATCAATGCTTGTGCATTACCAGTCAACGTGATGGCTTTTTCCGTTTGCAGGATTTTGCTTAAATGCACCAACACTTCATGCAAATGACCCATATAAGGCATCAATTTACCGGCAAGTTTGGCAGTCTCTGGTGTGCTAATACTTTCTAAGTCTTGAGTGATTTCACGCTTCAAGATTTGAATACCAAGCCCTTTATTTTGCCATAACTTTCGGAATGACAAATCTAACGCTTGCACGCCATTTGTGCCTTCATGAATGGGATTGAGACGATTGTCTCGCCAAAACTGCTCGGCCTGATATTCACGCGTATAACCTGCACCGCCCAATACTTGAATACCCAAGTCATTGGCCTTTGGACCATACTCAGATGGCCATGCTTTGAGTACTGGCGTTAATAAATCCAATAATTCTGATAGCTCGTTTTTTAGCGTATCATCTTCACAGGTATTGATACGGTCAATCAGGTTCGAGCCGTATAAGCACAGTGAAATGCCGCCCTCGCTATAAGCTTTTTGCGCAAGTAGCATGCGTTTGACATCACCATGATTGATAATCGCCGTTGCCGCATCTTCAGGTTTATTGTTCGGTGCGATTCTGCCCTGCGTTCTGTCTTTGGCATAATCGAGCGAATACTGATAACCGCGATAGCCAATCATCGCCGCCCCAAAACCAACCGCGATACGCGCCTCATTCATCATTTTAAACATGTAACGCAGACCAAAATGCTCTTCGCCGATAAGATAGCCGTGACATTCGCCTGCGTCGCCAAAGCTTAATGCGGTAGAAGTCGCGCCTCTATAACCAAGTTTATGAATAAGACCCGTTAAATGCACATCATTGCGCTCGCCGACCGATAAATCATCATTGAGTCGATACTTGGGCACGGCAAATAAAGAAATACCTTTGACGCCACCAGGACCGCCCGGCACCTTGGCTAAGACCAAATGCACAATATTGTCAGACAATTCGTGATCGCCCGCTGAGATATAAATCTTGCTACCTTTAATGCGGTAGCTGCCGTCGTCCTGCTTTACTGCCGTGGTTTTGATATCAGCAAGCGATGAACCTGCATGTGGTTCGGTTAGTGCCATCGTTCCTGTGAACTCACCCGTTAGCATGCGCGGCATAAAGGCATTTTTAATCTCATCACTAGCGAAATGTGAGATAACATTAATCGCCGCCGTCGTCAGAAATGGATAAGCCGTGGTCGATGGATTGGCTGCCATAAAATAGCCTGCCACCGCCGTCATAACCGTTTCAGGTAATTGCATCCCGCCATCGTCAAAGCTATAACGACCCGCGATAAAGCCTGATTCACGAAACGCATCAAAAGCGACTTTGACATCGTCTATCATGCTAACTTTTTTGCCGTCAAACTGTGGCTCGTTCTTATCTGCTAAATGGTTGTGGGGCAAGAACAACTGGGTCGCGATTTTATTGGCGGTGTCTAATACCGCATCGAAAGTTTCGCGGCTGTGTTCTGCAAACTTAGGATGCTTGGTTAAATTTTCTGTGCCCAATACATCATATAATTGGAACGGTAATTCAAAGTCGTTGATAAGCGTATCTGCTGCCATAGTATTCTCGTTAACTTATTCAATTTGGTAATCAATTGATATTAATCTAATTTAACGTCTTGCCGTATTGTCATTTATGACATAATTATGGTCAAATAAGACATTCTTTCTAATGTATGGTGAGTGAACTTCAAATTACGCTTAGCGCAGCTGGTGGAGATTTTTGCAGCCTCTGTCTGGCGAAGCGCACAGCACGCAAGAAAATCTTTACCAGCTGCACGCAAATATTAGCGAATGCTTTTATTTATTATCAGCTATAGATTTGCATACACCTAAAAGGAAACTAAATTTTGCCCTACTCTAAACCCTTTAAAGTGATTATCCTTGGTTTCGATGGTGTGCTTGGCAGCGTGCTCGCTGGGGCACTAGATTTATTTTCATTTACCGGAGTCAGCTGGCAACGCTTTTTGGATGAGCGCGTGGAGCCAAGGTTTAATGTGCAGATTGCCAGTCTTGGCGGTGCCGATATCAGATGTAGCAATCGCTTAATCATGCAAGCGCATTGCGATATTCAAGATGTGATTGAGTGCGACCTATTATTGATTCCAACAATTGGCGATTCAATCGATAAAGTATTAAGTCAAAACAGTGAGTTAATTCCGCATTTGCAGCGACTGGCTAATACCAAAGCAGATATTGCCAGCAACTGTAGCGGGGCTTTCTTTTTAGCAAAGGCGGGCTTGCTCGATGGCAAAGTAGCGACAACTCACTGGGGCTATGCCAGTAAGTTTAAGGCGGATTTTCCTTTGGTTGATTTGCAAGAAAACCAGTTTGTCACTCAATCAAAGAATCAATCAAAAAGCCAGTCAAAAGACCAATCGGGCAACATATTCTGTGCGGCGGGTGGCAGTGCCTTTTATGACTTAGGGTTGTTATTAATAGAGCGTTATTGTGGGCGCGAGATTTCTACCCAAGTGGCAAAAACTCAAATTATCGATAGTAAACGCGGTAATCAAAACAGCTATACTAATGTGACTTTGCATAAGCCGCATTCAGATCAGCTGGTCAAGCAAGTACAAGAGTTCATTGAGGAAAACTTCAAGCAGCCTATTCAAATCAGCCGTTTAGCTGCTATGGTCAATATCACCCCGCGTACCTTAAACAGACGTTTTCAGTCATGCGTCGCGATGCGCCCCATTGAGTATATTCAAGCAGTACGAATTGAGCAGGCAAAGCGTCTATTGGAATCAGGGGATGTGACGATAAAATCACTCGCTGAGCAAGTCGGCTACGAGGATATATCCTCATTTACTCGGCTTTTTAAACGCGCCACCGAGCTGACTCCGAAAGAATATCAGGATAAGTTTTCACGACTGGCGATTTAACTTTATAGTAGATTTTTTAGAAGTAATACGTTGCTGCAACAAATTTATCATAGCAACAATTTTATATAATTAGGGCGTGTCCTCATTCGATATAAAAACGATACAGCGAGATGAAAAGTTGTTTTTCGCAGCATCTGTCGGCGTAGGCACAGCACGCAAGAAAAACAACTTTCCATTGAGCGACTTGATAGCTACGTATCTGATTTAGTTGGATTCGACTATAGATCTAAATTTTATTGCCACAAGCCTTCGACATGAATCGTATCGGCCTTAATCGTTGGGTAATCACTAAGCATCAATTGATAACCGCCGACCGTATTGGCACTAATCTGACACCTCGCGCCTAGTGGAAAACTGTGTTTTTGACCAATATGACCAAAGCGCATGCCGCTATAAATCGGCAACCCTGTCAGCTTATGCAATTGACGAATGACGGTAGCGACATCGTAACGCTTGTCATAGCTGTCCTCACCTGCACCCGATAATGCACCAAATACAATCGCTTGTTGGTTTTTAAATACGCCTGCTAAGTACAAATCATACAGCATGCGCTCAATACGATAGGCGTGCTCGCCCACATCCTCTAGAAATACAATGCCACCGTCAATACGTGGCAAATACGCACTACCTGCCAGCGCCGATACCACACTTAAATTGCCGCCCCAAATAGTGCCCGTTATATTTTTTGGCTCAGAATTTGTCAGAATACTCGGTAAATTAGGACTGGTTAAAGACGCATCTTGTATATTGATAGCCAAATTAGGATTGGTTAATGCTTCTGCAAACTGTCGGCAGCTGACTTGGTCAGGTTTGGTTTTGCCAAACTCACTATAGAGCATTGGCGCAGCAAGCGAGCTCATCTCTCCTTTTGCCAGTAGCGCGCACTGGATAGCGGTCACATCACTAAAGCCTGCGAGTATGGTGCCACGTTCTTTCATAATGCGCCCCAACGTCGACCAATCAATCATCGGTAATAAACGTACGGCTCCATAGCCACCACGTACACCGAGCAGTAATTTTGGCGCGGTGATAGCACCAGTGGCGATGTTTTGCAAATCACTCGCCCGCTGCGAGTCTGTACCAGCAAAACGCAGATACTGCCGCTTGGTAACCGCAGGATTATCCACTTTAAAACCTGCACAGGCTAAACGCTCTAACGCCAATTCATTACGCTCGTCACTACCACCGACATTGGAGCTGGCAAAAAGCCGCGTCTCAATATTCGGCGTGATACAACGCGTTTGCGCCTGCAATGTTTCGGGCAATGCTTCTTGTGATGTCAGGCTCTCATTCATCAATGCCGTTGGTAAGTCGTCTTTAGTAAGCTGCGTTCGACTATCTTGCTGAGTAGCATTAGCAGCCAGCGCGTTTGTCATGCTTTGGGTTGCTAATAGCCCTGCCCCGGCACTGATACCCATTTGATGTAGAAACTGGCGACGATTCAGCCCAGAAAATTTCTTGGTCATTATTTTACCTTTTTTGCCATGCAGCTATGGTCTGTTGGACAGATGTCTTTAGCACACGTTAAATATTTGTTTTTATAAGATCTCATAAAACTGGATTATAGCGCAGGTTTGGACAATATCGTGTCTTAGGATGGTTTAGCTCAGCTCAATCTATGGTTTCTATATTCAACAAAACGATACAGAATCACTCACAGTCTTATTTGGCTGAAGTCGCTACTCTTGTTATAGTAAAGGGTGTTCAATAGTCTTTAACAAAAAATAAGGAATATAAGTATGGCTGACAAAGAAAAAGATAATAAAAGCCTGATAGACAGTATTAAGGTCATTTTAGGTAAAGAAGACAAACTAAACGAGCAGCTCGAAAACGGTCGCGGTCTTGAGCGTTATACCAACGACTTGTTACTGCTGATGAGTTTAGTAAAAGACTATTACAAAGGCAACTATCGCGACATCCCTTACAAAACCATTTCAGCAGGCGTGGTCGGTCTGCTATATGTACTTAACCCTATTGATATCATTCCAGATTTCATTCCCTTTATCGGTCAAATCGATGATGCGTTGGTAATCAAATTTTGCCTGAGACTGATGGAAAAGGATTTATTGAAATACAAAACTTGGAAAGATAAGCAGACAGCATCTAAAGACGAGGGCTCTAATAAAAATGATGACTCGAAATCTGCTGATAAAAAGCTAGAAGATAAAAGCAAGGACACAGATAAGGACAAAAAAGATAAGGATGAAAAGGCTAAAGATAAAGAAGACAAGAAATAGTCGAAGCTATCATAGCCAGCAACTGCTAGTAAGCATTTATTAGTAAGCCGTCGTTAAAAGCACAGGGTCAATGAACAACCCATTGACCCTGTGTTCGTATCATATTATTTTCTTTATAGTCAAAATACCCTAAAAGCGCTACGGTATTGCAGATATCAATTTTTTGTAGCCTCTGTCTGCGTAGGCACAGCAAGCAAGAAAAATTGATATCTGCAGCGCGTAATGTATCGATATTACTTTTCGTTGACTATATTACTTATGCACCTGTTAAACATGCCTTAATCCGGCACTTCATAATTGGCATTTTCTGGATTAAGGCCAAACGAATAAACAAAGGTCGCAACCAAACTGTTTATAATGATGAACGGTAAATCAATAGCGGCATGCCCTAACAAGTAGCGACCGATGAGCCATGACACTATGAGCATCACAATAAAAAACCCGCCCATATACGCTAAGATGGTTGGGTGCTTGAGGTTATAAGGACGCTCAGGTTCAGGTTTTTTATTGAGCACGTATGTTCTGACTGCCCAACCAGCGGCATAAGAAAACCCACCCAACACCACATAACTAAAAAAATTCATATTACCTAACTCTCATGACGTATCTGTGTGTGACAGACAGCGCTAATGGATTATAAATAGCTTTGCTCGTTATTGTTTAAATAAGAAAATGCCCTAGTGGCCTTCATTTACATTATCAATAATAATATTGGCATGAGGATTGGCCAAGATATCCGTGTTGACATCGTCACATTCGACACGGTATATAGTATTGGCGCCGCGATAAATGTAGGACAAATACTCACTGTCGAGCAGCGGATCGATATTGGCATAGACAGGCTTCACATGAGCCAGTACCAACACTCTGTCTGGACGTCCAATGACTGCATCGACATTATCAGGGTCAATAGAGAAATATGTCGGTATGTCGCTATTTGCAATCATCTCTAATGGTTCTGGACTGTCCCAGACGCGACCGCTAGTTGCCGGCTCTTTCATCTGCATGACCCACGCTCCATCCTGTTGGCTGACCTTTATCTGCGCAGGCTCATCATGACTGACGGTATAACACCCCTCAAACACTGATAAATCTACCGCGGTCTCGATATCGTTATCATCAACTTGCGTATTGCTACTATCATTACAAGCGGTCAAAAGTAGCATACTACTCGCGGCGACTGCTGCCATCAGTGGCATCAGTTTTTTATCAAAAATGGTTGGGCATAAGGACATAATAGGGTTATCCTGCATTTTGCATTAAAAGCTTATATTGAGCGGGTCATCATTCAACATCATATTGTGCCATCGCACTACAATCGCCGCTATTTTAACAGAAAACCATAGCGTTACTATTACCATCTGTGGTTTTGCGAATTTGTGCATGGCGACTGCCCATATCTCGGCTAGATTTGTTATACTCAAACCCAAAATATGCAGTGCTAGCTGGTGTATAAATGACACTGCCAAAACCTCCCTGCTCCATGCTTACCATTTATTAGGTCAATACGCTTTTATGTCAGACACTTCTACTTCAGAGCAGTCATTCAATGCCAACAACACCTTGAATCCGTTGGCCGCAAAATCCAATACCACGGTTGCCTATACTGATGGGGCCTGTAAAGGCAACCCAGGCGCTGGTGGTTGGGGCGCACACCTGATATTTAGTGATGGTCGCACGCAGGACTTATACGGTGGTGACAAAGAAACGACCAATAACCGCATGGAGCTGATGGGTGCGATACAAGCATTGACTCACAGTCCGCATGAGCACAACCTTGAGATTTGGACAGACTCAAGCTATGTCAAAAAAGGCATTACCGAGTGGATTGAGGGTTGGAAAAAAAGAGGTTGGAAAACGGCGAGTAAAAAACCGGTCGCCAATCAAGACCTATGGCAGCGATTGGATGAGCTGTGCCACCAGCGCGATGTTGATTGGCATTGGGTTAAGGGTCACGCTGGACATGCAGGTAATGAAAAAGCCGATGAGTTGGCAAACCTAGGAGTCACCTCTAGCAGTGACGGTTTAGCCACGACAAACTCGCAAGTACTGCCTAAAAAAAAAGACCAATTGATGGTTGATGAGCATCAAAATCCTAGCGATGATTGGCTAAAATTCGATCCGTTAGGGTTTGACATGATGGGCGATGAACTTGACGAGTTGCCATTAGACAGCGCTCAGGATGACAGCGCTGACAGTGAAACGTCTGAAACGGCAATGACTGAAAATGCAAATCCTAAAAAAGAGAGTTATCAAAATACAAGCAGTGGTGCTGAGTTTAGTCACGATGCACTTATAGGTGCCAGTCACTTTCAAGACAGTTCTCAAAACAGTGCCAGCACACCAATGAGTAATACAAAGATGCCAGAAGACCAAACGCCCATGACCGATACCAGCATGAATAACCAGATGTCAGATATAGAAGTGAACACGCCGAAATTTGATGGCGATACCAGCCGTGCCAACCCACACTTTATACCGCTATTGCCAAAGCCTATACACCGTCATGAATCTGACCGTCAGCTCATTATGGATACTGAGACCACCGGTCTTGATCCGATGAAAGGTGATCGCATCATTGAAGTCGGTATTGTAGAGATGGTCGGGCGTAAATTTACTGGCGAGAAGCTACACGTATATATCAACCCCAAGCGCGGTATGGATGAGGAAGTTATTCGCATTCATGGTATCTCTGAAGCGTTTTTGGCGGACAAACCCACTTTTGATCAAGTGGCTCAAGCGCTTTATGACTTTATGGACGGTGCCGAAATCATCGCTCATAACGCGACGTTTGATATGAACTTCTTAAATATGGAGTTTGGCAAAGTCGGTATGAATGACTTCGCTGAGCGGGTCAAAGTCACTGACTCACTCGTGATGGCCAAGCAGCAATACCCTGGCCAGAAAAACACCCTGGATGCCCTGGTTCGTCGCCTAGATGTCGGTAAGCAAGATCGTACTTTTCACGGGGCTTTACTTGACTCAGAGATTTTAGCTGAAGTCTATCTGGCCATGACTGGTGGACAGGTCACCCTAGCGATTGAAGAAGACACGCAAGCTGACGGAGCACAGACAGGTCATGCAAGCTTTGCTAACTTAGCGTCTTTATTATTAGCCTCGAATGTCGATGACACTGCCAATCAGAATTGGTACGCGTCACTCGTAGACGATTACCCTGAGCTTAGAACAAATATGTAGCGGTCGCTAAAACCTCTTTTTACTTCAACATTTGTATAATATAGTCTTGATTATTGTTATATTAAGCGTTAAAACAATATTAACGAACGCTTTTTCAATCGTCATTTGAATAATCGTCATTCTTATCAGTACGTTATGGAAGAACCCTTATGGATCAGTCTGCGCAAATGAAGTTAACCGCCCCAACGCTTAGTGTCACTGACTTTAACCTACCGTCATTGCATTTATTGCATGACGAAATTATTGTAACCCTTAAGGACGCTGAGATTCATTTAAGCGAATTTAATGATGACAATAATCAGGCGCCTTTATTGCTAGACTCTATTATTGTCCTAAAGCAGCTGTCTTGTATTTTTAAATTGATTGCTTTAGTCGGTGCAGAGGCGTTAAACACAGCCATCGTTAATGGTTTGCAGCGCCTGTATGACAATGGTGATAATAACGACACCGATTTGATTATGGACTTATCAGAAGCCATTATGATGCTCGATCGCTATATTGAGTTTGTTTTATTGACGGAATCGGTAGAGCCCACGCTATTGTTGCCTGTGATTAATAAGTTAAATGCTCATGGCCAAGCAGCGCCCATGGAGGCTGACTATTTTTCAACGTTTGGCAGCAGTAGCGTTATCGTTGCTAACCCCGAAAAAAACTTTCAACCGCTGCATGAGCTTGGCTTAGAGACTGAGCTATTAACGTACGCTTATCGTAGTGGTCTTGGTGTCGCTCTATTAAACCAAGATGGTAGCATCACCTCAGACGACCAGCAAAAGCTTGATGCGATGAGCGCTGCTTGTGCCTTGATTGCCTCAAAAACCAGTAGCTTATTTTGGCAAGCAGCCACTGCAGCCGTCACCGATATCGCCAGCATCCTACCGCTGAACCTCAGTCAAAAACATACGCTTATTTACTTAGAACAACAGTTCCAAAGCTATTTGCCTGTCATGGACACACGATTTGCTGACTTAGTCAGCTTTGCATGCCAGCGTGATAACGAAGAAGCACAGCGATTGCGTGAGCAATATGCCAGCAACCGCTTAGAAGGTCCGCAATTGGAGCAAATGAAGCGCTTCTTATTCGGTCCCAATCGCGCCCTTACCGACACGCTAAACACCATCATTCAAAGCCAAATCAATACCATTAAAGAAGATGTCGATAGCTATGCACGTGGCGATTCAGTCAATCCGGCTGATGTACAAACAGCACAGATTATAGAAGCGCTGACGTCTTTAGGCTCTGCCCTACGTCTGCTTGGACTGTCAAACGCTGCTGATAGCTTAAGCACAGCAGCTGACGCGGTAGTCAACTGGCAAGCGCCTTCGCCTGAGGACTTTGACCATCTATTGCTCGCACTCATGCATGCAGAAAATGCCTCTATCTCAATGGCAGAAATGCACACGCCAGGCGCAATCTACTTGCCACTGAATAACCCGCATATCTCATTGCATCAGCTTAATACAGCCAATGACACCTTGATACAAGAAAGTCGCACAGCGATTGCCAATGCTGAACAAGCCATCAATGACTATTTGTCTGAGCCAGAACGCGACATGCTCAATATTCAGAACATACCTGAGATGCTGCGCCAAGTGGCAGGCGCGGTACGTTTTCTACAATTGCCCACACCGGCCAGTATGCTTAGCCAATTAGCAAAAAACATCGAACAGCGTATCGAGAGTGGTAGACGTATTGAAGACAGCACGCTCGCTTGCATCGCTGATGTCATTATGGCCGTCGATCATCACTTAGATGGTTTCGAGCATAACCGCCCTGTTAGCAAGCAAGCACTTGATGTTGGGCAGCAGAGCTTGAGCCATCTACTTGCCGCCTAGGGACATACTCTAATCGCAATAGTATCTTTTGTTTGAAAGTTTTGCGGGAATGTTCTGCGACCACATTCGCTCATTGATACTGACTATAAACAAGTCTATACCTAAGCTGGTATAGACTTGCTTTCATTTGTTTTTGTCACGATTTGGAAAATTTTATATGACCAGCGCTTTTATCTTTAGTGATGACACCATTCTATGCCGTCAGATGCCTGATGGTTGGTGGCCGCTGCAAGTTCCATATTCAGAATCAGATGTCATTTCAGCCGATAGCTGTAGTAATAGTAATAGCCAACATGCCTATCAGATTGGTCACGTCGCCTTGCTAGAGAGCTTAGCGCCCAGTCATTGGCAAGTGAATACTCATAGCAGTATTGATAAGAACAATGATGATAAAGCCAATAATAGTGTAGATGGCTTACCTAGTATTGACGCTGAATCGAATGGTATCAATCCTATCAATACCTTCACAGCGCAAGCGTCTAGCGCCATGACGTATGATTATGCGCTGGCACATAATGTCACCTTACCTATCAGCGCTGAAAGTAGTGGTAACGCTTTTGTCCCTTATCGTCAGCTGATTACTCAACTGCCTATTGCATTGACAGACCAGCTGAGCCAAGCCTTACAGTTATTGCGCTGGCAAGCAGACACTCAGTTTTGTAGTCGCTGCGCAACACCAGTCGTGCATGCCAAACGAGATGAGCGAGCGATGGTCTGTCCTGCATGTAGGCTCCGCCAATACCCACGTGTACAGCCTTGTATCATCACGGCAATCACCCGTCCGAATCCGCAAACCGGTGAAATGCAAATTTTACTGGCGCACCATCACCGTTATGGACAGCAAAAAACTCCTACACAAGCGCTACAGTATGGTTTGATTGCAGGATTTGTAGAAGTGGGTGAAAGCCTAGAGCATGCGGTCGTACGTGAGGTGGCAGAAGAGGTAAATATCAGCCTAACGGATATTCGCTATGTGAGTAGCCAGCCATGGCCATTTCCATCGAACCTAATGCTTGGCTTTCGAGCCTCTTATGCAGGAGGTGATCTTATTATCCAAGAAGATGAGCTGTCGCACGCTGACTTTTTTGATCTGTCAAATTTGCCAAAGATACCCGCAAAAGGTAGCATAGCTTACGAGCTGATTGCCCAAATAATGAACGAAAACGGCATGACTCTTTAAGCATTATTCATAGTAGCAGTAACTTGAGCAATAGCGCTTAGCCTAATGTTAGATAAGCTTTCTTAGATAAGTGTGCTTAGCACTGTACTTAGTCCTGTTCCACTAACCTTCTACATTTAGCTTTTTGTTCTTAGCTATCACAGTCATCTATCCCAAATTTATTATGCTAACACCACTCTTTTTCACTGGTGTTAAGGTGTCAAATTACATGCAAAGTAGTACTACTATCCGCCTAGTCAACCTGCCAATATTATTCGATACCTTGAATATTGATGACCTGCCCGCTGATATACAGTCCAAGATTTCTCAGATTGATGCTTGCTTGCCACAAACACAGTGTGGTCTATGTGAGCATCCAGACGGCTGTTTGCCTTATGCAGCTGCTATCGTACTGGAGGGTGAGCCGTATAACAAATGCGTGCCTGGTGGTCAGCCCGTTACCAACGCTATTGCCCAGATTGTGGATATAGACAGTTATCACTCTAGCATGACACAAACTACTGCCCCTTCACAGTGGCCGATAGACGCGACCTCTAAACGTCCAACTGAGGTGCGCGCTGTGATTCGTGAAGATGACTGTATTGGCTGTACTAAATGTATACCTGCCTGCCCAGTCGATGCTATCGTCGGCACTGGCAAGCATATGCACACTATTTTTACTGATTTATGTACCGGCTGTGAGCTATGTATCGCCCCCTGCCCTGTAGATTGTATCGATTTGGTCACCATTGAACGTGAACTCACAGCACCCGAGCGAGTGGCTGAGCAAGATGACTTGCGACAGCGCTATCACACGCACCTCAGACGAGTCACTGAGCAATTGGCGGATAGTAGCAACAGTAAGCCCGTCGTCAGCATGGTAGAGGCGAAATTGAACAATGCTGCTAGCCAGTCGTTGAGCATCAGCGAAGAACAAGCCAAGAACACCATTGCAGCGGCAAAAATACGTACTAAGATTAAAAAGTTAGAGAAGCAATTAAGCGTGCGTGCTAATGATAAAAAACAAGCCGAGCTTGAGGCATTGCAGATAGAGCTGTCACAGCTATAGCCTTTGTAAAGCTATTACGATTATTAGTCCATTTTTTTAACGACAAACAACCAGATAATAGTAAATATACCATGAGTAAAACGGTCAAACATAAAACTGCTGATACCCCGCCATCTAGACGGATGCCCAATCGTCATGTGCGTCCGTTTTTTGAGAAATTGGCTGAGACGATAAAAGAGCCCGTCACTGAGCTCAATTATGACAGTAACTTTGAGCTGCTGATTGCAGTGATTTTATCCGCGCAAGCGACAGACGTAAGCGTCAATATTGCCACCCAGCAGTTGTATCCCGTTGCCAATACTCCTGAGACTATATTGGCATTGGGCGAAGAAGGGCTAAAATCTTATATCAAAAACATTGGTCTGTATAATTCCAAAGCCAAGAACGTCATCAAAACCTGCCAAGACCTTATCGAAAAGTTCGATAGTACTGTTCCTGATAATCGTAAAGACTTGGAGTCTCTCGCAGGCGTGGGACGCAAAACAGCAAACGTGGTGTTAAATACTGCGTTTGGGCAGCCGACGATGGCCGTCGATACCCATATCTTTCGGGTGGGCAATCGTACGGGGCTTGCCACTGGTAAGACAGTATTAATCGTCGAAAAGAAACTGGTCGAACGCATTCCAGATGACTTAATTGTCGATGCGCATCATTATCTTATTTTACATGGCCGCTATACCTGCCAAGCTCGAACACCCAAATGCGGTGCTTGTCCAGTTTATGAGGAATGTATGTTTAAAGACAAAGCCAAATTTCTGGAGCTATAGTTTTTGAAAACATGTTGTTTAAAATAGTTTTTTGGCGTTATATTCAAGAAATAAGAGAAAAGGCAATCAGATGCAGACGCTTACCGCATTACTATTCGACGACTTTGAGACCTTGGACTTGTTCGGTCCTATCGAGATGTTTGGCTGCGTGCCTGAGCATTACCGTCTACAGTTTGCTTCAATCAATGGTGGTATCATTCACAGTAAGCATGGCGTTGTTATCGACACAATTACTGTCACAGAATTAGAGTATCCTACTGATATTGTATTGGTTGTCGGCGGAATGGGTACTCGCCAGCAAATCACTAACCAACCATTTTTGCAAACGCTGAAAACATTGGCTGACCATGCTCATTGGGTACTTAGCGTCTGTACTGGTAGCGCATTATTGGCTAAAACTGGGGCGCTGGATGGCAAACGTGCAACGTCTAATAAACTGTCATGGCAATGGGTGACAGCGCAATCGAATAACGTCCACTGGATAGAGCAAGCACGCTGGGTCATCGACGGTAAATTTTATACCTCCTCAGGGGTTAGTGCTGGTATGGATATGGCGCTTGGCTTTATCGCCGACAGACATAACATAGATACAGCAAGGCAGATTGCCACCTATACTGAATATCGCTGGCAAGAAAATAGCGATGTGGATGATTTTTACCGCGGCTAACCAGCGCCTAGTTACCTCATAGTATTATCCATGGCTAGAGTTTTACTTCGATACACGGTAAAATATCATAATTTTTTGATTCACTTTTATCTTCTATTTTCCGTTAACATTTAATAATGACTGAATTCATAAACGACAGTCCCTGCAATTAAGCGATCCCATTATGCGTGAATACAACTTATTTACCTCAGAATCTGTGAGCGAAGGTCATCCTGATAAAATGGCTGACCAAATATCAGATGCCATTCTTGATGCTATTTTACGTCAAGACCTAGATGCACGTGTGGCGTGCGAGACCTTGGTCAAGACAGGCGCCGTGATACTGGCAGGTGAAGTGACCACGACAGCGAATATCGATGTTGAACGCATTGTACGTGATACCGTCAATGGTATTGGCTATCACCACTCAGACTTAGGTTTCGATGGTGAGACTTGTGCTGTTATCAATATGCTAGGCAAGCAGTCTCCTGAGATTGCTCAAGGGGTCGATCGTAGTAGCCCAGAAGAGCAAGGTGCTGGTGACCAAGGCTTGATGTTTGGTTATGCCAGTAACGAGACCGATGTGTTGATGCCAGCGCCTATCGAGTTCGCCCATCGTTTGATGGAACGTCAGTCGGAGCTGCGACGCGCAGGCGAGCTGCCTTGGTTGCGCCCAGATGCCAAGGCGCAAGTCACGCTCAAATATGACGGCAATCGTCCTGTTGCCATTGATGCAGTCGTCCTATCGACGCAACATGACCCTAGTATCTCGCAGTCTGATCTGCAAGAAGCGGTCATGGAATCTATTATCAAACAAGTATTGCCCGCTGACCTGCTACATGCCGGTACGCGTTACCATATCAACCCAACGGGTAAATTTGTGATTGGTGGACCTGTCGGTGATGCAGGATTGACCGGTCGTAAAATCATCGTCGATACCTATGGTGGTATGGCGCGTCATGGTGGCGGTGCCTTTAGTGGCAAAGACCCTTCAAAAGTAGATCGCAGTGCGGCCTATGCCGTACGCTATGTTGCGAAGAATATTGTGGCAGCAGGACTGGCCGAGCGCTGTGAAGTACAAGTCAGCTACGCAATCGGTGTTGCTGAGCCAACCTCTATCTCTGTTAATACTTTTGGTACCAGCAAAATCAGTAATGACGAAATTATTCGTCTGATTCGCACTCACTTTGATTTGCGTCCATACGGCATTACCCGTATGTTGAACTTGTTACAACCAATGTACCAGCAAACAGCGACCTTTGGTCATTTTGGTCGTCCGGGTTCAGAAACTGCCTTTACATGGGAAAAAACAGACAAAGCTGAGATTTTAAAAGCAGATGCTGGTTTGTAATAGTATTCATCTCTTTTGTTTATAAACTGATTTTATATATTAACAATTACCACTTATTAGGAGTTGCTCATGTCTCAAGATAACAACCCAGACAACCATCAAGACAATACTGTAGATGCAAACATTGAGATTACCCCTGAAATGCAGGCCTTTTACCAACGTGCTGATGCTATCATTGGTGTGGCAAACAGCCAGTTAGGTCCTGATGCACATTCAGGACAAGTTGGCGCATCACTGCTATATGCAGCCGCACGCTATAGCGCATCTGTCGCCTCTATTGGTTTTGTCAAAGGTGATGACTTTGCTAAAGAAAAAGATGACATCGTCGAGTTTTATGTCAAACAATATCGTCAGATGTTAAGTGACAACCTAACCGATTATGCGCAAAATTTTGATAAGTATGTTCAGCTTAACCAAGATGACAAAGCAGACAAATAGTACAGTAGCGTTTTTTAAGAAACCATTTATTTAAACAATCATTGGTTAAAACAAGCAAGCATTGCGCAAGACGTTATGATAGTGATAGATAAACCCAAGCTTATTATCAAGCTTGGGTTTTTTATTGGCTATAAATTTTGGTAACTTACATACTGGATGGTTGGTGATAAATAAGCTACTATAAATTTTAGCAGGCTTTATTAAGGCGTGTCTTAGCGCACATTTAGCCAATCATAAAGCCAACTATGGATAGCAGGGAGCTACCGGATTTATCTATAAGGAGATATCATTATGCAAAATCACATGACTATAATTAAGGCATGGCTCTCTATACGTCAGCAGCCATTTATCAAACCCTTATTATTCAGTTTGCCGTTGACGCTCGCATTGGCAAGCTGCAGCTACATGCCCGATATTACGATGCCTGACTCTCACACTACCACGCCTACACAGCCAAACACCTCAACCCACCAACCACCTGCTGGCGTTTTTTCTCAGTGCCCACCTTTTAATCCTGCGAATACCATATGTACCGCGCAATATGATCCTGTCTGTGTAAAAACCCAAACGGGTTCAGTCATAAGCTATCGCACCGCCGGTAATGCCTGCTCCGCCTGTAGTACCCCAGAAGCCGTAGCCTATGTAAAAGGCGAATGCCTCTAATATATGTCGACTATAGCCAGTAAAAAGTAATATCGATACATCACGCGCTGCTGATATCAATTTTTCTTGCTTGCTGTGCCTGCGCAGACAGAGGCTACAAAAAATTGATATCAGCAATACCGTAGTGTTTTTAGGATATTTTGACTATCTATTCGACTTATTAAAGCGAGTCGTTTTAACACCGTCATAAAAATACCCAGCTTATGACAAGCTGGGTAATTGGTAATATCTATAAACTATTCAGTCTTACTTTAATCAGTCAGCGTTTATGCACTTTAGCTTTGCGCGCTAACCGATTGGTTATCCTTTTTTTAGCTCAGGTGGACCTTCTAGCAAGTCCTCGTCAGGCAGCTCATTTGCTGAGTTATGTTCTGCTGACTCTTCAGTGATGAACCATTGCTGCTGACGATAGAGAATCAAGTGATCTCGACTCAAACCTCGCAATAGCGAATACATCATGACCAATATCACTACTGCAAACGGCAGACCCGATACGATCGATGCTGCTTGCAACGCGCCTAAGCCACCTGCTGCTAACAATACTGCTGCAATAATACCCTCAGTGCCTGCCCAAAATAAACGCTGAATCTTAGGAGGATTGGTATCACCGCCTGAGGTTAGCATATCAATCACAAAACTGGCAGAATCTGATGAGGTCACAAACCACAATACAATCATCACGACGATGAGTAAGTTGAATACGGCGGTTAATGGGTAAGATTCCATTAATTTAAAAATTGCACTACCCGTATCCGCTCTAACTGCCTCAACAAGACCAGGGCTTGCTAAGTCAGGATTGACTGCCGCCATCAATTCCATATGAACCGCAGAACCACCGAACGCTGTGAACCATAAGAACAAGATAGCCACTGGGATTAACAATACGCCCAATGTGAATTCACGAATGGTACGACCACGAGAGATACGAGCCACGAACACACCAACGAATGGCGACCAGCTAATCCACCATGCCCAATAAAAAATCGTCCACGATGCTTGCCAGTTTTCTTGACCTTCATAAGACTCAGTCCAAAACCCTAAAGGAACAACCTGATGGATATAATTACCGATGTTTTCAATAAAACTGTTAAAGATAAACTGTGTCGGTCCTAAGAGAATCACGAAACTTAAAAGTATAATCGTCAACACGATATTGATATCGCTTAAGCGCTTAATACCTTTATCGAGTCCTAAGAACAGTGACATACCTGCCAAAACAGTGATAACGGCAATCAAGATGATTTGTACACTGATGTTGTTAGGGATACCAAATAAGCTCTCAAGACCAGAGTTAATCTGCAGCACCCCAAGACCTAGAGTGGTCACCACGCCAAACATGGTGCCAAATACCGCTAAGGTATCAACCGTATGACCCCAACCACCATATATTCTTTTACCCAATATTGGATATAGCGTTGAGCGAATAGCCAATGGCAAACCACGGCGATAGTGAAAATAAGCCAAAGCCAAAGCCACCATGCCATAGAGCGCCCATACATGAATACCATAATGTAGAAATGAGATGTTCATCGCAAGCTTAGCAGATGCAACCGTCTCACCCTCACCCAGAGGTGGTGCCATATAATGATATAGCGGCTCAGCCGTACCCCAATATAGGAGTCCGATACCGATACCTGCGGAAAACAGCATACCAATCCAAGAGATGAGCTTATACTCAGGCTCTTCATTCTGATGACCCAACCTGATGTCACCATATCGACTAAATATCATATAGATACTCATCAAGACAGTGGCATTAATCACCACAATAAAGAACCATCCAAAACGTAGAGAAACAAATGCTTTGGCTTGATTAAATACTACTTCTGCTTGCTCATTAAAAAACGCACCAAAAATAATAAAGACAGTAATTAAAATCACTGAGGTTAAAAACACCGGCTTACTTACTCGTGGAAAAGGGCCTACTCTGCCAACCTTCACATGATCCATAGATCTTCCCAAAGACAAAAGAGCGTCACCATAACAAGATGTTAACGAATTATCAAATATAACCCTGTCATGTTGCGTTTTGTATACACAGAGTCACCTGATTATAAAAGCGTATTGTCTTTGGGCAAAATAAAACCCCAGCCTACAATGAGACTGGGGTTTTTATTGATGCCACTGAATGCAGAATATATCTATTGTCAGTCTTTAATCGCCTTTAACAACCTCAGGCGGACCTTCTAGTAGCTCCTCATCCCTGAACTCATTAGCCGTATTATGCTCAACCGACTCATCAGTGATAAATCGTTGTTCTGCACGATAAAGTATCAACTCATCACGATTAAACCCTTTTATCATCGCATACAACATAATAAACACAACAATAGCAAAAGGAAATCCTGCGACGATAGCAGCGGCCTGTAACGCCCCTAAACCACCAGCTGCAAGTAAAATCGCGGCAACCAAACCCTGCATAATTGCCCAAAACAAACGCTGAATTTTAGGCGGATTGGTTTCACCACCAGAAGTCAGCATATCAATGACAAAGCTGGCTGAGTCTGATGACGTCACAAACCACAGTACAATCATGAGCACAATCAGCATGGTGGTGGCTTTGGCAAATGGGTAAAACTCCATCAGCTTAAAGATAGCACTACCATAATCGTTTTGGACAACTTCAATAAACCCAGGGTTACCGATTAGCTCCATATTTACTGCCACACCACCAAAGGTTGTGAACCAGAAAAACAGGATAATCATCGGAATAAATAGCACACCGAGTAGGAATTCACGAATGGTACGACCACGGGAAATACGAGCGATAAACACCCCTACAAATGGTGACCAGCTGATCCACCAAGCCCAGTAGAATATCGTCCATGAAGACTGCCAATCGCCTTTGCTATAGGCTTCGCTCCAAAAGCTTAATTGCACGATATTTTGTATATAGTTACCAGTGTTTTCAACCAAACTGTCCATAATGTACTGAGTTGGGCCCATGATAAAAGCAAATCCTAACAACACAAAAGTAAGAATGATATTGGTATCACTGAGACGTTTGATACCTTTGTCCAAACCCATTAGCAACGAGCCACAAGCCAGCATCGTAATGAGGGCGATTAAGATCACTTGCACCGTGACAGAGTTAGGCAAGCCAAATAACCCTTCGAGTCCAGAGTTAATCTGCAACACACCAAAACCTAAGGTGGTCACAACACCAAACATCGTCCCAAATACTGCCAACGTATCAACCGTGTGTCCCCATTTGCCATAGATTCTCTGGCCCAATATTGGATAAAGGCTAGAACGAATCGATAATGGGAGACCACGGCGAAAATGAAAATAGGCCAATGACAATGCCACGACAGCATAAATTGCCCAAGCGTGAATCCCATAATGTAAAAACGAGATGTTCATTGCTTGTTTGGCAGCTTCTACGGTCTCTGCATCACCTAGTGGCGGCGCCATAAAGTGATAAACCGGCTCAGCCGTACCCCAGTACATAATACCGATACCGATACCCGCTGAGAATAGCATCCCTATCCAAGATGGCAGGCTGTATTGCGGTGTTTCAGTTTGATGACCTAAGCGAATATCACCATATTTGCTGAAAATCAAATACAAACATAAAACCACAGCAACGTTCATCAGGATAATAAACATCCAACCAAAGCGTTGGGTAATAAAGCCTTGTGCACTAGTAAATATAGTATCTGCTAACTCTTGAAACAGAGCACCGAATATAATAAACCCGACAATCAATATTGCCGAGGCAATAAAGACCGGTTTATTTACTCGTGGAAAAGGCCCTAAACGACCTATTTTGAGTTCACTCATCTTTTTTATCCAATATTTTAGAGTCGCTTACCTTAACAAGATGTTACCCGATTATCAAATTTTACCCTTATATTATGTTTTTTTGATACAAAAAATAGCCCTGAGATGTCAGAGCTATTTTTTATGCTTGTTATTTAAAACCACTATTTATAAGAGTTATTTATAACCGTTTTTTTGCTTGTATTGAGAGTAACGCTACAGGTTAATCCCCTGTCACAATCTTCGGCGGACCTTTCAACAGGTCTTCATCGACAAACTCGTCTGCGGTGTTGTGATCGACAGATTCAGCAGTGATAAACTGCTGCTGTGCACGATACAATATTAAACGATCACGGCCTAGACCACGCCATAAAGCATACATCATCACCAGAATAACCAACGCAAAGGGTAAGCCTGCAACGATAGCCGCTGCTTGTAATGCCCCCAATCCGCCTGCCGCTAATAAAATAGCAGCGATTAAACCTTGCATGATTGCCCAAAATAAACGCTGAATCTTAGGTGGATTGGTATCACCACCTGCCGTCAACATGTCGATGACAAAACTGGCTGAGTCAGATGAGGTCACAAACCAAAGTACAATCATAATCACAATCAACAACGTAATTGGCTTGGTAAGCGGATAGTATTCCACCAACTTAAAGATGGCACTGCCCGTATCTGCTTGCACGGCTTCAACCAACCCTGGACTGGCCATCAGCGGATCAAGCGCTGCTAGCAGCTCCATATGAATCGCCACACCACCAAAAGTGGTAAACCAAAAGAACAAGATGGTCATTGGAATCAAGAGCACGCCCAGTACAAACTCACGAACCGTACGGCCGCGACTAATACGCGCGATAAACACCCCAACAAATGGTGCCCAGCTTACCCACCATGCCCAGTAAAATATCGTCCAACCAGCCTGCCAATCAGTACCGCTATAAGACTCACCCCATAAACTTAACGGAACAACCGCGGCCAGATAATTACCGATGTTTTCAAAGAAGCTGTCAAAGATAAATAGCGTAGGGCCTAGAATGACCATAAAGGCTAACAAAATACCAGTCAGTCCCATATTGATATCGCTTAAGCGCTTAATCCCTTTATCGAGACCGAGCATCAGAGAACCACACGCCAGCGCCGTCACAAAGGCAATAATGACGAACTGTACGGTAATCGTATTAGGAATACCAAATAGGTTCTCAAGACCAGAGTTAATCTGCATAACCCCTAAGCCAAGCGAGGTCACAACCCCAAACATCGTGCCAAAAACCGCTAAGATATCAACGGTATGACCCCATGGGCCATAAATCTTGCGTCCTAAAATAGGATATAGAGTCGAGCGAATAGATAACGGCAAACCACGTCTAAAGTGGAAATAAGCAAGCGCTAGAGCAACAATCGTATAAATCGCCCAAGCATGCAGACCCCAATGCAAAAATGAGACATTCATGGCTTCTTTTGCCGCTGCAATGGTCTCAGGCTCTGCTAATGGTGGTGCCATAAAATGATACAGTGGCTCTGCAGTACCCCAGTAAACTAGGCCAATACCAATACCTGCTGAGAACAGCATCGCAATCCATGAAAATAGTGGATACTGTGCCTCCTCTGTTTGCTTACCGAGACGAATATCGCCATAACGACTTGCCGCTAGATACAGGCAAAAAACTAATGCTATGTTCATAAGAGCGATGAAGAACCAACCAAAATTGGTGGTAATAAAGCTCTGTAGATAACTAAACAGTGCCCCTGCCGTCTCAGTGAAGAACGCACCGAAGATAATAAAACCAACAATTAAAATGCCTGACGTGATAAACACAGGCTTATTTACCCGTGGAAACGGGCCCAATCTTTCTACCTTTACATGATCCATTTAGGTAATAGCCTTAATTTTTAAGAAATCACACTTTAACAAATTAACTTTTCTTTATCAATCAATTACATACGTTAACTTAATTGAAATCGTTCAGTATTAAGTTAAATTGATGGATAGTTGCATCGCCTAATATCCCTAATACGCTTAATAGCCTAGTGATGCATTCAATCAAATCACTGCGGTTGGAGTTGCAACAGCTCACCCTCACCACCATCTTCAAGCAGAAATACCTGCCCATCCACATTCAACACATTACGAATACGTTCACCCATATCATAGCGATAGCGCTCAGCAGCAGCGTTACTATCCTCTAAACCAACAATGATGAGCGCTTTCGATGACAGACCACTGATAAGCGCATTGCCTTGCCATGCCGGGAAGTCATTATGCTTACCCGCTGTGTACATACTCATCGAGGAGGGTGATATCACCGGCGTCCAAGTGATTGTAGGTGCTGCAAACTCTGGGCGCGTATCATGGTCAGGGATGTCAGTGCCGTTATAATTACGACCATTCGACACGACTGGCCAACCATAGTTGTTGCCTTTTTCAATAAGATTAAATTCATCACCGCCTCTTGGGCCCATTTCGTGCGCCCAAAGCCTGCCTTTTTCATCGAACATCATACCCAGCACATTACGATGACCAGTCGTCCAAAACTGTGATTTTATATCCCCGGCAGTGGTAAAAAATGGATTGTCATTCGGTATTGAGCCGTCAGCATTGAGCCTAATTATTTTACCTAAATTGACTGTCATATCCTGCGCTGGGGATTTTTCTTGGCGATCGCCCGAGCTGATATATAGATACTGCCCATCGGGTGAGAACAGCATGCGATGGCTATAATGCCCCTGCCCTTTTACTTTTGGCGTTTGCGCCCAGATTGGCGTAATGTCTTGCAAGCTTGGCGCGTCAGTATTTAGTCCTGTCAATGTCGCTTTGATGACCTTTGCACCGAATGTATTACTATCAGCATCGCTACCTGCCTCAACGTAACTGATATAGACATCATTATTAGTAGAAAAATCTGGTGCAAGGATAATGTCACCAAGCCCGCCTTGCCCGCCATAAGCTATTTTTGGTATGCCAGCCACGGCTGTTTTATGACCCGTTGCAGTATCGACAATATACAACTCACCTGTCTTTTGCGTCACAAGCAGTTTGGCAGGCTCATCATCAGCCGTAGGTAACGCCGTCATCGCCCAAGGCTCACTAAAGGCAGTTACTGCTTTGGTTGCAAAGGCAGGTTTTTCCGTGTTTGCTATGGATTCATTGACAGAGGCTTGTCCTTCTTTATATTCGCTCAAATCTTTATTGGTATTGACGGCTGAGGGATTAGAGCAAGCAGAGGCACTAAAGAGCAGTGCTGTTATGATTAATGGTAATGTTAAAGGTCCGCTGGTGTGTTTGTTATTGGTCATCATCATGATGTCATCTCCCTTGTTTTATGATTAACACTGAAGCTATCGTCAGTGAAAAGTAATATCGATACATCACGCGCTGCTGATATCAATTTTTCTTGCTTGCTGTGCCTGGCAGACAGAGGCTACATAAATTTGATATCAACAATACCGTAGCGTCTTTAGGATGTCTTGACTATATTTATAACATGCTCAAAGCAAGTAGACGGTAAAATAATGATAGCATCTAATAATGATGCTTAATGATAGTGCTTAACGCAAAAACCCCTTATTCACCCATATAAAATATAGGCAAATAAGGGGGTTGTCTTAAACCATAACCGTCATTTAGCAACAGTCATCTAAAGTTGTTATTAACTCATTCTAAGCTTATCAAAGGTCAACTTATCATCAGCGCCGACATCGACTTTGATGATATCGCCTGGGACGAAATCACCAGCCAGCAGTTTCAATGACAATGGGTTTTCGATCTCTTGCTGAATAGCACGTTTGAGTGGACGCGCACCATACACAGGGTCATAACCCACTGCGACCAGTTTATTCATCGCATCTGCCGACAGCTCGATATCCATTTCACGCTCTTGAATACGCTGACGTAAGCGATCCAATTGAATATCGGCAATACCAGCCATTTGCGACATACCAAGCGGATGGAAGACCACAATCTCATCAATACGGTTGACAAACTCTGGACGGAAATGCTGTCCAACCGACTCCATTACCTCAGCTTTGATATCCTCGTAGCTCTCGCCAACCATCTCTTGGATTTTGTGCGACCCCAAGTTACTGGTCATGATGATAACAGTATTTTTAAAGTCAACGACGCGACCCTGTGAATCCGTTAAGCGACCATCGTCTAGCACTTGTAGCAAGATATTGAACACATCAGGGTGCGCTTTTTCGACCTCATCAAACAAAATAACACTATAAGGCTTACGGCGTACCGCCTCGGTTAATGCGCCACCTTCTTCATAGCCAACATACCCTGGAGGCGCACCCACCAAACGACTGACGCTATGCTTCTCCATATACTCACTCATGTCGATACGGACAATCGAATCTTCAGAGTCGAACAAGAAGTTCGCCAATGATTTGGTTAACTCTGTTTTACCAACACCTGTAGGTCCAAGGAATAAGAATGAACCTGAAGGACGATTCGGATCAGACAACCCTGCACGACTACGGCGTACCGCATTGGCGACCGCTTCTACCGCTTCATCTTGCCCAATGACACGCTCATGGAGTCTGTCTTCCATCGCTAGCATCTTGTCACGCTCACCTTGCATCATTTTGCTGACTGGAATACCAGTCGCCGCCGCCACCACTTCAGCGATTTCATTATCTGTGACCTTATTACGCAGTAGTTTGATACCGCTATTTTCACCAGTCTGCTCTTTTTGCTCGGCCAAATCAGACTCATGAATACGGCGCTCGAGCTGCGGAATCGTCTCATACTGCAGCTTACTCATGGTCTCGTAGTCACCTTCACGGCTGGCTTTATCATAAGCGATACGCGCTTTATCAAGCTCGTCTTTTAGCTGTTGACTGCCTTTGACCAGTGCTTTTTCTGCTTGCCAAATCTCATTGAGATCGGCGTATTCTTTTTCCAGCTCTGCTATTTGTGCATCAAGCACTTTACGCTCTGCTTGTGCACCCGCGTCTTCTTCATTTTTCAATACTTCGCGCTGCATTTTTAACTGAATCAGACGGCTATCAAGTTTGCCAAGCGACTCAGGTTTGCTGTCCATCTCCATACGCAGACGGCTGGCGGCTTCATCGATGAGGTCAATTGCCTTATCCGGCAGCTTACGATCGGTAATATAGCGATGACTCATGCGTGCTGCCGCAATAATAGCACTGTCTTGAATATCAACACCATGATGCAGCTCGTAACGTTCTTTTAGACCACGTAATATCGCAATGGTATCTTCGACCGTTGGCTCATCGACCAATACTTTTTGGAAACGACGCTCGAGGGCGGCATCTTTTTCGATATACTGGCGATACTCATCTAGAGTCGTCGCACCAACGCAATGTAACTCACCGCGAGCCAGCGCAGGCTTTAACATATTACCGGCATCCATCGCGCCTTCTGACTTACCCGCACCAACCATAGTATGCAGCTCATCGATAAATAAGATGACATTACCTTCTTGCTTCGCCAAATCACTCAATACACTTTTGAGGCGCTCTTCAAATTCACCACGGAATTTTGCCCCGGCAATCAAAGCACCCAAGTCTAACGACAACACCTCTTTACGGCGCAGACCTTCTGGCACATCACCATTGATGATTTTTTGTGCCAAGCCTTCAACGATGGCGGTTTTACCAACACCCGGTTCACCGATAAGCACAGGGTTATTTTTGGTACGACGCGATAACACCTGAATGGTACGGCGAATCTCTTCGTCACGACCAATCACCGGATCAAGCTTACCAAGCTCAGCTTGCTCAGTTAGATTAATGGTATATTTATTCAGCGCATCACGCTGATCTTCGGCGTTTTGATTATTCACCGTCTCATCACCTCGCAGCTGCTCAATGACCGCTTTTAACTTACTTGCCGTCACCCCAGCATTTTCAAATATCTTTTTGGTGTCGCCTTGCTCAGCAAGTGCCAACATTACCCATTCAGTGGCAATAAAATCATCGCCCTCTTTTTGCGCTTGGCGATCGGCCAAGTTCAAAATCTTCACCGAATTTGGGTTTAGATTAACGTCGCCAGTTGGCTCGCTAATCGTCGCCTGATTGTCGAGCGCCTTTGCCACGCCATTTTTTAATGCTGGAATAGACGCGCCGGCTTGCTGACAGATAGATAAGTTAGACTCATCTTGTAGCAATACGGCCAGCAAATGCACAGGGTCAATCCCAGTGTGGTCGCGACCTAGCGCCAAACTTTGGGCTTCTTGAATCGCTGATTGCAATTTTTGGGTAAATTTCTCGAATCTCATAGTGTGTCCTTTAATAATTAATAGTCGTTTGTATCTGCTAGTCGCTGCGGCTTTTTATAAGTATTAAGATGCCGCAAGCTTTTCGTTGTTATCTATATAAGGTTTGTTGAGTAATATTTCAATGTCATTTTAACTATTGTCAATAGTATTTATTGACTTATTGGTATCGACCTATGCAGCACATATATGAGCAAAAATAAAATCTGCAAAAAAAATTAAACCTTACTCGTAACAATGATATAACGTTAAAGTATTAATAGGCACATTTATAAGAGATTTCAAGAGAGATTAGTAAAGAAAAATTAGGAAGTCTTGAGACTGTACAAACACAGAGAAATGTATTTTAGCGGACGACTAAAACAGTCAAATACGGGAGGTTAACAAACTACTTATTCTACAATTTCGATCGGTGTACCAACCTTTACCGCAGCCATGATTTCATCCATCTCATCATTGGTCACGGCTATACAGCCTTCCGTCCAATCGCGTTGCTGGTTCAGTAGACCCAATGCCCCAAAACCATTTTTTTGCCCATGAATCATGATATCACCGCCAGCACTGACACCTCGCGATTTGGCTCGGGCTTTATCGGTAGTATTGGGGTAGCTTACGTGAATAGAGCGATAGAATTTAGATTTTTCATTTTTATAATCGAGTGTATAAGAACCTGTCGGAGTGCGTTTGTCACCTTGTTGCTGCTTATGACCGACAGGATTGCCGCCCAAGGCAATATGATAAGACTTGATAACTGTATTATCACTTAGCAACTGCAGGGTGCGAGCAGATTTATCGACAAAAACTTTATCAATCACAATATTGTTAAGCATGGCTTGTTTGTTCTCTGAAACACCCTCAGCAGCAATGGCACTCGTGCTAGTCATGATAGCGAGGCTAAAACCCATGACAATAAATAACCAATGTGAATACTTACTATTTATATTGAAAAAAGACATAGCTTTTGCTTCTTAAAGGTAAGCGTTCATTGATAAAATCATCTTTGATAAGATAGCAAAAGACTATGCCAAGTTTATGTAAACGTTATAAATTAAACTTAAATTTGCTGCAATCAAAATCTAAAATCACCTTACACCATACGAATTGCACCATCTAGGCGAATCACTTCACCATTTAGGTAAGCATTATCAATAATGTGCGTGACTAATTTAGCAAACTCATTTGGATTGCCTAGACGCTTTGGATAAGGAACACCGGCCTCTAACTGCTCGCGCGCTTTTTCAGGGATAGTCTCCATCATAGGTGTGGCAAAAACACCAGGCGCAATCGTCATAACACGAATACCATGACGTGCCAGCTCACGCGCTAGCGGTAAAGTCAGGCCAACGACGCCCGCTTTAGAGGATGAATAGCTTGCTTGCCCTACTTGCCCATCAAAAGCAGCGATAGAAGCGGTATTGATAATGACACCATTATCAGCATTCTTCTCATTAGCGCTTTCTGTATTATTGCCGTTCGCCACGCGCTTAGCAATACTAGCCGCGACCAAACGTGCGACGTTAAAAGAGCCAACGAGATTGATATTAACCCCGCGGCTAAAGGCATCAAGATCCGCTGGGTTATTTTCGCGATCGAGTAGCTTTTGTACGACAGCGATACCTGCACAGTTAATAGAACCTTGCAGACCACCAAACTCTTTTTCAGCCAACTCGACAGCCGCTTGTACCTCATCACCACTGGTTACATCACAACGTACAAAACGTACATTGTCACCCAGCTCATCAACCAAAGCTTGCCCAGTTGACTCGTTCAAATCAGCAATGACGACCTTGCCGCCTTGACCGACGATAGCGCGAACCACTGACTCACCTAAACCTGACGCACCGCCAGTAACCAAAAAGCTGTGTTTCTCTATTTGCATAACTATTCCTTTAATGGATGTTTTATTACTATTCTTATAGGCTAACTATTTTATTATTTTCAACTACTATCGAAGTTTCCAACAATCTATGCCGCAGACAAGCTACGCAACAAGAAACGTTGAATTTTACCACTTGGCGTTTTTGGTAATGCTGCCACAAATTCAACCTCACGCGGGTAAGCATGCGTCGATAGACGTTTACGTACCAAGTCTTGAATCTCTTTAGCAATCTCATCCGTCCCTTCGATGCCATCTTTTAGCACCACATAAGACTTAATCGTATGACCGCGCACCTCATCTGGTATGCCAACTGCTGCGGATTCTGCCACTGCCTCATGCTCAAGCACGGTATTCTCCACATCCGTAGGCCCTACGCGGTAGCCTGCTGTAATGATAATGTCATCATCACGCCCAGAAAACCAATAGCTGCCATCGCTATGGCGCTCGACCACATCGCCAGTCAAATAGTAATCATCAGCGAAGGCGTCTTTTTCGTTCCAGCTATAACCGCGGAAATAAAACGCCGGCGATTGACTGACGACCACTGCCAGCTGTCCTTGTTCGCCATCAGCCAATATGTTCATGTCATCATCTAATACGACCAATGTGTGCCCCGGTAACGCCATGCCCATCGAGCCTACTGGACATTCATGAGCTAATGCATGGTGCTCGCAGCAGGTCATGCCCGTTTCGGTCTGCCCATACTGATCGCACACTTTGCAGTTTAGATAGGTCTCTACCCAATTGACGACTTCGGTATTCAAGGTTTCGCCTGCTGAATTGGCACAGCGTAGTGATAGCTTGGCATTTTCATCGTTATGAGCATCTTCAAACACGCCACTCGATTTCATCATCCGAAAGGCGGTCGGTGAAGAGGCCAAATTGCTAATCTTATGACGGACCATAAAGTCGCGGGTATTGGCAGCATCAAAGCCTGATTCATTAAAATAGGTGGTGACACCCATCAGTAAAGGACCCGTAATCGCATAATACAGTCCATACGCCCAGCCAGGATCAGCCATATTCCAATAGTTATCATCGGCGCGCAGGTCAATCGCATAGCGCATATACAGATAAAAAGCTGATAGCGCACTTAATGGCACACTGACGCCTTTTGATTTACCTACCGTACCTGAGGTAAACATTTGCAAAAACGGTGCACCTTCATCTAACAAAACAGCATCTACCGTTTGTGGCTGGGTCGCCATCATCTCTGTATAGCTATCATCACCCCAGTTATTGTTTAACTGTCCATCATTCTCATTGCTAACCATGACCATTTTGGTTTTCTCAGCTAAATCCTCAAACTTGCCGCGATTTTCCTGATTGGTGAAAACCACTTGGGTATTGGCCTTGTCCATGCGATATTTAATCGAATCGTAACCAAAAGCGGTGAATAATGGTTGATAAACCGCCCCAATCCGCCAAGTCGCCAATACAATGGTGAGCAGCTCAGGCGTACGCGGTAGCATGGTCGCTACTTGCTCACCAACTTGCACGCCATAAGACAATAATACATTGGCAACTTGCGCACTTGCCTTATCCAGTTCCGCAAAAGTCATGCGTGTTACATTGCCAGCAGTATCTTCATGCACTAACGCCAAATTATCGCCGCGACCATCACGTACATGACGACCACAACACGCCATATAGGCATTTAAACGGTCATCTAAGTTTTCACCAAATATCTCTGCTAATAGTGCGTTCATATCAAAATTATTATAGTAGTCGCTATAGCCAGTTGGGTTTGAAGAAGACAAATCGTTTGAAAGTAAGGTATCTGTAGAAGAGGTATTCATAAGCTAATCCTTTAGCAATAACGGGTGACTGGCAGAGTAGAAAAACAGCCCTATCCTATACACTGTTTTTACTTATTGTTTGCACTTATTAAATTTCATATGCTCTATTAGTAACGCATTTTGATATTTATTTCAATACATAACGTATCATTTTTATATTTATATGCCATTTCTTAATAGGATTAACCTTATTGTATGGTACTTAAGAAACCTAGCAATGCTTTCTCTTCACAGCTTTGATATTGCTTAGTGCGCCCGCGACGTGCTTGCTTGTAAGGCTCAAAGAACTCTCCTGCTAAAAACTTATCAATAATGACAGGATGAATATAAGAAGCGCGGCTCACTGCGGGTGTGTTGCCCAGCTCATTTGCCACTTCTTTGACCATATCCGTGACCAATTGCTGACGCTCGTCACTGTCAGGTGAACTTGCCAGCACTTGCTCACCTGCTGACGTTTGCAATTCATCGTAAAGGTAGCTGGCCGCCAGTACACTCGCCATCCAAGTACGAAAGTCCTTTGCACTATATAGATTGCCGTTATACATTTTGCTTTCACAATCGTTGCCGCAAGTATGCTTTCGCAAATAGTCATTGATATCGCTACTATCAACGACCTGCTTGTTGCCCTCATCGTCCAAATATTTAAAAATCTGATAGCCCGGCAACTCAGAACAGGCTTGCACGATGTCAATTAAACGCTCGTCTTGCAGTTCGATATGATGCTCTTTGGCGCTTTTACCGACAAAATCAAACGCCAGGCCATTATCCGTTTCACTCACATGCTTACTGCGTAATGTACTGAGACCATAGCTCTTATTGAGCTTGGCATAGCGGCTATTACCGATACGAATTAAGGTCGTCTCAAGCAACTTGACCACTGCCGCCAATACATTGGCGCGTGATAACGACTGCACTTCTAAATCCTTTTCGACTTGCGCACGTAAGTTAGGTAGTGATTCGGCGAACCCTATCATGGCATCGAATTTGGCTTGATCGCGCACACGATCCCAGTCGGGATGATACAAATACTGCTTGCGTGCCTTATCATCGCGGCCTGTCGATTGCAGATGCCCCTTATCATCTTGGCATATCCAAACCTCTGACCACATTGGCGGTATCACTAAAGCATCAAAACGCTGACGTAACGCTTTGTCTTTCACTGTTTTGCCAGTGGCGTCTTTATAAGTAAATCCACGCCCCCAACGTCTGCGTGTAAACCCAGGCTCATTATCACTGACATAGCGCAGATTGGCGCGGCGTGCCAGACGCTCGTAATCATGGCGCACATCTTCAGTGCCATTATTTTCAGTGACTGTATTTTTGTTTTCCTTAGCCATAGCAACACTCATCTCATTAAGTAGTCGTTTTAGCATAGTTAACTGTCATTATTTTTGCTGTTTACTTGCCACAGATAAAGTGTAATGCTGTGTAAAACCCAATGTATTACACTGCTACGAAAGTTATAACATTCGTTTAACGTTAAATATCCATCAGAAGTGAGCCAGATATGAACAATAATCTTTCGATAAAAACCGCTGCATTATCCAATACTGATTACGATAGTTGGTTAAAATTGTGGCAGCGCTATCTCGCATTTTATGAAACCAGCTTGCCAGCAAGTACGACAGAATCGACGTGGCACAACTTGCTTGATAATAACGCACCGATTTATGGCTTTGGTGCGTGGCAAGATGACACGTTGGTAGGTATCACGCATGTGGTGCTACATCCTAATACTTGGAATACCACTGAATGTTGTTACTTAGAAGACTTGTACGTTAGTGAAGCGGTGCGCGGTCAAGGCGTGGGACGCGCACTGATTGAACAGGTGTATGAGTTTGCCAATGAGCAAAACTGTAATCGTGTTTATTGGACAACGCAAGAAGGCAATACCACCGCGCGCAAACTCTATGATGTAATTGCTACCCAAACTGATATGGTACAGTATCGTAAAAACCTATAACGGTTACCAAATATTTTATGAACCAGACTTATCTCAAAAGACAGCCATAAAAAAACGCCAAGCATTAAACACTTGGCGTTGATTATTCTACTAAGTATCTAAAAACGATTATTGACCATACACACATAAATAAGCCGTTTCTACTTCCACTTTTACTTGAAACTTTTGATTGGCTTCAACAGTAAATTGCTCGCCAGCATTAAAGGTTTGCCACTCATTACTTTCTGGCAACGTAACGGTTAACGCACCACTCACTACGCTCATGGTTTCAAATTCGCTGGTACCAAACTCATACTCACCAATGCTCATGACACCGACAGTCGCAGGCTTGGTAGCCGTTTGAAAGGCAATAGAAGTCACTTTATCATCAAAATAATTATTAACGCTTGGCATAATTTTCCTTAATTAAATATTAGTTACTATTTTAAAACGGCTGCTTATTTAAAACGGCTGCTTACAATCCTGCTTTCAAACTTGCTTCAATAAACTGATCGAGGTCACCATCTAGCACCGCACCGGTGTTAAAGGTTTCAACACCCGTACGCAAGTCTTTAATGCGCGAGTCATCGAGTACATAAGAGCGGATTTGACTGCCCCAACCGACATCAGATTTACCATCTTCGACTGCTTGTTGCGACTCCATCCGTTTTTGCATCTCAAGCTCATATAACTTAGCACGGAGCATTTTCATCGCTGTCGCTTTGTTTCCATGTTGGCTACGCTCGTTCTGACAAGTGACCACCACGCCACTTGGTTGGTGGGTGATACGTACGGCGGAATCGGTGGTGTTCACGTGCTGACCACCCGCGCCTGATGAGCGGTAAGTATCGATACGCAAATCGGCTGGATTGATATCAATCTCGACGTTATCATCGATTTCAGGCGACACAAAAACAGCAGCAAACGAAGTATGACGACCATTATTGCTATCAAATGGTGACTTACGCACTAAGCGATGCACGCCAATTTCGGTACGTAACCAACCAAACGCATAATCACCCTTAATCTCAATCGTTGCCGATTTAATTCCAGCAACGCTACCAGAAGACACTTCAATGACGTCAACCTTAAAGCCATGAGACTCTGCCCAGCGCGTGTACATACGCAGTAGCATTTCAGCCCAATCTTGCGCTTCTGTGCCACCACTGCCTGACTGGATATCCAAGTAGCAATTGTTTGGATCCATCTCGCCACTAAACATACGACGGAACTCTAAATCCGCAACGCGCTTCTCTGCATTGTCGAGCTCTGCTTGCACATCAGCAAGCAATGATTCGTCCTCTGCTTCTACCGCCAGCTCTAGCATGGCAGCGGCATCTGCTAAAGTTGTTTCAAGCGAAACTACGACATCAATGACGCCATCAAGCTGGCTTTTTTCTTTATTAATCTTGGTTGCACGCTCTGGATCATTCCATAACTCGGGGTTCTCTAACTCTAAATTGACTTCCTCTAGGCGTTCTTGCTTACCATCGAAGTCAAAGATACCTCCGAAGGTCCTGCCCACGCTCAGATAAATCTTTGATTTGTTCTTGATACGGATTAATTTCCATAAGTATTCCTGTCTTTTTAAATAAATATCTTACTGATATGGCGCTATTTTAAATGAGATTGGCAATAAATAGTTGGTTAATTGGTACTACCTTATATTAAAAATCTTTAAGCCACTTAGATTGACCAATCCTCTACTGCCCAACGATGAGCGAGCGCGTGCGCATGTAGCGCATCATCGGGTGACACGCAAATAGCCACATCTGCCCACTCGAGTAATGGAATGTCATTTTTAGAATCAGAGTAGGCATAAGTTTTATCAAAATCAATACCCGCTGATTTTCGCTTATCTATCCACTTATTGAGATGATAAATCTTACCTTCTTTAAAGTTAGGCTTATCCGTTAATTTGCCAGTATAGCGCTCATTTTGAACTTCAAGCGGCGTCGAGAGCACATTGGCATCTTCAATACCGAAACGCTTGGCAATGGCAGATACCACAAAGTTGTTGGTGGCAGAAATAATCACCACTTCATGCCCTTTCTCGACGTGATGACAAAGCACCTCCATGGCTTTTGGGCGAATGTGTGGCTCGATTTCTGTCTTAATATAGTCTTCGCGTAGCTCATGCAGCCTGTCCATCGGTAAACTGCTCAAAAACTGCGCGACAAACTCATTGTATTCGGTCGCATCGAGCGTACCTTCGATATAATCCTGATAAAACTTTTGATTGGCGGTGCGATATTCAGCTTCGTCAACCAGATTATGCTTGACGATATACTCACCCCATAGGTAATCGCTATCGACGTCGAGCAAAGTATGGTCTAAATCAAAAAGTGCCAACTCTTTTGGAGAGTTTTGTTTGTGAGCCGCCTGCATAGTAAGACCTTCTAAATGTTTATGAAAAATTATATGTTTGAAATTGAATAAATAATGGGATGAAACCAAAAATCTTACGTTCGATAATTTTACTGTTTAGCCGCCAAATTTATGGTAGCTTAAGCTCTTTAGCGCGCCTAATTAGATAGCAAGAGACAAGAGAACCGTATGAGATCGCCCAGTAACAACCGTCAGCCATCGAAAAAACCACGTCGTCCTGCTCGCTCAATCAAAGAGATTAGACGGCGTCAGTTGGGTGAGCGTTATCAATCCCCTCTCGACCGTATTTTTTATGCGCTGTTAACCGCTCTCTTGTATGGCTTTGGCGGTTTACTTATTGACTTTGCCATTGTTATTATCCGCTCAATAGCAGGTTTTGGTAATGGCGAGATTTTTTGGTTATTTACCCCATTTATGTTGGTATTAGGTGCATTAATAGGGTTTATCGTCGGCAAAAGCGCCGGTGCTGAAAGCATCAATGCCTTAAATGGCGACGACACCAGTAATGACAACGCTTACCTTAATGATTACTCCATACGCCATGATGTCTTTCGTGGACTGATTGTTGGTATTATTATTTTTGCTATTATCTGGCTGGTTATGATGATAATGATATAAAACGAATTTATGAGGCACTGATGGTGCTTTGATAGCAATAGCGCATCGATATCGTATCGTATCGTCTAATGATATTTACCAATGATTAAACCTACTAGCAGTAATACCTTCTACCCTTATTAATCCGGCATGGCTATTTCTGTTAAACCTGTTTTAAACTTCTGACAACGTTCCGCATAGTGCATTGCTGACAGTTTTAGCATCGCCGCCTGCTCATCTGTCAAAGTTTTGACCACTTTTGCAGGAGCGCCCATCACCAATGAATTGTCTGGGATTTCTTTACCTTCGGTGACCAATGCTTTGGCACCAATGATACAGTTCTTGCCAATTTTGGCATTATTCAGCACTACCGCGCCAATACCAACCAAGCTATTATCACCGATTTCGCAGCCATGCAGCATCGCTAAATGTCCAATCGTGACGTAATCACCGATTTTAACCTCAATACCTGCATCGGTATGAATCACGCTGTTTTCTTGCACATTACTATAATCACCAATATGGATACGCTCATTATCACCGCGAATCACTGCGCCAAACCAAACGCTGGCTTGATGGCCTAAATACACATCGCCTATCACTCGTGCGGTATCAGCGACCCAACCATTAAATGGGACTGCAAACTCTGGCGTTTTTTTTAAATACTGGTAAATCATAACGATTCCTTGTTTTATTCGTTGTTATATATGTTGTTAATTATTATTTCAAAGTGACAGATAGCAACTGATTCTTAGCGCTTTTGATATTATTGCCAAATAGCATTCGGTGTAAATAACACTGCTCACTAACGCTGTCCATTGTGGCAAAGCCATTCACTAAAATCCAGTGCTATTAATACTAAGTATTTCTTCATTTTAAATGGTGATGAAAACGAATACTAAATTTTGCTTAGGCTATTAATAATTTCTTTCAATGTGCTTACTGATGAAATGAGCAATGATAAAACAATAAGTATTCAGTCAACCAATAGGTCGTTGTTAGCTGGCGTTATACTGTGTACATTTTCACAGATTCCAAGCGAGTATCTGTTACCGCTGACATCATCCTTGATGCCAACCCAAATTCGGCTAGCTATCTGCGAGTATATTGTATATAATGCGCAAAATCTGTGCCTAAGCGAGCGGACATGATGCAAGTTACCTATTCACTATCTAGTGAGTTTTGTAGTTTCCATCGATAATGTCTTCTCGCTTTTTTGTGGAAAATTTTTGTGTAAAGCCCTTTTATTATCGCAATTGAGCAGCATTTACATCATGGTAATAAGAGCCTATTTGGCAAAATTTTAATCGACAAAACATCATGGCACTCACTAATAACAGCGGAGGCAACCCTTGAATTCATCGGCAGAAATACAAGCAATTTTGGCACTAGCAGACGGTACGATTTTTCGCGGTGTCAGTATCGGCAGCCTCGGTCATCGTGTCGGTGAAGTGGTATTTAATACAGCCATGACAGGGTACCAAGAAATCCTAACTGACCCAAGTTATGCACGCCAGCTGGTCACCCTTACTTACCCGCATATTGGCAATACTGGTACCAACGCTGAAGATGTCGAGTCAGGCAATGGACATCAGGTATGGGCAGAAGGCCTTATCATTCGTGATGCGACTATGGCGACTTCAAACTTCCGCAACTCTGAATCACTGAGTGATTACTTACAAAACCATGAGACAGTCGCCATCGCTGAAATTGACACACGCCAACTGACTCGCCTACTACGTGATAAAGGTGCGCAGAACGGTTGCATCATGACCGCCTCCAATGGTGAAACTATCAGCAGCGATGACGAGCAACAAGCCATCAAACTGGCGCAAGCGTTCGCCGGTATCAAAGGTATGGATTTGGCAAAAGAATGCTGTACGCCAACGACCTTTGAATGGACCGCCGGTAGCTGGGATTTGTCAGATACCCTACTCAATCGTGACGCGCCGGGTAGCCATGATAGTGGCACGGGCGGCTTCTTTAAGCAGCTTGGCACTCATATCGAAAAGAAATTCAATGTCGTCGCTTATGACTTCGGTAGCAAAACCAATATCCTACGTATGCTCGTAGACCGCGGCTGCCATGTGACAGTGGTACCAGCGCAAACGCCTATCGCAGATGTGCTGGCGTTAAATCCAGATGGCATTTTCTTATCAAACGGTCCTGGCGACCCTGCGGCTTGTGATTACGCTATCGACGCGGTACGCCATGTCATTGAACAAACTGACATCCCAACCTTTGGTATCTGCTTAGGTCATCAGCTGATTGGTCTTGCCAGCGGTGCCAATACCATCAAAATGAAAACCGGTCATCATGGTGCCAACCATCCAGTACAAGATTTAGCCACTGGTACGGTCATGATCACCAGCCAAAACCATGGTTTTGCGGTTGATGAAGACACGCTACCTGACAATGTTAAGTCTACGCATCGCTCATTATTTGACGGTACCAACCAAGGTATCGAGCTGATCAATAAGCCCATCTTTAGCTTCCAAGGTCATCCCGAAGCCAGCCCTGGCCCGCATGATGCTGCACCACTGTTTGATAAGTTTGCCGATATGATGGCAGCGGCAAAAGCGTAAGTTATCAATAATTAGCCGTAAGTAAAAAACCCATGTAAAGCTTGAATCACACATAGTGGTTCAAGCTGCACCACACCGAACACGATAAGCTGTACTTAGAATACAGTTTAAATATCGTTAAAATATAGATTACTCAAAATATCACCCAAACGAAGGTAGCCCTAACTATGCCAAAACGTACCGACATAAAAAGCATTCTTATCATTGGCGCAGGCCCTATCGTCATCGGTCAAGCATGTGAGTTTGACTATTCAGGCGCGCAGGCGTGTAAAGCGCTAAAAGAAGAAGGCTACCGCGTCATCTTGGTCAACTCAAATCCTGCAACCATCATGACTGACCCTGTCATGGCTGATGCGACTTACATCGAGCCAATTACTTGGCAGACGGTTGAGCAAATCATCGCCAAAGAGCGTCCGGATGCTATCTTGCCAACAATGGGCGGACAGACAGCGCTGAACTGTGCGCTAGAATTGGATAAGCATGGCGTACTGACCAAATACAACTGTGAGCTGATTGGCGCGACCAAAGATTCAATCGAGATGGCAGAAGACCGCGAGCTGTTTGACCAAGCCATGAAGCGTATCGGCCTTGAGTGCCCACGTGCTGAAACGGCTGAGACCATGGAACAAGCCTTTGCGACCCAAGAAAAAATGGGCTACCCATGTATCATTCGTCCGTCATTCACCATGGGCGGCTCAGGTGGCGGTATCGCTTATAACCGCGACGAGTTTATCGAAATCTGTGAGCGCGGCTTTGACTTGTCACCGAACCATCAATTGCTGATTGATGAATCATTAATCGGTTGGAAAGAATATGAGATGGAAGTGGTTCGTGACAAAAACGACAACTGCATCATCATCTGTGCGATCGAAAACTTTGACCCAATGGGTGTGCATACTGGCGACTCCATCACCGTTGCCCCAGCGCAAACCTTGACGGATAAAGAATACCAAATCATGCGTAACGCTTCATTAGCCGTACTGCGTGAGATTGGGGTGGAAACGGGTGGCTCAAACGTCCAGTTCGGTATCAATCCTGATACAGGTCGCATGGTCGTCATCGAGATGAACCCACGCGTATCACGCTCATCAGCGTTGGCATCAAAAGCCACTGGCTTCCCGATTGCCAAAATAGCTGCAAAATTAGCCGTTGGTTATACGCTAGATGAATTGCAAAATGACATCACGGGTGGCAAAACGCCAGCGAGCTTTGAGCCTGCGCTTGATTATGTCGTGACCAAAATTCCTCGCTTTAACTTCGAAAAGTTCCCGCAAGCCGATAGTGTTTTATCAACCCAGATGAAATCGGTTGGTGAAGTGATGGCAATCGGTCGCAACTTCCAAGAATCGATGCAAAAGGCATTACGCGGCATGGAAACCGGCAATGATGGTTTCGATGAGCAAATTGACTTAGCAAAAGTCAGCGTTGAGAAAGCCCGTAGCGAGATTAACAATCGCTTAACCATTCCAACGCCTGAACGCATTTATTATATTGCTGACGCTTTCCGTATCGGCATGAGCGTCGATGAAGTGTTTAACTTAACCAAAATCGATCCGTGGTTCTTGGTGCAAATCGAAGACATCGTCAAAACCGAAGCGCAAGTTAAAGCGTTAGGTTTTGGTGGTTTAACTGAGCATAATTTACGCAGCTTTAAGCGTAAAGGCTTATCAGATTTACGTTTGGCGAAATTGCTTGGCGTCTCACAAAAGCAACTACGCAAAAAACGTTGGGATTTAAACGTTTACCCAGTGTATAAACGCGTCGATACTTGTGCCGCAGAGTTTGCCACCAGCACCGCTTACATGTACTCAACGTACGATAGCGAATGTGAAGCCAATCCGACAGATAATAAGAAAATCATGGTTATCGGTGGCGGCCCTAACCGTATCGGTCAAGGTATCGAATTTGACTATTGCTGCGTCCATGCGGCGCTTGCCATGCGCGAAGACGGTTATGAGACCATCATGGTTAACTGTAACCCTGAAACCGTTTCAACCGATTATGATACCTCAGACCGTCTGTATTTTGAGCCAATCACTTTAGAAGACGTGTTAGAGATTGTGCGTATCGAAAATCCTGATGGCGTCATTGTACAGTTCGGTGGTCAAACGCCATTGAAACTGGCACGCGCTCTTGAAGCTGCTGGCGTCAAAATCATCGGTACGAGCCCTGATGCGATTGACCGTGCTGAAGACCGCGAACGCTTCCAGCACATGATTCAGCAATTGAATCTTGTGCAACCAACCAATGCTTTAGCGACGAGCTTAGAAGATGGTTTGGTAAAAGCAAAAGACGTTGGTTATCCGCTGGTTGTACGCCCATCATATGTACTCGGTGGTCGTGCGATGGAAATCGTCTATAACGAAGACGAGTTAAGACATTACTTGCGCACGGCGGTACAAGCATCAAACGAAGCGCCTGTACTCCTTGACCGCTTCTTAGATGATGCCATCGAAGTCGATGTCGACTGTGTCTGCGACGGCACTGATGTGGTGATAGGCGGTATCATGCAACATATCGAACAAGCTGGCGTTCACTCTGGTGACTCAGCCTGTTCATTGCCACCTTACTCATTATCGGATGCGCTTTGCGATAAAATGCGCGCGCAAACCGTTGCAATGGCAAAAGAGCTTGGCGTGGTTGGTTTGATGAACGTCCAATTCGCGGTAAAAGGTGACACCGTTTATATTCTTGAGGTCAATCCACGTGCAGCCCGTACCGTGCCTTTCGTTTCTAAATGTATCGGTACGTCACTGGCGCAAGTGGCAGCACGCTGTATGGCGGGTACCTCGTTAAAAGACCAAGGCTTTACCACTGAAATCGTCCCTGCATTTTTTGCGGTAAAAGAAGCGGTATTCCCATTTGCTAAATTCCCTGGTGTCGACCCTATCTTGAGCCCTGAGATGAAATCAACGGGCGAGGTCATGGGCGTGGGTAAAACCTTTGGCGAAGCGTTCTACAAAGCGGTGATCGGTAGTAATGAGCGCTTGCCTGGTCTGCCAACCGAAGGCGAGACTAAGACTGTCTTTATCTCAGTACGTGATAGCGATAAAGAGCAAGTTGCTCCTATCGCCCGTCAGCTTATCGATTATGGCTTTAACATCGTCGCCACCACTGGCACGCAAAAAGTCCTCAGCGATAACGGTATTGAGTGTAAACAAATCAACAAAGTCACCGAAGGTCGCCCACATATTGTCGATGCCTTGAAAAATGGTAAAATCGACCTTATTATTAACACAACTGAGGGCAAACAGGCGCAAGAGGATTCATTCTCTATCCGCCGTAGTGCCCTACAAGGCAAAGTATTCTACGTGACTACTTTAGGTGCTGCAGATGCAGTCTGTAAATCTTATGCCATCGACTTACCGTTTGATGTGTATAAGCTACAAGATTTGCATGAGCAAGCAAAGCCTATTGACTTGGTCGAATAACTTCAGTAGATTAAGCATAACCGTTAGGCTTGCCTAAAAGCCTATTTGAGCATTGTATGTTTATATCAAATAATGCTCGAAGACAACATCTTTAAAATGATAGACCTAAAAAGCATAGTGGCTAAACTGCGACTATGCTTTTTATTACGTAAGCTTAAGTGCGACTACTCTGCCATTGAGATGAGAGACGCTCATAAATGATGCTCCACTTACGGGTTACGCAGTCTTAACCATTACTCTTTTTTATATTTAATACCCATTGCAACAACACTGACACCATCTCACTATGAGATGGTGTGGTGTTATTGGTTTAAGGAAAATAAACATGCAACGTTACCCCATGACTCCGCAAGGACACGCGGCTTTAGAAGCCGAATTAAAACAGCTAAAAAGTGTCGACCGCCCACGCATCACCGCTTCTATCGCTGAAGCTCGTGAACATGGCGACTTAAAAGAAAATGCTGAATATCATGCTGCTCGTGAGCAACAAGGCTTTTGTGAAGCGCGTATTCGTGATATCGAAGCCAAACTTGGCGCTGCGCAAGTGATTGACCCTGCCACGCTACCAAAAGATGGTCGTGTGGTATTCGGTGTGAGCGTGGTTATCGAAAACATGGACACTGAAGAAGAAAAGCGCTACCAAATCGTTGGTGACGACGAAGCGGACTTTAAAGCGGGTAAAATCTCGGTCAACTCACCTATCGCTCGTGGTCTTATCGGTAAGTTTGAAGGCGATGAAGCCCGCATAGAAACGCCAAAAGGCATGGTCGAATACGAAGTGATGAAAGTTATTTACGACTAATATGACAGACTTTTCTGCGCGTTTTTATAAAAAATAAGTGTTATAAAAGCATTTCTCTATAACAGTTACACAATGTCACTTTTATAGTCAATTTGTTTTGACGCATAATCGTTAAAGACTAAAGCGCGAAGCACAGTTTTTATGTACTTCGACTAAAAATAATGACGGCGTGATAGTTACACTTAACTGTCATCAATACTCAATACCCTCGTTATTTGGCATGCCTTACCGTGTCATTTAACGGGGGTTTTGCTTGTTTAGGCATTATTTTTTGCTGCTTTTTATTTTTTGCAACTGCCACATTTACTGTTATTTTAAAGGAGTCTTTTATGACCTTAACATCGATATCTATTGTTACTGCTAAAAAAACAGTCATTCAAAAAACATCAATAGCCACGGCTGTCTCTTTGTTTTTGACCGGTGCACTATTTGCCGCCTCTTCAGTACATGCCGCGCCTGAAGTGACCATCAACTCATCTGCTAATGGTAGCACTACCGTTGTTGAGCAATATTCTGATGGTAAAACCGCGACCATTACTGCAACGCCAAACGGCATTACGATGCAAGATGGTATGCCGTATGCCGTGACTCAAGTGACCACTGTACCACGCTATGTCATTCGACAAAGTGGCAATAACACTGTTGTGACGCAAGGCAGCACGACTGTCACCAGTGTGCCTGTGACCGATAGAGCGACCAATACCGTCTCTAAAGTCGATGTCATTACGACGCCAATTAGCACCAATACTATTAATACTGCTACCACTCATGTGCTACCTGTCGCCTCTGCGTCTCAGTTGCCAGTCATAAACACACCAGCGACGACAGTAATCACTAATCAGCCTGTTAACAATCAACCTGTCGCCAATCAAATCGTATCTACCTCTTTAGAGACCTTGCAGTTGACCCCGACCTTTAGCACCCCAGATGTCGTGCAGGCGCAAACCAAAGTGATGAAGATATTAAAAAATAAAGACGGTCGTGAAATGGCGGTGCCGGCCAACCATATCGCCCCAGGTGACGTCATCGAATACCACACCACTTATACCAATACTACCGCGCAGCCAGTCAATGACATCAATGCAATGGTGTCACTGCCGAATGGCGTACAGCTGGTGTCACTAAACAGTCCATTACCAACGCTTGCGACTACGGGCGGTGACAGCTATCAAACCATCCAGCAAGTTGGTAATACTGTGGTTATCAAAGAAAACTACTCTGGACTAAAATGGAACCTAGTCAATCTTGATGCCAATGCGGCACAGACTGTGGTCATACGCGCCAAGGTTCAATAAAAATAAAGCTGAGGTTGAAACTCAAAAAATATTAAAGTTAATAAAAGGTCTTGTGGGCTAAGTATTTAGTCCACAAGACCTTTTTTTTGTGCCGGCGGTTTGCTCATGAATATGGTGTAGTCAGTGAAAAGTAATATCGATACATCACGCGCTGCTGATATCAATTTTTCTTGCTTGCTGTGCCTGCGCAGACAGAGGCTACAAAAAATTAATATCAGCAATACCTTAGCGTTTTTAGGATATTTTGACTATAAAACGCTACTTTAAGCTTAAGATATAACTGCTTGATACAATGGCAGAAATAGCTGAGCTTTTAGAAAATATCATTTTTCTTTATATAGAATTGGTCTATTGATGAGATTATTGAGTTTTGTCATAAAAAAGATAAAACCAAAACCAAAGATTGAGGTAGTAAGCACTCTTATCATGTTTTGATTGAAAACTAAACTTTTGGTATCTTCGTAAGTTATTTGCAGATCCTCCTCTCCTCCCTCAACTTCCAAAACGACTAATTGCGGTAACTTATTCGATGCGCCTAAAAAACTAGGCTGATGGTACCAACCGACTCTTGCGTACTTACCAAGCCTAGGTTCAAGGTATGTAGGACCCATACATGACCCAGAGTTAATAAACCCAAATACATTATAGCTACAGCCATAAAGCGTTATTTTCTTGGGATTTTCGATAGATTGTAAGGCTATACTAAACCCCGTATCAGTGATGATACCCTTAGTATATTGGAGCTCCGACGCTTGCGGAAAACCTCTACCCTGCCATTCCAAAAAATTGAGTACAATGAAAAAAGAGATAAAAGAGACATTTAGAAACGTATCGAACTTTTGAGATGCTGATTTTTCTTTAAATTTCTTAAGCATGAGGTTTTCTTTAAAATTTTAGTCCTATGAGTTTATAGACTCAAGGTTAGAATGGCTACTAGAAAAGTGGCTTATGGATGAAGCGACAAAGCTTAGCTTCTGAATAAATGCGAAGCCACTGTTTACCATATTACATATTCACAGTACGACACTATCTGTCGTGTTGTTTTATAAATTATCCTATAAATACAATGACTTAACTGCAAATTTGATAAAATAGTCTTTCATTAATTCATTGGTAACTACCACTTATGGCAACCATCAATTATGAACGACTCCAAGGCAAGCTTAATATCTTAGCGGACGCTGCTAAGTATGATGTCTCTTGCTCATCCTCTGCTGGCACTCGCAAAAACCAAGGAGGTGGCCTCGGTGACGCCTCCGCAACGGGTATCTGTCACAGCTATACCGAAGATGGTCGCTGCGTTAGCTTGCTGAAAATCTTGCTGACCAATCACTGTATTTATGACTGCGTGTACTGTACCTCACGTAAAAGCAATGACACGCCGCGTGCCGCTTTTAGTGTCGAGGAAGTGGTCGATCTAACCATGCAGTTTTATCGTCGTAACTATATCGAAGGATTATTTCTCAGCTCAGGCATCTTTAAAAGTGGCAACTACACGATGGAGCGACTGGTCGAGGTCGCTAAGATATTGCGTACTCGTGAGCGCTTCAATGGTTATATTCATCTAAAGACCATCCCCGGTGCTTCAAAAGAATTGCTGTTAGAAGCTGGGCTTTATGCAGACCGTCTCAGCGTCAATATCGAGATTCCCACTAAGTCTGGACTTGCTTTGCTCGCACCAGAAAAGTCGCATGAGCAATTAAAAGCACCGATGGAGACGGTAAGAGAGGAAATAATTACCATCCGTGAAAGCCGTAAAACGCATAAAAAAGCACCAAAATTCACCCCAGCTGGTCAAACCAGCCAGATGATTGTTGGTGCTAGCAATGAGACCGACTTGCAGGTGATTCAGCTATCGAGTCACTTCTATAAACAGTATGATCTCAAGCGTGTCTATTACTCTGGTTACGTGCCGATGTTGTCTGATAGTCGTCTGCCAGCGATTGGCACGCCTGTGCCGATGATACGTGAAAACCGTTTGTATCAAGCGGATTGGTTAATGCGTTTTTATGGTTTTGGTGCTCATGAAATTGTGGAACCAGAAGCACCCTTTTTAGATTTGGACTGTGATCCAAAACTGGCTTGGGCCATTCGTCATCGCGAGCACTTCCCCGTCAATATTCAAACGGCGAGCTACGAGATGATTGTACGTATCCCAGGCATCGGTACTAAAACGGCTAAAAAAATAGTAAAAGCACGTAAGTTCAATCAGTTGACGCTTTATCATTTGAAAAAGATGGGTGCTGCGGTCAATCGCGCCAAATATTTCATCGCTACTACAGGTAAAAACGAGCATCTGTCTCATTTAACCCGTGATAACTTCCGTCAATACGTGCTGGCACAAACGCAGACGAAATATAAAGATCAGCGTAGTGGACAGTTGGCGTTGTTCTAAAACCCTTTACATCAACGTTTTAGATAGATGTTTAGAAAAATCATCTTTAAATTATCTATAACATTTTAGAGTTATCTTAGGATAGACGATGTCGCAACTTGCCCAACACACAACGTATTCTGTCGGTCAATTAACGCCTAGCATTGTGCTTTATGAGCCAAGTTTTGAGGGTTGGCTGAGCGCTGTATTTTACATTTATGAAAACAGGTTACAAGACGATGAAGCATTACAACTGACCGCTCAGGACTGTTATGTACCCTCACTAATAGCTGAGGCGACGAGCGTTGAAACGGATGAAGATAAAGCCGAACGTGTACTGATAAAGTTAAATAAGCTATTAGGTCGCTCAGGTATGCGTAACTTACTTTGGGGGTTTTTATCTGAGAAAGACAATATCGGCACGACTTTATTTCAGGTAGCTAAATATGCTATCGACTACCCTAGCCGCCATATTATGCAAGACTTAGGTAATCTAGATGTGCTGGAGTTGGTACAGACGGTAAAGTCTGTCGGTCGTGAGAAGCATCGTATGGAAGCTTTTGTGCGGTTTGAACATACCACTGATGACATTTACTTTGCCCGCGTTGAGCCTGACTTTAATGTATTGCCATTGATTGGTGAGCATTTTCGTCAGCGCTACCAAGACCAACACTGGGCGATTTATGATTTAGCACGCGGTTATGGTATTTATTATGATAAAAGCCAGAGCACATCGTCGTGTCCTGCTGCTTTGCAAACCATCACCGACCTGGATGATGCCGTCCTTCGTAATCCTGCCAGCATTCATAGTGAGGACGAACAGCGCTATCAAAAATTCTGGCAAGGATATTTTGCCAACGTCAATATCAAAGAGCGTAAAAATCCGCGTTTGCATAAGCAATATTTACCGCAGCGGTACTGGAAATACCTCAGTGAAAAGCAAGTGCTGCCAAATGCTGAGCATCTGCAAAAACGGCGCTGACCTTTCATTAAAGACTTTATAGTGCCTGCGGTGATAAAAAAATCTCTGCCAACATTATTTGTTACCGCTAATGAGCCTTCGTGGTTGAGTTTTTAGCGCTTTTAACTGACAATAGCAACTTGATATATTAATTGGTGGCCAACCTTATTATGATAGTTATGCGCTTACTGTCGTCCTTAAAGCATGATGAATCCGAGCGCGGTATTTTTCATCTTGGGCGCGCATTGGTGAAAAATGAGCATACCTCTATTATTGTCTCGAGTGCCGATGAAGACAACGATTTGGTCAAACGCCTCAAGCGTGATGGCAATATATACCATCGGCTTTATATGAATAAAAAATCATGGTTATCATTGCTACACGTCGCATCCCTGCGCCGTTTGATCGAAAAATACAACCCTGATGTGATTCATATTCACTCGCGCACGCCTGCCTGGATATTACATCTCGCTTTGCGCCGTACTCGCGTCAAGCGTATGCCAAAACTGGTCTCCACCATGTATGGCTTCTATCCGATTAATAAGTATTCGCAAGCACTGCTCGATGTCGACACCATTATCACCGTGTCCGATAGTGTCACCAACTATCTAAAAAAGGGACTGCGCCGTGAGGAAGCAGGCCCCAAAGTGATTAAACGCATTTATCGCGGTGTCGATACTCGCCGCTATCCCTATCGTCATAACCCCTCAGTCTATTGGCTGCGGCATACTTTTGCAGAGTATCCTGAACTTGAGCATAAAAAATGGCTGGTTTTTCCAACCATCATCGGCAATGAATATGGTCAAGAATGGCTGATTGATATTTTGGGAAATCTACAAGAGCAGTTTCCCAATATTCACGTGATTATTATGGATGAAGATTACCGCGAAGGTGATGTTGCGCATGAAGACTTTCGCCAACGTAGCAACACGCTTGGACTGTCTGAGCGCATCACTTATGTCGGTAGCAAACGCAATGACATGCGCGAGTGGCTGTCAGCCGCCAACATTGTGATGGCGCTTGCCAACGAGCCTGAATCTATTGGCATCAATGCTTTACAAGCGATACATTTGGGCACGCCGGTGATTGGCTGGGACCAAGCAGCATTTAGCGAGATTTTACAGCCGTTATACCCACAAGGCTTGGTCAAAAAATACAATGCCAAAGCCCTGTGTAAATCAGTTAGAAACCAGTTAGAAAGTGTGACTCGTCCTGAGATCACCACTAAATTTACCATGCGAGAGATGATTGAAGAAACCCTCGCTGTCTATCAGAATCTACACGAAGAAGCACTTGCAGAAGAGCAGGCAGCAGCCGATGCAGCGGCCGTCAAAAGAATCAATAAAAGCCTAAAAAAAGCGTCTCGCTCTATCCCTGAGTCTGCTTATGTAAAAATCGAACCCGCAGATAAAGCAAACAAAGTAAAACTCACTAAGATAAAACCTAAGAGAGTAGCAACACCTAAAGCGACTGATAGCTCTGCAGTAAGCAAAGCAGAAACAAGCATGTCAAAATCAGTAACTTCAAAGCCCGTCACATCAAAGCCTGTTGCCTCAAAGTCAGATTTATCGCAAAAAGAAGCCGCATCAGACTCAGAGATTATGGAAAATACCAAAAAGTAATAGCTAGGCCATGTCCTCACTTTAAATATGGTGATAAAAATGAGACCACGCCTTCATAACGATGCTACTTTTTAGCCTTTTGATCTAACAGTGATACATGTCAAGCAAAAAAAACGCCACTTCCATTACTAGAAGTAGCGTTAGATATTGTTAATCGCTGTTTCATATCGCAGCTTTCATACGAGATGTGTTAAAGCCTTGATTTAATATGTCGTCGGCGTATGGGCGCTTACGATACGGGTGATGCTATCGGTAGGATTAATAAAAGTATGCGGTTGAATGGTATCAATCACATAGCTATCACCTTGATTTAATAAATAGGTGCTGTCTTCGATACGAATAAGAATCTTACCTTCGATGACGGTACCAATCTCTTCGCCTTCATGAGCAATTTTTTCTTCTGTTGAGCTGTTTGGCTGATAGGTCTCAATCAAAAAACCCAAGTTCTTTGTGGTGCTACAGTTATAAACTTGTTTTAGCGATACTCTGCTATTGGCTTCGCTGAGTTCCAATAAGTCCTTTGGCGTCACAACCACTCTGGCTTTTGGCTCTTTCCATTCATCACTAAAGAATGTCGTCAAATCGGAGCCTAATACTGACAAAATTGCCTTTAGGGTATTAACCGCCGGGCTGACCTTATTGCGCTCAATAGAGCTGATGGAGGTATTGGTCAGACCTGACAGTCGAGCCAGCTTACGTTGTGAATACCCTTTGGCAAGACGCAGCTGATTAATCTTTTTACCGATGTCTTCTTCCACGGACGCGTCAGCTTCAGGCGTCTCTTTTGTGTCACATGCTATCAACTCACCATCAATACAGACACCTTCTGATTCAATACCAGTAGCTTTGTTGCCAGCAGTATCATTATCAGCGCCGTTATCTACTTCAGCATTAACGTCATCGTCAATGCCGTCATCAAGGATGATGCCATGGCTACTAATGGTTAAATTATCTGTATCTACCGTATTTTCAGTAATGCTACTCAGTGTTTTGTTTGCTGGCATAGTGAATGAATTCCGTGAATAGAAACTTGGACAAGTTATCTTGTGCATAGTTTAACTCAGGATGCCATTGCACACCAATCATAAATGGATGTTGCGACAAACTTATCGCTTCCACCAAACCATCAGGCGCCAAGGCCTCGACAAATAAGCGCTCACCGACTTTATTGATGGCTTGCTTATGTAACGAGTTGACGTGCCATTTTTCACCAAACGCAGCAAGCCTGCCCTCAGGTTGAATAATAACGTCATGAACAGGCTGATACTGCACCTCGAGCGGCTGCGTATTGTCTTCTAAATGCGGCTCATAAAATCCCTCTACTTCACGCCAATCAGGATGCAATGTGCCCTTAAAGTGGACATTCATCTCCTGTAAACCTCGGCACACTGCCAATAGCGGAGTGTCCGTCTTGTCTGCATGAGCCAGTAATTTAAAACTGAGCTCATCACGACCCAAGTCTTCTTTTGCTTCTGTGTGAGTTGCGCCATAGCGTGTTGGCGCCACATTACTATAGCTGCCGGTCAACAAAATGCCGTCTGCTATCTCCAATAACGTATCAAAGTTTTCACTATCAGCAGCCGTATTTGGTAGCAGTATTGGATTGCCACCATAGAAGTTTACGGCATCGATATATTTTTGATACACCGCTTGTGACGGTTGGCCATCTACCATCTTATGGCAAGAAACAATGGCAATAATCGGTTTAGAATTTTTCATATTATCTTTCCTAATTGTAACAGACAGACCAAATCGTCTCGACTGCCACTCCTTTGTATAGCTAGAATTTATCACAAGACTTTGATATATGTAAACTATAAACAACAATAATATTCTTATAATCATAAAATTGATGAAATAACAGCTGTTTTTGGATAATATTAAATAAAAATTGACAACTTTAGTTTTCATCAATATATTGGAAGTCATCAACCAGATATAGAACATAACCTATACATTGACTTTGGTTATGGCGCTTACAGCAAATTGGTCATAAGTGATTCATATCATGATAAAAAAAATACAGTCGAGGCGAGTAACGACTCATTAACCATAAAAACCATTACTCAATACTTTATAAGCGCTGGTAATGCGCAGAACATTTAAACAAGAGTAACGAGCAGTAAAAACAGACTCAACTCAACAACCCAAGCAATGCAAAATATTCATAGGAAGAATAGACATGATGACAACCAATGGAATGGTCGAATCTGCAAACAACACCGAGTACGTCTATGTTGCAGCAGGTGATATTAATGGCTTACTTCGTGGTAAGCGTATTCCCTTTAATCTAATGAAAAAAGCAGAAAACGGTAGCATCCGCTTGCCTTTGTCTATTTTAGGTGTCGATATTTGGGGCGCTGACGTCATTGAGTCTTCGCAATCTAATGGTGATATCGATGCCATTGCCCGTCCTACAGGCCGCGCCGCTTATCCATTGCTCAATACCAGTGCGCCCTCATCGCTTCTACCCGTTTGGCTTTATACCGAAGACAATGAACCATACTACGGCGATGCCAGACACGTTCTAGATTACATCAGCAAAAAATTCAAAGCACTTGGATTGACACCAGTGATGGCCACTGAGCTTGAGTTTTATTTGGTTGACTACACAGAAGGCGAAACCCCAAGACCGCCTATTCGTCCAAAAAGTGGACTGAGATTGAATAAAACCTCGATTTTGAGTATCAATGATTTATTACAGTTCGATGAGTTTTTAGATGAAGTTTATGCTCAATGTGAAAAGCTTGATATTCCTGTTGATGCCGCTTTAGCCGAAAATGGTTGTGGTCAGTTTGAGATTAACTTATTACACGTCGATGACCCCTTAAAAGCTGCTGATGACGCCATTTTATTCAAACAAGTGGTCAAGTCGGTCGCTGCACGCCGTAAGCTAACCGCCACATTTATGGCAAAACCATTTGGCCTGCAGTCAGGTAATGGCTTCCACGTGCATTGCAGCTTGCTTGATAAAGAGGGCAACAATGTCTTTGATGATGGGTCAGATGAGGGCTCAGACATACTGCGTCATGCCGTTGCCGGTTTGTTAAAAACCATGTCAGATTGCACCTTATTATTTGCACCGCATGTCAATTCATACCGCCGTTTTACCCCAGGTACGCTGGCACCAAATAACGTCTCATGGGGTTATGAAAATCGCACGGCAGCAGTACGTATTCCTGGTGGCGACTCTAGAGCACGTCGAATCGAACACCGTGTCTCTGGTGCAGATGCCAACCCTTATCTGGTCTGTAGCGCTGTCCTAGCTGGCATGCTGTACGGTATTGAAAACAAGCTTGAGGCGCCAGAACCTATCAACAGTATTACTTATAACGAAGCAGAATTGAAAACCTTGCCTCTAGACTGGCTATCAGCCATTCGTCAATTTGAGAGCAGCGATGTCATTGACGCTCTATTCCCAAGCGAGATGATTGAGCTGCTCATCGCTGTCAAAAAGCAAGAAGCCAAGCGCTTTGCTCAGCAAGTGACCAATCTTGAATACCTCACCTATTTACAGGATGTCTAATATGTCAAATAGCAATGCTACGCCACCTATCGATCAGAACACTCAGCCAAGTAAGCCATCTAATAATACGCGCAATATCCCGCATTATTCAGACAAAGGCCAATACCCTGACAGCTACTATGCGGCCAGCCGTAATCCTAAGCCTGATAGACCTACCTTGAAGAATGACATTCAAACTGAAATTTGTGTGGTCGGTGGCGGTTATAGTGGCTTATCCACTGCGCTGCATCTGATTGAGACCAGTCATGAGGTCGTGGTATTGGAAGGTGCACAGATTGGTTGGGGTGCATCAGGGCGCAATGGTGGTCAAATTGTCAATGGTCTTAACGCCAGCCTACAAAAGATTAAAAAATCCTATGGCCAAGAAAATGCAGACTTCGTCGGTCAGCTAGTGACTCGCGGTGGCAAAATCATTCGCCGATTTATTGCTGATTACAATATTGACTGTGATTTAAAAGAAAAAAACATTTTTGCCGCTTTAAACAATGGCCAGTTAAAAGATTTGCAGGAAACGCATGCACTGTGGGAAAGCCATGGTATGCATGACCGCGAGATGTTAGATAGGCGTGGCATTCAAGAGCACATTAAAACAGATGCCTACGTGGGCGGTGTTATCGATCACTCTGGTGGTCATTTCCACCCACTGAACCTCGCGCTTGGTGAAGCAGCGGCGGTCGAGCAAGGCGGCGGCACCATTTATGAGAACACCTTAGTGGTTGATATTGAGTATGCAGATGACTCTATCAAAATCATCACCGAATTTGGCACCGTGACTTGTAAACAAGCGGTGCTGTGCGGCAATGCCTATCTTAACAAGGTCATTCCCAAGCTGACTGATCGCGTCATGCCCGTATCGACGCAGATTATCGCCACTGAACCTTTGGGTGATTTGGCAGACCAATTACTACCAACTGACGTCTGTGTCGAAGATGTTCGCTATATCCTTGATTACTATCGCCTTTCTGCTGATAAGCGCATGTTATTTGGCGGCGGTACAGTCTACGGTGGTCAAGATCCAGCGGATATCACGGCTAAAATCCGACCAAACATGAATAAGATTTTCCCAGAACTGCGTGATGTCAAAATCGACTATGCCTGGAGTGGCAACTTTGCCTTGTCGTTTTCTCGCGTACCGCAGATGGGCAAGCTACATGATCGCGTATATTTTGCTCATGGTTACAGCGGTCATGGTGTGACAGGTTCGCACTTATTTGGACAGATACTGGCGGATGCCATCAATGGCAAAACCAAAGAGTTTGATACCTTTGCCAAGATTCCTTGGATTCCGTTCCCAGGTGGCAGGGCACTACGAGTGCCCTACTCTGTCATGGGTTCATGGTGGTACGCGCTCAAAGATACCACGGGTATGTAAACACATAAAAGGCTTGAATAATAAACATTGAATACCGTGTTTTTATTATAAAAGCGGCTGTTACATCGACCTATCATAGCAACGGATTGTTGTGATAGGGCGTGATAGAGAGTTGATTCGCTACTGTCTATCGCGCAACACCAAGTAGTAGAGTTTGTTCTAAAAAAACAATGTGGTTTTACAGGGAGTGTATGTATGAACATGAAACTCACTGATGCTGTCGAAGGACAGTATCATAACAAGCGAGTATTTCTAACACTGATAGTGGCAGTCGTCATCTATCTGGCTTTTGCTTGGCTATCTACTAGCCGTGACCCAGGTGAATCTTGGGGTGCTTTATCTTTACTGCCAACATTATTGGTACTAGTGACTGCCATTGTCTCTAGACGACCTTTTGAGTCTATGATTGCAGGCTGTGTCGCCGGCCTTGTTATGCTCAATCCTTTTGATTTAATCTCTCCTTTTGCAGACAATATGTCGATGGTACTGGGTAATGAAACCATTATCTGGATTGTCTTGGTTTGTGGTTTGATGGGCGGTCTTATTCAACTGCTTGAAATCAGTGGCTGTCTCGATGGGTTTAGTGAATGGTTACAAAAAATCATTAAGTCACGTCGCCAATCATTGCTAGCCACTTTCGCCTTGGGTGTGGTGGTTTTTATTGATGACTATTTGAACTGTCTAGCAGTATCTACTTCAGTCAAAAAGCTCACTGACGTTTACAACGTTTCTCGCGAAAAACTGGCTTATATCGTCGATTCAACTGCAGCACCGATGTGCATCATCGTCCCTATCTCGACTTGGGCAGTATACTTCGCGGGTCTATTAGAAGAGAACGGCGTCGCTGGAGATGGTGAAGGCATTGGGCTTTATATCAGCGCCATTCCTTTTATGGCCTATGCTTGGTTTGCCCTTATCATTGTATTCTTGGTTGCTTATGGCATTCTAGGCGATTGGGGTCCAATGAAAAAAGCTGAGGCTCGCGCCAAAGCCGGTAACCCTGTCCCTGAAGCCTTTGTAGAAGAACAGTTGGTCTCAAACGTTCAAGCAAAACGCAAACTGTCCTTCAAAGCAAATATTATGAACTTTGCTTTCCCAATGATTTTGTTGATTATCTCAACCGTTTATTTTGAGATCGATCTGTTACGCGGGGCACTATTGACCTGTTTTGTGACCGTTGTTGTCTATTGGGTTCAAGGTATCTTGAGCTTTGAGACACAGGTTGAGGCAATCTTTAAAGGCTTTAAAGTCATGCTTTATCCACTATCGACTGTGGTTGGTGGCTTTTTCTTAAAAGCAATCAATGATGAGCTTGGTATGACCATGTATGTCATCGACGCTATCACGCCCTACATGACGATTATCATTTTCCCTGCGGTCATCTTTGCGGTCATGGCTTTTCTAACTTTTGCAACCTCATCAAGCTGGGGTTTGTATGTTTTGGCCATGCCAATTGTCTTCCCAGTATCGATGGCACTCGGCGTTAGCACGCCACTCATGATTGGCGCATTGTTGTCAGCGTCATCATTTGGTAGCCATGCGTGTTTCTTCAGTGATTCATCGCTATTAGCAGCACAGGGCGCTGGTTGCTCTCCTATGCAGCATGCCTTTACGCAGTTCCCCTATGCGATGCTTGGTGCAGTATTGTCCGTCGTGACCTTCCTAGGTTTGGGCTATATGATGGCGTAATGATGGTTTAGCATAGATGAGCATGGTCATCATATGATTAGAGTATGGGCAATTACGGATTGGTGGTTGCCCATTATTCACTTTTACAAGCCGCTTTTTTCTTTATTACAATATCTTCTTTACTATTCGAGCGTATGTATTCAACTCTAAAAGGATTTAGGTTATGCGAAACGTAACGATTGCGACCACCCAAATGACGTGTGGCTGGGATATTCAGCAAAATATCAATACCGCCACTGATTTAGTGACCAAAGCTGCTAAAGCTGGTGCCAACATTATCTTGCTACAAGAGTTGTTTGAGACACCCTACTTCTGCCAGCTTCATGACTTTAATTACTTCAAACTTGCGACCACAGTCACTGATAATGCTGCTATCAATCACTTCAAAAAACTGGCTAAAGCACTAAAAGTGGTAATACCGATTAGTTTTTATGAAAAGTCAGGCAATACTTTTTTTAATAGCGTGACTGTCATCGACGCTGATGGTGAAATACTGGGTACGTATCGTAAGACTCACATACCAGATGGTATTCCTTATGCCGAAAAGTTCTACTTTACTCCTGGTGATACCGGATTTAAGGTTTGGAATACCAAATACGCTAAGATAGGCGTCGGTATCTGCTGGGATCAATGGTTCCCTGAGTGCGCCCGTAGTATGGCGCTGATGGGCGCCGAGATACTTTTTTATCCGACTGCGATTGGTGATGAGCCAACACTGGGTATCGACTCAAAAGGTCATTGGCAGCGCTGTATGCAGGGACACGCCGCCGCCAACCTCATGCCAGTCGTCGCTGCTAATCGTATCGGCACAGAAACCATCAGCCAAAATGGTAATGACAGCACGCTAGAATTCTACGGCAGCTCATTTATCACCGATGGTCGCGGCGAGATTATCCAAGAATCATCGAAGGATAAAGAAGACGTGATTACTGCCACTTTTGACTTAGACAAACTGGCAATCGAGCGACGTCAATGGGGTGTCTTTCGTGACCGCCGCCCTTCTATGTACGGCGCGTTACTGAGCCACTGATAATGCTTACTGAGGTAAACCCATTATCTTGAACACTGTTTTGCCCGAAAACAAGGTACTTTATATGTCATCACTAGCGAATCCACCCATCACGATCACGGGCTCAACGCCACGGGAAGATGGTTTTTATATGCCAGCGGAATTTGAGCCAATACAAAAGGTATGGATGGTATGGCCATATCGAGCGGACAACTGGCGTCAAGAGGCTACTCCTGCAAAGAAGGCCTATGCTGATGTTGCCTTGGCAATTAAGGGATTTTGTGACGTTAGCGTACTGGTCAATCCTGCTGACTATCAATCTTGCCGCGATAGCTTACCTAATAATATCGACGTTATATCTATGCCCAGCAATGATGCGTGGGCACGTGATATTGTCCCGACATTCCTAATCAATGATAAAGGTGAGCTGCGCGCCTGTGATTGGACATTTAATGCGTGGGGCGGAGCCTATGATGGTCTTTACTCACCTTGGGATGACGATGACAAGTTGGCGGCACGCTTATGTGACTATCTTGGTATTAGACGCTACCGCACCGATGGTTTTGTCATGGAAGGCGGCGCGTTTCATGTTGATGGCGAAGGTTCGCTGTTGACCACACGTATGTGTCTGCTGAGTCCAGGACGCAATCCGCATCTAAACGAGCAGCAGATTGAGGACAAACTAAAAGCCTATCTCAATGTTCAAAAAGTGCTGTGGATTGATGAAGGTATCGATCCTGATGAAACTACCGGTCATATCGATGATATTGCCTGCTTTGCCCGTCCCGGTGAAGTGGTTTGCTTATTCACTGATGATCCTAGTCATCCTTTTTATGATGCTACGCAAAAAACCTACCAGCAGCTATCAAATATGACGGATGCTAAAGGCAGACGTTTGAAAGTTCACAAGCTTTGTTGTACTAAAGACCCCGTAACTTTGCCTGAAAATTATGACGTTGAGCAGTCTGATGATGCTAAACCACGTCGTACAGGTGATATATGTATCGCTTCGTATGCCAATTTTTTGATCTGTAATGATGCCATTATCGTACCGCAATATGATGATATAAATGACAGTTTAGCCATTGCGCAGCTTGAAAAAGTCTTTCCTCGTCATCATGTAATGGGAGTACGGACGAAAGAGATTGTCTTTGGAGGCGGTAATATCCATTGTATTACCCAGCAGCAGCCAGCTGTCAAGCGATAACACTAGAATGTTGGTAGACTCGCTAAAGATACTTTTTTAGTATGGTTTAGCATATTTTCAAAATAAGCCTTACCGATTACAGAATGACTGACAATCATAAGAACTATCCACGCGCTTTATGATAAAAAATAAAGTATTTAGAAATATAACCAAAAACGGATTTTAATCCAAGGAACACTTATGAGCGAATATCAAGTAACCAACCCAGCCACAGGCGAAGTAGAAGCTACCTATCCTACTGCTACCGAACAAGATGTCCAGCAAGCTATTGAAAAAGCAGAAAGTGCTTATCAGGATTGGCGCCAAACTTCTTTTGAAGAGCGTAGCAAAATACTGCATAAAGTCGCTGATATCTATGATGAGCGTCAAGACGAGCTGGCAGATATTATCGCCAAAGAGATGGGTAAGCCTATCGCGCAAGGTAAAGGTGAGCTTGGCCTAGTCGCCCAGATTTTTCGCTACTATGCAGACAATGCAGAAGAGCAATTGGCTCCTGACAAGATCGATGTTGATAACGGCTCAGCTTTAGTAGAAAAATTCCCAGTAGGTGTGTTGTTCGGCATTATGCCATGGAACTATCCTCACTATCAGGTAGCTCGTTTTTTTGCGCCAAACGCGATGGCAGGTAATACGATTATCTTAAAGCATGCACCGCAGTGTCCGCAGACAGCAGAGGTCATCGCCCAAATGCTAACGGATGCTGGTCTTCCAGAAGGCGTTTATAACAATATTTACGCAACCAATGAGCAAGCCGCTACTATCATTCATGATAAAAGAGTGCAAGGCGTATCATTGACAGGCTCTGAGCGCGCGGGTGCAGCGGTTGCTAAAGAAGCAGGCAGCGCGCTTAAAAAGGTTGTGCTAGAGCTTGGCGGCTCAGATCCCTTCATTGTGGCAGAAGACGCTGATATTGAGCAAGCTGTAAAAAATGCTATTACGGGTCGCTTTGGTAATACAGGACAAGCCTGTAATGCGGCTAAACGCATGATTATCGTTGAATCTGTTTATGACAAATTCGTTAAAGGCTTCACTGATACAGTGCAGAGCATGAGCCTCTCTGATCCACTGGATAATCAAACGTTTATTGGTCCCCTATCTTCAAAGGCTGCAGCTACTAACTTACAAAATCAGTTAGATAACGCGGTAAAAGCAGGTGCCACAGTACTAGTAGAAGGCGGTATCGTTAAAGACAAGCCAGGCGCTTGGTTTGCTCCTGCTGTACTAGCGGATGTTGATGAGTCTATGGATGTCTATCGTGAAGAGCTATTTGGCCCTGTAGCAGTCATGTATAGAGCAAAAGATATCGAACATGCTATCAAGATTGCCAACGACGTGCCTTTCGGTTTAGGGGCTTCTATTCAGACCCAAGATGCCAATCTAGCCGCTGATATTGCTGAAAAGCTTGAAGTCGGTATGGTTACGATCAATGCTCCTTCTGGTACTGAAGCTAATACGCCATTTGGCGGCGTTAAGCGTTCAGGCTTTGGACGCGAGCTTGGTAACTTGGGTATCACTGAGTTCTTAAACTATAAGCTCATTCGCGATATGTCTTAAATAACCTCAGCCACTCCCAGTGATAAAAAAGAAGCCTAACATTGACTGTTAGGCTTCTTTTTTGGGGCTATTATAAGCCCCTTCTTTTTAGAGAATCTCTCCTTAAACACCTTAGCGTTTAGGCGGGTTGTCTTTTAGCCACAACTGGTTGACGATTTTTAATTGACGCAATTCTTCCGTCATAATCGACTCGCTAATGCCTGGATACTTAATCCTTGCATAGCTATACAGTACGATACCTAACACCGTCCAACCCAGGAAAATCCACCATTCAATCGGCGTCAACGCCGATGGCATACCTGGCATATAGAGCATCAACAGACCAAAACTTAACGCAATCGTAATCATACCGACCAGTTTACCTGCTGGTATTCTAAATGGGCGTACCATATCAGGCTCGCGGTAACGTAGTACTAAGAAAGAGATAGCCACACAGGTGTAAGCGATAACGATACCAAAACCACCGGCATCTACAATCCAAACCAGCATTTTACGACCGAACAATGGGGCTAAGGTCGCCAAACCACCAATCAATAAGATGGCGTTTGATGGTGTTTTATATTTTGGATGTAATTTGCCTAAAAATGCCGGCAACATATGTGCTTTTGACATGGCATACAGCAGACGACTGCCACCAATTAAGAAAGCGTTCCAGCTCGATAGAATACCAAGCACACCGCCAATCACTAACAGAATACCTGCCCACTTGCCTTGCCATGCATTGGTCATCGCGTCGGCCGTGGCGAGGGTTGAGTTTTCTGCTTGTACCAGTGGCAACGTCGTGCCTACGCTCCACGCGATACCCACATACCACATCACCGCAACAACGATTGAGATAATCAAAAACTTACCGATATTGGGGCGCGTTAAATCAATCTCTTCTGCTGCCTGCGGGATGACGTCAAAGCCGACAAACATGAACGGTACCATGACAATAACCGCCATCATACCGCCGATACCACCAATAAAGGCTGGTGCTTGTATCGAGTTTGAGCTTTCAGGATTGAATAAAACAGCACCGATGAACAGCAGCGTACCCACAAATAAAATGCCCAGTACTGCGGTCTTTTGGAACCATGCGCTGACCTCCATACCACGTATATTTAGCCAAGTGACGATGATTGAGCCAAGCATCCCAACGCCGACCCAAGTGGCATAGACATCCCAGCCAGCGATGGTCCAAAGATACCCTTGGTTATAATTGGGAATGAAGTATTCTACGACGGTCGGCAAGGCGACTGCCTCAAACGCGACTACGGAGAAGTAGCCAAATAGAATGCTCCATGAGCAGATAAAGGAGACATTAACCCCTAACGCCCGATGCGTATAAGTATGCTCACCGCCGGTAATTGGCATCGATGCGGCAAGCTCAGCATAGGTCACACCAATCAGTATCACGGCCAATCCGCCTATCAAGAACGCTAGCATCGCGCCCCATGTACCAGCAGATAAAATCCATCCACCCGCTAAGACTACCCAGCCCCAACCGACCATCGCTCCAAATGCTAAGGCGATAATATCTAGCGTCCCTAACGATTTTTTTAATTCAGACATAACCTGCTCCTTGTCTGTGTGTCATCCGTGTTAACCTTTTATGGTTACACTATTTTTTGTTTAGTGGGATAGTACCCATCATAATTATCATATATACCTTTTCGTCCACGCTGTTATGCACTGACTGTTGCATTTGCAAATAGCACAAACAGCAACGGCGTCTTGATTTGCAAGGCGCCGTTGTAAAAAAATGTACTCAAAGCGAGTGCCATATGGGCAATCTTGCTGTTCTATCAACCACTAGCTCAGTACCTATTGGCTCATATCTATCAGTTAAGTACCTATTAACTCAGTACTAATTACGCCGTTAATATAGCTTTAATAATATCAAGACCTTCTTGTAGCACTTCATCTTCAACCGTCAGTGGTACCATCACACGAATGGCGTTGCCATACATGCCGCAAGACGCTAGTAGTAAGCCCTGCTCAAATGCTTTGGCTTTTAAATTGGCCGTTGCTTCAACATCAGGCTTGCCATCGCTATCGATTAATTCAAACGCTAACATCGCGCCTTTATGACGAATATGACCAATGCTGCTTAAGTTTAAACCCTTTAAGAAAGCTTCGATTTTGTCACCAATCTCAACACTACGCTCAAGCAGGTTTTCTTCTTCGATGACTTCCATCACTGCCAATGCAGCCACACAAGCCAGTGGGTTACCAGAATAAGTACCACCCAAACCGCCTACTTGCGGCGCATCCATGATATCAGCGCGACCGATAACGGCAGAGATAGGGTAACCACCTGCCAAGCTCTTGGCACTGGTCATTAGATCCGGCTCAACGCCCAACTGCTCGGTGGCAAACAACGTACCCGTACGGGCAAAACCACACTGTACTTCATCAAAAATCAGCACAATGCCATGCTCATCGCAAATCTCGCGCAAAGACTTGGCAAACGATGGTGTCACTTGATGGAAACCGCCCTCGCCTTGTACTGGCTCGATAATCATCGCCGCCACTTCACTTGGGTCGATATCCGCTTGGAAAATCATCTCAAGGCTATGCAATGCTTGTGCTTCAGTGACATTTAACTCTTCAGCTGGAAATAACGCATGAAACACAGGACCTGGCATCGGACCAAAGTTCTTTTTGTATGGCAATACTTTACCCGTTAGGCTCATGCACATTAGTGTGCGACCATGCCAACCGCCAACGAAAGAGATGACACCCGGACGACCGGTTTTGGCACGGGCAATCTTGATGCAGTTTTCAACGGCTTCAGCACCAGTGGTCAAAAAGAACGCTTTGGTATCACCGCTGATTGGCGCTTTTTCACACAATTTTTCGGCCAAATCGACATAGCATTCATAGTTAATCATTTGCGCGGCAGTATGAGTAAACTTGTCTAGTTGCTCATGCACACGCTGAGTGATTTTTGGATGGCTGTGACCGGTATTTAGTACTGAGATACCACCGACAAAATCAATGTAACGATTGCCTTCAACGTCCCACACTTCTGAATTTTTTGCTTTTTCGGCAAAGATAGGAAAGGCAACGCCAAGTCCGGTTGGCAATACCGCTTTACGGCGCTCAAGTAATGATTGATTGGTAGTAGTCATAAGAATATCCTTTTCTTTCTTCTTTACGTAGATGCCAGTGATGTGATGGCGGTTTATAGAATAAGGTTTAGCAATATTGGGGATTCCTGCTGCTGAATCCCGTTAAATACTGGTTAAAAATCAAACGGTTAAAACATGAAACAGCTAACTATCAGCTCCAGCTATTAACTAACATCAGAGCACCAGTATTTGGTCACAACATATTCTTCGATGCCGTATTTTGAGCCTTCACGGCCAAAGCCCGATTGCTTAACGCCGCCAAATGGTGCGACTTCGGTAGAAATGAGACCGGTATTATGACCGACGATGCCGTACTCTAAACCTTCGGTGACGCGCCATGAGCGTGCATAACTGCCACTGTAGAAGTAAGCCGCCAATCCATAAATAGTGTCGTTGGCTTGACGAATGACGTCGTCTTCATCTTTAAAGGTAAAAATAGTGGCGATAGGACCAAATATCTCCTCATGGGCGATATCCATGTCACTGCTGATATCGGTAATCACCGTTGGGTTATAAGTCAGCTCTGATGCGCCATTGGTGCTGCCGCCCGTGATAAGGGTTGCGCCTTTATCTAACGCGTCTTTTAGCAGTGCTTGTACTTTCTCTAACGCTTTTTTATTGATCAATGGGCCAATATCGACGCCTTCGTCCATGCCGTTACCGACATTCAGCTCAGCGACTTTTTTCACAAATACATCTAGGAATTTGTCTTTGATACTGTCCTGCACGTAGACACGGTTGGCACAAACACAAGTTTGACCGGCGTTGCGATATTTAGAGGCGATTAAGCCTTCAGCGGCCTTTTCAAGATCGGCATCATCAAAGACGATAAATGGCGCATTGCCACCGAGCTCTAATGACAGTTTTTTGATGGTTGGCGCGCATTGAGCCATCAAGGTGCGACCAACTTCGGTAGAGCCGGTAAATGACAGTTTATGAATGCGCGCATCGCCGGTTAGGATATCGCCGATGGTTGATGATTTGCCTGTGACGACTTGGATAACGCCTGCAGGAATGCCCGCTTGCTCAGACAAGGCAGCCAGTGCCAAGGCAGAAAATGGCGTTTCGGTTGCAGGTTTGATAATCATGGTACAGCCTGCTGCGAGTGCAGGGGCTGCTTTACGGGTAATCATCGCTGCAGGAAAATTCCAAGGCGTGATAGCCGCACAAACACCGACAGGCTGTTTTAGGATGACATGGCGTAGCTGTGCTTGATTGGCAGGGATAACATCGCCGTAAACACGCTTGCCTTCTTCAGCAAACCAGCGAATAAAACTATTGGCATAGCCAACTTCCCCGCGTGACTCGGTTAAAGGTTTGCCTTGCTCGGCGGTCATAATGATGGCCAAATCTTCTTTGTTGGCATCGATAAGGTCGGCCCACTTTTGTAGTAGCTCAGCGCGCTCTTTTGGGGTTTTGGCCGCCCACGTGATTTGCGCCTCATGAGAAGCCGCAACCGCATCATTGACATCGTCGGTCGTCAGGCTGGGCACGCTACCGATAATCTCGCCATTAAAAGGATTGCTGACGTCAATGGTCGCGTCATCACTAGCACCGTGCCAGCCATCTTTGATGTAGCATTGCTGTTTGAGTAAGTCTGAGTTTGATAGCGTTAGCGTATGTGGCAGTTGTGACATGTTGACACTCCTTGTCAATGTTATTTTGCAGATAGAGTTTGCAGATTTATAGCGATAAAAAACCTAACAATAAATAAAAGGTTATGACTTAAATAATTATTGATAACTTGTTATTTGTTCAATATACTGAACATCTATTCTATATATGAGACATCATTATAAGAATGATGGACGCATATTTGCAACCCCTATTATCAATTTTGTGATGATTTAGCACTTTATTTTGATGTTTTTTTAATTTTACCGACTTTATAGGTTCCTTATGAGCACCACTGCCGTTCCTGCTTTGGACAAAACTTTTCAGATTTTAGATTTGATAACCGACAGCGCCCAGCCTTTAACGGCGGCTCATATTGCCAAAGAGCTTAACCTGCCGCGCAGCTCAACCCACAACATTTTGCAAAGTCTTTTGGCTAAGCATGTTATCTATAAAGACAGCGATAGCCGCTTTCATTTGGGCTCATATTTGATGTATTGGGCGGGCAAATATGAGCAGCAGCAAGGCGTCATTCAGCTATTTAAAGACCTTATTGTCCAGTATCCTACCCTGCTTCAGCATACGGTAACTTTGTCCAAGCTCGATTTTGGTGAAGTGGTGTTTTTGGCCTGTCATGAAGCGCCCGCTCCGCTCGGCTTTACTTTCCGCGCTGGTGTTCGCGTGCCGGCAGTATTCTCTGCTACCGGTAAAGCCATGCTTTCCACCTTTTCTATGGACAGCATAAAGTCCATCTATGCCAGCGGTTTCCCCACGCCTATTACCCAGCATGGTGTCGATAACTTTATCGATTTGTCCACTGAGCTGACGGCTATCCAAAACAGTCGCATCTCTCTTGACGATGGGCAACTGCGCGAAGGCATGTATTGCCTTGGCACTTATATTCGCAATGCGTCAGGTAATGCCGTAGCAGGTATGGCGGTCAGCTTTTTGCAAGCAGAGTATGAATCCAAACGAGCTGAGGTCAGTGCTGTCCTGATTGAATTGGCAGAGCAGATTGAGCAGCGTTTGGGCTTTATTTCTCATCAATAAGGCCTAAACGCTTTTCGTTAGTTCCTTGTTTATTTCCAATCATTTCAGTTATTCTGAGGATAATTGCTAATCTTCTGAAATCAGCCCTGATAAAAATGCTTGCAAATTGTCATTGAGCTTTTGCAGGTAATAACCGCCTTCAACCAAGACAATTAACGGTTTGTTTAACGCTTTCAGCTTTTGCGCCAATATGGTAAATCCTTCGGTAGTGACTTCACATCTGGCTTCTGGATCGTCTTTATACACATCAAAGCCCAACACATGAACGATGACATCAGGGTCAAATAGCGTCATCGCCTCGATAGATTTATCAACATATTTAAAAAACCCAGCTTCATCGGTGCCATGTGGCATCGGGAAGTTGACGTTATAGCCTTCGCCCGCATCTTTGCCCCTTTCAAACTCATGACCAGTGACGGCTGGATAAAAATTAACCGGATCACCATGAACCGAGGTATAGAGCACATCACTGCGCTCGTAAAATATCTCTTGGATACCCTGACCGTGGTGCATGTCGGTGTCTATAATGGCGATCTTTGCGTATTTCTGCCGTAGGTGCTCGGCGATGATGGCGGCGTTATTTAGATAACAAAACCCGCCCGCCGCGCTCTTGCGCGCATGGTGACCAGGCGGCCGTGAAAAGCAAAGCTGGATATTATGTTGCCCACGCTCAGCACTTGATGCATCTTCATTTAATAAGGCCTCAGCAGCATTCAGCGCCGTTTGTGCCGACCAATAGATAGACGTCCAAGAATGCTCACTGATGGGCGCACTATCATCTGCCTGATATTTAGCAGCCTTTGCCATAATGCCGATACCAGGATTGTCATACGGCAAAAAAACCCCTGTTTGCACTTGTGCGCCCAAATCTTCCTCAACAGCCATCCATTCATCATAGCCATGCTTGAGAAAATCTACGTAACCAAAATCATGAACCGCCAATATTGGCCCCATTCCGATATCGGTGGCAGTGGTTACCTCTAAACCTAATGCCGCTGGCGCCTTTAACAACTCGATCATGCGTTCTGGTATTTCTAACGGCTCATGCATCTTGCCATAAGAGAAATACGGTAACGGTCTATGCAAACTGAGATTTTCATGGCTATATATTTTCATGCTTAACATTCCTTTGTTGAACATTTTTTCCAATGGTGCTTTTTTTGATGCTTAACTAAACAATCCCATCGGCTTTCAGCTTGGCTATCATTTCGCTGTCATAGCCCAAATCAGCAAGCGTATTATCGGTATGCTCGCTCAATTGCGGTGGCGGCGTACGATAAGTAACCGGTGAGGCGGATAATTTAATCGGGCTACCAAGCGCTCGAACAGGGCTACCTTGTTTCACAAAATCAACCACCATCTCACGTGCCAGCGCTTGCGGCATCGCCAATGCCTCAGCGATATTATGAATCGCCCCACAAGGAATACCCGCTTTATCCAGCACATCTAACCAATAGCTGCGAGGTTGCTCGGCAAATTGCTTAGCCAATTCATCACAAAGTAGCTCACGATTGGCAACGCGTTGTGGATTGGTCGCAAAACGGTTGTCACTATGCCAATCAACGCCCAACACACCACAAAGCTTGCCAAACTGACTGTCATTACCACAAGCTAAGATAAAATGCGCGTCACCCTGACCTGCAAACACTTGATAAGGAACAATATTGGGATGCTGATTGCCGAGTCTAGGTGGCACCTTATCCGATGCCAAATAATTCATACCAACGTTGGCGAGCATCGCAAGCGCACTATCAAGCAATGCCACATCGACATGCTGCCCAAGTCCGGTATTTTGACGCGCTAATAAGGCCGCTTGAATACCTATGGTCAGCTGCAATCCTGCGAATAAATCGACGACTGCCACACCCACCTTATGCGGTTCACCATCGCTTGGACCGGTGATACTCATCAGCCCTGACAAGCCTTGAATAATATAGTCATAACCGGGGCGCTTGGCGTCTGGACCGGTTTGACCAAAGCCCGTCAATGACGCATAAATAAGGCGCGGGTTGTCTTGTTTTAGACTGTCATAATCTAAGCCGTATTTTTTCAGCCCGCCAACTTTAAAGTTTTCAACAACGATATCGCTATCGGCAACCAGCTGCTTGATAATGGTTTGTCCGGCAGGCGTGGTGATATCGACGGTGAGGGATTTTTTATTGCGGTTAATAGTGGCGTAATAAGCGGAGGTGTCATCGCTGAATTTTGGCGGTGCCCAATGACGCGTTTCATCACCAATATGTGGACGCTCAACCTTGATGACTTCAGCGCCCAAATCGGCAAGCACTTGGGTACAAGAAGGACCGGCCAATACTCTCGACAAGTCGAGCACCTTGATACCGTGCAATGCACCCTTTGCCATATCAGTCATAATCTTCCCTTATTATGTAACTTATTCTTTGATAAAAAATTGTTCTTCATGATTTAATGGCTCAGCAGTGAAATCATGAAAAACAACTGAAAACGTACGCTACTATTAATGCTGTTGTTAACAAAAAGCCAAGCAGCAACGTACGTTATGCAATACAGTTGTATTAGCTAAAAATACTTAAAAGAATGCCTGAATGCCCGTCTGCGCACGGCCTAAGATAAGCGCATGAATATCATGCGTGCCTTCGTAGGTGTTGACCGCTTCTAAGTTCATCACATGGCGAATGACATGGAACTCATCAGAGATACCGTTACCGCCGTGCATATCACGAGCAATACGCGCGATATCGAGCGCCTTACCACAGTTATTACGCTTAATCAGTGAAATCATCTCAGGCGCAGCATTGTCTTCATCCATCAGACGACCAACACGTAGCGCCGCTTGTAGACCCAAGGTAATTTCTGTCTGCATATTGGCAAGCTTCAATTGTACGAGCTGCGTTGCGGCGAGCGGACGACCAAATTGCTTACGGTCTAGCGTGTACTGGCGTGCTGCCTTCCAGCAGAACTCAGCCGCACCCATCGCGCCCCATGCGATACCGTAACGGGCCTTATTTAAGCAACCAAATGGCCCTTTTAGACCATGGATATCTGGGAAAGCATTGGCTTCAGGGACAAATACCTTGTCCATAACGATTTCACCGGTAACTGAAGCACGTAGTGAAAACTTACCTTCAATCTTCGGCGCTGATAACCCTTTCATGCCTTTGTCTAAAACAAAGCCGCGAATCTCACCGGCGTCATCTTTTGCCCAAACGACAAAAACGTCAGCGATAGGGCTGTTGGTAATCCACATTTTATTACCCGTCAGCTCATAACCGCCATCCACAGCGCGTGCACGCGTTGACATTGATGAAGGATCTGAGCCTGAATCCGGCTCGGTCAGACCAAAACAGCCGACATATTCACCAGTCGCAAGCTTAGGCAAATAACGCTCTCTTTGCTCTTCAGTGCCATACGCCCAGATAGGATGCATGACCAAGCTTGACTGTACGCTCATCGCTGAGCGGTAGCCAGAATCAACCGCTTCTACTTCCTTAGCAATCAGACCATAAGCAACACTTGATAAACCGGCACAGCCATAACCTTCAATCGTTACGCCAAGCAAGCCCATCTCACCCATTTGACGCATGATGTTACGGTCAAAGTTCTCGTTACGATTGGCTTCGATAATGCCAGGCATCAACTCTTTTTGAAAAAACTGACGGGCGCTGTCCGTGACCATGCGCTCTTCATCAGTCAGCTGGTCGCGTAATAAAAACGGATCTTCCCAATCGAAACTTGGACGCGTAGATGTTGCCATGTGGATCTCCTTGATGTCAGTCTTCCTGACCGACGAGTAGTGATTAACGAACAATTATTAATAAAAAAATTGACTGCACAGGTTGTTGACTTGCTTATTCCGCTGTGCGAAACTTAGTTTCATAATTTAAATCTATTTAAACAAAGTTTTACCGCGCTGTAAACCTTTATCAAAAAAATTGAGCATAAAATGACTAAGAATGTATCGGCAGCTCTGCCACTACTCGATCGAATGACCACCATTCTTGAGCAAAGTAAGGACGATAATGACCGGCAGTTTGTCACCGCACTGGGGCGTGGACTGACTTTATTGGCAGCCTTTGAGCAGCATGAGCAGCTCAGCCATCAGCAATTGTGTCAAATGACCGCCTTGCCAAAAGCAACCATCACCCGTCTTATTCATACTTTAATGGCGCTTGGATTTTTACGCATGACCGAGCACGGACAGTATCAGCTTGGCAGTAGCGCAGTGAGACTCAGCGCAACGGCGTGGAGTCGTCACGACATGGTGGCGGCAGCTGAGCCGTTGCTACGACAGTTTGCCAGTAGCAATGAAGTATCGGTGAATTTAGCAACCGAGGTCGAAGGAGAAATGCGCTATCACGCTTGTTGTCGTAGCCCTGCTCGCCTGTCAGTCAATTTGCAAGTTGGCTCGGCAGTGCCCGTCGCCCGTACTGCTATTGGGCGCGCTTTTTATGCGGCCAGCTCGCCAGCAAGACAGAGTGTGATTCTTAGTAATTTACAACAGCACTTATCTACAGAAGATTATAAGTACGCGCAGTTGGCTTTATTTGGTGCAGAAGAGCATTATAGATTGCATGGTTATACGGTATCAGATGGGGAGTTTTCTACCGATATATTGGCCGTGGCCGTTGGTGTTTTTGACGTTGCCACTGGGCAGTATGCGTATTCACTCAATGCCAGTGTGCCTAGTGCCAACTGGGAAGCAGATGAATATACGGCGACGATTGTGCCTAAATTGCAGGCACTGGCAGAAAGAATTGGTAGTGGGGCTTAAAGAAAGTATTGAGCGTTTCTATGAAGCTTTGGCAGCGCCTAAAATATGAATACTGTCGTGTCTGTCACGCGCTGCAGGTAGACGCTTTTTTTACTACTCATGCCCTGCATCTGTTACCACTCACAAGGCACTATTTAGACCTTACCACCAGACACTGACCATCGGTGTCAATCTTAGACCATCGGTACCACCAGACACTGTCAATCTTATTTTTAATACTTTGCACTCTTTTGCCAGTCTCACTAAATACCATTTACTTACCTTCTGCGCCAAACAATGATCAGAAAGCTGCTTAAGATAATTAATCAGAGCCGTTTACGTCTAAATACTGTCATTCTGAGAGCAAATTTAGCACTCTGTTACCCAATTAAACCGTCGCAGTGATATCATATGTGTATGATGTACGCGATAAATTTAAGCATTTAATCCATACTCAATAACCATGTTTATGACATGGTTATTTTGTTATTAATGGTTTGTTTTTTATTATCGCGTTTTTTATTATTTACGTATCACTGTTGAGTATCGTTATGCCCCAATCTCGTACCAATCTGAATCCAGAACCCAAAACCAACTCACCTTATTTAGTCGGTGTGCTACTGCGTTATAGTACTTTTGCCGCTGCTGCCTTGCTGTTTTTAGCAGGGCTGTTGCTGATGAACTGGTGGCTGATTATTCTTGGTGGGTTTGGGGTATGTTTGGGGATTTATGACGTCATACAGTCAAAGCATGCCATTTTGAGAAACTACCCAGTGGCTGGGCATATTCGCTACGTGCTTGAAGACTTCCGTCCTGAGATTCGTCAGTACTTGTTAGAAAACGATAAAGAACAAGTGCCGTTTTCACGCCAGCAGCGCGCTCTTGTCTATCAACGTGCTAAAAACGTCAGCGATACCAATGCTTTTGGTACGTTGGATAATTTATATACGCCTGGTAAAGAATGGTTTTTACAATCCGCCGTCAGCCAGCCTTTAGCAAACCAAGACTTTCGCATCATGGTCGGTGGCGAGCGTTGTCAGCAGCCACACAATATGTCGGTCTTCAATATCTCAGCGATGAGTTTTGGAAGCTTGTCTGCCAACGCCATCATGGCACTCAATCACGGCGCAAAAATGGGCGGGTTCACGCATGATACCGGTGAAGGTGCAATTAGCCCGTATCACCGTAAATTCGGTGGTGATTTGATTTGGGAGCTAGGTACCGGTTACTTTGGTTGCCGTGATGATTATGGGAACTTCGATCCGCAGTCTTTCGCCGAAAAAGCCGTTGACCCACAAGTTAAAATGATTGAGATTAAGCTGTCTCAAGGGGCCAAACCTGGTAAAGGTGGCGTGCTCCCAGCCGAAAAAATCACTCAAGAGATTGCTGATACACGTCAAGTACCGACAGGTCAAGATTGCGTCTCGCCCTCTTCGCACACAGCATTTAGCACCCCACGTGAATTGGTTGCTTTTTGGCAGCAGCTACGTGAGTTATCAGGTGGCAAGCCTGTCGGCTTTAAGCTATGTATTGGTCAGCCTTGGCAGTTTATGGCAATTGTCAAAGCCATGATGGAGGCTGACAACTATCCTGACTTTATCGTTATTGATGGTGCAGAGGGCGGCACAGGTGCAGCACCGGTTGAGTTTATGGATAACGTCGGCATGCCAATGGTTGAGGGATTTTTGTTGGTACACAACACCTTGGTTGGCGCAGGCATCCGTGACAAAATCAAGCTTGGCGTTAGTGGTAAAATCGTCTCGGGCTTTGATATTGCTCGTATGATTGCGCTAGGCGCTGATTGGTGCAACTCAGCGCGTGGCTTTATGTTCGCCGTTGGCTGTATTCAGTCACGCTCTTGTCATACCAACACCTGTCCTACTGGTGTCGCGACCCAAGACCCCTATCGTCAAAAAGCCCTTGATGTGCCTAGCAAAGCTGAGCGTGTGGCAAGCTTTCATAGAAACACACTCAAATCACTGTCTAATATCGTCGGTGCGGTTGGGCTACAACACCCAAGCCAGTTGCAGCCTTATCACATTGCACGCCGTCTAGATGATGGACAAATCAAGCTATTATCGAAGTTCTTTTACTTTACCGATAGAGGCGCCTTGCTGAATAGCAGCGCCCGTGCAGACGTCTTTAATCAGATGTGGGTCATGGCAAACCCTGATAGCTTCTTAGCCAATAACGATGCCCTAATTGCTTACAACAAAGATTCGCGTGACAAAGGCAGAGAAACCACCACATCGGCAGAACAGAGCCTTGGAAACTTCGCTAGCATCACGGGCGGTGGGCAGTTAATCGGCAACGTCAACAATACTTTTCGCGACTTTCCACCTACCAATGAGTAGATGACCTATAACTAAATCGCTAATAAGTAGCCATGTTATAAATAAAGAGCTTATAAATAAACAGCTAGCGAGTGAATGTCTATAGAAAGCTCGCTAGTAATACTGCTAATATATTGCCTTCAGACCATAAAAGACAACTGATTGATGCCAAGTTCTGCGATTGTCCTGCCCTTTACTATTGCCCTGCTCGCATTAAGCGTCAGTGCTTGTCAGCCATTAACTAGTAATACGAAACATAGTGACACGGAAAACTGGTCATGCCAGTCGCAAGATTCGCCATTTACTTATAGCATTTGTAGCGTAAACACTGACGCATTTAATAATGAACGTTATTCACTACAGCTGTTTTGGCAACAGGCTAATACCAGTGGCAATAATCCTCAACCTCTACTTACCTTCGATAATTTGTTGACAAGCTTACCAGCAAACCAAACGCTCAACTTTGCTATGAACGCAGGCATGTATAACGGTAGTTTCGCGCCAATTGGTTATACAGTCATTAAAGGTAAAGAGGTTCGCGCTTTAAATCTCAACGAGGGTGGCGGCAACTTTCATCTATTGCCCAATGGGGTCATGTGGTGGGATAAATCTGGCAACGTACAAATCACTGAAAGCAACGCTTTGTATGAGCAACTTAAAAATGACGCAGCACAGCCTTGGTATGCCACACAATCTGGACCGATGCTGGTTATCAACGATGAGATACATCCACAGTTTAATCCTGATAGCAGCTCAATCAAGTTTCGCAATGGCGTAGGCGTTTGTAGTGATGGCAGCATACAGTTTGTGAATAGCGATGAGCCTGTGACGTTTTATCAGTTTGCCTCCTTGTTTAAAGATGACTTAAGCTGTCCGAATGCCTTATTTTTAGATGGCGGGATTGCATCGGCATTATATGCACCTAGTATCGATAAACATGATAAAAAAGAGATGGGTGTAATGATTGGAATGGTCGAAAATCAAGAGTAATACACTTTGATAGGGTATTAAGTAAAAAGCACTTGAGATGATATTGTCATCCAAGTGCTTTTTTATAGATAATAACTAACAACTAGCCGCCTAAACTCATTTTTGGACCAAATGGTTCATAGTGAACGCTATCTACGCCATGCTCTAGTGCCACCAAGGCATCAATCATACTATCCATAAATGGCATCGAGCCACAGACATAAATATCAGCAGGCTTCGGCAACTGCGCAAGCCATTCTGCATCCAATATCTGCCCAGATTCGAAGTAAAAAATATGCTTCTCTACATTTTCAGCCTTTTCTAACAGCTCGTTTACTTCAGTATTAAAGGCATGATGTGATTGGTTTTGACAAGCATATACCCAAACAATAGGTCTCTGCGGGTTGCTCAGCACTTGCGCCTCGAGCATAGATAGTACTGGTGTCACACCGACACCTGCGCTAACCAACACTAATGGAATCTCATTCTGTGATATTAATGCCTCGTTTAGCGCAAAGTCACCAGCGGGTGCCGACAACAACACCGTATCACCGACTTCCAAATCATCGTGTAAATGGTTAGAGACCAAGCCATGATGTTCGTTACGATTATCACGTCTTACCGCAAACTGAATGCCGTTGTCTGTGCTCGCTGAATACAAAGAGTAGTGGCGCAAGGCAATATGATCGCTGTCTTTTGGATCAGTTTTCACCGTAATATATTGACCTGCGGTTAGATTTAATTTGCCCAAATCAATATTTTGATTGTTTTCATTGACAGGTACTACCGTAAAAGCTGCAATATCTGTGGCTACAGCTATTTTTTGCGTGACTTTGAAAGGTTCAAAGCCTTCCCACATCGCCGCTTCATACATGCCATGTTCAATCTGGATAAACACTGAAGCAATCTCATCATAAGCTTCAGTCCACGCATTGATAATATCGTCAGTCGCCGCCTCGCCTAATACTTCTTTTATCGCACCGATTAAATGCTTACCAACAATCGGATAATGCTCAGGCTGAATCTGTAAAGCGCGATGCTTATGACTGATTTGCGTCACCTGTGGCAATAACGTTGCCAGTTTATCCAAGTGTTTGGCTGCTGCCAATACTGTCATTGCCAGCGCCGTCTGTTGACGGCCAAGCTTTTGGTTGGTTTCGTTAAAGATATCCAACAGCTCAGGATGCTCATCGAACATATTTTTATAAAACACAGTAGTAATAGTCGTCCCATGTTCTTCAAGTACGGGCACAGTTGCTTTTACAATTTCTAAGGTTTTTGGTGAAGCCATGGTATGTCTCTTAGTGATGTATCACATTGATAAATGAAAATTCTTGTATAAAAAGGGGTTATATAAAAAGGCTGATATAAATGGTTGAATACAAAGTTTTGATTGACTGCACAAAGGTTTGTCAGATATCCACGCAGTAAAAAATCAAAGCACTCCTATAACATTCATATTAAATGAATGTTAACATATTTGGCTTTCCAGACCAATACTGTATCGCTAAGAAATTTTCTTTAGCCGAAAAAAAAGCAGCCATTATGCTAATAATGGCTGCTTACAAAGGCATGTTATTATTTTAAAATGATCATAAAAATGCGATAAGTTACGCTTAACGTGCCATATAGTTGGTCATGTCTTCCACACCATGTAAGGTCATGGGATACATTCTATTGTCGAACAGTTTTTTAATCTCGACGATGGTTTGGGTATATTGCCAGTACGCAGGGTTTTCAGGATTGAGCCAAGCGACTTTATCAAAGTGTGCTAATACCCTTTTTAACCAAACAATACCCGCTTCATTGTTCATATATTCAACGCTACCGCCTACGGTCATGAGCTCATAGGGCGACATCGACGCATCACCAACGAAGATAACGCGATATTCTCGGCCGTATTTATTGAGCAGCTCAAAGGTAGGCATCGGCGCACTATGGCGACGATTATTGTCCTTCCACACATAATCATATAAGCAGTTATGAAAGTAAAAAAACTCTAACGTTTTAAATTCATTCTTCGCCGCTGAAAACAGCTTTTCTAGCGCTTCCACATGTATATCCATACTACCGCCGACATCAAACAGCATCAGCACCTTGACGCGGTTACGGCGCTCAGCCTGCATATGAATATCGAGCACACCTTTTTTGGCAGTGCGCTTGATGGTCTCATGAATATCTAGCTCATCGGCGCTACCGGTACGTGCAAACTGGCGCAAGTTACGCAGTGCCATTTGAATTTGGCGCGTACCCAGCTGACTGTCGTCATCAAGATTACGGTATTTTCGCTGCTCCCAAACTTTGGCGGCGCTACGTTTACGTGACTCACCACCGACACGCACCCCTTCTGGATGGTCGCCATAGGCACCAAATGGCGACGTCCCACCTGTACCAACCCATTTATTACCGCCTTGATGGCGCTCTTTTTGCTCTTTAAGACGCTCCTCTAAAGCTTTCATCAGCTCCTCTAGCGAGCCGTATTTTTTTAGCAAGCGCCGCTGCTCTTCGGTCAGATTTTTTGGGTCGAGCTTTAAATCTAACCATTCTTTTGGGACGTCCGTTAACTTGGACAACAGCTCGTCCATATCAAGGCTATCAACCCCTTCGAAATAGTCTGCCATGGCACGGTCAAACTTATCAAAATGACGCTCGTCTTTGACCATACAGAGTCGAATCAGCCGATACATATCCTCACGACTGGCAAAGGTAGACAGCTCTGGATTCTCAGGATGTGGCTGCATCATCAGCCCTTGATCTAACGCAGCGTTTAGGTCAAGTAGCTCACGGGTACTGACGGGCACGCCGTAAGTACGTAAGGTATAGAACAATTTGATAAACATAAGACACGTATCACTTATTGGCTGACATTATTGTATGGCGACGTTGCTGATATGGTTACGAAGAAAGCCGTTTCATGGGCTTTATTCATGACAAATGGTCTTTCGCTTAACGACGCATCATATTGGCAAAGCGCTGTAATAAGTTCACATCAGCTTCGTTTTTAAGCAATGCACCATATAGTGGTGGAATAGATTTTTCACCGCGCAAGTTTTCTTCCAACTCTTCTTGTGCCATGTCATCTGCCAATAATAGCGTCAACCAATCAACCAACTCTGATGTTGATGGTGGCTTCTTAAGTCCTTGAACGTTACGCAGCTTATAAAAGATATCTAATGCATCGTTGACCAACTTTTCTTGGATATCGGGGAAATGCACCTCAATAATTTGACGCATGGTTTCTTCTTCTGGGAAGTCGATATAATGAAAGAAACAGCGACGCAAGAATGCATCTGGTAGTTCTTTTTCATTGTTTGAGGTGATAATAACCACCGGACGCTGCTCAGCAGTGATGGTCTCGCCTGTCTCATAGACATAAAACGACATCTTATCCAGCTCATGCAGTAAGTCATTGGGGAACTCGATATCGGCTTTATCAATCTCATCAATCAGCAACACACTGCGCTCTTTACTGGTAAAGGCATCCCATAACTTACCAGGCTTGATATAGTTGCCAATTTCATACACTTTATCATCACCTAATTGCGAATCACGTAGGCGCGATACCGCATCATACTCGTACAGCCCTTGCTCAGCTTTGGTAGTCGATTTGACATGCCATGTAATCAGCGGCATACCCAAACTCTCGGCAACCTCTTCGGCCAGTAACGTTTTACCCGTACCAGGCTCGCCTTTGATAAGCAGCGGTTTTTGTAGCATCATTGCTGCGTTGACTGCTAACTGCAAATCCTCGGTAGCGATATAGCTTTGCGTGCCAGTAAAAGTTTTCTTGTTTGTATCAGTCGTGGTGGTCATAAGTAGGTCTCATTTATTGTTATAAATTAAAGGGATTAGAAAGTAATTGATGAATGGTAAATAATGAATTAGATTAGCACAGCCGCTATGATTGCCAAAATACTCATGCGTTCGCAGTTACTAACCAATATTATTCAAATAGAGCATGTCATCAGTTAGCACATTTATATATTGGTAGCGTCACATAAAAAAGAGCGTACATAAAAAAAGACACGCATGGTGTCTTTTATCTTAATGAATAAAGCTTAATTCTAATTTAAAGCTTATCAGTTTTATCACTATCCTCTTGCTTCAATGGCTTGTTGTCTTTTTTCAGACTAACATCAGCCTCAGTCTTATTTACTTCCGTCGTAATAGTTTCAGATTCAGTCACTTCAGGCTTAGTAACTTGCGTCTTAGCCATTTCAGGTTTAGACATTAATGCCGAATTATCAGATGACTCTGCTAAACCAGCATTGTCTGCCAAGTAATTACCAGTGGTTAGCTGCATCGTTGCCTGCGTATCTTCTGCGGTACGACTGCGGGCTTTATCTAAACTGGATTCAAATGCTCCGCGAATCAGCTGCCAAACAAAACCAACAAATAGACCAACGACCAATACCACCATAATCGGTAGCATATTGGCAATCGCGCCAGCAAAGTCTTTCATCATAATGGCATAGACAACGCTAATACTGGCGGGAGCAATCGAGCTTGGGTCGCCAAGGGCGGTACCTGGCGCTAGCAAAACGGCAAATACTATCATCCAACTCATACCGCCTAGCGGCTTTGGTAATACACGAGCGACCAGCACCCATAAGACCAGCACCAAAATAGAACCACCAAGATATGCATACATTGGCAAGTCTGCGGGTGGCACGTCTTTTACCATTTGACCCCACCAAATAGCAATCTCACCGAGAATGTCACTGATGGCTTCTAATGGTAAGCTGTGTAAGATACTTTTTAACCAGTCCATGCGTGTTTAGTTACCTGCGTTTATCACCGACAACACGTTATGTGCCTAGCGGTATAGGGTACGTTCTGTCGTACTAAAATAAGACCGAATATATAATCGACATGTGCAATTATTAGGCTGCTAGTTTATCACGACTTCCTAATAAAATGCATGCTACCCATTGCTTAGTAACGTTTTTTATCATTTAGCCTTTTGAAACTTGTCTTTTACCAAATGGCTTAGACGCAAGCCACAGTCGACTTAACATCACCTCACAATGGAAACTTTATTAAAAGGCGCGCTAATTGTAAATACTGTCCTGTGATTCACGAGCACGCAGCTCAGCTTGGCGGCGCATAACGTCCTGTGGCGGCAACTGTACAAAATAGCCTTGCGACTTTAATTTTGCCAATACCTCTTCTTTATCAACACGCGCAAGCGTTGGCGTAGCTGCCAAATCTAAATGCATGACAAACTGGCTACGACCCAATCCTGCACGGAAGTCTTTGGGTAACACCCCAAGCCAATCTTTTATCTCGTCAGTGTCATCAGGATAATCAGGACGCGCAATATAGATGTACATGTCGTCGTGTTTGGGAAATTTATAAATATCGCAGTGCATAACAATAACCTATCAGAAACTATGGTCATAGGTTAGCATATTTCAGGCAATTATCAGTAGTCGCTTTACGTTCTGCTATGGTAAACCGCATTCAATCAGCTCGCTTAATCATTGCTATATCATAATTATGACAGTGTGCTATTCAACTATATCTCACGGTATTTACCAGTACTTTAACTATTTACGCAGCTAAAAAATGGTTTTTGCCAAAATTATCCACTTTAACGCCGTTGATGACTTGTAAAAGGGCGGTGAACCTTTCATAATAAAAGCGTTTTTCAGGAGAGAGTCTGCAGGCATAAATATCGTCAAAAAAGATATCTTGTAAATGAATATCGTATCAAACCGCATTGGTGATACGACATTTACCATTGTCGCATGACCACCGAAGGCGCATCCACCCTGCCAATCGCTCAGGTAAAAGGACTGAAAAACACATGCCACAACTGTTTCGCTGTCTACTGTCAATCGCGTAGCACACCCAAACACAAGGCATAACAAATCTGGAGAGCGGTAAGGACGGACGACGCCTTACCCACCGAAGGGGAGAAAATACGACATTATCAATGCTTGCTTTTATAGCGTAATCTTTCAAAGATTAATAATGATAATTCGTGTTGAAAATCTCAGGTTACAGGACAGATAGGGCTTTTGCTTAAACCGACGTTCAGTGTTGGTTTGGCTTACTGCTTTATCTTTTTTTTCTGTGCTACCCTTGGTTGCAATACTTGCACCCTGCAATGTTGCTTCTCGCTACTATGATACTGCACATCGCTCATTACTCTATCGAGTACGACTGATGTACACATAAGGATTTGTTATGACCGACACTCAAAATGCCAACACTTCAGCTCCTAAGCGCACGCCTCTTTACCAGTCTCACGTTGATAGTGATGGCAAACTGGTGGATTTTTCTGGTTGGGAATTGCCAATCCATTATGGTTCACAAATTGAAGAGCATGAAGCCGTGCGTACCGATGCCGGTATGTTCGATGTCTCACATATGGTTGTTGTTGATGTCAAAGGTAGCGATGCCAAAGCATGGCTACAAAAGCTGCTTGCCAATGATGTTGATAAATTAAAAACCGTCGGTAAAGCGCTATATTCTGGCATGCTCAATGAGCAAGGCGGCATCATCGATGATTTAATCGTCTACCTGATGAATGAAGACGCTACCAAATATCGTATCGTCTCAAACGCAGCGACCCGTGATAAAGACATGGCTCAATTTGAAAAAGTCGCTGAAGGTTTTGACATCACCCTTACCGAGCGTCTAGAGCTTGCCATGATTGCGGTGCAAGGACCAAATGCGGTTGAAAAACTGGCGCAAACCAAACCTAGCTGGGCAGATACATTGGCTGCCCTGAAGCCTTTCGTTGGTGCTGATTTAACAGATATCGAAGGTACAGATTGGTTCGTTGCTCGTACCGGCTACACTGGTGAAGATGGCGTCGAAGTGATTATGCATGGCGATGATGCACCAGCATTTTTTGAGCAATTAAAAGCCAATGGCGTTAAACCTGCTGGCCTTGGTGCGCGTGATACCTTACGTATGGAAGCGGGCATGAACCTTTATGGTCATGACATGAGTGAAGAAACCAGCCCTTATGAGTGCAACATGGGCTGGACGTTGGCGCTAAAAGATGAGCGTGACTTTATCGGTCGTGACGCCTTAGTAAGCAAGCGTCAGCAGTCAAAAGACGACAACACCGCCATGAAGCAGGTCGGCTTACTATTGACAACGCGCGGCGTATTGCGTGAAGGCATGACCGTTACCATCAATCAAGGCACGGACAATGAGCAAACTGGTCTTATTACCAGTGGCACCTTCTCCCCTAGCCTAAAAAACTCGATTGCGATTGCCCGTGTCCCTGCCAGCTTATCCGATGACGATAGCGTTCAAGTCGATTTGCGCGGTAAAGGTAAGTTTGTCGATGTACGTGTGCTTAAGCTACCGTTTGTCCGTAACGGCAAGCAGCAGTTTGACTCGTAGTCATTATAAATTCTATTATTAGCTTCCACTATTTTTGTTAACCATCCTCTATCACTTAGGAGAGAGACCATGAGCAATATCCCAGCAGAACTGAAATACATCGCCAGCCACGAGTGGCTACGCCTAGAAGACGACGGTACTATCACTGTTGGTATCACTGACCATGCTCAAGACCTATTGGGTGACGTGGTGTTTGTTGAATTGCCAGACGTGGGTGACATCATCGCCGTTGACGACGAAATCTCAGTCGTAGAATCAGTAAAAGCAGCCTCTGACGTTTATGCGCCTATTTCAGGCGAAGTCGTTGCCATCAACGAAGCATTAGAAGACGATCCAGAAATCATCAACTCTGACCCATACGGTGAAGGTTGGTTCTTTAGAATGAAGCCTGACAATATCGCTGACTACGAAGCGCTGTTGACAGCTGACGAGTACGAAAACGAGCTGTAATAGCCGCTTTGCTACTCGCATAAAAGCGGTATTTCAGTGAAATGAAATATCGGTTTTTGCAACATTAAAGAATGTCGCTTAAAAAATATAACTTGTTATGGCAGATATTGGCGTCAGCTGATATCTGTACGCTTTTCTCTCAAATACTTATCGCTCAATTGACTACTGCCAACTGCTATTCGATTTACTCGTATTTATCACTTGTCAGACACTATTGAAAAGAGTTGCTCAATACTGACCTAAGTTGATTATTCAATTCCCAGTATGGATTCTAATATGACCTCTAGCACTGACCTTAAAGACAATATTGCGACGCCTACTCATACCCCGCAGCTGCAAGCGTTTCGCGAAGTGGTTGAATCACGTCGTTCCGTTCGTCGCTTTACCGATACAAAGATACCTGACGACGTGTTAGCAGACTGTCTGCGTTTGGCCATGCTAGCACCGAACTCGAGCAATCTACAGCCGTGGGAATTTTATGTGATTGATAATGCGGACAATCGCAAACGCGCTGTTAAGAACTGCATGAATCAAAACGCAGCAAAAACCGCCGCACGCTTGATTGCAATCGTTGCTCGTACGGATGTCTGGCAGGAGCACGCTCAGCAGATATTGCGCGAATACCCTAATACACCCGTACCCAAAAAAGTCAAGGACTACTATAACAAAGTCGTTGCCTTGGATTTTTTGCGAGGTCCTGCCAATGTGGTCTCAGCAGCCAAATGGAGTGCCACTCAAGTATTTAGACGCGTAAAAGGTCCCATCAAGTCGCCTTACTATACTTTTGAAGACACCAAAAACTGGGCCACCAACAATGCTTCCCTTGCCGCTGAAAACTTAATGCTTGCCCTACGCGCGCACGGTTTTGATAGCTGTCCGATGGGCGGCTTTGATGAGCCTGCTATGAAACGCCTATTAAACTTAAGCAACGACCAGCATATCATTATGATGATTGGTGCTGGTGAGCGCGCTGATAATGGCGTTTACAACACCCAGTTCCGCTTTGATCAAGAGCAGTTTGTCCATTACGTCTAAAACTGTAAGCCGTCGTTAGTTATCATTATTAGTTATTTTAGCCAATCCCTTTATTACTCCCTTAACCAAGGACTCTCATGACTATTTCTCAAAACCCAACGTTTGATACCTTTAAAGGTTTATTCAACGAAGCTGAATTTGTCTATCGTCATCTAGGCTCAAATGAGACCAAGCAAGCTGACCTGCTCAGCGCAGTTGGCTATAAAGACATGGCGAGCTTCATTAACGATACCGTGCCTGAGCCTGTGCGCTTGCATAAAGAGCTAGATTTGCCTGTGGCGATGAGTGAGCATGCCGCGCTTGCTAAATTACGTACCATGGCAGACGACATCACGGTTAATAAGAGCTATATCGGTCAGGGTTACTCGCCTGTGCGCATGCCAGCAGTTATTCAGCGTAATGTGCTTGAAAATCCAGGTTGGTACACCGCTTATACCCCTTATCAAGCTGAAATCGCCCAAGGTCGCCTAGAAGCATTGCTAAACTTCCAGCAAGTTTGTATTGATTTGACTGGTTTGGAGATGGCTGGTGCGTCATTACTTGACGAAGCAACTGCTGCGGCAGAAGCGATGGCGATGTCAAAGCGTGTGAGCAAAAGCAAATCAAATCAGTTTTTTGTTGATGACCGTATCTATCCACAAACCTTAGATGTCATCAATACTCGTGCCAAATATTTCGGTTGGGAAGTCGTGGTCGGTGATTTTGAACTGGCTAAATCAGGTGATTATTTCGGTGCTATTTTCCAATATGTCGGTGTTGAAGGCGATGTAAAAGACTTAACCGACGTTATCGCAGCGGTAAAGAAAAATAAAACCTACGTCAGCGTTATTAGCGACATCATGAGCTTGGTGCTATTAAAATCACCAGCCGATATGGGCGCAGACGTGGCATTGGGTAGCACCCAGCGTTTTGGTATTCCAATGGGCTTTGGTGGTCCACACGCCGCCTACTTTGCCTTCTCTGATAAAGCCAAGCGCTCAGCACCTGGCCGTATCATCGGTGTCTCAAAAGACTCACAAGGCAATACTGCATTACGTATGGCATTACAAACCCGCGAGCAGCATATCCGCCGCGAAAAAGCCAACTCAAACATCTGTACCTCACAAGTATTGCTTGCTAATCTAGCGGGTATGTATGCGGTGTATCATGGTCCAGGTGGCGTGAAGCGTATCGCGACTCGTATCCATGCGTTTGCGACTGCCTTTGCAAATGTTATTAAACAAGCTAACGACAGCAATCTAAATGTGGTACATGAGCAGTTCTTCGACACGGTTGTTATTGATTGTGGTTCAGAAAGTCTTGCGACGCAGATTTTTGAAAATGCGGACAATGTTGGCTATAACTTATGGCGTTTGGGCGACAGTAAATTGGGCGTCGCCTTCAGTGAAATCAGCGATGAGCAAGACTTTAACGTTTTAACTCAGCTATTTGTTAGTAAATCACATGATTTACCTGAAGTGGCTAGCGTGTCACTTGATAGCGCCCACTTGCGTACTGACGACATCTTGAGCCATCCAGTCTTTAACTCGCATCATACCGAACATGAAATGCTGCGCTACTTAAAATCGCTTGAAGACAAAGATTTGGCGATGAACCGTAGTATGATTTCACTTGGTAGCTGTACCATGAAATTGAACGCGACCAGTGAGATGCTACCGATTACGTGGCCTGAATTTGCCAATGTGCATCCATTTGCACCGCGCGATCAAGTCACCGGCTACATTGCGATGATTGATAGCTTGCAAGAGCAACTGAAAGCCATCACAGGTTTTGATGAAGTGTCTATGCAGCCTAACTCTGGCGCTTCAGGCGAATATGCTGGTTTATTAGCAATCCGTCGTTACCATGAGTCATTGGGTGAAACGGACCGTGATGTTTGCTTGATTCCAATGTCAGCGCACGGTACCAACCCTGCTACCGCCATGATGATGGGTATGAAAGTAGTCGTGGTCAAAACCGATGACAACGGTAACGTAGACATCGATGACTTGACCGCCAAATGTGAAGAGCATAGCGCCAATCTAGGTGCCTTGATGATTACTTATCCATCGACGCATGGCGTGTTTGAAGAAGGCATCCGTCATATTTGTGATTTGATTCATAAGCATGGCGGTCAGGTCTATATGGATGGCGCCAACATGAATGCACAGGTCGGCATGATGCAGCCTGCTGATGTTGGAGCAGACGTACTGCATATGAACTTGCACAAAACCTTCTGTATCCCACATGGCGGCGGCGGTCCAGGCATGGGCCCTATCGGTATGAAGGCACACTTAGCACCATTTATGGCCAACCATACGTTGAGCCCTGTGCATAATGCGCAGAATGATTGCTCAGCGGTATCAGCAGCACCTTATGGTTCAGCAAGTATCTTACCTATCTCATGGATGTATATTGCCATGATGGGCCGTGATGGTCTGCTAAAAGCAACTGAGCTTGCGCTATTAAATGCCAACTATGTTGCCAGCCAGCTAAAAGACCACTACCCTGTTCTTTATACCGGTAAAAACGGCCGCGTCGCTCATGAATGTATCATCGATATTCGTCCATTGAAGGAAGAAACTGGCATCACTGAAAGCGATATTGCTAAGCGCTTGATGGATTATGGTTTCCACTCACCAACGATGAGTTTCCCAGTAGCGGGCACCTTGATGATTGAGCCCACTGAGTCTGAGTCTAAAGAAGAGTTAGATCGTTTTATCAGTGCGCTACAATCTATCAAAGCCGAAGCAATGAAAGCCAAAGCTGGCGACGATGGTTGGACGTTAGAAGACAACCCGTTGGTCAATGCGCCGCACACCGCGGCGATGATTACCAGCAGCGAATGGTCGCATCCGTACAGCCGTGATACGGCTGCATTCCCACTGCCTTACATTCGTGCCCATAAATTCTGGCCGAGTGTGGCACGTGTTGATGATGCTTATGGTGACAAGAACCTCATGTGCTCTTGCCCAAGCATCGAAAACTATATGTAGTTTTCAAACAACTATCAACAGTTAATATAAAAACAAACCTCCAAATCAGCTACTGATTTGGAGGTTTTTATTTTGTCTATCGTATTAAACACTTGCCACAATCAATGATAGTATTTGTTGATATCATCAGTTCTTTTACTTATATATCCTATTTACTTTTTTGGAGCGAACATGCAACAAAAAAACCGCGTCATTCTGATTCATGGTCTGCATCAAACCGCTTGGATTATGCGGCCATTGGCGAAACGCTTGCAAGTAGCAGGATTTGACACCCACCAATATGGCTATCGTAGTATGCGTGATGGCATCAAAACCAATAGTGCCCGATTAAATGACTGGCTAGAAAACCATCATCATCCTGACCAGCCAATCGATTTGGTCGGTCATAGTTTGGGCGGTTTGATTATTCGTGATTTTGTCACTGCATATCCGCAATGGCAAATTGGACGCTGCGTAACGCTTGGGACACCGCATTTAGGTAGTGTTTGTGCAGATTATATTTGGCGCTTGACGCCAGCTGTGATGGGGCGCTCGTACGTCGATGCACTAGATGGCACGGTCGCACCCTTACCGGAGCATATTACCTTAGGCGTAATTGCGGGTGATCGCCCTTATGGCTTGGGGCAGTTGTTTTTGCAGTATCATAATCGCAAACTACGTAAGACAAATAATATGCCATCAGCAGAACATCTGCTACACGATGGCACAGTATATATAGAAGAAACCAAAATAGAGGCCGCAACTGACCACATTGTCTTGCCCGTCTCGCACACTGGAATGCTGGTCGATAAAACAGTGGCCGCTCAAACCAAGTATTTTTTACAACATGGACAGTTTGACCATAGCGAGCTTAAGCGTTTATAAATACTAAGTACTTATAAACGCTATTTTTTATCACTTAGCGAACATTGATACCCATACCCTGCTGCAACTCGGTTTTATGCTCCTTAATCACCGGAATCAAGATTTGCATCACCCACTCATTGCGCCAGCCTTTTAACCCTTCTGGTAGTTCGCTTAAATCTTTATCAAAGGCAATCACTTCGTAGAGCTGTGCGAGCCATTTTTTACGCATCAATACATTAGCAGGCACGCCGATTTTTTCTGCTTGCTTATCTATCACGTGTTGTACCGCTTTTGACAGTACTTTGTTTTTTGAGCGATAGGGTGGTAATAGGCAGTCTGGATGTTCAGCAGGATGCAAGTTTTTTGCTTCCTTAATCACCTTGAGCAACTCTTCACCATATAGGCGAAGCATACTACGGTGCATCGTGGTTTTGTGCGCCAACTCGCGCATGTTGCTTGGCTTTTCCGTGATAATCTCACGTACCGCTTGTTTTTTTATGACAAAGGTACGCGGCTGATTGGTCGCCCGTGCCAGCTCCTCACGCCACGTTGCCACTGCTTGTAATATCGCCATTTGCTCAGAGGTATAACGATAATCTGCCATCGTTAGATACATCGCCTCATCTTCAACGTGCTGCGCGTCATACAAATCACTGGCATAAAGCTGGCAATCTGCCCATACATATTCAAACAGGCCTTTCTTCTTTAACTCATACTCAAGGCTTAAATAAAGCGCTGGCAAAAATCGCACGTCATCAATCGCATATTGCTCTTGCTCATCTGATAGCGGACGCTGTAGCCAGTCTGATTGGCTTTGTTCTTTATCGATGTGCATATCTAATTGGTCATCAAGCGCCTGCTGATAGCCCATTTGCAATTGGCCAGTTAAATATGACAGGGCAATTTGGGTATCAAAGATATTGGTCAATGGTGGACAACCAGATAATAGATAAAAAATCCCCAAATCCTCACCGCAGGCATGCCAAATCGCCACATCCACTTTCATCAGCGCTTGCCACAGCTCAGCCAATTGCAGTTGCGGGGCATCTAACAAATAAATATGGTCACCCACATTTAACTGTACCAATGCCAAGCGCGGATAATAAGTATCGCGCTTGATAAATTCAGTATCTAACGCTACCCGCCCGCAAGTTGCCAAGGCATCGATAACTTCTTTTAAACCATCTTGCTGACGTACCCAAGTGACCGAGGCTTCATCGGCGATATCTAGCAATGCATCGATATCTGGCTCGGGCGGCAAACCTGCGAGCGCTACCTCATTATTGACTGATAGTTTTGAGGGCTCATCATCAGTAGCAGCAGTATTGTCTGAGAGATTTGGTTGGATAGCAGCAGTTGAAGCAGTTGAAGCATGGTTGGACACGGGCAGATACCTGCATAAATAGGAGAAAATAAAACGCCAAACTGCGTCTTAATAAAAGTGAATAAGAAAACAATTATAACAATTTCATCAAATAAAATGGACAAGACTTGGTTTTTATAGAGAGTTTATGAAATTGCTATGCAGCATACTATAAGAAAGAGCGATTTTGCATGGCTTGTCCAAGGGTCATACTATCTAGGTACTCAAGCTCGCCGCCCATCGGTACGCCTTGCGCCAAGCGAGTGACCTTGTTGACATGACGACTGACCGCTTCACTGATAAAGTGTGCGGTGGTTTGACCTTCGACAGTAGTACCAGTTGCCAATATCAGCTCTTCAACAGGCTCTTGCTTAACCCGCCACACCAGCTGATCGATATTTAAATCATCGGCACTGATGCCGTCTATTGGCGATAAATGACCGCCTAAAACAAAATAGCGCCCACGATAGCCTGCGGTTTGCTCGATAGCCATCACATCGGCGGCGGTTTCGACCACGCACAATAAACCATCATCACGCCTTGGATCTTGGCATAATGGACAAACTGCCTCGTCGCTAAAGCTATGGCAGCGCTGACATTCGACGATATCGCGCATCGCCTCATCAAGTGCTTGGGCGAGCGCCATGCCTTGAGGACGTTTTTTGGTAAGTAGATGTAGCGCCATACGTTGGGCACTTTTTTGCCCCACGCCCGGCAAAATACGCAGCTGTTTGACCAGCTGATCAAATTTGGCTGTCAGCAAAGTAACTTCCTTTATTTAACTTAATTTATAAATCGTAGCTATAAAAATGGGGTCGTATCGTGTCGATAACAACCCCATTTATTAGACATTATGGTCAGATAACTTATCGCTAAATAACTATAAAATATGTCGCTTATCACTGCCAAAAATCAACATAACGAGTATAAAAAAGTTATATTTTTTGGCGTAGATATTAGAACATGCCTTGCATACCTGGTGGTAGACCCATGCCTGAGGTCGCGCCAGCCATGGTTTCTTCATAGAGCTCATCTGCTTGACGCACCGCATCATTGATAGCCGCTGCGATTAAGTCTTCAATCATATCAGGCTCATCTTCCAGTAAGCTTGGATCAATGGTCAAACGCTTAACCACGTGACGCCCTGTCATAGTAACTTTTACCAGACCACTGCCCGCTTCAGCTTGAACTTCTTTATTGGCCAATTCTTTCTTAGCGTTTTCAACGTTTGCTTCGACTTTCTTTTGCATCGTTTGTGCCTGTTGCATCAATGCTTGAATATTCATAATTGCCTCTTTGTCATTTATAGTAATACGTATAATAGTAGTGAATCGTTATTCATAACGTAATGTTCATGCGTTGACCGTGATTATACCGTTATCTTTACAAACTGTCTAAACCACGCGCCAAATCTTTGATGATATCTTCCACATCTTCTAAGCCGACTGACAAACGGATAAGGCTATCGTTAACGCCTGCTTCTGCGCGCGCCTCTGCACTCAAGCGAAAGTGGGTGGTGGTCGCCGGATGAGTAATGGTAGTCTTGGCATCGCCCAAATTATTGGTGATAGAGACCATTTGTGTTGAGTCAATCACATGCCAAGCCGCGGCTTTTGAATCCCTTTTGCTTGAATCAGCGCCAGCCGAGGATTTAACTTCAAAGCCCATGATAGCACCATAACCACCTTTCATATGGTGTTGACGGGTCGCCAACTCATGAGCGGGATGATCGCTTAATCCTGAAAAATGCACGGTGCTGACATTGGGATGATTGACCAAAAATTCTGCCACTTGATTGGCATTTTGGCAATGCGCTTGCATACGCAATTTAAGCGTTTCAAGCCCCTTAGTAAAGACCCAAGCGTTAAATGGGCTCATGCTGATACCGCCTGAGCGCACCACGGTAAACGCCTCTTGCATGAGGGTGTCGCTACCGACCAAAGCGCCACCCAATACCCGACCTTGTCCATCTAGATATTTAGTCGCAGAGTGAATGACCACATCAGCGCCCAAATCGAGTGGGCGCTGTAATGCTGGCGTGGCAAAGCAGTTATCAACGACCAATAAGATATCATTGGCTTTACATAACTGACTTAAATAGCCGATATCGCAGATTTGCGCCAACGGATTGCTAGGGCTTTCGCAATAAATCACTTTGGTATTTGGCTGCACAGCATTTGCCCACGCCTCATTATCGAAGCAATCGACATAACTGACTTCAACGCCGAACTTTGCCATATAGTTATTGAACAGACCGATAGATGAGCCAAATAATTGGTTGGCCGCAAGCAAGTGATCGCCCGCTTTTAGGTAGGCTAAGCACATGGTCAAAATCGCGCCCATACCTGAGGCAGTCGCCACCGCACGTTCACCATTTTCTAGGGCTGCCAAACGACGCTCAAAGGTACGTACACTCGGATTGGTATGACGTGAATACACGTTGCCCGTCTTGTCACCATTAAAATGCGCTGCCGCGTCCGCCGCCGACTCATAAACATAGGAGCTGGTGGTAAAGATAGCCTCTGAATGCTCACCCTCATCGGTGCGATGTTGCCCTGCCCGTACAGCGATGGTCTGCATGCCATAATCAAGGTCTAAATTAAGGGCATCACTGCGCCAGTTAGGGTCTACTTTATTCAAGTTTTTCTCATCACGCGGTTGCGACTGACTCATAAATCTTCCATTACCTTGGTTAATAGTAAAGTGGTTGGTCGTAAATTCATTGGTTATAAAGTGTTTGTTGGTATTTTGATTCTCAAGCGAATTCACCCGCGTTATCATAGCATGGCAACTTATTCCAAACATCTGGTTTCAAAGCCATACTAAATATTGTTTTTGAATACTGAGGTTAAGCCTCTAATAACTGATATCAGCATATTGATATAAAAATAATGCGACCAAAAGCATATCGATAAAAATTATCGCCTATCTCTTAAAAGACGAAGATATTATCTGATGGTTTTTTATCTAACAAAAATAACGTATTTATAATAGGCAGATATAGCAACAACTGCTAAGCTTAGCGACGATTCAGATTTTACCTTGAATGACGCGATGATAGCGTCTACTAATCAACGTTATTTATTAGCAAATATTATTGGCTATAAAAGTTATTATCTGTAAAAACAGACTGTATAAAGCTCAGAAAACAACCTATCTGTCTATTATCCGTCAATAAAGGCGCACTAAGGTAACCCCCGTTATGTCGATGTTTAGTATAGAACCAAGCAACTTATCGCTGAGCCTGACACTCGGATTGACGTTAGGTCTTAGTGCCTGCCAAATTTTACCCAAGCAGCCACACTTGCCTGAAAGCCAAGCCTTATCAGCGCGAGTCAACGCGTTGTATCAACAGGAAAGTAACCCATCAGCAGACACAACTGAAGCGAGCAGTACCGACTTGGTCGCAGCCATCAGTCAGCAGAACGAAATTCACCCTGACTTATCTGGTTATCATCCGATTGTAACCGGCGCAAATGCTTTTGCCTCACGCAGTATATTAACGGATATGGCCACGCGCAGCATCGACGCACAGTATTATATTTGGCACAACGATCAAGCGGGTCAACTACTGTTAAAAGACTTATGGGAAGCGGCTGAACGCGGGGTCATTGTCCGTTTATTGTTGGATGATTTTAATAACGACGCTGAATTCGATCAGCATTTGCTGCGCTTTGCCAGTCACCCAAATATTGCGGTACGTATTATCAACCCGCTGATGCATCGTAAGTTTCAAGCATTAAACTACGTCACCGGTCTGCCACGTATCAATCGGCGTATGCACAATAAAAGCATGACGTTTGACAAGCAGATTACCATCATTGGTGGACGTAATATCGGCAATGAGTATCTGAGTAATGATCAGAATAGCCAATTTGCAGACTTGGATGTATTACTCATCGGAAAGGTCGTGGCAGACATTGATAACAGCTTTGCCAGTTATTGGTCTTCTGCGCTGTCATTCGATATCGAAACTCTAGTCACGCTTGATAAGGGTAAAAATCCTGAATTTTTGTCCTCATTAGACAAACTGGGGCATGATGGACAGGATACAAGCAACAACAGTTTGACGGTTTATAAAGCCGCCTTGGAAGACTCTACTATAGATAGTGACCTCATCAATAAGCGCGTGCCGTTTCGTTGGACGGACATGCAGTTTTTAAGTGATGATGTTGGTAAGCTGATCAAGACCGTCCCTGCAAATACCAACTTGGTGCATCAATTACGTACTTTGCTCGGCAGTCCGACCAAGCAGCTGACCATTATCTCATCTTATTTTGTACCGACCAAAGACGGTGTGAGTACTTTGGTGCAGTTGGCGGAAGCGGGCATCGACATCAAAGTTTTGACCAATTCTTTTGATGCCACCGATGTTACCGCTGTCCATTCTGGCTATAGTCAATGGCGGCCTGCTCTACTGCGCTCAGGGGTAAAAATCTACGAGCTTAAGTCAACGGCTGCTGAAGAAAAGCGAGAAAACAAGCTGTGGAAAGCGCGCAGCCAATCATCAACCAGCCTACATGCAAAAACCTTTGCCGTTGATGATTATCAAGTATTTATTGGCTCATATAATGTCGATCCACGCTCTGCCAATATCAATACTGAAATGGGTGTCATTATCAATGATGATGAGCTGGCGCGGCAGCTGCATGGCGCACTTAGCGATGATTTATTGAGTCAAGCTTATGAAGTGAAGCTGTTAGATAATGGCCGCCTTCAATGGCATACCATGGAAGATGGCAAGCAAGTGGTTTATGATTCAGAGCCACGTGTCGACATGAGTGATCATGTTTGGCTTACCATTATGTCCTGGTTACCCATTGACTGGCTGCTATAATGCGCAACACTGACTATTCAGCAAAAAACAAACAACTTTATGGTTTTTAACTTAGACTCTATTAAGTTAAAAACCATGAGGTCAAAATCTAGGGCATGCATCGATTAACGCAGGTATATATTTAATAGCCTTATAGTCAGTTCAAAATAAAATTGTTATGGTTAGGACAAACATCATAAAACAACTTGGATAAGTCATTTTCCAACCAGCCTTGGCGTAGAAGCTTCACCTGAGCCCATTTTTTCTCGATAGGGTTCAGATCAGGGCTGTACGGCGGTAGCCAAAGAATACGATGACCATGCCTGTTCAGTAGCTTTTGAATGCGTTTATTCTTATGAAATCTGGCATTATCCA
>NZ_JASDCF010000009.1 GCF_030408035.1 Psychrobacter sp. APC 3426
TTTAATGGGGGTTGCAGTTTGCTGAGTATGGCTTGTTTACGATCGTCACTATATCTTGGCATGATTGGTCCTTGTGCCCCCCATTTGGATTAATATTTAGGGGTGACAACTATCCTGCCATAGGGGGAGGGTGTGTTGACAATTACCGTAAATGGATAATCGTCGCTGCTAAATAGATATTAGCAGCAAACGACTCATCCGTTTTTTCAGCACGCATGGCCATTTTCTTGAAATCTTTCAGCTTACAGAAGAAGTTCTTGATTAAATGACGCCACTTGTACATTTCTTTATCGAAATCTCGTTGCTTTAAACGCTCGTTGCTTTAAACGAGAGCGTTTAGGGGGTATGACCGCTTTGCTACCACGCTCTTTTCAGTCTAGCAGTAGCCAATCCGTGTCAAAGGCTCTATCAGCAAGCAATGCATCAAACTCTTTGTCTTTCATTAAAGGGTTAACGCCAGCCATGTCATGCTGTTGTCCTTTCAATAAAGTAAAATCAACAAGGTTGCCTCATGCATCAACCATTGCCATGATTTTAGTGGTCATACCGCCTCTTGATTTGTCAATTTCCTGATGACAAGCCCCCCTTTTGCGCCTTGTCCATGACGATGTACCTTAACAATAGTGCCATCAATCTTGGCATACTCTAAATCTGAGTCATTCAGAGCATTAAATAGCTTGCTGAATCTATCGCTTTTTACCCATCGACGGTAGCGCTTATAAACACTGTTCCAGTTACCAAATTCAGGGGGTAAATCTCGCCACGGACTACCTGTTCGGACAATCCATAGAACAGCTTCGATAAATAGTCGATTATTTACGGCTGTTCTACCAACATCGGTCTCTTTACCTGCACAATACGGTTCTATCTTTGCCCACTGGGCATCACTTAGTGTTAATCTTGTCATAACAATATGATTATCAATTATTCTCTATATGTCAACACACCCTAAAATATCTTTATTTCAACCACATATAAATAAAGCCAGCTAGCAGCTAGCTTTTTTGATACCTTGAACTGAATACTTGTCCCTTACTGTTAAGTATCAGTAGATAGCAGCCATAACTATTTAGACTTTTAGAGAGTATCAATACTATTAATTTGATACTATTTTGATACTCTAAATTTATTGATACGCATATCTACTTGTTGATAGGTATATTTATCTTTTAATCCCATCCTTTAATGGGAAAGGCTTTCAGACAATAATTGCAGCTAATTATCGCCATCCATTGTGTATTGTTGTTGTAAAAACAAGGACTCATAATCCTTTGGTCGTAGGTTCAAGTCCTACTGGGCCCACCAAATTCAAACCCCTTTAAATCTGTAGATTTAAAGGGGTTTTTTATTGTCTGAAATAAAAATAATGGGTTAATTAGGGTTTGAACTAGTTATCTAGGACAGTCCCCTATTGGTTTTAAATAACTTATGACTGTAAAATATTACCACTATAATAATTGCCACCCAGGCGTTGAATTATAGTCATCTTGATGAGCAAATAAAGGATGTGCTTTTGCCTCATCTAAGGTTAGCACTGGTGTGACGCAAACATCAGTGGATTCAAAAACCTGCTGCCAATGAGCAAGATCATGGCTGGCAAAGTTATCAGCTATCACTTGTGCTGCCTCTTGACTGTCCTTGGTATTAGGCATGACCCCCATTTGCCAATGCTTAGTCTTAAGCTCAGGCAATTCTAATACCTCACATAATCCTTGCCAGAACTTTAACTCTAAAGAGCCGACCGCTATATGACGACCATCCGCGGTTTTATACAACCGATAACAAGGCAATAAACCACCTAAGAAATCATGTTGCGGCTTTGGTTTTTTGCCAGAAAAGCTCGCCACCAGTTTCCCAGTCGCCTTAGGCATGACCAGATGCTGATACAAGCTGTGAGTCATACTGACGGCAACGTGGCGACCTTTTCCCGTGCGCTGTGCTGAAAACACAGCGGCCAAAAGAGCAATCACAGCTGTGTCACTGCCGCCTGCCAAGTCTGCAAACTGGATATTAGGCACTGCCTGATCGCCATTTGCCGTCTTGAGCTGGTCAAGCACGCCACTCATCGCCATAAAATTGATATCATGACCCGCTTTATCCGCCCAGTCATGAGTGATGACGTCGCTATCAGCTACGCCATAGCCAGTAATCGATACTATGACCAGCTTTGGATTAATGGCATGCAAAGTCTTAGCGTCCAGTCCCATACCCTCAAGGACACCGGGGCGGAAACTATCGAGCATCACATCGCTATCTTTAAGATGCGCTTTGATAGCTTCAATACCTGCTGGATCACGGAAATCAACTTTTTGAGTCTCTTTACCATGGTTCAATGCGGTAAACAGCTCGCCAAAAGCGCGGGCTGGATCGCCATTAAGCGGTTCAATCTTAATAATATCCGCGCCCAAATCTGCAAGCAGCCTAGTGGCAAAAGGCCCTGGTAGGTTGCGCGTCAAATCAACGACGCGTAACCCCTGCAGGCAGTCTTTCATAGCATCAGCTTGATTAACCATCTACAAACTCCTCGCCTTTCTCGGCCATTTCCACTAATATTTGAGCAGGTGCAAAACGCTCACCGTATTTGCTCGCAAGCTCTCGACTACGCTCTACAAATTTGTCGACACCTACTGAGTTGATGAACTGTAATGTACCACCTTGGTTTGGCGCAAAACCCCAACCGAAGATAGAGCCGACGTTGGCATCAGCCACCGTACGAACCACGTTTTCCTCGAAACACTTCGCGGTCTCATTGGCTTGCACATATAGCAAACGGTCTACCAAGTCTTGCTGAGACGGTTGCTCATCTGTCGTTGGGTACAGTTCAGTGAGCTCAGGCCATAGATGCTTTTCACCAACCTCAAAATAATCATAGAAGCCTTTAGCAACTTTTTTACCTTCACGGCCAAGTTCTTTGACCATTTTCTCGACCACTGGCATGGCAGGATGCGGAGTAAAGGTTTTACCTTCTGTTTCCAATGCCTTTTTAGTTTGCTCCATCACGTGTAGTGACAGACTTAATGACACTTCATCTTGTAGTGCGAGTGGCGGCATTGGCATACCAGACTTCATACCAGCAACTTCAATACTACGAGGATGAATACCCTCGCCTAGCATAGCGATACCTTCTGATACGTAAGTACCAAAGACGCGAGAGGTGTAGAAGCCGCGGCTGTCATTGACAACAATTGGCGTTTTAGCAATTTGACCAACATAATCAAAGCCTTTGGCTAGCGTTGCATCGTCCGTTTCTTCACCCACGATAATCTCAACCAACGGCATCTTATCTACTGGAGAGAAGAAATGTAGACCGATGAACTGGTTTGGACGCTTGCTGGCTTTGGCAAGCTCAGTGATAGGCAAGGTTGAGGTATTAGAAGCATAAACGGCAGTCTCTTGAATAACGGCTTCAGATTTACGTGTACATTCTGCTTTAATATCTACATCTTCAAAGACGGCTTCGATGATTAAATCACAGCCTTCTAAGTCATCATAAGACGTTGTGGTTTTAATAAGATTTAATAATGCTTGTTTTTTCTCTTCCGTTGAACGACCACGGCTGATAGCCTTGTCTAGCAGCTTAGTGGAATAGTTTTTGCCTTTTTCGGCACCTTCGATAGCCGTATCGAGCAATACCACTTCCATACCTGCCTTGGCTGAAACGTAAGCGATACCAGCGCCCATCATACCGGCACCAAGAATACCGACTTTGCTCACCTTGGAGCGCTCAAACCCTGCTGGGCGTGACTGACCTTTTTTAATGCTATTTAGCTGCGTCCAAAGGGTATTGATCATGTTTTTGGACACATCTGATAGCGCACAGGCGACAAAAAAGCGCGACTCAATTTTAAGTCCGTTGTCGATATCGGTTAAGCAGCCCTCAAACACACTAGACAAGATATGGGTGATTGCTGGATAGTTACCGTGCGACTTTTGATTGGCCATCGCTGGGGCAATTGAAAATACTTGCACCACTTTCGGATGCTTGCTGTCGCCACCTGGAATTTTAAAACCTTTTTTGTCCCAAGGCTGTTGAGCTTTTGGATTTTCATTGATCCACGCTTTTGCCTTACTGATAAGCTCATCATTGTTATGAGCAACGTCATCGATAAGACCAATTTCTAGCGCTTGCTGTGGGCGAAGCTCTTTACCTTGCGTCATCAGCTCAAGTGCTTGTTGAATACCAACCAAACGTGGCAGACGCTGAGTACCACCGCCGCCAGGTAATAGACCTATTTTTACTTCAGGCAAACCAAGTTTGGTTTTTGGCGAGTCAGTCGCGATACGATAATGACAGGCTAAAGTAAGCTCAAGGCCGCCGCCAAGCGCTGTACCTGTAATGGCAGCAACAACTGGTTTACCTGAAGTTTCAAGTTTACGCAGACTGGCTTTTAAATCTTCAGCCAAATCAAATATTTCTTTGGCCGTTTCTATAGTGGCCAGTTGGTCAATATCTGCGCCGACCACAAAGGTTGATTTGCCAGACGTTAGGATCAGACCTTTTGCTTCTTCATCGTTGACAAAAGCATCAGTCAATTTGGCAAAGGCATCATTAAAACCATCGCCGATGACATTCATCTTGCGGTTTGCTTGATCGATAGTGACCGTGATAATACCGTTATCGGTTTCGGCGGAAAAATTATTCAATGCATTGATGGTATCTACGATTTTAGTGCTCATATTCAGTCCTTCTTAATTTATTATGCTGTACGATTGGTCATCGAACACCGCTATTTATAAATGTTTTATCAACGTTTTTATACACGTTCGATGATAGTCGCAATACCCATACCACCGCCGACACACAATGTAATCATCGCAGTCTTCAGGTCGCGGCGCTCAAGCTCATCAAGCACAGTCGTCATCAACATCGCGCCCGTGGCGCCAAGAGGGTGACCCATCGCAATAGCACCACCATTGACATTGACTTTATCTAATGAAATACCAAAGTCGCTAGCGGTGTTCATTGGGACAGCAGCAAAGGCTTCGTTGATCTCCCAAAGGTCAATATCAGCAGCCGTCATACCCGCTTTATCTAAGGCTTTTTGGCAGGCAGGTGTCGGACCGGTCAGCATAATGGCAGGCTCGGAGCCGATGACCGCTGCCATGGTAATTTTGGCACGGGGTTTAAGGCCAGATTTTTGACCGGCATCCGCACTACCGACGAGACAGATTGCCGCACCATCAACGATACCCGATGAGTTACCAGCGTGATGCACATGGTTGACTTTTTCAATCGTGGTGTATTTGTCTAGTATCACGCTATTAAAACCCATTTTTCCTGGCATCATAAATGATGGTTTTAGACCAGCTAAAGTCTCTACAGAAGTGTTTGGACGAATGGTTTCATCTTTGTCTAATAGCAATAAACCATTTAAATCTTTGACAGGCACCACTGATTTATCGTAGTAGCCTTTTTCCCAAGCTACGGCGGCTCTTCTATGTGACTCTGTAGCAAACTCGTCAACATCTTTACGACTAAAGCCTTTTAAGGTTGCAATAGTATCAGCGCCAACGCCTTGTGGGACAAAGCTAGTCGCATTATTGACTCGTGGATCCATGTACCAAGCACCGCCATCAGAACCCATAGGAACGCGGCTCATCGATTCAACGCCCCCAGCCACAACCATCTCTTCCATACCGGACATCACTTTGGCAGCAGCTAAATTGATAGACTCAAGACCAGAGGCGCAGTAGCGTGATAAGGTCACACCTGCGACACTTTGATCCCAGCCAGCATCAATAACAGCAATACGCGCAATATCAGAACCTTGCTCACCGACTGGCGTCACACAACCAAGCACGACATCGTCGATGAGGCTAGTATCTAAGTTATGGCGCTGCTGCATCTCTTTGAGTAGGGTGCGTGTCAACCAAATCGGCGATGCTTGATGCAAAGCGCCATCCTTTTTTCCTTTACCACGTGGGGTACGGATAGCATCATAGATATAAGCAGTCTGGGTCATAATAAATCCCTTTAATATTTAATTGGACATATGATAAATAATGAAGTTTTGAGAAGAGCATACTCTTCTCAATCATAAGCTATTACATAAAGCGTGAAGCCAGCTCTTTCATGATCTCATTGGTGCCACCGTAGATTTTTTGGACGCGAGCATCAGCATACATACGAGCGATTGGATATTCTGACATATAACCGTAACCGCCAAATAACTGTAAGCACTCATCCATCGTTTTGCACTGTTTTTCCGTCACCCAGTACTTAATCAGCGAGGCTTGCGGTGCGGTTAACTTACCCGCAATCATCGCTTCAACAGCAGAGTCACACAATGCTTTTACCGCTAGGTAATCCGCTTGAACTTCAGCGAGCTTAAAGCGCGTGTTTTGGAACTTCCAAATCGATTTCCCAAAGGCTTCACGCTCTTTTACGTATTCAAGCGTAAGCTCTAACGCTAGCTTGATAGCGCCACAACCGCTTAGCGCAATAATCAAGCGCTCTTGTGGCAACTCTTGCATCATTTGGATAAAACCAAGACCCTCTATACCGCCCAATACATTTTTCTGTGGGACACGAACATTACTGAAGAATAGCTCTGAGGTATCTTGAGCAGATAGACCCGTCTTTTTAAGGTTACGGCCACGGGAGAAACCCTCTAGACCGTCCGTTTCAACAATGATAAGAGAAACACCCTGTGCACCCTGTTCGCGGTCCGTTTTACAGGCCAATACAATCAGATTGGCGTGCTGACCATTGGTGATGAATGTTTTTGAACCGTTGATAATATAGTCATCGCCATCTTTAACCGCATAGGTTTTAATTGCCTGTAAGTCAGAACCAGTCGTTGGCTCAGTCATCGCGATAGCACCAACAGATTCGCCCGTGGACAGTTTAAGCAACAATGATTTTTTCTGATCTTCAGTGCCGTGCTTTAAAATATATGGCGCCACAATACCTGAGTGAACCATACCACCAAAACCAGCTTGGTTAGCCTGTGCTTGCGCTAACAAAATAGCTGCTTCGTGGCCGAAATCACCACCGCCACCACCGTACTCTTCAGGCATTGATGCACATAAAAAACCCATATCACCTGCCTCTTTCCAAGCTTCACGATCAATCATACCGTTTTCACGCCACTGCTCGTCTTTCTCTTCCCAGCTTTTAAACATCTTCAAAGCACTGTCATATACCATGCTATGTTCTTCGGTCATCCAGTTCGAGGTAAAGGCTTCAATACTCATGCTATTCATCCTTGATATAAATTAGAATACGATTAAATTGACGGTGTTAGAATTAGAGCTTCATAAAGTACAATAACCAATTTATGGTAATATAAATTACCCTTTATATTGAAGCTCTAAACATATAAAAAATAATAACTCATGACGAATATACTAGATTAACCAAAAGCTTTGTTCAATAAATTTATATAAAATGGTAATACCCATTACCTAATCTATCTTTCATCAATCAGATAAATATATTTACTTTATCTCAATCAAAATATATAGGAGTAAATGATAATGGTCAGCTCAAAAGATAAAACGGTGACGCCTCAGCAATTGGCACCGCTGTCGGATATGCGCCCCGCCACCTTGGATAAGATTGAAAAAGCGGTTCGTAAAGTGTTCGCAGGTTTCGATCCTAGTGAAGTAACGATGGTGCAAATTGCCAAGTCTGCCAATGTCTCATTGCAAACTCTTTATAAATACTTTGGTGACAAACAAACCTTGTTTAATACCATTATGGATATCGTGCTTGGTAGATTGGCGGCACGGATCATGGATCACTTACAAGGTATTGATAGCGTCAAAGATCGCCTGCGAAAGACGCTTTGGGTATGTTTTGATTTTGTAGATAGCCATCCAGATGCGGTGATGGTGCTATCCTCGATATCGGTATCACGTATTCGCAGCATCGCTATCTATGAAAATAAAGAGCTGATTGGTGCCTTTTTGGATGTATTAGAAGATGGACAAAAACGTGGCGTATTGAACGACAGCGTACCGCTATATATTCTATTCGATGTGTTTATGGGATTTCTTAGCAGGCTAGGTCTAATGCACATCATGCGTCAGACTAACACCCCAATAAATGATGATTTTGACGCCCTATTTATTATTTTATGGCGGGCAATATCTAAGCCTGAGATAGAGAGACTTCAATGATAGGTGGTGTACCAGAAAGTATGCTGAGAAACCACAGGAGGGGTGAATGTCTTTCGGTCCACGGCATAAAAATACCCCATAAGTTGTGTCCAACTTATGGGGTTCAGTTACTGTAAGCGTAGCACTGGGCTTGTCTATATCTAACTTATAAAACTAAAAAGAAGTACGGCGATAGTTGCGATATTCAGGTAACCAAAAATTCGCTTTTAATCGGCGTTGTAGATTCTCCGCGGTGATAGGTAATGCCAGCTTATCTTCAACCGCTTGCCTTGCCACTGCGTAGGCAATCTTTTCACTAATCTCTTTAATAACTTTAATGGGCGGTAGTATGGCACCGGGTGCTTTTTCGTACTCCATGGATATATCTGCAAGCGCTTGGCTTGCTGCCATTAGCATATTATCGCTGATGCCCGTTGCATGTGATGCTAAAACACCTAGGCCAATACCGGGGAATATATAGCTGTTATTACACTGAGAGACCTCAAAAGTCTGACCGTCAAAAGTCGTATGAGGAAAAGGACTACCGGTTGCAACAATCGCCTTACCTTTACTCCAACTTGTTACTTCTTGCGGTGTCGCTTCAACACGAGACGTTGGGTTTGAAAGCGGCAATACAATTGGATGTTCAGTATTAGCGCATAACGTTTCGATTACCTCTTGAGTAAATAGACCTTTTTGCCCGCTTACACCGAACAATACCGTTATTTTTGCTTGCTTAACCACTTGCGCTAAACCAAGTTTCTGACTCTTATCCCAATGTGCAATATCTGATTCTTTTTGTACTAACGGTACTTGGAATTTTTGTAGTTCTGTCATGCTATCAGTAAGCAGACCATAACGATCCACCATAAATACTTGGCTACGCGCCTGCTCCTCAGTCAACCCTTCACGCTGCATTTGGCGAATAATATGTTCGGCGATACCGCAACCTGCTGACCCTGCACCTAGGAACGCTATTTTTTGTTGGCTAAGCTTCTGTCCTTTATTTAAACAGGCAGCAATCAATGTACCCACTGACACAGCAGCGGTTCCTTGAATATCATCATTAAAGCAACATAGCTGATCACGATATTTATTCAATAACGGCGTGGCATTTTCTTGGGCAAAATCTTCAAATTGTAAGAGCACCTCTGGCCAACGACGTTTGACCGCTTGAATAAATAAATCGACAAACTCATTATATTCATCACCAGAGATGCGTGGATTTCTCCAGCCCATGTACATAGGATCGTCAAGCAGCTGTTGATTATTGGTACCTACATCTAATAAGATCGGTAGGCAATAAGCCGGACTAATACCACCACAGGCCGTATATAGCGACAGTTTACCAATTGGAATCCCCATTCCACCGATACCTTGGTCGCCTAAGCCCAATATACGTTCACCATCAGTGACGACGATTACTTTTACTTTCTGTTTAGTGGCGTTTTGCAGCATATCATCGATTTTATGACGCTCAGGATAAGAGATAAACAAACCGCGTTTACGGCGATAAATTTGCGAGAATTTTTCACACGCTTGACCAACCGTTGGGGTATAGATGAGCGGCATGACTTCCTCAATATGCTGCTCAATTAAATGATGGAACAAGGTTTCATTGGTATCTTGAATATTACGCAGATAAATATGCTTATCCATTGCATCGGTGAATGAGCGCATTTGGTGATAAGCACGCAGAGATTGCTCCTCAATCGTTTCAATGTTATGAGGTAATAAACCAGTTAAATTAAAGCTATCACGCTCTTCTGATGAAAAAGCACTACCTTTGTTCAGTAAAGGGGTTTCTAATAGAGCAGGTCCAGCAACAGGAATATATAAAGGACGCTTGTTTGGCATAATAGAATCTTCTTATTAGGGACGTATGAGTGAAAACTATGCTAATGCTGCATTATACATAGCATCAGCCCATACTTCACAATAGATAACAAAATCATTTTGAGCAAGTATGGCTCTAAACCTGATTAGTTACCTATCAAAGGCGTCTATACATGGTTTACGCCTTATATAAGCTAAGCTGTGTAGAGCACAATCAATTTAAGCTTCGCAAACCAGACCGCCTATCAGCTGCACTTCATTCATACTTAAAAATAGAGCTTTATTCATTGCTGCTTATCATTGTTAGATACGCGCCACTCAGACTATGCACTGGTTGAGAAAGTTGTGCAAGAAGTCAATGATAGAATAGCAGCACGCCAAGTCAGTACATCATCAGCTTCCATATTAGCGACTGACTTTGAATCGTCAAATAATGGCTAAGGCTGATAAAATAGACATGGCTTGTTGTAAGATATGCCTCGCATTATTACCCTTATGAATCATTAGTACCGTTGAGAAATATTATGAGAAAACTCCTGATCATCACTCCTATTATGTTGTTATTAGCGGCATGTGCGACTAACGCACCCATGAATAATAGTAATAACACGCAAGCACAGAAGTCGCAAACCTTTACCTGTAATGATAATGCTAAAGTGACAGCCGCTTATTCAGCGAACGGCAAAGTTGCTAACCTAAGCTATACACTGCCTAAGCTTGGCTTAAGTAATCAAAAAGTTAGTCTTAAACAAGCGGTGTCAGGTTCTGGTGCCCGTTATGTTAAGGAGTCAAGCTCCAAAGCCAGCTACGAATGGCAGACTAAATCTAATGTTGGCGTCCTGAGTATTCGCTCAGTAAACGATCGTAAATACAGCGTTACTTGCCGACTATAAGAGCATTAACATTCCTTTCTAAACAATACCCCTTCTTTAAGTAATACCTTTTCCTAAGTAACCCTTCTCCTATTATTAGGGATATCTAATAAAAAAAGTGCCAGTCGAAACTGACTGGCACTTTTTTATTAAGAAAATCTAACGTCTACTAAATAACAATGATACTACTCGCTACCATTATTATGATGCTGATGCTGATGCTGGTGGCGTACCTTCAGCGTTGGATACGACAGTGTCGCATTGAAACCATCATCTCCATAACGTCTTAACTGGCTTCTAGACCAATGATTTTTGTTAGGTGCCCAGTCTTAAGATAAACAGTCGCACCTTCAGGACCAGACGTCAACTGTGACTGCTCATTAACAGGCAAGCGTATCCAACTGCGGGGCTTAAAAAGCTCGCCACTCTCTATCAACTCACCTTCTAGCACCATAATTTCTGCGCCGCCACCGACCGTCTCAATAAATAGTCGCTCATCTGCTGCTAAGCGCTGCAAACTGACTTGCTCATACTCACTCGAGAACAGCTGACAAACCTCACGACTGTTTTGGTGCTGCCAATTGCTATCGTTACTAGTATCGATAGCCACATGTTGCGCTTCATCGGCTGGCATCTGTCTGAGCTTCACAAAAATAACCGCGCCTTCGTCACTATAAGGCTTATGGCCTGACGCTGGTGGATTGCGTAGATACCAACCTGCAGGATAATGCTTGTCATCTGCAGAGAATGTGCCTGATAACACAAAAATCTCTTCGCCACCTGGATGCATATGATGTGGAAAATAAGAATGGGGTGCATAGCTTACAAAGCTGGTCGCACGGGCTTTTTCTTCGCCCACACGGTCTAGCATGACTCGCTCTACCCCATTTTGTGGTGACTTTATCCACTGGTGATATTCAGGTAGCAATGAAGCCCGTTTCGTGAAATCGGCATTAATCAACATACAATATCATCCAAAAGTAAAAGACGTCTTTATCCATTATAAAATTTAAATCCTAACGCACTAAGATAACTGGCGACAGTGTACTGGCGATAATCTCTGTGGTGGTACTACCTAGAAACAACTGCTGTAATTTTGAATGACCGTAAGCGCCCACCACCATAATATCGATGTTATTTTCTAATTGAAATTTTAATAAACCATCCACCGCATCGGAGGCAGATAAATGATGCGCCTCTACGATAAAGCCGGCATCTTCTAGCTGCGCTGCTGCCGCGCTTAAGCTTTGTTTAGAAGCATCGTTATGGTTGCCTATCATCACGATATGACCTGTGAGACCTTTTAGTACAGGGCTTCTTGCAACCATCCATGCTGCTTTTATAGCGGTTTTACTGCCATCAAAAGCAATCATATAAGAGTTTGGCGCTTTGAATTTTTCTGAACAAATAAGTATAGGAATATCTGATGCACGGGCAACCGTTTCTATTTGACTGCCTATATTAATGCGGCTGTTTTTGTGATCTTCGCCGCGTCGTCCCATGATGATGGCGCGGTTCTCTGATTTGAAGTGCTCGATTGCAGGCAGTAGCTTACCGCGGCGCTGGTATATATGGATAGGTAGTTGCTCAAAGCTGCTATGAATATAGCTTTTTGCATCTTGCACCAGTGCATTACTATAACTATTGACGATTTTAGCTCTTTGCTCGTCCAGCTGCGTCAACTCCTCTAATAAAAACTGGCGACTATTGACGCCTATCGCACCCGATAAGTCGCGTCTGGTCGAGGCAGGAACGTCACTGACATGTAGCAATGCCACTGGCAAGTTTAGTGTATTGGCATACCACGCTGCATAGTCACAAACCGATTCAGTCACTGCCGAGCCGTCGATACAGGCTAAAATGTGCTGTGATGTTGTCATAATCTGTCCTTAAATGAAGTTATTTAACCCTATACAGCTTTTGCTACTTGGCTAAGTCTGATGTAAAAACGTTCATTATTTCTCAGATATGCACTCGAGAATCAATCATAAAAACACTTAACCATTAACTCGATAATAACCAATTCAGACCACTTCATCCAGTGATGTCTACCTATATCGCTATCGACCTCCTATTTATGGCAAAATAATTGCTGTCATTGGCATGCCTAACGGCTATTTTTCGGAATTTTTCTTTCTCAGCCGAGAAGCATTATGTTCAATGTGTTGAACAACATGACCAAGTAAATTTTGCTACAATGGTTTTTTAGACTTCGTGATGTCAGTATCATTATTTAGGTGATTGGATTATGGCAAAAAATGCCCTTCAGGCTCAATTATTAAAAGCTGGTTTGGTTGATAGCAAAAAAGCCAAAAAAATCAGTAAACAAACTCAGCATGCCAAGCGCACTGGCGACCCGTCAACTGTCGAGGCCAAAAAAGCGTTGGCAGAAGCCCAAGCCAAAAAGCTGGAAAAAGACCAAAAGCTCAATCAAGAGAAACAACGAGCGTTAGAAGAGAAAACGCTAAGAGCCAATATCATCCAGATGATTAAACAGCATCAAATTACAGAAACGCAGGGTGAGATTACCTATCAGTTTGTCGACGATGCTAAAATTAAAAAGATTTATATCACCCAAAAGCTTTATGATCAAATAGTTGCAGGTCATGTGGTAATAGCACGCTTAGAAGACAGTTATGCGCTACTACCTCGCCCACTAGCAGATCGTATAGACGCTAAGATGGAAGGCTTTATGGTGGTATCTAATGATACGTCTGCAGAAGAGTTGGCAGAGGATGATCCTTATGCCGCGTATGTGATTCCAGATGACCTAATGTGGTAGTCCTGAATCGTATTGCTAGACGTCAAACCAAACCCCTTGTATAGAGTTCTATACAAGGGGTTTATTATCATACGAAGCATTTTGAAAGACTAAATCAAAAGACTGAATCAGTAGGAAGGTGCAGCTCGCTTTAGTACAGTAGATGTGCCACTGAAGTAATGACCACCAAACTGATTAACGTACGTAAGATGAAAATCATAAACAGCTCTAGCACGTTAAGCTTAATGTTTGATTTCAAAATCAGCGCGCCAACCTCAGACATATAGATAATCTGGGTAATGGAGGCCGCCCCGACGATAAAGCGTGTCATCTCGCTCTCAATACTTTTACCGACCAAAGCTGGCAAGTACATATCAGCAAAGCCCATAATCATGGCAGGTGCCGCTTCTGCTGCCTCTGGAATTTGTAATAGCTCAAGCAATGGCACAAGCGGTGCAGACAACCAATTAAACACAGGGGTATATTCTGCTAAGCCAAGACCAATAGTACCGATAGCGAAAATCACCGGAATCAAACCAAAGTAGATATCAAACAAATTCTTTAAGCTATGTTTGAATACGCTACCCAAACTTGGCATAGAGTGTGCGCGTGTGACGGCACGATTGACTGCCCATTGGTAAGTGGAGTACTGCGCAGGAATACCCTCATCCAGCATGCTTTTACCAGAATGATAAGTATCAGGTTTTAACGATAGCGGCGGTATACGCGGCATAATAATGGCGGCGATAAAACCAGTCAATGCGATGGTCAAGTAGAAGAAAATAAAATTGTTATCGACGCCGATGGTTTTGGCAACGACATAGGTAAAGGCGATGGATGTCACCGAAAAAGTAGTGGCGATAATCGCTGCTTCACGTTGGCTATAGTAGCTCTTATTGTACTCCTGCATGGTCACAAGCAAGCCAATAGAGGCTGCGCCAAACCAAGAAGACATCGCATCGACAGCAGAGCGCCCTGGCAGTTTGAACAACTTCACAAAAACCTTGCTGGCTAACGTACCCAAAAACTCCATCAAACCAAAATCGGTAAGAAATGGTAAAGATAAAATGGCAAAAAAGAACAAAGGAATCAAAATGGGAATCAAGTCTTCAAAAATTACGCCGCCAGTATTACGGTTGATAATAAACTCAGGGCCGACTTGTAAATAAATCATCCAGGCAAACAGTGCACCTAAAAAGCGCGCGGCGAGCCAAAACCAATCCACATCAAAAAGTTTCCCCCATAGAGATTCTGCGTGAAAATTGGGTCTGAATAGCTTGACTGCCAACGCGCCAATAAAAGACGTCGTCACAATGGCCAATGCGGCATAAACAACATAACTGCCAAGTGACGCTTGCAAGGTATCTGTTAGGACACCCAATAAGATAGTGACTTTACCATTCCACTTAAAAGGTATAATAAATAACGCCATACCTAGCGCTGAAAACAGTAAGAATTTCCACATTGATGCTCGCCACTGATCGCCTTGCGGCGTTTCTGGATCGACAGGGTCATTCCCCAAAATCGGCTGCTGCGACTTATCGATATAGTTCGTCATTTAACTCCTCCTTGATAGGCGACGATCGCCAATTTTTATTTTCGCTGTCTGACCGATCCCTAGTTTAGCGAATTGAGCAAATAACCTGATGCAATTTTATGGTTTATTTTTCACGCACGTGACTCATTAACTAAAACAGGTAAAGCTCTTACCCATTTCAACAAGAAATTCATCGGCTTCATCAACTTCATAAATAATCGGTTGTTTACCTTTGATGTCCGTTTGCAATGCATCTAGTAGCTGCTGCTTATCGGTAATTCTACGATAACCAGCGCCAAATCCTGCTGCTAACGACTCGAAGTTCGGTGTCTTAATACTGACGCCAATCAATGGCAAACCGCCCTCTTCCATATAGCGTCGAATCTCACCATAACCTTGGTTGTTCCATAATAGGACAATCAATGGTAGCTCAAGCTCAGCCGCGCAAATAAGTTCTGCAATGGTAAACTGAATACCACCGTCACCGATAAGACTCACAACCGGCAACTTCGAGCCAATCATTGCGCCAATCGCGGCAGGCAAGCCATAACCTAAGGTGCCAAACCCAGTCGATGAGTTAAACCACTTACGGGTCGCCAACGCCTCAAAGCCAAGGTTGCCGCTATAGACAGGCTGCGTCGAATCACCAACGAAGATGACATCTTTTACTTCATCTCTAATCAGTTGAAGCAGTGCATTTTGACCAGCAAAGTCTGGCATCATAACTTCTATTAACGCCTGCTTTGCCTCGATTACTCGTGACGCTGCTTGATGATTAAGCTGATGACTTTCTAAACGTGTACAGAGGCCGCTAATCGCCATCTGTGCATCAGATAGTACCGCGATATCCGCTCTAAAAGGATGTTGCAACTGCTGAGCATCGCAGTCAATACGAATGAGTGTACCGTTGATTTGGAACTCGCCATTAAAGAAGACGTCGTAATCGGTCTCACCAAGCTCAGTACCAATCGCCAATACCAAATCAGCCTCAGCAATGACGGCGCGACCGGCGTCTAATGACTGATTGCTACCCAAACTCAACGGATGACCAGGTGGCAATAAACCTTTAGCATTGATGGTCAAAAATGTTGGTGCATCTACCAGCTCTGCCAGTTTTTGCGCATCCTGATCGACATCGACACAGCCGCCACCGTAAAGTACTACAGGGTTTTTCGCTGTTTTTAATGACTGTACGATTAGGTCTAATTGCGTAGGATTCGGCAGTGGTCTTGTGACCTGTGGTAGGCTCAAGCTATTTGCTACAGCATTTAAATCAGACGGTTTAGCGACATGACTGGCATCTGCCGTAATCACATCGATAGGCAGCTGAATATGAACTGGTCCCGGACGCGCGCCATCAAATAACGCAAAGGCTTCGGCGATAACTTTAGGTAGCGCCTCAGGTTGCCAGATAGTTTTACTCATGAGCGCAACTTTGCTAACCATACCTTGCTGATCGTGCAACTCATGCAAGTGCCCTTCACCGCTACCCGTATCTTTAACTTTATTGACACTCGATATCACCAGCATCGGTATGGAATCTGCTAACGCTTGTGCCATTGCAGTCATGATATTGGTCATACCGGGGCCGGTGATAATAAAGCACACCCCAACTTTGCCAGAAGCACGGTAATAGCCATCAGCCATAAAACCTGCGCCTTGCTCGTGACGCGGCGTAACATGGTCTATATTGGTGTTAGGCAGACCACGATACAGCTCTACCGTGTGCACACCAGGTATACCAAATACGGTCTCCACACCGTAATACTCTAACCATTGCACCAATAGCTCACCACAAGTCAGAGGTGAGGTTGTTGGCAATGAAGAAGGCGCTTGCGTTGATTGCGTCATGAGTAGATCATCCTAAAAAAGTTCGCTGAATATTCAGGCAATTATCAAAACTATCAAGTCTTCAGCTCCAAGCAACCTTTATATTATTGATATATAAAGGTTGCTTATTATAAAGACTGTTTTGTCAAAACTGTTTTTTCAGGACAGTTTCATCAAGATAAGAGCTGCGATTAGTAGACTGCTTTGACTTTGTCGTCATAGCGCACACCTGGCAAGATACATAGCATCTCGAATAACAAGTTCGCTGCTAACACAGAGGTGTTGCCAAAAGGGTCATATGGCGGTGACACTTCTACTAAATCTCCACCGACCACGTCAAGGCCACGCATACCGCGAATAATCTCGATACCTTGAGTGGACGTCAAGCCGCCAATTTCAGCAGTACCCGTACCAGGCGCAAATGCTGGATCAATGCCATCAATATCGAAACTCAAATAAACAGGACCATCGCCTAACTTTTCACGCACTTCTGCCATCAATGGCGTCAGCGACTTATACCAGCACTCTTCAGCAGGCACAACGCGAAAGCCCTGTTCAGTAGACCAATCGAACTCTTCAGCACTATAGCCAGTACCACGTAAGCCAATCTGTACTACGCGATTACCATCAATTAAATTCTCTTCAACAGCACGGCGGAACGGTGTGCCATGAGCAATTTTTTCACCAAACATATCATCGTTGATATCAGCATGAGCATCGATATGCACCATACCAACAGGGCCGTGTTTTTTGGCAAGCGCACGTAGAATTGGTAATGCAATCGTGTGATCGCCGCCCAAGGTCAATGGGATAGCGCCATGACTGACAATTTTATCAGTATAAAACTTTTCGATGATATCGACGCTTTTCAGCAAGTTAAAGGTGTTGATAGGTACATCGCCAATATCAGCGACTTGCAAAGATTCAAAAGGAGCTGCGCGCGTCGCCACGTTATAAGGGCGAATCATGCGTGATTCATCACGAATTTGTCTGGGACCCAATCTTGCGCCGCTACGGTTTGACGCACCGATATCTAAAGGCACTCCAACAAATGCTACATCTAGCCCTTCAGCATCCGCTTGGGTTGGCAGGCGCATCATAGAAGCAAAGCCACCAAATCTTGGCATATCGTTGCCGCTTAATGGTTGATTGAATTTCATAAATCACATCCTTGTTTTGATTCGTCAAAATAGACAATTTTTATATGCTGATTTCTATATGACTTTGACAATACCTAAATATCAACAGCGAGACCATGGTAAAATTTAGAAGTAAACTTCTGATTTTTCGTAGTAACTGTGATTTATTCGTTATTCACAGAAGTTTAGTTAAGGAACTTATTTTACACAGCTCGTTTTAGATAGCTCGTTTTAGACAGCTTAGTGTAGATAACAAATATTGGAGCATGACTCTCAATGCTAGATGAACTGATAAAAATAGACATTAAAACCCTACGCAGCTTTATGGCTATTGTAGAGTGCCAAGGTGTGACAGCCGCTCAATCTCGTTTAAATATAACGCCGTCTGTCATTAGCGGTCATTTAACCAATTTGGAAGATCGTTTGGATATGACGCTTTGTCATCGTGGGCGAGCAGGCTTTAAGCTGACGGAGGACGGTGCAGCCGTGTACGAGGCCTGTTTAAGCTTCACCGAAGCGGCAGCCAGCTTCCAACATCAACTGCATTATATTCGGCAATTGGACTCGGTACGCGGTGGTCATATTCGACTGTGTTTGATCGATCAGATGCCAACGGTTTTTTATGATGCGTTACGTCAGTGCTTAGCAGCGAGCTATCGTAATAACCCACTGATACATTTTTCTATCGATGTGCAAAGCCCTGAGGGTATGCTCGACAAATTACTTAGCAATGAAAGTGATATTGGTGTGGGCTATTTTGGCAGCTTTCCACCATTATTGACTTACCAGCCAGCATTTATCGAAAAGCAAGTCGTCTGCTGTGGGCGCGAGCATCAGTTGTTCTATGAGTCTGAAGGGCTAACCTTTGAGAACTTGGAGCAAAACTATCCTTGGATTAAAAGAGGTTATATTACCGACTTGAGTATCAACCATATTCGCCCAAAAACTTTAAGCGCTACCACCTATCATATGGAAGCAACCGCACAGTTAATTTTGGCGGGTCATCATGTCGGCTACTTGCCCAATGATTTAGCAAAGCGCTATGAAGAGATAGGGATGATGAAAATACTATTGCCGAATGAAGCAAGTTATGAGGTAAAGCATCATTGGGCCTATCGAGAAAACTTGCATAAGCATGTCGCTGATTTTTTACACCAAATGACAAGCCTGCTATCAATAAACAACTAGGGCATGTTTTCAACCTGAGCATTTTGGCCTAGCGCCTCTTTGTTACGTACCGGCTTATGCATCAATATAAGCCGGTACGTAACAGAGCATTACACCGCTTTTGCCAGTTCCTCATGCTTTAAACCAATAGTTCTCAGCTTACCTTTGTCATCGACTTCTTTGATGACCAGTGACCACTCATCGCTTATCGCTACCGTGTCACCCGAGACTGGTGCCATCTCCAAGCTACTTTTTACATACTCAGCAACCGTTTGATCCCACATGCTTTTTGTGTCATCTTCAGGCTTTGACTTTAGTTTATCTACCAGCGATTCAGAGGTCATAATGCCGGTAAAAAATGGCAAATCGCCAAGCTTGACGCTGGGTGACAACAACCAATCGCCATAGAAATCATCAATAGCTTTACGATCTAATGTGGTGTCATTGAAAATCTTGGCAATTTTGCTGGCATGGTTGCCACGCATGGCATACCAAACACTGTCGCCAAATTTGAGCTTGGTGTCGTCCTCGACCACCACGACTTGTTGCCCTCGTACCAGTGCGAACACACTAATCTCATCAGGGCTAATACGTTTAGAGATACCCATCGGGTGGCGACCAATCGCAAACGCGCCCGATTGCACCTCGAACTCATACAAAGTAATACTGGCCTTATCTGACACCCAAACTTCATGTTCTTCTTTTGGGTCTTTATTGGTTGGGATACGAACCTTGAATAGATTTGCCATGATCGGAATGGTCGTCCCTTGCAATATCAATGACAGCACCACAACCCCAAAGGCAATATCGAACAACATAAAGGCGCCCTCTATCCCCGCCATGACTGGCAAAATAGCCAAGGTAATAGGCACTGCCCCGCGCAAGCCAACCCAAGAAATAAAGCCAATCTCTCTGTCTTTAAATTTAAACGGTTTCACACTGGTATAGACGGCTATAGGGCGCGCAATCAATATCATAAAGGCGGCAATTGCTACTGAATAATGCCAGACGTTGATGACGTTAGACGGTGTAACCAGTAGACCCAAAACCACGAACAGCACTGCTTGAGACAACCAAGCAAAGCTATCCATCACGCGCATGACATGCTCTGTTGAGCGTACTTTATGGTTACCGATGAGCACACCTGTCAGATAGACTGCCAAAAATCCACTACCACCAAGCAAGTTGGTCGCGGCGAACACTGCCAAACCAGCAGACAGTATCAAAATAGCGTACATGCCCTCTGCCAAATGTACTTTGGGCAACAATCGAGACAACAGATAGCCAAACAGTAAACCCATGCCTAGGCCGACACTCAATTGCTGTAACAGCAAGACTAAAAAGCCGATAGCTGTCTGACCTGCCGGATCAACATTTAAAGCAATCAACCCTGTCACTAACAGAATGGCCAATGGGTCGTTGGCGCCAGATTCCAACTCTAGTGTGGCTTGGACACGGTCATTCAGCTTGACCCCGCCATTACGCAATAGAGAAAATACCGCTGCCGCATCGGTCGAACCAACAATCGCCGCCATCAACAAACCAAAGCGCCAATCGACATCGAGCAACCAAGTAACGAATACGCCTAGTACCATGACGGTTGCGAGGACACCCCACGTAGCCAAGGTAATCGCAGGTTTAAGACCAACTCGGAACGACTTAAAAGAGGTGCGCAACCCGCCATCTAACAAAATACAGGCCAACGCTGCCTGACCCACAAAATTGGCAATGGCATATTGAGAAAACTCAATCCCTAAAATACCTTCCTCGCCCGCCAACATACCTACGACCAAGAATAGCAATAATAATGGAACGCCCAAGCGTGCCGACAAGGTGCTCGCCATAATACTGGCGAAAATTAACAATGCTCCTACGAGATATAGGATATTTAAGGTATCCATCTTTTTTAAGCCCTATTTTTATCAGTGATGACGAGTTGCGTTATTGCGATAGTGTTGACCTTACTGTGCTGCGGGTACGTTATTTATGAGATTGTAGACAGAATAATAAAAGCGCCCTTAAGAATAACATCGATGAGCAAATCTAGAGAACCTATATTTCACTCGCACTATACTTAAATATTATGCTTGAATGTACTGCCACGTGATGACTAAGATGGCTGCTGCCACTGTCCAAGCAACCACGCCCAACAAAAGCGCCTTATATAAGCTGATGTAATTGATGCTAAAAAACACCACAAAGGTATAAATAAGGTGCGGTATGACACCCAACATACTAAAGATTAATGCCACTCTTAAATCTGCGGCACTACGCTCTGTCCCGACAATAAAATGGCTGATTAAGGTAAATGTGGGGAACAGTGGTGCCAACGCTGCCAAATAAAAGAATCTTGTCTGCGCGAATAGTTGAATAATCAATACCATCAAGGCGCCAATAAGCATTTTTAGCCAAATCATGATGGCTCATCTCCAGTCAGCAGTTAATGACTTAATTTATCACGATAATCAACGCCTAGAGCAAAATGGCTAGCAATAAATAATGGTTGTCATAAAATATAAAAAAGCCCTACTCAGCTTATTGCTGAATAGGGCTTTTGGGTTCTAAAACCTAAGGTATTTATGATACGACTTATGATGGCTTAAGTGCTGCACTGATATCGGCGAGCAGCGGCGGAATATCGTGTTTATCTGCGATAACCTCTAGCATTACTAACTTATCAGTAGTTGCGGCAGCTTTTTCAAGGGCAGCCTTCAATTCACCAGCGGTCTCTACTTTGAGAATTAAGCTGTTTTCTTCAGTGGCACCGAAGGCTTTTGGCATTATCTGCCAGTCACATTTAGGAATGTCATTATAGGGTTGGTTTTCACCATGAATGGCTCTCTCAACTGTATAACCATCATTATTGACCAATACAATCACAGGATTAATACGCTCTTTAATCATGACTGCGACTTCCTGTACCGTGAGTAAGGCTGAACCATCCCCAATCAATAACACACTGCGCTTATTCGGCGAAGCAACGGCAGCGCCCAAACTTGCCGGCAACGTATAACCAATTGAACCCCACATCGGCTGCCCATAAGAGGTCACCCCTTCTGGCAGACGCACATCACTGATACCAAAGTAAGCCGTACCTTGATCAGAAAACACCACGTTATTATGATTTAAGTGATCTGCAATGATGTGCCAAAGGTCATCTTGACGAATCGGCTCATCGTCTTTGCCTTTTTGCTCATGCGGCTTCATCTCTTTACAGAACTGCTTGGGTACGATATTGATACCTGAGGTCATCACTTCATGCAATGCTTGCAGAGAATCCTTTAGTGCTATCGGTGCAAAGTTTCGACCACTGATGGACGCACGCTCATAATGCAAATCAACCACCACCTCTTCATTGATATCTTGGCTAAAGCCTGCCGTGGTGGTATCGGTATACTGTACACCAACCTTAATTAAGCACTCACAGTTTTCAACAGCATCTTTGACGACTGGACGTGACGCCACACCAGCATAAGTACCAGCCCAGCGCTCGCTGTTCTCATCAAGCAGCGTCTTACCCCATGACAGCGTGGTATAAGGAATATCAGTATCAGCGATGAGTGCTTTGAGCTGATTTTGCAATCCCAATCGATGTACCATCAAATCTGCCATCAGCGTAGTTGTCTTGTTCGGTAAAAACTCTATCAATGCTTGTTTGAAATCTGCTAGAGCAGCTTGGCTGGTGATGTCTTCTTGACTGTCATCAAGCTTAGTCGTCGGTGGATAAATAGGCATTTTTGCCACATCCGGTGACAGCAGTAAGTAGCCTGGGCGATGCTTTTTCAGTATCAAGCGAATGACGCGGTCAATCTCTGAAGCAGCGTTTTCTGGCGTTATTTTGGCACGTGCGACAGTGACTGGTTCAACCATTTTAATAAAATGGTTGAATACGCCATCTCCTAATGTGTGGTGAATGCGACGTTTGGAATCTTGCAACGCTGTGCTTGGTGCACCAACGATATGCAGTACTGGCGCGTACTCGGCAAAAGAGCCTGCGGTGGCATTAATCGCTGATAGCTCGCCCACACCAAAAGTCGTCACCATGGCAGCAAAACCGCGCTCACGTGCGTAACCATCGGCAGCGTAGCCAGCATTTAGCTCATTGGTATTACCCACCCAGCGCAATTTATCGGAAGCGATAACGTTATCCAAAAACGTCAAATTAAAATCACCCGGCACACCAAATATCTCAGTTGCACCCGCTTCAGCGATGCGATCAAACAAATAATCAGCGATGGTATATTGTTGACTCATTTCTTATCCTTTGACTTATCATTCTAAGTATTGTTGATTGTGAATTTTATTATGACTACCTATAAAGTGCATCCCTGCTTATTTATTTAATGCAAAGCTTTTGGAATGCATATTATAAGAAACTGTTATAACATACATTTATGACCAGATGACATACTGTCTTGCTAACTTTTACTTTTTTTCGTGATATGTGTTGACACCCTCAAAAAACTGCGTATAATACGCCTTCATCAACTGACGACAGTTAATTGATAATCAGCGGGAATAGCTCAGTGGTAGAGCATAACCTTGCCAAGGTTGGGGTCGAGAGTTCGAATCTCTTTTCCCGCTCCAAATACTTAAAAAGCCTCACTTAACAGTGAGGCTTTTTTTTGTCCAATTTTCAAGGCCTGTAGCGATTTTTCAACAAAACTATCTTGGTAATAATTAAGAAAAACTAACGAATTAAAAAGAGCGTTTTTGGAACGGTGCCCACTTGGTGCCCAAACCGTGCCCTCCCCTAAAACTACGAATACGTATCTGACCACAACCTCGCTTTTTTTGGCTAAAAAACCATCATGACACCTAACCTAGTAAATTTGGCACTATGATGATTTTTGAACCCAACCTCAATTCAGCAAAAAACGTATTTTTTAGAGGCCTAAATTTTCCGAAATCCACTTCAGTTTTATAACATTCAAAATTAATTGTCGCTTAACCAGTGATGACTACAACCTAACATTAAAAAAAATTAGACCGAGTAAAATACTTATCGGCACTAAGCTTAACGATTTTCAAGACATTTCGAACAACCATCCTAGTAAGCATTCTAACTTTCTTCTGAAGCCCCTTCCTCACAAACTCCATCTTCTTCATAGAGGATAATATCTCCAGGTGTGCAATCTAGAAGCTTACAAAGCTCATTTAATGAATCAAAGTCTATTCTAGTGACTTCATTATTGTACATCCGATATAAAGTAGATCTTCCTAGTTTAGACATCCTGTCAGCATCCGCTACACGAATGCCTCTTTGTGCAAATAAAACAGGTAAATTGAGCTTAATCATACATAAAATCCTTAAAGTGATAACAAAGTTCTTGCAAGTGATAATATTTGCATATAATATGTACTCATTAGTGATAACTAATAACCCACTAATAGTAAATTTATTTCACATGGAGAACTATTATGTCACAGACCTATCTCACTACTCAAGAATTGGCTGAGCGTATTAAATACGACGCACGTACTATCCGTAACCAACTTAAGGACACTGTTTTGATTGAGAACATTCATTACATTCGTCCTTTTGGCGGTCGTAAGATTTTATATGTCTGGGAGCGCATCGAAGAAGATATGTGCAAACCTGTCATGAGCGCTATCAATGGCATGGCTTTACAGTAATTTTTATATAAACAAGGAGTTAAACCAATGGCCTCAATAAGATCGAGACGTGGCAAGCTATTTGTAGATTTTCGATATATGAATATGCGTTGCCGTGAGACAACAAATCTCACAGACAATCTAGCCAATCGAAAGAAGCTGGCTAAAATTATCGAAAAAATGGAAGCAGAAATAACCCTAGGCATCTTCGACTACGCTGCTTACTTTCCAAAAAGTGAACGGGCACAGGAGATGACAGCACTGGCTGATAGAGCGGAAGCTTGTATCAGTCGTAACCCAACCTTTAGGCAGTTTGTCGATATTTGGTATGAGGAGAAGAAGATTGAATGGCGGCCGAGCTATCGGCAAAAGACGCAGATTATCTTGGATAAGTACTTGTTACCTGAGTTTGGTGGTAAAGCAGTACATGCCATAAAAAAACCAGACTTGCTGACCTTCCGTAGCTCTCTCGCCAAAGTTCGTTACGGTAAAGATGGTCAGTCAAGTCTGTCAGTAGCACGAATCAACCAGATCATGATACTTCTTCGTATGATACTAGAAGAAGCGTCAGATCGCCATGAGTTTGAGATGCCTTATAAAAATATTAAGAATCTTAAGCAAGCTCGTCCGGATGTGAATCCTTTTACATTGAGTGAGGTATGGCTGATTTTAAAGCATGTACGCGCTGACTATAAGCCCTACTACACCATTCGCTTTTTTACAGGGATGCGTACCAGTGAGATTGATGGGCTTAAGTGGGAGTGCATTAACTTTGATCGTCGTGAGATCAGTATCAGAGGTGCATTAGTGAATGGTGAGATGGGTCCGACTAAGACGTTAGGTTCACAACGTGATATTGCAATGTCGCAGTTGGTCTATGACGCACTACAAGAGCAAAAGACTCGCACCTTTGGCAAGTCAGAGTTCGTATTCTGTAACTCACAAGGTAATCCGATGGAGTACCGTAATGTGAATAGACGGGTATGGAAACCCACACTTGCCCTCCTCGGTTTGAAACATCGGCGGGCTTATCAGACTCGGCACACGGCAGCGACGCTTTGGCTGGCTGCTGGTGAGAACCCTGAGTGGATAGCTCGGCAGATGGGTCACAGTAGTACGGAGATGCTGTTTCGGGTATATAGCCGCTACGTACCTGATATTACCCGTCAAGATGGCTCTGCGATGGATAATCTGCTACTTGCGAGCAAGGAAAAGTTAACCAACGCAGGAAATAGCTCTAATGCACAAACAGACAAGGAGACGTCACAATGACAATCATCAATTATGAAGAGCTGTTTGCTGAGTTTAAGCCTGACGGTGCAATCAGTGAGGATGCGAATAAGATTGCTAATGCATTGATGCGTGAGCTGTACGTTACATCGGGTCATAACCTCGCTCGCTTCTTAGGAGTAAAGCGCTGTTTTACTAACGATATGGCGATGCGTGTGTGGGTACAGAAGCGCTTGGATGCGAATCTTGACTATGTGATTGAGGATATGCGTTGTCAGCTTCAGAGCGAGCTTTATGAGCTATTACCGCACTCCGACTATGTCGGCTACTAAGGAGAATGTGATGAGTGTAAAGCTTCAGCCGAATATGACGCAGAACGCACGAGATCTAAGAATCTGTGAGGATTACTGGTCATATGATAACGAAAGTGATTATATCGCTCATATCGAAACCGTCTGTGAGGAGTATAAGATTAGCCCACAAGTGCTGTTCGAGATAATCGGTGAGTGTTTTGCTTATTTAGATGATGTGCGATGCGAGTACTGTGGTTATGTGTGCCCTTTACAGATACCAGCAGACATTCCTTATATGCGGGCAAAAGACAGTTGGTGCTGTGAGGTATGCGAGCATGCCACTTGGCGTGAGCATAATAACAGTAGATAGGTTACTTGATATATTTGAAGCCAAACAGCTTAGGTTGTTTGGCTTTTTCGTGCGCGCATTTCTCTTAAACACTGTCCAATTTAATTATGCCACTACAGTTAACAATTTGATTGTCGCTAAAGCGTGTCTTTTTCATAAAATTCTCCTGCTGATATATTTTAGCAGTTAATCTCTATTTCTAAGTGTTCTTATTTATTGGGGGGATTACCGCAGTATGTATGTGAGCATGATTTTTGGCAGACAGATAAGTATTAATAATAAGAAAAGCCAAACAGCTTAACGTTGTTTGGCTTTTCTATGTATAACATTTCTTATATTAAATACTGTTCAATTTTACTAGGCTTATAAATGAGCATTACGTATTTTCTTCCAGCGATAGAAATTCTTATTAACACAAACTCTACTCTTCTTCAAACTCTGAATTTTTAAAACCTAAAACATTACAATTTTCTTTAATCGTACGCTGTAAAGATTCATCGAAACCATCCTGAGATTTAGCTTGTATCTCAACTGAAATAGTTACTTCAATACCTAGCTTAGCTGTAAATTGCTGAACAACTTCATCAACAATAGTAGCAAAGTCCATCTTAGCTTTTACTGGATCAAGGTCAATACTTCCATAAAACTGCTTTTTTATGGTAGTCAGTTCTGACAATGCTCCTGCAGATACAGGTAATGTCGGTTGTGGTATAGCAGTTGGCACCAAGTCAATATCGGTATTAGTATAGCCGCCAATGTTATCATCTGGCTGATTAGTAGTTTCTAATTCAGGTGCAGGCTTTATCTTTTCTCGATAACTTAGCGCAGTATCTTTTTCAATCAATAATGCCGTATCATCTAAATAAGGTAAGGCACCTTTACCAAAACAAAAACCTAAATATTGATCTCCGTCCTTACCAGAAGCAAAACCAAAGAAATCTTCATTTTCTAAACCATTAACGAGAGCATCTTTATATACTTGTTCATTAAGAAGCCTTGGCAAATATAGGTACTGGCAAATATCGCGATAGACCTGTAATGCACTTATATCAGACTTAGCATCAGGTGTACCTTTTTTGAAATACAGCTGTTCTAGCAGTTTCTTTAAATGTATAGGTGACCACTCTGTAATGATCCACTCTTCCTCATGTAATCGATTTTCGATTTCCTGAACTAAATTTGAAGAATTAGTTGATACAGAAACAGTTTCCCACTCTATATTTTTATCAGTCGCTTTAGGTTGCTCCGGACAAAGCAACCATTTATAAGCTTCACGTGCCATTTGTTTCAGGCTAACTTGGGCCTCATTTGCACTGTTCTCTGCAAGTTTTACTTGAAATAAATCAAGATTTAACTTACCTTCATTAATATCTGAGACAATAGCGCGCCAAGCTAAATATGTACGGGCAGCATCTTTCAAACGACCAACAACATCTTTATCTGCTGCAAAGAAGATTAAACGATTACGTTTCTGGCGAGGTTGGTCTCCACGGTAGGATAAAATATTTTCAGCAGCAGCAATAGCATCACTATCGTCCCTTTTTGTATAGCTTTCATGGGGAGGCAAAACCACCAATCTTGGGCCAATTCCCCATTCATCTGGTACGTCACTTGAACTCGTAAATACATGAACACCTGCAAAAAAACCTTTCTTAGCAAACATAGCAGTTATATGACTTTTTAATTCACTATTTATAACAAGTTCATCTATATTTTGCTTACGGCTTTCCATTTCCCGTCGTAAATTAGGCTTAGTATCTAACCAGAAACGGTCTTGATCTGAGTACAGATAATGCAACCTATCTCGTAAGCGTTTAAGTACATCATCAAATACTCCGATATTCTGTCCAGGCTGAGCAGAACCTAATATAATTCTTTCTAACTGAATACCTTTTATGACTTGATTACGTGAACTTGGTGCACTGCCTAAGAATATAGAGCGCATAGTACGTTTAGCTGCTTGCACACTACCAAAACGAGTATCATCTCCATCTATACGGTATGGTTCTGAACGCTCGCCGTCTACCTCACGTTCAATGACAGGCTCCCATCCTTGTGGCAAATAATGGATACTTTTATGGCGAACTGTACTATCACTTAAAGGAATAGAACCTGGCATAATCATGGCATCCTGATTATTATCATTCCATAAGCGATGAATAATAACTGCCATATACTGAAGGACACCCCTTGTACGTTGAAACTTATCTAATGTAGACCAGTCTTCATACAAGCGATCAAAAATCTCTGGATGAATAGGATAAGAAGAGCACATTCGTTCGTAGTAAAGGTGAGTTATTGTTTCTTCTGGGAAGTATCGTGCATTTACTTGATAGAAACTACTAAAGTTATGACAGGTACTTTCAATTTGATTTCTTTCACCAGCTGACTCGAATAAACGCCGACGAACAATTTCAAATGCCTCTTCAGCAGCGACAGGCTTCCAAACAGATTCGACACGGCCAAAATGCTTTTCTAAAGCATTTAAGGTGTTTTGACCAAATGTATCGCCAACTTCAGTTTCAGATTCTGGCAGCGATGCTAATAATACAGCATTGGGTACGGTCTTAAATGCCTCTGTTAAGGCTTGTATGAACTTCAAGTTAGCTTCATAGGTGCCAGCATTAAGAGTTTTTCCCGGTGTTAAGTCACTAAAAAACTTCTGTAACTCATCTATCAGTACGACACAAGGAGCGGCTTTAGTAAGTAAGTCAGCCAGTACATCTTTACCTGGTGCTGTTCCATCACGATCAGAAGCTGCGACTAGTGCGTAACCTGCTTCTCCTAAAAGTTGCCAAGCCATCTCCCCCCATAGAGTGTTTGCACAAATTTCACCATGTTGTTTACCTTGACTAACTGACAACGCAATACCGTCTAGAACGGCAATGTTAGCTCTAGGTAAATCGTGAATACCTGCTTCATCTAGCAAAGGTGGAATGCCTTGTAGCTTATCAGTGCTGACTTTACGATTTGCTAAGTGCAAAACCGTTAGCATAGTATGAGTTTTACCACCACCAAATGAGGTTTGTAACTGAATAACTGGATCGCCACCCTTGCCTACTAAGCGCTGGGCTACTGACATCAGCAGTAGTCTCATCCCTTCAGTGATGAACGTACGTGCAAAAAACTTTTCGGCATCTTGATATTCAGGTGGTGCTGTCCCATTAGACACTTGCGTAATATCTGCTGCAAATTCCGATTGCTTGAACGTACCTTCTAAAACATCTTTATGTGGACGTGCTATCTCACGCCAAGGCTTTAAACTCATAACCAAACCCTTTTTAATTATCTTTGATAAGTATGTAGCCGAATTTATTTAGTTAAGCATAATTGAGCCGAACAGCCATTCAGTTTGCTCATATTTTCTGAAATATTTCAGCTCAACTCTTTATTGCTTGACCTTTAAAAATCTAACTCTTGTGTTGTACCATAATGTCTTACACCTGCTTCATGAGATGCTGCAACAATGGCATGCCAAGAGCCAATCAGTTCGTTGTAAGCTCGAGCTTCTTCGGCCCATTTTTTTCGTTCACACAAGGTATATAAGTGATAGGCTAACTGGCGAATTGGTTCACCGCGCTCAGGCATATTTGCCAAAAGTGCACCAGCTGCACTTTCGCTATCTTGCTTCAAAGCTCTAATCAACTGATGACATGCTTCCCAAATCGGCGTACGAGTATCAGTATGGGGATTCCAGTCATTTGGATATTCACTCCATTGTAAGAGGCGCACCTTACCTCCCGCAGCTTCGACGACTCCTGCACTATGTACGCCATCTACAGAGGTACCTTTAGCCCGAGCGAGTGTGTCTGCTTCACCAAATAAACCCTCTCCCCAGCCATATTGACTAAACCAGTTATCACAAAATAAGGTGTCGGCATCGAAGTTACCGCTATCAGGATTTAAGTAATCGGTTATAGAACGGTTAATTAGTACTAGCGCTTCATGTACACTTAGCTTACTACCATCTTGATTGAGAACATCAGCGTACTTGGAGTAAATAGCCATGCCAGGACCAATAGCTGCTTGAGCCAAATCTACTGGGGCAATAGGAGTTGCTCCAGTTTCACCACCGACCATCGCCTCTAGTGCCTCAGGCATCTGAACACGTAATTCACGTTGAAACTCACGTCGAGAGATAGACTCAGCTTCAATCTTACGTTTTTTACAGACTAGTATTACCGATGATGCTAAAGCATTTGTTCCATTACCAACTACGCGACCCACCTTCTCTGTTCTGACAGGCCAAGTGCCATCAATAGAAAATCCAGCTCTGATCACAGCTTCTAAAAATGTTTCCCAACCAGTACTAGAAGTACTATTTTCTTTAGTTTCTGATTGTTTAAAAGCATAGTAAATAGTAACAGGAAATGCAGGATGGCCAAGTTCTACCATTTTTCTAATAGCATCAGTCATACCATTTTCAAAAAACGTATTAGCCGCTTCTCTTGTTTCATGGCGAAATTTTAATGCAGTAAGTTCATTAGCTTTTGGAACAGCTAAAGTACTAAAAACTTCAGGATATAGCTTTTTTAGTGCTTTTCTTTGAATACCGTAAAAGAAGTCAGATAAATCAGCATACGCAATATTATCGTAATAGGGGGGGTCAGTAGAAATAACCTTGTTTGTACTGATATCTTGATTTATTGCATCTGCTTGATAGACATACCCTTCACTACCATATCCTAAAGCTAGAAATGCCTTACACAATCTTTCAAAAAGGTTCTTAAAGCTTCCCGTAGAGTTTGAAAATGGATTAACCTCTGCAAAATCCCAAGCCATAGGTATAGCTTGTCTTGCGAATACACTTCTCATTTGGTTATTAGGAGCATTCCAACCACAGATAGAGGCACCATGGTTTGCAATTTGACTTATCAAGAAAGAAAGATATGTTTTAATAGCTTTTTCATATTCTATATCTAGTTCTTTAGACGGTAAATCTTCTAATACTTCCATCATTGTATTAAGTACTAACAACTGTCTGTTGGTAAAAACACTACCCCATGTCTCTAGTCCATAAGCATAGCAGGTTCCCCCTGTTAGCTTAGCAGGAAGATCCAAAGAAGATTCCCATGTACGAGGAATTCCCATAGCAGTTTCTTCATGATCTGAATTTGGAGATAAAAATATTCTTTCTTTTTGCCCTTCAACAACTACACACATTAACTTCTGGGATAAAGTACCTATTTTTGCTTGCTCTTTAACATGCTTAAGAGTAACGGGACTATCGCTATAAATACACTGAAAGGAGTTTCTGGATAGCTTTGTACCATTTTTTTTTGTTAACCAATCAGACGTTCTACCTTTCATAACTTTAAAATTAAATGAATTCCCTTCGATCTGCAAATCTACATACGCTTCCTTACCCTTTTTATCAGAAACTACGAATGATGATACCAAAGGTGTTTCATTAGCTTCAAATGCTGGGTTAGGACTTTTTACCGTTCTTGCCCATAGCCAAGCAATGACTGTTAGCTCTTCACCTTTATATTTTTCAAGATCGGGTCGCTCAGCTACCATGTCATCTGTAATTTTAACTTTAGGATATAAATCCCCAATACGTTTAAAAGCTTCTTCACGCATCCAATACCCGTAGCGACGCACATCTTCTGCTAAACCTTTAGACCCTTGCCAATCTTCAAGCAGATTTTGTTGCTTATCACCCTTAGGTATTGGCCCTACTGGGACCTGCCCAGCAAACTTCGGTGGGATTTCAATCATTGCTTTGTTGATCATTACTGCTATTGGATTTAAATCTGATGCATGGCTTTCTAGCCCCAGACGTTGCGCTTCCAAAGGTATAGCCCCGCCACCAGCAAACGGATCATGAAACGCAGGTAACTCTTCAGGATTAAACAATTCAGCAGCCTGTGGATGTTTGCGATTTAAATAACAAGTCTCGCGCCAACTTTCTCTTATGGCCTCACGTGCGCGGTTCAGCACCTCTTCGTTATTAGTATTTTCCCACTTCACAAGGTCACGAATAATATCAAATAGCTTCTCTCGCTTAACTTCAGCTTCTTTTTTATTGACGCCGTACTTAAAACCATCGTCTTGCTGGTAGCCTGGATCATTCACCATTTGCGCGAAAATAACTGCACGTGCTACAGCAAGAGGTCGACGTGCCCACCAGAGATGTAACGTACTTGGATGACCATGTCGTATCGATTTCTCACGTTCTGCTGCTATATTAATCTCATCTAGTGGCAGTGCTACTTCAATCAGCTTTTTCGGACTATAGATTTTAAACTCGTGTGGGTTTGACATTGAATACTCTTATATATAGATCTTAGATAGTTTCACTTGGTGAAACGGCTTTTGATATTAGTTCGCTTAATTCATAGTTAATACTAGCAACACCGAATTCTGGCTCTATCGTAAATGGGTTCTTGATATAGTATGGTCCTTCATAATCATTATTATCTACAATCACAATAGCAAGAATAAATTTATCTGCTTGATTTAAGCCATAGATGATCTCGTTACGACTAACAGTAATAGTAGTTTGTCCTTTGGAGCGACCTTTTACTTCGATATGCCGATCAGGCAAGATAGATCCATCAGGATTAATATTGGGACGAGCAGTAATGTCCCAACCGCATTTCTCTGCACTCATATCAGTCACTTCATGACCCATCTCTTGTTCAGATTTTATAACAGCGTTCATAGCTACGCGCTCTACTCGAGCGCGAGCAGCAGCATCTACAACGAACCCTGTATCGCCTTTCCGCTGGGCCAATAACCCCTGCGGGATGATCAATGCACCACCGATCACTACTGGCGTACTTGACACTACTTCTTTGAGCTCTATTAGCTCTTTAGTACGCTGCTGCAGTCTTGCACTTAGGTCATCTACGCGACGACGTGCCATTTCTAGTTGCATTTGAGGTTGTTTTCCAACTTTTACAGCATCTTGGAGCGTAATATAACGATCTGACCAATAGTTGATTTCTTTTACCAGACGCTCTTTCACTGCAGCAAGGGTTTTATCTGATTGAAGCTCTCGCCGGTGTTTCACAACATCAAAGTGTTCTGGTGCCATCTTATTGGAAGCATAGCCCACGGCTAAAACTTCAAGATTGTGGCTTAGCCAATCTGCACGCAGAATATCACTTATAAGCTGATAATCATAATCTTCTATAGGCTTTAAATCTAAATGTGGCGCCCATCCTGCATTAGTCGCCTCGCCTTTTTCATTCACTTCAATGAACTGTAATCGTCGTGAGGCTATAAGTGCTTCATTACTTGATTCTCGTACAGTGTGATCTATCATAAACAGTATCTTGACTTCAGTACTATCGTCATTTGGATCGACCAATACGGCACCTTGCTTAAGCTTCGATCGGTGCGCTTGTAATATTAAATCAGTGGTAGCGTGCATCAAAGGATGAATAGGATGAATCATGTCTGACATTGGCTTGCCAGGTTGATTGATATATCGTTTTTCAAAGCATATTCTTTCGTATTTCTTTAAAACTGGTGTACGGCTTTCACCAATAATTCGATCACGTTCACGAATAGCAGCTGGTACATGACTTACTTCATAACGGCCTGATTCGCGTGACCTTAAATCGCCACCTAAAGACTTAAACGCCTCTGTAAAAAATGCTCGGATGAAATATGGTTGTAGTTTTCGGGCTTCTGCTTTTTCCATCTCCTCTTTAATGGCGTATAAACCATCAAGACCCATATGCTGATCTACTAAAGCATTTCGTTTAATAATTTCTTTAAGATGGTTTGTATCAAGTGCACCCTCGATTACCTCATGCATCTTAGCTTTTATTTCAGGGTCGTCACCATAGCGAATCGCTTCTATCAGCAGCTCTTTAAGTGAGATATTATCAAAAGCCTCACCCAAGACGTCAAAAACCTTTCCACCTAAGGCTTTTTTCTCTATTTCTATTTTCTCAAAAAGCTTTTGAAAAACTGCTCCTTCACGTGTTTCATCTGCTACGATATTCCATAAATGACATATTTCTGTCTGCCCAATTCGGTGAATCCGACCAAACCTTTGCTCTAGTCGGTTTGGATTCCATGGTAAATCGTAATTCACCATTAAATTGGCGTTTTGAAGGTTAACCCCTTCTCCTGCTGCATCAGTGGCTACCAATACAATGACTTCTGGATCGAATCGGAACTCTTCTTGCGTCTGACGCCGTTTATCTCGACTAGTGCTACCAGAAATAGTTCTCACAGCGTTGTCATTACCAAGCATATCTTTAATACGTTCCACTAAATAATTCAAAGTGTCTTTATGCTCAGTGAATATAATTAACTTGCGACGAGTTCCCTTAGATGTAAACATTTCAGGGGTATCCTGAAGTAAATAAGACAACTCTTCCCATTTTTTATCATTACCAGATTGTACAATTGCTAATGCTCGATGTTCAAGACTCTTAAGGCTAGCTATTTCCGCCTCAAACTCAGGGATAGTTTCAGCAGCAGATGCTCGATCAACAACTTGCTCTGTATACATCTCATACTCTTCTGCAGTTAAATCCTCATCAAGTTCATCAAGATTATCTGGTATGTCTATTCTTTTTTGTACGTTGTATTCAATGAACGTTTCAGCCACTGTATTTGTACCTTTAGAACCTCCACGTACTATATGCTTAGTCTCTTCTAAGCGAGACTCTAAGCGCTTACGACGACGTTTTAAAGATTGGTATATTGCCTCAGGGCTTGAAGCCAAACGACGCTGTAACATCGTTAAGGCAAAACCAATATTATTTTTCTTTTGACCACCAAGACGATCAGCTCGGTTCATTTCTTCACGAACATATGTCGTTACTTCGTCATAAAGCAACGCTTCCATATCAGACAGCTGGTAGTTTGCAGTATAGGCACGGCGCTCAGGAAATAATGGTGTGCCATCAAACTTAAGTAACTCTTCTTTCACCATACGGCGCATTATGTCAGACACATCTACTTTATGAGCACCTTCACGGAACTTTCCATAAAAACGATCACCATCCAATAATGACAGCCAAATTTGAAAGTCTTCTTCTTTACCATTGTGCGGCGTTGCCGTCATTAGTAGATAGTGTCGTGTTATAGAGCCTAGAAGCTCCCCAAGAAGAAAGCGCTTAGTTTTCTTAATTTCATTACCAAAATAATTCGCAGATAACTTATGTGCCTCATCAACAATAATTAAATCCCATTCAGTATTTCTAAGTTTGTCTTGCAACTCTTCGCTTCGAGATAATTGATCGAGTCTACAAATCAGCTGATTGGACTCATCAAAGTAATTACCAGATGCGCATTGCTCTTGTTTTTCACGACTAAAAATATCAAATACAACACCAAATTTCTCGAGAAGCTCATCTTGCCATTGTTCAGTCAGTGATCCCGGGGAAACAATAAGAATTCGCCTTGCATCGGCTCTCATCAACAATTCACAAATCAACAAGCCTGCCATAATAGTTTTACCTGCGCCTGGGTCATCAGCCAGCACAAAACGCAGTGGTTGCTTAGGCAGCATCACTTCATAAACAGCTGAAATCTGATGCGGTAAAGGCTCCACGTTAGAAGTATGTACTGCCATCATAGGATCAAATAAAGCTGCTTGGCTAATCCGATACGCCTCTAACCCCAACTGGAAATCTGCTCCTGGAGCGTCGAATCCCCATGCTCGGCCTACTGTCGCCAATTCTAAGCGGGCTTCATCAGAACGAAACAACATCTGCTCACCTAATTTACCCTGGCTATCTTTATAGTAGACAGTAACAGCATGCTCACCCACTCTTTCAACCTGAACAATACGAACAATTTCGTCAGATTGAATACCACGTATCTGAGCATTTTTTTTAATACTTTCGAGCTTTAGCATTACTGTTCCTTAATTTACTTTTTATATAACAGCAAGAAATTTCGAGTATTTAAAAATAATGAAACAAACATATCAAGCTATACCTTTTAATTTTTGTTCTATATCTTCCTGCAGGATTTTGACCATATCATATCTATGTGAATCGATAGTCTTAATGTTCCAGTTTTCTTGAGCAGTTTGCATCATTAACTCTAACTTTAGACTCAGAGGCGCCATTCTATTACGTTGGCTGTTTAGTATCTCTGTCTTCTGTTTAGGAGTATCGTTACTTAATGATGAATTCTCACTGCTACCCATTAAACATAGGTTGCCAAAACTATGTAACTTATCTTCAGGTAATATTTCATTGATTCTAGAAGTCTGAGGTGAGAAGTGCTCTTTAGAGTTTTTAAAACTAAATCTAAACTCTTTCTTCTTCGATATAGCAACTTTACTGTCTTTCCACAATAAGTAATCTAAGTAATTAAAAACAAAAACAGCAACCTTGTCATATCTCAAATGACATTCAAAATCATAATCTGAATGACTAAGTTTATAAGGTAGTATGCTCAGCTCTGCACTACTAGCATACATAAATTTAGGATAATCATTAGGTTTAGCTAATAAGTATCTATTAACTATAAAATCTCTACTGAGATTTTCTAAAAAATTCAAATAACTTTCTGCAGTCAATGAGTTCAAGTGCTCATCTTGGCTTAACCAATACAGCACTGCAGATAACCAATTTTTGCGAGAGTTAGTTGGGTAAGAAACATGAAATGCTGATATAAGCATCAAGCAAGATAACGTACTATCATTCAGATGATCTTCGTCACCACTAAAACTATCTACATAATTGCTTGAGCTGCTCTCATACAATTTATAGCGCTTCAAAGACCAACTTTCTCTATTACTAGCATTGTCTCTTTTAATAATATAACGATCAAAAAGATAGCGAGTTTTGAGCAAAGTGAAGATAAACTCCTTTACTTTGATAGCTTGTGGATCTTTAAAGTTATCAAATGCTGAGAGCAAAATTTTATCATCTAATGCAGGAAGTTCTTGAATAGAATTCGATGTAGGGTCAAGATAAATACGCAGTACATGCATTAAAAAGTTAGGAAAATCTATTACACTATCAAAACGCTCTTGTTTAATATCTCGATTATCAGTTATTTGTTGTTTATCTGGCTTATGTATTGCACCTTTATCAATAGAGGCAGCTAACGATAATGGTTCAATTTTAGTATTCTCTCCGTCAGAACTATTCTTATAATCTTTACCTAAAACGGCAATTGCAATCTTATCAAAGCTATCAATTATAAAATCTTCTGCACTTGAACCAAATATCGCTTTTCGTTCATCAACTGAAAAACCTGTTTGCACATAACTATTCATATCTGCGCAGGCAAGCCACACCTTTTGGAGGGTAGCCATAGCTATGTCTTTGTTATCTAAATCACTTTCTTGGATAATAGACAGTAGGTGAGCTTTAACTACCTCATGTTTCTCTAACTGTTCACCACGATTATTCATCACTTCAAAGTAGTGAGTAACATCAGTATTTTTTGGTACTGTTATTCTAAAAATTTGAACATCATTTAATAGATAACTCGCAAAAACCTCTAACTCATTCTCCTGTTTAAATGTTTCTGAAATCACTCTTTCGATAATTTTAAAACCATTGAATATTGAGCTGTTAAACTCTTTACTATAGCTAGTCTCAATCAAATTCGAAAATATATTATCAGTACTGGTTTGACTATTAAAAACTTTAAAAAGTCTGTTTATGGCTAAATCTGATTTTGGTCGACTTTCAAAACATAAATTAGGTCTCTGATATTTAGGGAAGATTAAGGGAAGTCGATATTTTAGATAACACGCAATTAAGCTTAGAGTTGTGAAACGTTGCTGCCCATCTAGTATTTCAAAAAAATCTGCTCGTTTGTGTACTACTAGACTACCTAAATAGTATGTTTGAGAGTTATTTTTTAAAGAAAAGTCCTGAATATCATTTATGAGCTGCCTAATTTGAGCCTCTTCCCAGTCATAGTTACGTTGATAAACAGGAACTCTGTAATTATCTTCGTTGAGTAGTGTTTGTATTGTCAGGCTATGTTCTTCGTTGCTACTCATTTTTTTATCCTTATTTATTAAGTTGGTAGGTAGCCAAGCTTTGCAAATAGCTCTTTAATACCTTCAACATTCGTTGCTTCTACCTTTTTAGGCTGCGGTAAAGGTTTACTCAAGAAATCTACAGAAGATAATGCTTGCTGTAAACGCTCGAATAGATTATCTGTCCCGATATACTTTTCAATACTTTCTAAATAGACACTTTTCTTTTCTAAACGTAGTGAATAAGCCCAAATAAATATATATTCAATGGCTCGCGGTAAATCATTACCTCCAAAACGGTCGTAATAGCATAGAACCAATGCGTCAAACATACGCCGTACATATTGGTCGCCTCTTCTTGAGCGTCCTTTGTAAGCATACTCAGGCGAATCGGTGTTAAGTACTAAAAAAATATTAAATGCTGTTGGTCTTTTTGCTATTTCCTTAATAGATGTGCCTGTTTTAGTGTGGTGTCTACTTGTTATGGCATAGAGCCATTCCTGAGAATTGCTATCTATATCTATAGTTTTATTCAATAATGGTTGGATCATCTTCTGATAATGTGCAACCCACTCAAAAAAACGGCGTCCATTAATTAAGGTTTGATTTAACTGAAATGGGTATACCATTACTTGTTGATCAAGTAATCGATGTGAATGATGGTTATAGCTGTCGACCGTATTGTGAACTATTCTCAAATTTTCTTGAAAAGGATAGCTATCGCTATCTAATTTCATACCTTTGAATACATTAACCTCAGACTTAGAGAAGTGCACAGCTTGCTTTCCAAGACTCCAGCGGCGAATAGGGTAAAGATAGTTAGCAAATAAAACCTCTAAACTTTTAGTGTTTTGCTGCTCCCAAGATTCAACAACGTTCTGTTTTAAAAGATTTTCAGAGTCAGGGAACTCGCGTAAATGGAATGCTTTTAGCAGGTCATGAGGATTTAAATCAAGTCCACGTGCATTCTGTGAATCGAAGAATTGAAAAGCTTCTGATAAATCATGAAGTGTCACTTGAACTACTTCACAATGATTAAGTAGAAAATCTAAAACTTCAGAAGTAAATTCTGGACTGTCTACATATCTTCTAATGATTTCATAGTTTTTACTTAAGTTTTTCTGAGTTTCACTACAGTCAGGGAGCTCTATTTCTAAAGGTGTAAAACTATCGAACTGCTCTGTGAACCTGTTTGAATCAATAGCTGATTTCATTATTAACAGCAACGTTAATGTACGTTGCTGACCATCAACTAAGTCAGCCTTAGTCTGATGACCTCCCTTATTAGCATGTTGGTGTAAAACAACAGTTCCCAAGCGATAAAAATTATCTGGATTATCAGGACTGTCTAACCTATGACCAATTCTTTTACACTGGTAGTATAGGTCTGATAGTAAATCGACTATGTTTTTTGCTGTCCAGCGATAAGGTCGTTGATAAACTGGTATTACTAATTTTTTATCTGAATACTCTTTTTTAGATAAAAATTCTGAAATTTTTATTACTTTGTAGCCTGCACTTTTATTGATTAATGGAATCATTAATATATACCTATTAGATTTAAATTTTTTCTGCTACTAAGAGTACATAGCTATAGTGTGTTTGATTCTTTAAGTGCAATTCTAAGATATTTAAAGGTATGACCCCTGCCGTCAAATCCGTACAGTTAAACTTGGGAGATTTTAATTACGCAGCCTGACGATAGTAATCAAACCACACCTGTCTTGGCGATTTATAGCTCAAGCCCTTTTGAATCCTAGTTTGGTTGTAATATAGCTCGATGTATCTAATGATATCGGTAATGGCGGCAAACCTTGTTTTATAATCCTTATGATATACCAGCTCATTCTTTAATATGCTCCAGAAGCTTTCTATGGGTGCGTTATCAAAGCAATTACCTTTGCCACTCATTGAGCCTATAAACTGGTGCTGTTTAATGATTTTATGATACGCATGGCTACAGTATTGACTACCTCTGTCTGAGTGCACAATTAATCCTTTATTAGGTCGTTTGTTTTTGATTGCCATATTTAGTGCTTTGCAAACTAAGTCAGCAGTCATGCGTTTGTTGATAGCGTAACCGACCAACTCTTTGGTATATAAATCTTTCACTCCTGCTAAGTACAGCCAGCCCTCATTTGTCCAGATATAAGTAATATCGCTCACCCAAGACTCATTAGGGCAACTGGCATCAAACTGCTGATCCAGCACGTTTGGATAGACAAGCTTGTTGTGATTAGAGTCGGTGGTCACTTTAAAGCGCTTATGACGACGACATTTAATGCCGTGTTACTCTTTGATGCTTCTTACCATATACAGGCTAATGTTATGGCCTTGCTCGCTTAGATGAGCATGCAGTCGATCTACGCCATAACGTTCTTTCGTTTCATTGTGAGCCGCTTTAACCAGTAATTCAGACTGGTTGCGATGTATCTGTTGGTCGCTGAGATCACGACTTAGCCAGTCGTAATAGCTTGATGGCTTAACCCTTAACACACGGCACATAGTGGTGATGCTAAAGAAGTGCTTGTTGTCTTTGATAAAGGCGTACCTGACTAACTGTGCTTGGCAAAGTACGCCGTCGCCTTTTTTAAGATCTCGCGTTCCTCTTCAGCCACTTTAAGCTGCCGCTTGAGCTGCTTTATTTCTTGAAGAGCACTCATAAGATCAGGATCATATTGCTCTGTGCCGACAAGCTTGCCTTGATTGGCTTTGTTATGCCAATTTGATAGCGTTTGCATGGAAATGCCAAGCTGCTTTGCAGTGGCTGAGATATTGCCATTATTGTCTGATATCTTCTTGACGGCCTCTGCTTTAAATTCGTCACTGTAGGTTCTTACTTTCTTGGTCATGATAAACTCCGATTAATACGCTTAGTTTACCAAGTTTACTTGTACGGTTTTGTCAGCGTAGCTCAGCTGATTAATAAATAGCTCGGATAAATCATGCATATCTATGCTTAACGTTTGACAAGCAAACTCAACGGCATTTTCATCATAATAGTTAAGGGTGCTTTTGAATGATTGTTTGGTCATAAGGTGACATATCTATTTATCAGGCTCTAAGCTGTGGTAGCAAGCTAGGGTTAATAGTACGGAGCTTTATACTTGGTTCTGGTGACCAGACCAAATCCTCATGTTCCACCGCTATTTGATAGGCCCACTGGCTAATCGTCTCTGAGCGTTGCTGGTTGGTTATAAAACCTATGGTTTTTGCTTGCCGTTCAATCGTATGACCATATTGCTGATTGCGCTCTAACCACTTCTCATAAAACAGCTCTTCAGCAAGATAGTCACGTTTGCTGTTGTTACAGCGATGATCAGTAAGTACGAAGTTGTGAGTGGTATCAATGGGATATTTCGACCAAGGAATGAAATGATCGACCTCGATATTATTTTTTAAAGCTTTATGACAATAGAAGCATTGCCCTTGTTGGGTATCAATTAATATAGACTCTAAGACCTTTAAGCTTTGTCTTGATTGATGAAATAGAAATTGTTGTAGGTCAATATCATCGCTAAAGTAAGGTTGATTGTGACGGTTTTTACGCACAAACTCAGTCCAGTATTGTTGGCAAAGCTTATGAATTATCCGACTGAAACGGGTAAAGCAATATGCGATTCCAGGCATCAGTACTATCGCGTTTGCTTTAGGATTATAAACATATAGAAATTCGCGACTGACCTTATCTTGTGCACTTTGTAAATACTTTGCCGGGTTGTTCTTAATAGTCTGAGCAACCTCTTTAATCGTTGACTGCCACTTTTTAATATCACGCGTCCGAGCTATACGTATGCTGGTATTTTTAGTCTCTTGTTGCAATTTCAGTATGTTAGTAACAACCTTAGCTTGTTTCCCTACATTACTCTGTTTTAATACAGAGTCATCATCTTGATGTGAAAACGGTAGTGTTTGTGTCCAATAAAGCTGAAAAAACTGCTCAGCTAACTCTTCATAGGACATACTGCACTCACTATTATCATTAATAGCTGATTCTATAGAAAGGTTTGTAATCGCCATTAATAAAGCAAATTTATAAGTCGAGGTATAAGAGCTAGACTCCAGCAACCATTGGATACGTCTTAGAAAGTTAAGCTGGAATTCTGATGTTGGCACTATAAAACCTTTAGAGATGCGATTAATTAACTCACTGTATTCCAGACTTATACGGCTAAGCCTTTCATTATGTAATACTTGGTCTATAGACGAATCTATCTTATTTTATCCAGCTAGTACTGCTAGACTAACTTGATTATAGTTTTCAAAATATTATTAGTATATTATTTTTAACTTAGGGCGATTATAATCAAGCTTCTGTTTAGGTAACTGTTGCTATATTTACCCAGTTTATATCTGAAGGCATAAGATAACGATTTGAGTTGATAGCCATATACTCTGACAACCCTAAGTCTATCTCTGCTACCACTTGCTTGCAGTGCTCTCTATTAGGCGATGGCAAAGACGGATCTACGGCTAGCGACTTTTGTAAGAAAACATCTAAAGCGCCTTTAGGGTTAACCCTTACACCATCCTCAGAACGACAGCAAATACACAGCTGCTTTTTAATAATATTTCCTTGAAGGTCCTGCCACTTCATTATTGAGGTATTTATCTCTGTATGATCAGTGCTTTGGGCACTATTGACTACAGCAGACAACCCACCAAAATCATAGTCTGTCGCCTGACCAATAAAATATTGAGTAATAGGCGAAGATAAGTCTAGTAAATGTGTACTGCTTCTATTACTGGCAACCATTCTATCAGTGGTCGCTTCAAGAATAGAGGCTTGCCCCAAAATAGATTTGAACTTAGCCTGATAGTCATCGTTAAACTTAATTCTTATTGTTTTTTTCTCTGGATGATTGATGTATTCAATACCGTTTATTTCGAGCATACCTATCAAGAAATTATGTATATGATTTGGTGATACAGTCACTTCAAACTGCAGTTCATCAGAGCTACTGGTTGCCGCATAGTCTAATATTTCTCGCTGCTTTATCACTGAAGATTTTGCGTTATCTAGTGCTTCACTCACACGTTGCTCTGTGCGGCTGATGCCAAGTTTGTTTAGATTTGATAAGACATCCTCAACATCTATTTGATTGGCGACTTCACCCAAAATCTCATCTTTCAAACCTTCATTAAACTCACCCTTATGCAAGGTCGATAAGTCATTTACGATCTGGTCTATTCTGTCATACATCGAGACAATCAACTTTTGATCCAAGCTATCAGGTTGGAATAAGTTAAATATAGCGACTCTCTTTTTTTGCCCATAGCGATACAAACGACCAATTCTTTGCACCAGCCGCATTGGGTTCCATGGCAGGTCATAATTGACCATAATGTGGCAGGCTCGTTGAAGGTTAATACCCTCACCACCTGCCTCTGTAGAGATTAAAAAAGACCCTTCTGATTCAAAGTGTTCAATCGCCTTTCTTCTTTCATCATGCTTCATAGAGCCATTGATGAGGCTCACTGAAGAGTCTCCAAATACTCTCACAAGATTATCTTTGATATAGTCCTGCGTGTTTCGATACTCACTAAATATGAGAACCTTTTCTTTCGGGTTATTGGTTAATATCTTGTCAATCACTTCCGATTTAAAGTACTCAAACTTCTTATCATTATTTAGCAGCTCATTACTAGAGATGATCAGCTCTTGTAGTAGTGCTAACTCTCCATCAAAGAATTCTCTATCTGGGTTATGCGTGGTGATCAGCAGCTCTTCGTTTTCACCTGAGAATCGCTCATCAGCCTCTAACTCCATTAATGAGTCCACTATGGCATGTAGCTCATCCCTACGGTTTTCTATTTTTGCAATACGTCTTAGCAGCGCCGCTCGGATCGCTTTGACACTTGAAGCAGCAAGTTTTCGATAAGTCGTCATCACAAAACCAATGGCTCTTGCCTGCTGATTCTCGCCCTCTGTACTCGCTGAGTATCCTAATTTAAAATACTCTGCTAGCTGCTTTTCAAAGGTTTTAAAAGCTGGAGAGCCAGGAACACTGACTGCATTAACTGTTTTACCTTGGAATATAAAATTGCCTTCAAGGTCTGTCACATCAGCCTTGTGGTTTCTAAAGACCATATCTCGAATAATCTCAGGGTTAATGCTTAATGACATCAACTGAGCTCGTCTTTCAGGTCTTAACAGCTCTAATAGTGCTATAAACTTGTCTTGCTCACCTTGGTGGGGCGTCGCACTGAGCAAAATCATTGACTTAGTTTTGTGCCTAAGTTTTTTTGCTAATGTGAACCTTTCTGATGCTTTAAACTTTAGCCCATCTTGTTTGCGACTTAAGCGGTGCCCTTCATCGAATATAATTAAATCCCAAGGCTCAGCAGCCAATAGGATGTCGATATGATTTTCACTTTTAAGTCTATCTATTGAACCAATCACGCAGTCATGAAGCTTCCACTTACGTAGCTGGTCTGAGGTTACCTTAAAATCCTCACCATATATCTCGAAACCATCTAGATTAAACTTGTGATATAGCTCTTCTTGCCACTGTCTCACTAGACCTGCAGGGGTGATTAGCAATATTCTTTTTGCCACATTACGTTGTCTGAGAGCATGAATAATCATGCCAGTCTCAATTGTTTTACCCAAGCCCACATCATCAGCAATTAACCAGTTTAAGTTGCCTGAAGATAGGATGTGATGTACTAAGTTAATTTGATGTGGTAGTGGGTCTATATCCAGATGTGACAGGGATCCTGTATTTTCGTTCCATAACTCAATCGCATGCGCTAAGGTTTTTAACCTTAATTTCTCTGCGTCCGTATCAGATCGACTAATATCTCCAAATCTGTATCTTGTTTTTGCATCTTTTGCCAAGACCAAGTGTTGGTATGGCATCCATACCTTACGATTGATTGACTTAAAATCTACTAAGAGCTGTTCAAAACCAGCCAACACTCGTTGTTGGATAACGGTCCCTTGACCTAAAGGCTGGTGACCTATATCAGGCGTCCTATCTAAGACAACATGCCCCACTTTAAACCCTGAGCTTAGTTCAGGTGTTTTTGGGTCAACCGTTGTTTGTGTATTACCCTGCCAATTTACTAATACCTCATTATTTCTATTACTTCTAACCCCTCCAAATCGATAAGAGTCATTTAATTTATACTTCACCAAACAACCGGGTACTGGAATCAAATCATCTGTCATAGCTCAATCATCCATAAATCTGCTTAATTAATTGTATTTATACTTAGATTTAGTCACCGTTAAGTTCTTGAAAACGCTCCCAGGCTCGCTCCTCTGTCCAGTATTCATAGGGGCTGCCTGCTTCTGCTTCATAAAGACCATAATGCACTACATCTTGTTGCAAGCTTATATCTAAGACATCTGTAGAGTCGTGCCACTCATCAGGTGTCATTTCATTAAGTTCAAAAACATAGGTGTATTCTGAGGATAATACCCGTTTTGGCTCAAAAGCCCATGTCCAAATAAACTTTAAGAAAGTTCTGTATGAAAGTTTTAAATGAAACTTAGACATCCAGAACTCATAAAGACGTTCTAGAACTCCCTCTACCTCTTCAGCATCTGGATAACTTTTGAATGCTCTGCTTATACGAAAAGCAACGTTCCAAGACATCACATGATGACTCAATGCAAAGTCTTCACAATTTTTATTAAATGAAACCCAGAAGTAATCATTTCTTTGCCAAACTTTCTTAATCTCATAAACAACGCGTAATTCTTCTGGCTCTAAACCATAGGATATCAGCCTCTTCAGAGCTAACCGGGTTGGACCCCACCCATAGTCTATGAACACATTCGTAACCATCTCTAAATCTTGTTTAGGACACCAATCCACCTGTTGAACAAACTCAATAGCTTTTTGCCTCGCTCTTTCTTCTAAGGTAACAACATCTTTAAAGTACTCTGACTCAACACTGATGTCATAATCACTATCGTCTTCAAAGAGGTAGCCCAGCTCTTCAGCATCAACGAAGCTATCTGCTTCATCATTATCGACGCTGCCTAAAAACTCATATTCGTTTTCAATGTTGCTGTCATCCAAGTAATCTACTTCAACAAAAGCATCATCGTCGTCATCAGTGTCCTTACTAATGAAATCAAGAAGCTCACTATCGGCCTCTTCATCACTATCAAAGTCAAATATATTTGGCTTTACATCATCATTGACTTCAAGATGTAATTCATCAATCTCACACTCTGTCTCAACTGTTTCTGCCTTGGTAGGTTCAGTATCAGGGCTGTCACTTAGGCTAGCTTGATTATCGTTAGAACCGTCATCTTTTTTAACAGTACTTTGTTTATAAGCGACATTAACACCATCAATTTTTTTAGTAGTAACTGGTGTTCCCAAGTTGTCTAGTATTGCTTGAAAGTCACTATCTATCTCAGAGTTATCAAAACTCACTTCAGTATCTACATTACCATCAAGCTCATCCTCTACAGGACAAAGCTCTATTCTTAAGACACTTTCATCGGTATCATCGATCTGATTATTAGGATATTGATTAGCAGCTTCAGTATCAGCAAATAAATCAAGCTGATTTTCAAGCTTTACAGGACGGCTGGCTCGGTTTGAAATCCTAGACTCCACTAGAGGTTCACTAGAATCTATGCCATGTAAACCTGATTTACCTATGACAGTCTCATTTAAAAACTCATCGCTAATTAGATCATCCAATGAGTCATTGATAGGATGGTTAAAGTAGATATCTAAAAAGCTTAAACTAAAGCTTTCTTTTAAAGCATTATAAATATCGTCAGCTAAGTCTAAGTCATTCCAAGTTTGTACGGAGTCATTTAGACAATCAAAAAAGGAGATGGGATTTCTACTGTGCTTAAGGGAGTTAATAAAATATCGGTGCATCTCATCATTAAAGCCGATTAAACGATCAATTTTCCCTATTAACTCATTCTTTTTCTCAGGATTATCGAAAAAATCTTTTGGAGCGCCTTGAAGCATTCTATTATCCTTATAAAAACTTAGAGCACTCTTAAACTTATATAATATGTCTCTGCACACGACAAAAAAACAAAAAAGTCTGTTAAAGCAAAGGCATAATAGTAATTTTTAAGACGAATCAGACCATGCCAAACTTTAACAGACTTAGTGAAACTTTAACCCAAAACCTGAGCATGAACAAGGCAAGAATCAATTGTTTGAGCCTAATGATAATAGCCCTGATTACTGCTCAAAGCAGTAATCTTAAAAAAAATAGCAAGACACCTTCCTAAGGGTGGCAAGACCGACAGTCACTATCGCAGACTACAGCGATTTTTTGCCGAAGCGAGGATAGACTACGATCAACTGGCTTTAATGATATATCGACTATTTGGGCTAGGCAAAGTCACCTTAACCATTGACCGCACCAACTGGAAATGGGGTAAAAGTAACCTCAACATCTTTATGCTAGGGGTGGTATATAAAGGGATAGCCATCCCCTTATACTGGCACATGCTAGATAAGCGAGGTAATACAAACCATCTTGAACGCTGTGAACTTATTGAGCGGTTTATCAAACAATTTGGCAAAGATAACCTTGAGATGATAGTAGCAGACAGAGAGTTTGTTGGCGAAAAATGGTTTAACTGGCTCACCAATAATCACATACCCTTTGCCATACGGATTAAGAAGAACAGTAAAGTTAAGAATCATCATGGCAAGTTGGTACAGATTAAAGAGTTATTACGCCATGTTAGCCATCAAGAAACATATCGACATGGACGAATACTGACTGTCGATGGTTGTTTGGTTCGAGTATTTGCCAAGCATGATAAAGACTATGGTTTAGTGATTGTGGCCACCAATCAACTAGAAACAGTGGATGCGATGACAAGCTATGCTAAGCGTTGGGAGATTGAGACTTTATTTGCTTGTCTAAAGGGCCGTGGCTTTAATCTTGAAGATACCCACTTAACCCATCTTGATCGGGTCAGTAAATTAGTCGCAGTGAACGCCTTAGCATTTTGTTGGGCTTATCATGTCGGTATTTATAAAGACAAAGATAAGCCGTTAAAGCGCAAGTTAAAGTCAAACGCTCGACCTCAAGCCAGTTTGTTTGCGCTTGGCCTGGATGTGTTGATTGAGGGCCTTCACTTGGTGTTCTTTAACAATGATAAGACTGTATTTCGACAGTTAGTTAGCTTTTTAACCCCTAAACCTATGAAAATCGGGTGGGGATGATTTTTTTGTCGTGTGCAGAGAATTCTTTTATACCATCAACAAGACCGAAAATCGGTTTCTAAAGCGGGTGAATGAGCCTTACTCATTGAGTTTTTTTAATTATTTGTCATAGTATATATCAAGATAATTAAAACAATCATATGAATAATTTGGATTGGAACAAAAGCAAGTGCGTATTGAAAACCACCCGTAATTGCCGCATTAATTGATTTAGAAATTGCATGTGTCGCTAAACCTAATAATAAGGCGAGCAATAAAATAGGGTTAGTTGGGTTCCCTTGCATGACTACAGCAGCCATTGCTGCATGCACCTCAAACATAGAACTCAGTACGGTTCCTGCAATAAGACCGGCGTCACCCAGCCATAAACTTAAACCATAAACAAGTACTTGAATGATAGTAAGTGTCACTACAATGATACCTGCCTCTTTTAAACTAAACATCGGTGTATCCGTTAACTTAGCTTTCTCTTCGGATCGAGCTTTTCTCATCAACCATATTCCAGGAATAATTAACATTATAATGGCAATAATAGAGGGGAATAATAAGATTTTAAGCCAACTAAAACTTACACCTGCAACAATAATAAGAAGTTGTACCACTGTTGCGACACAGGATATAAGGGCAGCTCCAGCATTTTCTTTTGCATCTGCACGACCCTGACGAACTTCTATTCCAAGGCTTGCAATCGTGGCTGTACTGGATATAAATCCTGATGCTAAAGCAGATAAAAACATGGCGTGGCGTGATGGTAAAAGCCTCTTTGCCATATGTGCTAGTGCTTGAATGGTTAAAATCAATATCAATAATTTTAAAATAATATAAGGATTTAGTACTGAACCCCAAAGATCCCTATTGGGGGTTAAAGGAAGTGCAATTAAAAGCAAGGCCAGTAAAAAGATACCATCTTTAAATTCACGCTCAGTAATCCATCTAACCGCTACTCCATGCATTGAATGCTTTGTCACTAGAAGGAAAGTAAGGACGACTGTAAGTGCCGCTGCATAAGGAATATGCCATAAACATAGTCCGCCTATAAAATAGGTGAGTATAAAAGCAAGTTCAGTGGTTACACCTGGATCTTCAATTTGTTTATTAGTAGAGATGATACTTATACCACCTACTATCAATGCTCCTATGAGCCCCATAAATAAACCGAAAGCAAAGCAAATTGCCCCTAATAAAGAGCAAATTGCAAAAGATCTAATACCTGCAAAGCTGTGTTGATTTTCACGTTGTTTGCTACGCTCTCTTTCTAGACCAATGAGTAGTCCACAACCTAATGCTGCAGTAGATGCAGTAATTAAGTTTTGGATAGGTTCAATCGTAAATGTATTTTCTATTATGAAATTCATCCCACTCTCTATGACCCCTGCTGTCAATCCCGTAGACATTAACTTGGGAGATTTTGATTACGCAGCATGACGATAAAAATCAAACCACACCGGTCTTAGCGATCTATATCTCAACAGAACCAGTCATTTTACTCTTTAAACCTGTTAATAGACCACTTAAAATAGACTGCTCTAATGGAAACACTTATAACAGACTGCCCCAATACTATCAAAGACTCAGTATGCTGAGACAATACAATAGCCTTCATTCGCTTTATTCTGCCAGTTAGATAAGGTTTGCATGGCTATGCCTAACTGCTTTGCAGTCGCTAAGATATTGTCATTCTTCTCTAGAATTCCTTCAGCATAGCTCAATGTCACTTTTGACAAATGCTAAACAGCTTGTTATGATAAAAAAACATCGTGGGTTTACGGCTACTTCCAGCGCGATGAAAAACAAAGACTGGTAAAACGCACACCTCCTTTTCGCTCTGTAAGGTGACTGTGTCGTTTCAATTTGACACAGACAGAGCAACAGGAGATTTCTTTATGACTACTTCTAGTCAATTACTTCCAAAATTCATACTTCTAAAATATTCTTCTCATACTCAGCGACTGAGTCTTATGAGCGCTTTCTGCTATTCCGCTTTTTTAAGCAAGCCCTCTAAACAGCTTCATAAACCTTTATCAGTCTCAGTCACTGAGATACCAAGCTTTGTTAAGCATATGGCTTACCTTGGTTTTATTACTGTGCCCAACTGCTCTTAAGTTTGACACATCGCAATAAAACCCACTAAAGACTTGAATGCATTCACCTCATTTAACAGGCATTAAAAGGTAACCTTATGACAGCATATAGCGATAAAACCAACCAAGATGACAACACTAATAGCAAGCAAGATACGCACGTTGAAGACTGGATGATAGAGATATGGGACTGGATTGACAACCATAATATAGCAGGCAGCTCTGACAGCACCGTCCCTCGTGAACCTGAAGCGTTGCGCCAGTTAGAGCGACTGGATTTGGGATATGGAAAATCAACGAGTTATAGTTATATTGATAATAAGTCAGTATTACAAAGCGAAAGTGAGTCTACTGAGCCATTACCTAGCGCTATCGGCCATTTAAAAAATCTAAAGTACCTTAGGCTAAGAGGTTTTAATGAACTACCAGAAGAGATTGCTCAACTAGATAACTTAGAGACACTGGTTTATATGGACTGCGCTTTCACTGAGTTTCCAAAGGTGCTGTGTAAACTAAAGAATCTTAAAGCGCTTAACATCTTTTCAAAAAGCTTAGAGAGACTTCCTAATGAGCTTGGCAATCTATCTTCACTTACCCATTTTGATATGAGAGGAACTCAGGTTCAGGAGTTACCAGACTCTATTGGCAATCTAAGCAAGCTTACTAGTATTGAGCTGTATGCCAATGAATCGTTGAAAGCTTTGCCTGATAGTATTGGAAATTTAACAAACCTTGAAAAACTAGAGATACGTGCTTCTGATCTCAAAACCCTACCAAGCTCGATAGGCAATCTGAATAAACTAAAAAGCCTCGGACTCTATCATAATGGCCTACAAAGTCTGCCTGATAGTATTATCAATCTCAAAGTATTGGAACAAGTAGATGTTAGTGAGAATCTTCTTGCGGGTGTATCAGAAGATGTCAGTCAATTTTTGGATAGTGTTGGTGGTAACTAGCTTGAACTGAGAGAATACGATAATGAAAACATGAAACTACATTCCCGAAATTAAAGAACACGCCGTTCGCATGTTGATTGAAGCGGCATGCGACTATCCATCCAACTGGTCAGCTATTCAAGCCATCGTCCTAAGATTGGCTGCACACCTGAAACCCTACGATCGTGGCATAAAAAGCACATCGATCAAATCATTCCTGGATCGGTATAAGCGCAAAGTAACAAAGAGCACATCAAAGATGCTTGAACGTGAGAAAAAACAGCTCAAGCAAACCAAAGAGATTATACGTAAGGCTACCGCTTTTTTCGCCCAGACGGAGCTCGACCACTGACTAGACCATGATTCAATTCATCGAAGATAACAATCATATTTATGGAGTCGAGCCGATCTGCAAATAAAAGTTTATCAAATTGTTTTACATATTTAGTAATGTTAATATTCATTACTGATTATTACTGCTATGTAAGTATTAATCAGTACAAAATTTGACGTAAGTAATACCGGCAATTATAAGAATCTAAGCCAATTAATAATCCAATGCTGCTTTATCAAGCCCTAATATTACTAGGGATTCAGGAGAGATATTTTGAAAAAGTTTTTACCTTGGTTAGTTGGGTTATTGGTTATATTTGCAATCTACCTTTATGCATCCCCCTATCTTGTTCTAAATAATATTAAAAATGCTGCTCAACAAGGAGATGCCGATAAACTTTCAGGCTATATTGATTTCCCTAGCGTTAAGCAAAGTATGAAGGATCAAGTTAAAGCGGCTATGGTTGAGGAGCTTGCTGCAAGTGATGAACAAGATGGGTTTGAGGCATTAGGCACCATGTTAGCCGCAGCTATGATAGATCCACTTATTGATGGTTTAGTAACGCCAGATGGTGTTGCATTAATGCTCCAAGGGCAAAAACTAGATTTCGATTTAAATAATGACACGCCTGAAGATAAGCCTAAAGCAAAAAACGAGGATATTGATTATAAAGCTGGATACCTGTCCTTTAATCGATTCAAAGTTCAGATTATTGATGCTGATGATCCGAATGAATCATTAGATGTGATCATGCATAGAGATTGGCTAAGCTGGAAAGTCACAAGAATTAATTTTTCTTTAGACTCAAAGGATAAAAAATCTAACAACAAAGTCGCAGAATCATCTGTCGCTGATTTAGATTGGGCTGAAGAAGAGGATACAAGTGAAACCTACGATGATGTATTCCAAAATCTAGGTGAACAGCAGGATACTGATACTACATCAGATGTAAGTGATGTTACTTCTGATACTGTGAATGACGAGGACTACAATAATGGAACAGGTGCTAACGCTGTAGAGATCACTGGACAAATACTTAGTGATGAGACTGATTGGACACCTTATTTAAAACCGATGATGACAGGTTGTAACTATCCTAACCCCACTGAAAATTTGCCAAAACTCTACAAAGACTCTATAGCAAATAAAAAGGTAAAGGTCGATCAAGCTAATGCAATTGATGGCTATGGTGAAACAATCACGACTTACACTTTAAAAAATGCCACAGCGTTTGGACAACCTCTACTGAAAATTGAGTACTTGCAAGGTTACGAATGGGGCAGCTTAGAGCTCTATTTTAAAGATACAAAATTCACAGCTTTACGTCCAAAATTCAAACTACCAAAAATTAATGAAGCTGATAGTGAAGGTTATCAAGTTATCGAAAATAATAGTGAAGGTTATACAGTAGACGATGGTATGTGGGAAACTATTCTAAAGTTTGATAAAAAACGTAAGAGTATCATCTGCGCTTAATTAAGAAATATTTCTATGTGAGCGAGCTTGGAAATTCCATAACTTTTATTTAGATTAGATTCTAGCTTACAAGTTTGTCAATAAAAAAATATAAGTGATCAAAGAAAGCAATCCATCTACTGATAAGCGTATGATGATTTTAATTTTATCAGTCTGAAAACATTTTTAATCATATCATTTTGGAAATATTTATATGAATTATTTAATTAAGATTACAGCTGCATGCCTACTTACTATTTTATCTGTAACATCCTATGCTGAATCTCTCAACACAGCCATAAAAAAAGAAGTTGCGAGCGGCGTCAACCTTCTCAACTTAGAAAGTAAGAAATATTTTGTTAGAGATCCTTACTATCCAGAAGACGAAGCTATGACATATGCTTTTAATACTCAAAAAATTGTTATGAAAGATGTTAATTCTGATGGTATCCAAGATGCTGTAGCACTTCTTTACTACTGCGAAGATACCAACTGTCATACAACAACCAAAAGTGCGGAATTAGTTGTATTCAAGGGTCTTGGAAAAAATCAATTTACTAAAATAGGATCAGCTTTTCTCGGAATATCTGCTGAGATAAAAAATATAAAAAATGGAGTTATTAGCGTTACTTCGTATGGTTATGGAGATAATGATCCATCTTGTTGCCCTACAGATAAAATTACACTGTCTTACAAAATAAAAAATGGGAAACTTGTAAAGGCTAGCTAACTTAGTTTATGGACACATTGATTTTTAATTAGTATCTGTTGTGGGGTTAAAGAACATAGCTTAAGTCGCTGATATTAAATGAATTAGCTATAAAAAGGAGCCTTTCCTAAAAACTGTGTAACTGCTTATAATCCAATAACCGGAGAATAAGCAATGACTACTCAATCTGACCTTAAAAAACTGGCCGAGCAAATGGCTGGTAGCATGAAAAGCTTCGATGACATCAAAGACTTTCAAAAGCAGCTCATGCAATCCTTTATCGACACTGCCCTTGAAGCTGAGATGGAAGTGTAGTGGCATAATAAATTAGGACAGCACGTAAGAGGTTTATACTAACCCAAAAAAGGAAAATAGTATGACCAATAAACGCAATCAATATACCCGAGAATTTAAATTAGAAGCGATTAGCTTAGTTGTTGATCACAACCGCACCATACCTGACGTGGCCAATTCCTTAGGGATAGGTAAATCCACCTTGCAGAAATGGCTGAGTCAATACCGTCAAGAAATGAGTGGCGAAGCACCTAAAGCCGGCAACGCTTTAACGGATGAACAGCGCGAGCTCCAAGATCTGCGTAAACAGGTTAAGCGGCTGACTATGGAGCGCGACATCTTAAATGAGGAGGGATAAAACGAAGCACTGCTTCGTCCCGACGCAAGACGAGAGCTATGCTCGAGTGAGGCTTCTGCTCTGCTGGCCTTGGACAGCCTGAACGGCTATCGCTAATCAGTCAGCTGGCAGAGCAAGACAAACGGGTCAGTAAAAGCCTTCTGTGTAAGCTATTTAGCGTGATGAAAAGCAGTTACTACTATGGCATGCAGCCCAAGCCCATCAGCCTTGAAACCGTCAAAACCAAAGCCTTAATACGCCAAATATTTAACGACTCAAAGCGCTCAGCAGGCGCTCGCAGCATTGCCGCTATACTAATGAATGAACACGGCATCAAGCTGACCCGCTATATAGCAGGTAAACTCATGGCGCAGATGGGGCTTAAAAGCTGTCAATTGAAGACGCATAAATATAAGCATGCTGATGAAGAACACAAAGCTCATGACAACATACTGAACCGTAATTTTAGCCCATCAGCGCCCAATCAAGTCTGGACGGGTGATGTCACCTATATTCGTATCAAAGGCGGCTGGTGCTACCTAGCTGTTGTTTTAGATTTATATGCCCGTCGTATTGTTGGCTTTGCTGTATCAGACTCCCCTGACAGCGTGCTGACCGCTAAAGCGTTGCAGATGGCGTATCACACTAGGCTCAAACCTAGTAGTGTGTTGTTTCATTCTGACCAAGGAACCCATTACACTAGCAAGAAGTTTGCTGAATCCGTGGCAAGTTGTGAGGGCAGGACGCAAAGTATGAGCCGAAAAGGTAACTGTTGGGACAACGCGCCAACTGAGCGCTTCTTCAGGAGCTTTAAAACAGAATGGATGCCAAAGGGCGGTTATGAGAATATTGCTGAAGCTCGGACTGCCATTATTGATTATATTTGGGGCTATTATCAGTCCGTGAGACCGCATAGTTTTAATGATTATTTGCCGCCAGCAGAAAAAGAGAGACGTTACTTTAATAAAAATCTCTTATCAGCTGTCCTAAATTAGTTGACCACTACACCTTGAACCAGCGTGCTGTTCGTATTCAAGAAGGCGGGGAAATTTTAGAAGTCGTTGATACCGCACCTGATGGTATTTTTGCAGTGGCACTTGGCGGACAAGATGGCAAAACCTTGTTCATGTGTGCAGCACCTGATTGGGATGAAGCATCACGTACCGCTGAGACCAGAGGTCGTATGCTATCTACTCAGGTTAAAGTTGGTCATGCTGGTACGCCATAGCTAACTTTTTAGCAGGCAAATAAAGTTAATACGTAAAAGGATTAACCATAGAAAAGTCAGGCATTTAAAATAGCCTGACTTTTCATTAATAGATCATTAGAGTTTGACTGATATAATGTCGCCATTTATAACGAATTCAAAAAAGTAAGGCTAGTTATGACCACATACATACTTGACACTGAAACAACCGGACTTGTTGATCCGCACATGACCGAGGCCGCCTACTCTATTGTTGATATCATTAATGGCAAGGTGACTGTATTACAGGCACCAAGAGCGAAGCGTTTTAACCCACTTAAAGAAATCAGCTTGGGCTCTATGGCGATATCACATATCTGTGATGAGGATGTTGCAGATGAACCACCTCATACAGACTTCAAATTACCTAGCAGTGTTGAGTATTTGATTGGTCACAATATTGATTTTGATATGGCCGTTCTTAAAAATGCGGGCGTAACTCATACGCCTAAATTAATATGTACCAATGCGATGGCTAACTTCCTGCTTCCTACGCTTGAAAGCCATAAGCTAGTATCCCTCCTCTACCACTTTCACCGTGATATAGCCCGTGCTCAAGCAAGAGATGCTCATGCTGCCATTGCTGATATTTACTTCACTGAGCTGGTGCTTGGTAGTCTGATTGACTTGGCGAATAGCCAAGGCCATGAGATAAGTGATGTGGAGAGCTTATATGAATTTAGCGAAATAGCGCGTGTACCCACGCACTTAAGTTTTGGTAAGCACAAGGGTGAGGCTATTGCAGATTTAGCGACTCACTCGGATGGTGCTGGATATTTGAAGTGGCTATTGAAACAAGATACCGTTGATCCTTATTTGGCCGAGGCTTGTAAGAATGCATTAGAGCAGTCTGCTTAAATACGTGTAGCTTTAAACTAGCGCTTTTATTATTCGCCCATTTCACCAGCTTATAACGTCAGTATAATAAAAGCGCAAACCATAGTATTATTTTACCTGTTTTATCCCTTCGTGCAATTGACGCCGACGCTCTTGTGATGCGTTATAGCGATGAGCTTTCGCCCGCTCAATCTCTTCATGAGTTTGGATTAGTTCAGACGGCATAATAAGTACTTCATCCATATCTATTTTATCGACATGCATAGCATTACCTGTGAGAATTGAACGTAATACTTTATCAGCATCACTCTCCTGAAGACTGTCAATCACAGCAGCGCATCTATCAACGTCTGCTAACTGTAGCTTGATGAACATCTGAGCGTCGTAATAAGACTTAGAATATCCCTTACTGACAGCCAGGCACCATAACGCCACTAATACCTCAGGGCTAGCAACAGGTACATCAACCATACCAAATATCTCTTTAGATATAGGCTGATTCAAGGCGAAACCTTTAGGGGTGCTTTGGAATGAAAGTTCGAGAGGATATTTTTTAGTCTCACCACTATCATCTTTGATAGCAATGATAAATTGTTGGTAGGCATTCCATATAAAATCAATGTTATTTTCTTTTAGAACGCTTTCAAGTTTACCGCAGTCACTTTCAGAGATTATGAAATTAATATTAGTAGTCGCACGAGGCGGTGCGTACTCTGAATATGCCACTGTACCAATAATCACATACTCAATTTTTTCTTCTGACAAAAAACAGATGATCTGTTTAAATAAATTTTGGAATTTATTCATTCGGCCGTCTGATTCAAACAACCTTAAAATCTCCATTGACTCACTCATATCTACCTGCCAAGTTTTATATCAGTTATTGTCAATTTATACTCACCTTCAATCAACCTAGCCTCAAATTTACTTGATCCAAAAGGCAACAGCTCAAAATACTGTAAATTTTTAAGATTATTAAAATTTTTCAGCTATGGCGAGATCAAAATTTAATTTTTTCTCAACACCGATAACTTGCAAAAGCTGCTCTCGAATCTCGATCGCAGTCGCTGCTAGATCAATAGTAGCAAATTGAATTTTATGATTTTGCATGACGATGTACTCATTAACGTTTTTACCTACGGAAGGATGAAGTAGTAGGCCTGAAGCATTTTCATTGAGTGGGTCCCCACTACCCTCTTGCGATCTTAAGTAGGCGTACATCTGATATAGATAACCACTGCGTAAGGTTTCATCTCTAAACCAACCGTTGATTACGACAGCATTGAACTTAGTATCAATGACTAAGCGATGTCCTAATTCCATATCATCTATTAAGATATCCGTTCTCATGTTAGGAAGTATCTTATCAATGCCTAAGCTCTTATCCTCTATCTGCCATTTCAGGGTCTTGCCAGCGCTTATTCGATAATTTTGCTTTGGCAACACCGTGTCATAAAATCCAGCAACTCCTTTTTCAAAAAGCTTACGAAGCCAGGGTAAGTTATTTCTCTCTGGCGAGTGTAATTGCTTCATACCTTCAAACTCAGTCGGTAGCGCAAGATTAAAGGCTAAATGAGCGGCGGTAATCATAGGTTGATCTTCAGCATCATGCCTTCCAAAGCGATCTACTGAAACTTCACTACGACTTGGACGTCTTTGACTGACTCCCATGCGCCTTAAACGCACATCTAGTGATCGACACCTATGAGCTAAATCCTTATTTTTTACAATCTTAGAGATACTCTCTAAGGCAGCACGGACATATCTATTACGCGCGGTATCAAGGGTTAACTCATCAAAATGACAAGCTACTTTACCACGATCAAGCAATCTATTTCTCTCAGTGCTAAGCAGGTCTATTCTACCCCGGACACGATTGAGCACAGCATCACGAGATTGATAACTGTAACTTAAGTTTCGCTGAATACGATGCTCAACTCGTCGACAGAGCATTTCTGCAATTAGGTCTGGAATATCATCAGGATTATTCTCAACTGAGATCTTAGCCGCTTTAAACTCTCTATACATATCCGAGGCGTAGAGCATAAGCAGCCAAAGATTGCGTACGGGTATTTCACCTATAGACTTGATCTCATCATAATCATAAGGTTCAGACAAATGATCGACTTCAGTAGACATAGACTTACAGACCTTCAATCAGGCGTTTCTGTGCTTTTTGAGATTTCTCAAGATCATCGAACCAGTACTCATCAAGTAAAGGACCGATCTCCGTCTGTACCACCTCACTAAACCATTCTTTAGCATTCGTTATAGTCATCCCAACGGCTGGCGTGACATAGCTATGGCCTATTTGAAACTGAGCACCAAGACTAGTATCTGTAGAAATTTCCTCATTTAGAGCTCTAATGCGACTGTCAATTCCATTTAGAATATTTGAATCAATGCCATTTTTGGATTGGACCCAATCATGCCATGGCTTACCTAATGTTGGCTCAAGATCAATAAAAGCAAAACGACGACGTAGTGCAAGATCAACCAAAGCCAGCGAGCGGTCAGCTATATTCATTGTGCCTATGACATATAAATTACTGGGAATATAAACACGTTCACCATCGAACTTTCTATAAGACAGCTCTAACGCTTCATCTGGGGTTCTTTTATCGGTTTCAAGTAGTGTGAGCATCTCACCGAACACTTGAGCAGGATTACCTCGGTTAATCTCTTCGATGACAATAACGTACTTTGATTCAGGGTCATCAATAGCGGCTTTGATCATTTCCATAAAAGGACCGTCTACCAATGTCAGCTTGCCCTCACCTGATGGACGCCAACCTCTAATAAAATCTTCATAAGACAAATTAGGATGAAACTGCACGGCTCGTATTTTACTATCGTCACGCTGACCCATTAAAGCAAAGGCTAATCTTTTAGCCAACCAAGTTTTACCAGTACCGGGAGGCCCTTGTAGTATTAGATTTTTCTTAGCTCGAAAACGTTTGAGTATCATCTCAATCTTAGCTTTAGGCAAAAAACACCCATCAGATGTAATATCATCAATAGAATAAGTTTCTAACATCGCTTGAGCATCCGTCTTAAAAGGTAATTGTGTATCAAAACTACTAACCATATCTTCGTTAAGCCAGCGATACCTACCTTTACTAATCAGCTCTAACTTTCCATCACTCGCTAGCTCTCTTAGTAAGAATTTAACCGTTCCTTTAACATCGCTTCTCTTTGGGAATCTTTCTGCAAGAGCGCTAGTAAATCTTTCCAAAAACTCATTATCTGTAAATTCAAAAGAATCCTTATCATGGCAAAGCTGTTGCAGTTGTGAAAAAACAATCTCTTTCCAAGTTCTATTAGATAAATCTTTCAAGTCACTTGGTTTATATTGGTATGCTGCGAGCGAGAGTTCAGGAAAGGAGTGCACTGGATAAGTTTCTTCTAAAAATCTGGTTTCAAGACTCTCTAACAACTCTAAATAATCATTAGCATCACAACGTGCTTTTGGACCGTTTTTATTAATTTCTATATTGAGCTTTTTATTGATGTATTCTTGAGACTGTCCATCAAGGGTTAAGAAGCTCCACGGTCTAATCCAATATAGACCCATAGTCAAATTCCAGCCTATGCCGTAACAGTTAGTAGCGCTGTCATATGCGGCAACGAATCGAGATTTAGCTTCTTCACTCTCACCTTCGTCTTCTAAATCGGCAAATGCGATAGCGCGTTCAAAGACTTCCCATATAATATCTATATCATCAGCTTGTCGCTTGTGGTGATAACCAAAAAACCAAGTTCTTTGATTGTTAACTATAGGAATGCCATCAAAAGATTCAGGGACAGGCTCTGTTATATCAAGTAGTTCGGCCAATGCTTTAGCGATAATTTTACGATTATCGTCAGTAATTCCACGATTGAAAATAGCCATGACTGTAAATGGACATATATCTTTTAATAATCCTCCTTCGACCCCCTCTTCGTATTGGTCGTTAAGAATAGACATGACATCACTTGTTTCAGATATTTTATGAATACCAGTAACAAGCTCATCTCGACGATATCGAAAAGCAAGAAGCTTAGAGGCCATTTCTTCATAGAAAGTTGTCCACTCAAAAGCGGAATGCTCTGAAGGTGAATCGCCAAATCTTTCAAGCCAATAAGGATTGTTACGGAACATATCTATGTCTTGAGCTTTACCGTCAAATGCAAAATCAATCAAATTAACTCTTAACTCAGTCTCAGGAATGACTCTCCAAACTGTATTTCGACTAGTGAAAAAATACCATTCCTTAGGAGTAAAGCTGTTGTCCCAATCTACTTTTAAAGAGTTACCACCACCTACATTCTCTATAACGGTGCCAATAGCCTTAATTAACATCACAGAAACCGTGTGGCCTCGATTATCAAAGGGTAGTTCGTTTTTTCTAGTGTACGTTGATTTGATAGCAATTCTATCGCCAGCCTCAATAAACTTTACTGAATCAATCTGATTGGCTTCAGGATTAATCTCCCAGATACCTGTTTCAACAAATCGAGAGGTTTGGTCTACTCCATCATAGGCAGCACCAACAAACCAATAAGAATTTACATCTATTGCTTCAAAATTTTCAGTCATTGTGAAACCCTGTTAATGTTGTATTTTCTGATTATAGTATTCGATAACTACTTAGGCTATAGAGCGTAAAACCTGAATTAATGAGTAATAATTTTTGGCTAATACTTAAAAATAATACTCATCGTTGCTTGATATTTTGAGAACTTAATACGTTAAAAAAACACTTTATTGGTGATAAATACTATTTTTAAAAAATTAATGCTATTTGAAAGTGCGCTTAGCAAAATTGTGTTTTTCACTAAGCGCACTATAAATATTTTGATATGACTTTAAATTAAAAAATATTACAAAGCCTACTATCCAATGACTTCCCAAGAATATTCAGATCCTGAGCCAGAAGTACTACTATTGCCGTTTTCAAGCTCAGTATCATTGTATTCAATTTTCTTGATAATACTTCCGCTTTCATCTTCATGATAATAAATAGTCAGGTTATTTGGATCAAAATTCTCAATATCCTTAAGTTGATTCTCAAAAGTACAACCTTGTTGGAAAATCCTACCAATCATGACAACTGTTTTTAGATCTAAACTATCAAAAATATCTTCCTGACTAGAAACGCAAATCAACTTAATACCCTGCGATTCAAGCGATTCAGTATCACAGTTCGAACTCCAAAGTGTATCTTCAGAACTGTTCACTAACTCAATTTGAGTATCTTCTGTTAAGTAAGCACCATTAACATGCCATAGGTTATCGACTTCATATAATCCATACCCGCCAAAGTTATGCTCCTCTGGAACTTGGCAGTCATCATCACCCCACTGAACATCATTGCTATAGTCTTCAAGATCGATATCATTATCTTCGAAGTATTGATAAGTTGCAGCCTCTACAGTACCAGCAAAGGTCTCTACCCCATAACCATTTACCTGAAGAAATCTTGAAGTATCATTTTCATTAGAGATGTTTGAAGTTGAATAATCTGATTCATCAACCTCATCAACTCCATCAACTCCATCAACTCCATCAACGTAAACGTCTAAATTTTTTAGAAAACTTAATACAGGTTTCGAAATAGCTTTAAGAGGGTTACCATAGACACTCATTGATTCTAAATTCTCCATACCTATAATACTTTCAGGAAGAGAATTCAACTTGTTGTTATCTAATTCCAAATATTCTAATTTAATTAAATTGGATAAATCAGGTAAAGACTTTAAAGAGTTAGAAGTTAAATACAAATACTTTAAATTTTCTAAATTATTTATGCCTTCAGGTATTATTTTTAAATTATTATCGCTTAGATTTAAAACCTCTAGATTTTTAACACCAAAAATACTCTCAGGTATTTCTGTTAGTTTTTTATTACTTGCAACTGTTAGACTTGTTAAAGATATCATTTGACTCATGTTTTCAGGTAATTTTTTTATTTCCATACCGTTTAAGGTGAGGCTCTGTAAATTTTCAAGTTCAATTAAGCTATCAGGAATTTCTGTAATTTTTCCAGTATATTCTATACTTAAATCTATCAATTTTGATAAACGACCAATACTGCTAGGTAATTTTTTAAAGTTATTACCTTTTAAATAGAGTGTCTCTAAATTTTTAAGTTTATTAATATTTTCAGAAATTTCTGTGAGTTTCATATTATCTACTATAGTCAAATTTAATAAACTTGATAATTGAAAAATATTTTCAGGTAATTTCTTAATATTTATGTATCCCAAACTAAGGCTTTCTAAATTCTTAAGATTGCCAACACTTTCAGGAATTTCAAGCGGTTTTTCAATGTTACTAATGTTTAGCTCTTTTAAACTAGACAGTTGCCCAATACTAGCTGGTAATTTTTTAACACTATTACCTCCTAAACTAAAATATTCTAAACTGTCTAGATTTCCAATACTTTCAGGAAATTCAGTGAGATTATTATTATAGTTAATAGTTAAATTTGTTAAATTTAACAACTGACCAATACTTTCTGGTAGTTTTTTAAAACCACTATTCTCTAAAGTAAGGCTTTCTAAGTTTTTAAGGTCTTTAATACTTTCAGGAAGATCAATTATATTTTCAAGATCTTCAATAGTTAGATATTTTAATTTTGATAGCTGACCAATACTATCTGGTAATTTTGTTAGCCCCATATATCCTAAAGTAAGGCTTTCTAGGTTTTTAAGGCCTCCAAGACTTTCAGGAAGTTCAGTTAAGTTATAGTTACCGTTAATGGTTAGATAAATTAAGTTTGATAGCTGCCCGATATTATCTGGTAATTTTTTAAGTCCATTTCCTCCCAACTGAAGTTCTTCCAAATTTTTAAGATTACCAATGCTTTTAGGAAGTTCAGTTAGTTTATTATTACTGCTAATTACTAATTGCTTCAGGTTAGATAATTCACCGATACTGTTTGGTAATTTTTTTAATTTACTTCCTTCTAGTGCGAAAGTTACTAAACTCTTAAGATTTCCAATACTTTCAGGTATTGTACTTATTTCATCATTGTAACTAATTTCCAGTACTTCTAACTTAATTAATTTTTTTGGCTTTCTAGGAATAACATCTTTTTCAATATTAAATTTATCTGCCCAATCCCAAATCTCTTGCATCCATTCTTCATTATTTGAGTCAGCTACGTTTTTCATTATAAATTCCTTTATTAAATAATATTAATTACCATCGATCCGATAAAATTTGCTTCAAAATAATGACAGTATAAACTGTACAAAATATGAATAGCTTTTGAATTGAAGAGTTCTCTCGATTAGCGCTTCGATAAAACTCTATATTGAAAAGCATTTCATAATCTGCTATCCAATAACTTCCCAAGAATATTCAGATCCTGAACCAGAAGTACTACTATTGCCGTTTTCAAGCTCAGTATCCTTGTATTCTATTTTCTTGATAATACGTCCGCTTTCATCTTCATGGTAATAAATAGTCAGGTTATTTGGCTCAAAATTCTCAACGTCCTGAAGTTGATTCTCAAAAGTACAACCTTGTTGGAAGATTCTACCAACCATAACAACTGTCTTTAAATCTAAACTATCAAAAATATCTTCTTGACTTGAAACGCAAATCAACTTAATACCTTGCGATTCAAGCGATTCAGTATCACAGTTCGAACTCCAGATTGTATCTTCAGAACCGTTCACCAACTCAATTTGAGTATCTTCTGTTAAATAAGCGCCGTTGACATGCCATAGATTATCGACTTCATATAATCCACCCCCACCAAAGTTATGCTCCTCTGGAACTTGGCAGTTATCATCACCCCACTCAGCATCATTGCTATAGTCTTCAAGATCGATATCATTATCTTCGAAGTATTGATATGTTGCAGCCTCTACAGTACCGGCAAAGGTCTCTACCCCATAGCCATTGACCTGAAGAAATGTTGAAGTATCATTTTCATTAGAGACACTTGAAGTTGAAGAATCTGATTCGTCAACTTCATCAGAGTAAACACCTAGATTTTGCAGAAAATCTAATATAGGCTTAGACATATTTTTAAGAGGGTTATCAGATATCTCTATTGATTCTAAATTCTCCATACCTATAATACTTTCAGGAAAAGACTTCAACTTATTACTATATAATTCTAAGATCTTTAAATTCTTAAGATCTCCAATACTTTCAGGAAGACTAGTAAGTTTATTACCACTAATATATAATTCTATTAATTTTGATAGTTGACCAATACTATCAGGTAATTGCTTTATTTTATTTCCTAATAATACAAGCCTCTCTAAATTTTTAATACTTCCAATACTTTCAGGAATTTCCGTTAGTTTACTGTTATCACAAATATCCAATTTTTTTAATTTTAACAGTTGGCCAATACTATCGGGTAATTTTTTAATGCTAGTATTTTCAATTTTTAAAGTTTCTAAATTTTCAAGATAACCAATGCCATCTGGTAATTCTTTTACTTTATTACCTTCTAAAACAAATTCCTCTAAATTCTTAAGGTTTCCGATACTTTCAGTAATTTCAGTAAGCTTGACGTTATCATCAAGGATTAGTTTTTTTAAGTTAGATAGCTGACCAATGCAATCTGGTAATTTTTTAAAATTACTTCCATCTAAACTTAAATGTTCTAAATTCTTAAGATTTCCAATACTTTCAGGAAAATCAGTTAATTTTTCAACATAACTAATATATAAAAATTTCAAGTTCAATAAATGACCGATACTATTTGGTAATTTTTTTACATTAGTTCCTACTAAGATAAACCTCTCTAAACTTTTAAGGTTTCCAATACTTTCAGGTATATTTTTTACATCATCATTGTGGCTAATATTTATCTCTTTTAATTCTAATAATTTTTTTGGCTCTCTAGGTATGATACTTTCATCAATATAGGCCTTATCTGCCCAATTCCAGATTTGTTTCATCCATTTTTCATTATCTGAGTTAGTTACGTTTTCCATTATAAATCCCTTTATTAAATAAAATTAGTTTTTGTTTATCAGCTATGATCGGCTCATAGAAATTTAAGTAGTCATTATCCAAAAATTCAACAACTTTGAATTGACAGATTCTTTTCTTTAGCTAATGAACCTGTACTAATAGAGCCACCCTATGATTGTATGTTTTTAAATCTCGAATGGCTATCTTTATATATTGAACTGGCGGGAAATTTTTCTATTGTAGTGATAACATTTAAAAAGTAGTGAATTTAACTAAAGATCCCTATATAAAATACATATAGCACTACAAGTATTACCGCAGCAATCAATAGCCATCTTAAAATTGTGAAAGCAATCTGAATAGCAGAGATGCAAACTGCAAAAGGTAGTAATATCAATGTTAGTAGTTTTCCAAATATACTCTTTTGACTCCATCCCTTCCTGTATACGTAATTCGTTAAACTTTCGATATATCCATCAATAAATCCAAAATCTGATGTATTACTATTTCCTCTATTACTATATCTGCTAGATTCCCTATCATTCGTTGCATCAGACTCAATAGTCCCTTGAGAGGCAGTAGAAATTGGAGTGCCTAAGATATTACCCCGATCATCGTAAGTATAAATAAGGGTACCGTTTTGAATGCTCACTGTAGAAGCGGTAAACCCTACTAACCTACCCCCTCTAGTAAAAATTGAAACTGGCAAATCTTGGCCTGTTTCATCATACAGGTAAACACTACTACCTCTCTGCACAGCATTAGCTATCATAAGCATGACTCCTGTATGTAGTTATCTTAAGATTTAAAATTCAATTTATCGTACTCTTTGAATAACTCAATATTTTAACTTAGTCATTAAACCACCCTATCTTTCATGAAACTCATTGCATTAAACAAATTTACTTTTCTAAGCTGCTCAACACTATTGACCGATACATTACCAAGATTAGAACTTGCTACTACGATAGCTAAGGTTTGTGCTCTAGAGATCGCGACATTAATACGGTTTTTATCCAGTAAGAAATCAATGCCGCGAGGCGATTCACTAGCATCACTACTACACATACTTAAAAATATAATAGGCGCTTCTTGACCTTGAAACCTATCAACACTACCAATCTTGGCTTGTTTGCCCAAGGCGATTTTTAACTTACTAACCTGATGATTATAGGGAGCGACAAACAAAATATCGTCCCAAGTTATGATTCGAGTTTCTGGCTCTCCAGTATCTTTAGTCGCACCAGTATGCAATAGACGCCCCAATAGCGATTCAGCTAATTGCTTAATCACTATCACCTCCTCATCAGAAGCCTGAGTATTACCTTCATGCTCTACAGGGATAAAGATGATTCCTGCCTCAGAGTTTAAATGCGCTTCTAGAGTTTGCTGATCAGTATTTTGAGTAGCTGCATCTACTGTTTGAAGAATTCGCTTATCATTGTCAAAGTGTGACTTGAGTTTACCTTCATAAATTAGCTGACTGATAACAGTATTTACTTTGCTATGCATACGATAAGTCGTATCTAAAAACACACCTCTATCTGCAGGTATTGTCGGTGTTTTATGGAGTAGATAATCTAATATAGATAACCCACTTTGAGCAGGATGGGTGCCTTGTGAAGGTTGACCTAACTGCATCTGATCACCCATTAATACTAAATTTTTAGCACTGCGACTCATAGCTACCAAATTTGCCGTTGAAACTTGCCCTGCCTCATCAATGAATAAATAGTCGAGCTGCCCAGTCATATCCTCCCGCGCAAACCCCCACGCAGTCGTCCCAATAACGCAGGATGACTCTATATGACCGATTAACTTACTATTGCTTGAGATAGTCACATCATAATCTGCAAGCTCATCATCAGTATCTTGTGTACAGATAAAAGCTGCTTTTATATTTTGGAGTTTGCAATATTTAGCAGTACTGAGTAATAAGTTATTGATCGCTTTATGACTGTTACTGGAGATGCCTATTCTTGCTCCTGATTTAAGCAGATGGGCGATGACATGTTTACCAGTGAAAGTCTTGCCAGCGCCAGGAGGGCCCTGTATAGGTAAGTAGCTATTATCTAGATTAACAATCGCTGTGATGATTTGCTCTAAGCGTGCATTAGGTTCATCACTATCGACAATATCACCGCCTGTATGATTTGATATTCTCGGCTTTGAACCCGTTAAAAAGTCTATAACGGCAGATTGTTGTTGTCTAAATAACCCTTGCTCGTACTCAGCAACCGTTCTAAAAAGGGCATCTGAGATTATACTTGTATCAATATATTCGTTTGGTATCAGTGATACTATCTTCGATGGTTCGTCTTTAGTTTTAACTACGATTATACCCTTATCTAAATCACTCTCCTCAGCAACAAAGCTAACCGTAGCATTTTTGCCATCTAATTTTTCAACTCCAAGCAAATAGAAGCTTTTCGCAGCGCCTTTAAATTCTTGCTCGACATCGAAACTATACTCATAGCTTAAGTTTCTAGCTTTGGGTTGAGACTTAAAGGGCGCTCTATCCGTGCGCTCACAAAGAGCAAGACAGTCTAAGTCGTCAAAAAGCTCTATCTCGTCTGAACCAAGGCGGTCAAAAAGCTTCCAAAACAATGGTTTAGACTCTCTTCGATGAAATTCTAACATCCATGCTAGATTCTCAGTGAGTTGTGCTTGTTTAGGGTTATCTAGTAACTCTGTTTCAGCTTGGTCTAATAGACGGTCACGCAATGCGGTAACCATGGTCACTTCTTCGGAGACTGCTGGCTCAATGACTTCAGTTTTACCAAGATACTCAATACGATGTATTGCTTGCTGCTCCCTTAACCATACTGTTAGCTCCTGCGTAGAATCGCAATCATCAATATTATAATCACGAATATCATTTAGAATCTTCGAGGTTTGCCAAGTATCTCCTTCTAGACCTTGCTCAAATAACTGTCGCCAGTGATCATAAACAACGATAGAATCACCGCCATTGCCTACCTCAGTGTTACGCTTGCTTCGATATAGACGCTCTACATTTTTGATAGAATATTTAGGCGCGCCTAATCGTAAACCGCCCTTCACCACTTTATACAAGTCTACAAACACTTCATTTCTTAAAAGTTGATCAACCTCATATTCACAAATGCCATAGCGACCCATAAGCTTTCGGCACGCGGCAATTTCATAATTGGCGTAGTGGTAGATATGCATACTTGGGTCTTGTTGCCATCTATCATATACCCAGTGAATAAACGCCTCAAAACACTGTTTTTCTTGTTCAGGATTGTGAGCCCAGAAATCTTTAAATTGACGATCACCCTGCTCATCAAAATAACTATTACCCCATAAATACTCTAAACCACCCTCATCAAGTGGAAACCCTTCAATATCGAAGAATACATCTAGTGCAGAGTGTGGCGGTAATACTGCTAGTCCTTTTTTCTCATCCTCTGTGTGAGGGAGTATTTCAAACTCTGGTATAGCGTTACCATTAGGCTCATCTGAATTTTTAGTTTTTAAATGGGTTTTGATTTGTATAGCAGCTTGATCTTTAATTTTAGCGAGAGATGTGGAATGAATACCATGCACTGATAACAAAGGCAGCTCTGCAAGCTGCTGCATAGTGTGAATACCTATTTTATTGAGTTTTTTAATTTGTGCTTTGGTAATGTTCGCCACTTGAAACAGATGATCTTTATCGAGCAAAATTTGTTCGGCATGGTTACTCCAATTACCCCAACTTTTCGAGTCAGCAGGATCTGGTTTTTGATCGGGATGAAAGCGAGAGTGCTCGACCAAAAAAGTATTTTTAAGAGATAGATAATAGTAATAAAAATCATGAGTCTTTAGTATTTGCTTCTCACCATTGCCAAGAGCAACGGTAATATTTTGAGGCAAGCAGCCTTGAATGGCCTCAAGCATTTGAGCGTAGCAACATAATTGGATTATAAATGTTGGCTTGACGTGACTAGCAAGCTTAGTGTCCCACACCTCATAATGCCAATCTCCGAGATTGCTTAAAGGTTGATCTGACTTGTGCTCCACTTTCACCAGAAAATCAGCATAGCCGGCGAACTCACTAAGCTCTAACCTTCCTTGTACAATGACTTCAGCACCTTGCTTCATTGCCGCTAAAGTTTTGGTATATTTATCCTTTTTGGTAATGCCCTCAATTTTGACTAAGCTCTTGCCTTCAGCTATGAACTGCGTCTCTAGCTTATCTTCATGCTCATAACCTTTTTGTTGCAACATCACCATAAGCTCGTCACTAGGATCTGGCTTAGGTGCTAACTCTGGATACTCTTGAGCGAGTCTATCCATCCATGATGCAAAAGGACTTTCCATGTATTTGGTTAGATCTGATGGTGAGTAAAACATACCCTCTTTTTTATACATTATTTGCCTTATATTTATGGCTCTATTAAAATCTTCTCTTAAATACGCCAATCTCAACTTATCGTAGGCTTTTGATTTTTATAGAATTTAAAATTCTAATTGTTTTAACTGAAATTTTAAAAACTAAGTAAACCAATACCTTAGAAAAATAAGTTGAGAGTGGGGTCTTAAATAGTCTTTTTTTCGTAGAATAAAAATTAATAATTATCTATCTAGGTATTAGCAGAATTTATTTTTCAATTCATATTAATATCTTACTTATCATTAATTATGTAAAACTAAATCCAAGAATAATAATTTTAATACCAACTGAGCAGTAACAATATTATTTACTTATCTTACATTTATCAACATATAAAGTAACTAAATTTTGTTCGACATAAATTGACTGGAAAAACAATGCTCGATGCTATAAACCTATCATCTCTTTAAGTAAATTAGTGCTACTATAAATAAGTTCACATGACTATATCTATTTGAATTCAAAGTTTTTACTACAAGGATGAGAACCATGCCAAATATTAACGTTAATGGAACTATGCTTGTTTATAGGGTGGTGTTCTAAAAAGTATGCTGGCGATAAAAGTCAATAAAAGATCTATGCTAAGTTATCTGATTCTATAGGGCTTTCAAGGCTTCAAAAATTGTTCAAATTTTAATCAGCATACTTTTTAACACACCACCGTTTATAGTGATCAAGGTCCGAAAGACGCACCAGTATTAGTGATGTGTCACTCCCTATTTTTTGATCAAACAATGTTCGCTCATCAAACAGAATACTTCTCTAAGACTATTAGAATTGTGAGCTATGATCTTCGAGACCAAGGACAATGAGCTATGCTGAAGAAACCGTAGAGGTAAACTTGGTAAACTAAGCGTATTAATCGGAGTTTATCATGACCAAGAAAGTAAGAACCTACAGTGACGAATTTAAAGCCGAGGCCGTCAAGAAGATAGCAGACAACAATGGCAATATTTCAGCGACTGCAAAGCAGCTTGGCATTGCCATGCAAACGTTCTCAAATTGGCATAACAAAGCCAATCAAGGAAAGCTTGTTGGCACAGAGCAATATGATCCTGATCTTATGAGTGCTCTTCAAGAAATAAAGCAGCTCAAGCGGCAGCTCAAAGTGGCTGAAGAGGAACGCGAAATACTAAATGAGGAGGGATAAAGCGAAGCACTGCTTCGCCCCGACGCAAGGGGAGAGCTATGCTCGAGTTGGCGACGGCGTACTTCGCGAGAAACAGTTAGTCAGGTACGCCTTTATCAAAGACAACCAGCAAGTCTTTAGCATTAGTAGCATGTGCCGCGTACTACAGGTTAAACCCTCAAGCTACTATGACTGGCTAAGTCGTGATCTCAGCTGTCAGCAGGTACATCGTAATCAGTGCGAGTTACTGGTTAAAGCGGCTCACAATGAAACGAAAGAACGTTATGGCGCAGATCGACTGCATGCTCATCTAAGCGAGCAAGGCCATAACATTAGCCTGTATATGGTAAGAAGCATCAAAGAGCAACACGGCATTAAATGTCGTCGTTATAAGCGCTTTAAAGTCACCACCGACTCCAATCACAACAAGCTGGTCTATCCAAACGTGCTCGATCAGAAGTTTGACACCAGTCGCCCTAACCAAGCATGGGTAAGCGACATCACCTATATCTGGACACATGAGGGCTGGTTGTATTTAGCGGGAGTCAAAGACTTATATACCAAAGAGCTGGTCGGCTATGCGATCAACAAACGCATGACCGCAGATTTGGTCTGTCGCGCATTGAACATGGCCATCAAGAATAAACGTCCAAGCAAAGGGCTAATCGTTCATTCAGACAGAGGCAGTCAGTATTGCAGTCACGCCTACCACAAGACCATTAAGCAGCATCAATTTATAGGCTCAATGAGCGGCAAAGGCAACTGTTTCGATAACGCTCCGATAGAAAGCTTCTAGGGCACTTTAAAGAACGAGCTGGTATATCATCAGGATTATAAGACTAGATTTGCAGCGATCAACGATATTATTAGATACATCGAGCTGTACTACAACCAGACGAGGATTCAAAAGGGTTTGGGCTATCAATCGCCAAGACAGGTGTGGTTTGATTATTATCGTCAGGCTGCGTAATTAAAATCTCCCAAGTTTATGTGTACGGATTTGACGGCAGGGGTCATACCATGTATGTTAACTGCTAGAAATAAGACAGTTAAAGTCTGAAAGCACTCAACATTGGATGAGTGCTTTCTATGCTGAAAATAACATAGACTATATAAAAGGTGATGAAATAATGACTAATAATAAAAACACTGAACCTTGGATGCAAGAGCTTTGGAACCTAGCTGATAAATTCCAAATATCTGATGATGTTATTCCTCGCGATGCAGTAGGTTTAGAACAACTAAATGAGTTAAAACTAGAACAACTAAATGAGTTAAAACTAGAAGATCTAGACTTAAAACTAGAAGATCTAGACGCTGAGGCCTTTGAACTAATTAAGTTAATCTCAAAATTACCCAATCTAAAAATCCTCGACTTAAGTTATTATGGAGGCGAATCTCTACCAGAGGAAATTGTTAATCTAACCTCTCTCGAACAGCTTAAAATACATGAGTCAGCATTAGAAAGGTTACCTGAGAATATCTCTAGACTTGAGAATCTTAAGTCCATAGACCTATTTGCGTGTGATGTGCTTCAAGATTTCCCAGATGATTTTTTTCAACTTACGCAGTTAGAGGAGCTACTACTTTATAGTACTGAGCTTTACTCAGATGAAATAGGTTCATTAAAGAAATTGAAAAAGCTATCTCTTTCAGGAGATCTATACGAAATTCCTGTCTGGATATTCGATTTAAAAGAACTTACTGAGCTGTGTTTAAATGAGGGAGCCCTATCAGAGATACCTTCAGAAATTGGTGAGCTCACAAAGTTAGAGTATTTAGACTTAGGAGTCAACGAACGTATAACTAAGCTACCTGAAAGCTTCGGTAATTTAACCAATCTAAAGCACCTCTCGCTAGATTGCTGTAGCTTACAAAGCCTCCCAGAAAGCTTTGTTAATTTAACCCAGTTAGAAGAGCTAGAGCTAGGTCCTAGTGATATGAATACCTTAGACCGTCTGTCTCATGGAGTCACTGAGTTTCTCACTCAACTGGGTGATACCGTTTCTGGTTGGGAAAAGAAAGAACCCGCCGAACCTTGGATGCTAGAGCTTTGGGATTGGGCTGATAAATCTAAGATATCCGAATATGATATTCCAAGAGATGTTGAGTTTCTACAGAACCCCTATGCAATTACCCTTGATAATTTAACTGCCAAGAAGTTATCTGAGTTCTGTAATAAGTTCGCACAACTAAAGAATTTGGATTTTCTTCATATATACTTAAAAGGCTCCTTAAGTAATATCCCTAATGGGATTGGTAACTTTAGCAATCTTAAATCACTAACTATCAGGGGTTTTGGACTAACGTCACTGCCTAAAACTATTGGTAACTTAGAGAACCTAACAAGCTTAGACATTAGTGGTAACCAGCTAACATCACTGCCTGAAACTATTGGCAACCTAGAAAATCTGACAGACTTAAGTATTGATGATAACCAGCTAACATCACTGCCTGATAGTATTGCTAACTTAGAAAACCTAACAAGCTTAGATATTAGTTTTAGCGAGCTAACATCACTGCCTGAAACTATTGGTAACTTTAGCAATCTTAAATCACTAACTATCAGGGGTTTTGGACTAACGTCACTGCCTGAAACTATTGGCAACCTAGAAAATCTTACAGACTTAAACATTAGTCGTAACCAGCTAACATCACTGCCTGATAGTATTGCTAACTTAGAAAACCTAACAAGCTTAGGCATTAGTGGTAACCAGCTAACATCACTACCTGAAACTATTGGCAACCTAGAAAATCTTACAGACTTAATCATTAGTGATAACCAGCTAACATCACTACCTGAAACTATTGGCAACCTAGAAAATCTTACAGACTTAATCATTAGTGATAACCAGCTAACATCACTACCTGAAACTATTGGCAACCTAGAAAATCTTACAGACTTAAACATTAGTGATAACCAGCTAACATCACTGCCTGAAACTATTGGCAACCTAGAAAATCTTACAGACTTAAACATTAGTCGTAACCAGCTAACATCACTGCCTGAAAGTATTGGTAACTTAAAAAAACTGACACGCTTAGAAACTTGGAATAACCAGCTAACATTATTACCTGAAACTATTGACAACCTAGAAAATCTTACATACTTAATCATTAGTGGTAACCAGCTAACATCACTGCCTGAAAGTATTGGTAATTTAGAAAACTTAACAACCTTAGACATTAGTGATAACCAGCTAACATCACTGCCTGAAAGCATCATCAATCTCACTGAATTATTCTATATTTCACTTTCAGGTAACGAGCTTAATAATTATTCCGATAAAGTTAAGGATTTTTTAATTCAACTGATTAATAACAATGCTCTTGATGATTGGCAACCTCAAGATTTTGTTAAAGAACAACCGACAGACAATATTATTGAGTCATATATTCACAGTGTACCTAATGAGGTAAAAGAAACTGTTAATTTAGATGACTTTGACCTTAGTGAACTAGAACAAGAAATTATAGACCGCTTAGATCAAATCATTGTTAATAATATTGCTCACTTTAGAGAGCAAGGTGATTTTAAAGTCAGGCCAGGCTATGGTTATGATAAGTTCTATTTAGACTGGGTTGATGGTTCGTATGATATGAGCCTTCAAAGCTTGATTCACTACATTATGTATGAAGACGGTATCTATAAAAAAGTACTGAATAAAAATCAGTATGCTCGTCTTCTCCATATAGTCAATGAACAACCTGAGTCAATTTTTAGTGCTGATGAATTAATTGATGAAAATTACAGTCAATTACAATATGACTTTTTAGACTATTTTTACTATACATCCATTAAGTTTGTATACGATAAATTAACAAGCCTTGATTTTGATGTCTCTGATGCTTTTTCTGAATACCTAGGAATAGACCCATATTAGGAATAGACCCATATGATGAGGATTATGACGAGGAAGATGATGAAGACTACGAATCAGAAACTGAAGATGACTCATCCAATATAGCTACTTATGACTCTTTTGAAATAACGGAACCTGCGCTGATTATTCGTATCAATCTAGAAGACTCAGACAATATTAGTGCGCAAGACCTGTACAACACTACTCGCAGTGCATGGAGAATTAATCTAGAGCGTGCGAATAACGTAGAGTATGTATTATCAGTTCACCAAGGTATTGTAAAAGAAGTCTATAAAGTATCTGGGTGGTATGATGCGGGAACTACTTTTATGCCAAAACGTGAAGACATTATAGGTTCTGGGCGCTATGAATTCGTTGGGACAGTAGCTGAAGATGCTATTAGAGATAAGTATCTGAATGCATCGGTTAAGCATTTGTTTAAAAAAGGAAATGCCCAGCCTGTCATGTACTTTAACTGCTAGGCTAGCAAATCCACTGTTTATACTCAAAAAAAGGAGATTTCTATGTCTAGTCTTTTTTCAAAAATTGCGGGCATCTTTGGCAAGTCAGAACCTAAAGAGAGCCCATCCCGAATTCTGTGTAACTGCCCTTTAGATTAAATGCTTACTGATACGATCATCAAACATAATCATAAAGCGATTAAGAGCAGACGTCCAGTTACGGATGGGCATCGACCACCTTGACGACGCCTGCTGAGTTGCTAGGTAGACTACCTTGAATGCTGCCTGATCAGACGGGAACACCTTACGCTTATTCACCGCTGTCCGAATCACGCTGTTTAAAGACTCAATAGCATTGGTGGTATAGATGGCTTTTCTGATATCTTTCGGATACTCAAAGAACACCGTTAAGCCCTCCCAGTTATTACGCCAAGACTTGATGACATGCGGGTACTCTGTGCCCCAAGTCTCATCAAAGTGCTCGAGATTGGCCTCTGCCATCTCAAGCGTATCAGCACCGTAGATGGCCTTTAAATCAGCTGCTACGGCCTTCTTGTCCGTCCAAGGTACGAACTTCATCGAATAGCGCACCATATGCACGATACACAGCTGAACCTGAGCGTTAGGGTAGACCGTATTGATGGCATCAGGGAAGCCTTTTAAACCATCGACACAGGCAATAAGAATATCTTGAACCCCGCGGTTTTGTAGCTCAGTGAGAACACCAAGCCAGAATTTAGCGCCCTCGTTCTCTGATAGCCACATACCAAGCAGCTCTTTTTTACCATCAAGTCCCACGCCTAGCGCCAGATAGATCGCCTTGTTGATGATCTGCTTGTCCTGACGAACTTTGACGACAATGCAGTCTAAGTAGACGATAGGATAGACGCTGCTCAGTGGCCGGTTCTGCCAAGCGGTGATGTCATCCAAGATGTTGTCAGTGACTCTGGAAACCAAGCTGCTTGAGATGTCGACGTCGTAGATGTCCTTGATGGTTTCGACAATCTCAGTAGTGGTTTGACCTTTGGCGTATGAGCGAGGATCAGCAAGTGTCTGGGAGACACTTGCCCGAAGCGCAAGACGTAAGGCTATGCCTGTAGTGAAATATGATTTTGTCATCAAGACCTGAAATACGGGTTTGATGCTTACTGACAAGTACAGGCTCAAAGCTACTGTCGCGGTCTCTGGGGGTGGAGATCTCAAGCTCGCCTGTGTCGCTACGGACTCTCTTTTTAGTGTACCCATTGCGCTTATTAGGCCTGTCTGGGTAATCACCCCAAAAAATAATAACACTTAAAAGTAGAAACTAACTGCTAAAATACCAGCAGGAGATTTCGACATGAAAAAATCAAGATTTACCGACACCCAGATAGTTAATATACTCAAACAAGCAGAACAAGGCGTGCCTGTCAGTGACATACTGCGTGAGCACAATATAAGTCAGAGCACCTTCTACAAATGGCGGAGTAAATACGGCGGCATGGATGCCTCACTGATTACCCGTCTTAAAGAATTAGAAGCTGAGAACGCTCGCTTAAAGAAAATGTACGCTGAAGAACGGTTAAAATCAGATATCCTACAGGATGCCATGTCAAAAAAGTGGTAGCGCCCTCTAGGCGCAAAGAGCTAGCTCAGCATTACATCAAAGCCAGAGGTATTAGCATCCGTTTAGCCTGTCTGATCTTTAATATCAGCATAACCTGCTATTACTATCAGCCAAAGACAGCGGATGAGAATGAGCAGATAGCTAAGCTATTGACTGACTTAACAAGCAGTCATAAAAATTGGGGTTTGTTGTTCAGCCATGCCCTAATTCCCTATTCTACTCTTCTTAAACTGCTCAGCCTGGTCGAATATCTCTGTATATACCTTATCACGATCGATCTTCTGCCAAATAAAACACGTTCTCTTTGATGTATGCCTGCACTACGTCAATGCACTTCTCTTGGCCTGCATCTATCAGCTCATGCTTGCGCTTCTTGAAAATATCACTGATAAACTCTAAGAAGATAAGACGTGAGACGATGTGCTTATATTCTAATGACTGAACGCTACCACGTAGCTTATTGGCTACATCCCATAAGGATTCTTCAAAGCGCACTTCTTTTTTATCACTCTTTTTGGTTGTTTTTGCCATGCTTTAGGGTCTCTATATTTTGATACGTAATTATGCAACGAATGAATAATTAGCCGTACAAGAGATGAATTTACTTAGTGGTAACAATTCTAGCGGTATTATGCGTTTAAGCAAGCTTATCTACCAACTAATTTTCGGGGTACTGCGTTGTTTGGGATGGGTTATGAAAACTTTCTTATACCTATTACCCTCACCTCTTAAACCGCCTAACACTACTCACCACCACCCCAAACAGCTCAAGCGATCCTTTCACCACGATATCTGCATAGTTCTCATTATGAGCTCGTAAGATAATATGCTCACCGAGTATCAGCTGCTTGGCGGTAAAGCCGTCATCGACTAGTGCAATCACGATATCTTTATTTTTAGCGCTTAATGAGCGATCCACAATCAAGATATCATTAGGATAGATACCCATATCGATCATGCTATCGCCTTCGACTTCTACCAAGTAGGTTGTCGTTGGGCTATGAATAAGTAGTGTACTGCTCGACGATACTTTTGAGCTTACGCCCATAACTATCAAGATCAGTCATCGCAGTAGGATAATCAGCTAAGTATAAAAAGGCTTCATCGATAGAATAGACTTCAACGGTAGGACACAGCTTTTCAAGGGTACTCATGACTCTGTGAGACATATCAGCATAGAGGGTGTAGTTAGAACTAAAGACGGTAACGTTGTTCTGCGCACAGAAGTCTTTAACCTTAAAGTATGGCACACCCATCTTGATACCGAGCTGCTTTGCCTCGCTTGATCGCACCACCACACAGCCGTCGTTGTTAGAGAGCACTACTACCGCCTTATCTCTTAGATCAGGGCGAAAGAGCTTCTCACAGTTGGCATAAAAGCTGTTGCAGTCGATGAGCGCATACATGGTTATCTCAGTAAAGGTATCTACAAGCTTGTCAAAACCTTTAGACCGCTTGAAATGCACTATAATCGCTATTAGTTGGTTTTTATAACATCATTTATTAGATAGGAGCGGTTATGAGTATCTATTTGGTCAGTCGTCATAAAGGTGCAGTGGATTGGATGAACCACATGGGGCATCTGTATGATACCCACTTAACGCATCTGACTGATTATCAGGCGCTGTCGGCTGGTGATACCATCATCGGGTCATTGCCGATCAATATCGTCGCTGATCTCAATGAGTTAGGTGTGAGTTATCAGCATCTAAGCCTATACATCCCAGAGCATTTGCGCGGGATGGAGCTGACAGCTGCGCAGCTATCCGCACTTGATGCTAAGCTTGAGCCGTACGAGGTCAAGCGGATTTAGATAACACTGTGCTGCGACTGCCGCCCTGTCAATAACACCAGATGAACCATAAACCAAAAAAGCCACCTAGCTAGGTGGCTTTTTTGGTTTATGGCTTGGTAATAAGTATATGATAAACACCTGAGAAGCAATCAGTCTTTCAAAAACCTTCAAGCCATTCTAACCAAGTTAATCAAGTTTGCAAAAATATAAATCCTCTTGCACTCGATTGAGTCAGTGTTTCGTTATTTCCTTCAGAGAATCCTATTTAAAGGATTCTCTCTTGCGAGACTAAAAAAGCAGTGCTTTTTCTTAACGTCTCTCACCTTAGAAATCAGGGAACGTTTCAGACTACTAACAACGCCATTAAAAGCGTCCGCAATGCGTCTTAATCCCTTAGAAATCAGGGAACGTTTCAGACTAACAAGAAACGTCCTGACGGTTACGCCAACCTGTCTTAATCCCTTAGAAATCAGGGAACGTTTCAGACGTCCTTAGTCGACTTAGGTACACCAAAGGCTTTAGTCTTAATCCCTTAGAAATCAGGGAACGTTTCAGACATTTACATCTGAGGTAATTTTGAAATCAACTTTGTCTTAATCCCTTAGAAATCAGGGAACGTTTCAGACCTAGGTGACTTAGTAGATAGTACGTTAGTAGACGTCTTAATCCCTTAGAAATCAGGGAACGTTTCAGACTGATTCAAGGCAAACTGTCTGCTCAGATAATCTGTCTTAATCCCTTAGAAATCAGGGAACGTTTCAGACCGTTGATTCTCAAGATGGCGGAGGAAAATCCAGAGTCTTAATCCCTTAGAAATCAGGGAACGTTTCAGACGGCTCGTTCTCTAAGAAATCGCAAGCGTGAGATCGGTCTTAATCCCTTAGAAATCAGGGAACGTTTCAGACAGAGCGCATTAACGTCAAGGCTGAGCTCAATGGTCTTAATCCCTTAGAAATCAGGGAACGTTTCAGACCTTCCATTTAGACACCCTCATATCACCGTAGCTGTCTTAATCCCTTAGAAATCAGGGAACGTTTCAGACGGTCAGTTCCGTATAAATGTGGAAACGCATAACAGTCTTAATCCCTTAGAAATCAGGGAACGTTTCAGACGAAGCTTTAGTTCGTCTTTACAGAGAAGATTCTGTCTTAATCCCTTAGAAATCAGGGAACGTTTCAGACCTTTGGATGTGCCTACGTGATCACCGTGGTGGGTCTTAATCCCTTAGAAATCAGGGAACGTTTCAGACTGCACAAGCTTTTTTATTATCAATAAAATCAACAACTTACTGCTATTATTTTAACCGACAATTGTTGGCTTAAAAGTTGTTGTTTTTTTAACCAATTTTTAAGAGCAAATTGCTCAAAAAACAACCAATTATACGTCTGATACATTAAATAGTGACCACTACCTTCATCAGATAATGTCTGAAACCGTCCCTGATATCAGGGAGCAGCGCACCTTTAAGCACGCTACTGGTCTATCATAATAGATAGCGTACGCTTAAGCAACAAGATGCACGCTATTTTTTAGTCGTACATTTTGCTTTGGGCTTGTTATGATAACGTCATTGTTATAAATGCTATATTGGAGTATGTATGTCTCAGTTTGAGCGCAGTATTATTAGCATAGCCAACCTCGTCACGTTGCACTTTGATGTGCAGCAAGTGGATGGCTTACGTATACCTGAATATTCAGGGTCTATGCTGCGCGGAGCATTTGGTACGGCGCTACGCAGGCTAACTTGTGTCACTGACCTGCCAGCTTGCAGAGACTGTCCACTCAAGGTGCATTGCCGTTTTCCACGTATTTTTGAGAGGCCGGCGCTTATGCCAGCGAGCGTGCAAGCAGTCAATCCTTATGTGCTTCATACCCCGCCACCATCCACCTATCACAGTGGGGATGTTTGGCATTTTAAGATGAGTATTATGGGCGATGCCATTGGTGATAGTACGCTGATTATTCGAGCATGGCAGCAGGCACTAGCGCAAGGCTTGGGTGTGCGTGCGCCTTTTCAGCGGGCACGCTTATTATACGTGCGCCTGGGTGAAACCTTACTCTTTGATCATAGCGACATTGACAACAGTGACAAGAACAGCGGCAAAATCAAAGCACTACCCGTGACGCACTCACAGATAGACTGTCACCCATCTGGCACGCCAGCATCAGTAGATCAGCTTGATTTACAGTTTTTGACACCATTTCGTCATCAACAAAAAGGACACATTGTCAATCAGGCACAAGTGCTAGATACTGTGACATTTTTGGCATCTTTATACAACCGTATCCGCCTGTGTCAGCGGCATCATAGTCCTGATATTCCGTGGCGTATCGGTTATGAGGATTATCATGCGTTCAAAGCAGATATTTTACAGCTTGATATGACAGCCGATGTACGCCCCGCCAATATCTCTCGGCGCTCCAGTCGTCAGCAGCGCAAAATTCATCTACACGCAATGATTGGCTGTATTCATCTGTCCGACCCCGATCGTAGTGGCGCACTAGAGCGCTTATTGCCTGCACTAAGACTGGGCGAGCAGCTTCATATTGGTAAAAGCACCACTCTTGGACTTGGACAATATAAGATAATGGCTTATACGCCAAACGCTTAATCCTAGCCTCCATCACCACTCCTTAGCCACAAGCTTGTGGGTTTGAACACTCCCCTCTCATATACGGTTTAATAGTCCCACATCACAGGGCAGCTATTAGGACGTTTATGATATCGATGATTGGTGACGCATCTCACAATGCAACAGCACGTGCCAGCATTCAGCTTGAACATATTCATAAGCAACTGCAGCACTGCTTTGATGCGCCCCAATTTACTCGTGCGCACTCGAGTCATGTGGCCATACCACGTGAGGCACTGACCCCTCTTGCCGATACTCTGAGCACACATTGCCATGCCGATAGCATACATGCGCTACTACGTGATGTCGTCGGCAGTCCAAAACTGCTCGATAAGATTGCCGCACGTTCTTATTATCATGGCAATGGCTTTTTAAAAGTCGTGCTGCTCGATCGTGGCTATAAGCTACGCTTGCATATTTGGTTCAAGGGCAGCGCCTGCGAAGAAAACATCCATAGCCATCGCTGGGCATTTGCATCCCACGTGCTAACAGGCGCACTAAAAAGCGAGCTGTGGACGGATGCGGCAAACGATGACACCCCTACCCTTACAGCTAACGAGTATCGCTATACCGCAGAGCATACTCAGCACAAAAATATCGTTAAAGCGACCAAACAGCTGATTGGGCACACCGCTCTTCTCAAGCAGCAAGATATCACCCAGCACGCTGGCACAAGTTATGTAATGACGCAAGATCAGCTGCACCGTATCAACCACCCTGGTCAAGAGTTGGTTGCTACGATCATCTGCACTGCGCCAACTGCGGTACTGACCAATCGCTTGTTTCCCAACACAGACATGCCAAAGCTACATCCGGCTAAGCTGAATACGACTGAGCTCAAGCAGGCGTTACTGCGCTATCTGGCACAGACGCACACCATGCCGCAGGCCGCATAGCATAACTATCGACTGTCTATCCAGACACCACTTTTGTTAGGAGTATTATGAGCCAGCCATCAATAGTATTGCCACAGCACCTTATCATTCAGCTGCAGCGTGATAAGCGTATCAAGCCTGTCAGCCAAACACATGATCTGCGCCTACAAGAAACCCTGAGCTTACGCAGGCTACGTGCAGCCCGATCGCTTATAGATCCTCGTTCTGTCTATATTAACGCTTATGACCGGCTGTTTCGGCACATTAGCTTGACACTGCTGTCTCATCACTATGCCTTAAGCGATCATCAACCGCACCAAACGCTGCGCAGCATTGCAAGCTTATATAAAAAACCCTCACACGTCAGTCAAATGATTGCGCTGCGCCATCGGCTAAAAAAGACTGATGATGAGGTCGATAGTGCTCATTATCATTCGTGCTTACAGACATTGTCCTCACTATTAGCGATTTATGACCCTATCGACTCGCAAGCTTGTCAAAAAAAGCAGACCGCTCGGCGAGCGCTATAGTATAACCCTCAACGACATAACACCTTTGTACTTATCATCATGCATATTGGAGAGATTATGACCCAGTCAAACACTGTTTATATGACCGACACCGGCTTTGATAACCTAAAAGCACTTTTAGCTCGTAAAAAGCAAGAATACGCAGACGTGCGTGACCATCGCCAAGTCGCATTTGAGCTATCAGGTGATGGTTGGCATGACAATCCTGAATTTAACCGTCAGCAGCAGCTTGAAGCCAACCTTAATCACACCGTAAAAGCGCTTACAGAACGCCTGCAATTTGCTCGTCCGGTGCGCATTGACCCAAACAAGCGTCCGACTACTCATGTGGCGATTGGGTCGTTGGTCGATATCATCCGCTGGAATCTAAATTTAGCAGATGACGACGGGATACGTGAGACTTGGGAGATTGTCGGATTTGATGAGACAGATATTGAGATAGGAAAAATCGGTTATAACGCGCCACTGGCTAAAGCAATCATAGGTTTGCAAGCTGGCGATATATCAGACGAGCTGATATTGGGTAATCAGACGTGGGAGATTGAAGTGGTAGCACTACATGCACATACCTAGCGTCATACACCCTATACATCAAAGCTATGGATGACCAGCCAATACGACCCGTCAGCATAAAAAAATCAGGAGTACGTATGTATATTGCTATCGAAGGACTCAAAGGTACGGGTAAAAGCACGCTCATGCAGACACTGCTGCCGTTACTGCAAGAGCAACTGGCAGCCTGTGACATCCAAACACTGTCACCGACTACGCCTATACCAGATCATCCGCTGGAAGCGCATTTTTTTGCGCGTCAAGATGATGATAACTACCTTCAGGAGTTATATGCTAAGCGTTCGAATCATCACGCCAGCAATATAGATTGGAATGCTGATCTGATCATTAGTGATCGCAGCTTGTTTACCAGCCTAGCCGTTCGTTGGCACCACTCAGAGAATAAGATGCTATCAGCGCTGCAGCACTATCAAGAGATACGAGTGCTTGAGTCTGTTATTCCGCTGCCCGACATCACCATACAGCTTGATGCGCCAGATGACATACTAATGTCGCGCTATAAGACGCGAACACGTATCTATGGAAAACAAGAAGAGACGCTTGCTGCAATTAGTACTTTACGGCGTAATTATAAGCAAATGTACGCTTGGCTAGCTAGCCATCAAGCACAAACTGTTACTGACAAGCCTATTGAGCTCTATCAATACGACACAGCCTATCATACGCCTGAACAAACTTGTGACCATATCCTAAATGATATAGGACAACACTTGTCTCATATTGTTAGTGAAAAAGCACATAAAAACTCGTATAGTCTTAGCGCATAACAGACTCATCTATCAACTGGATCCCTCTAGCACATTTATTTGCTACTTTTTGACACCTTTAGGAGTATTTTTATGAAAACTTTATTTGTCTCAGCCACTGCTCAAACCGAAGCCAACTATTACCTGATTTGGCATTTTTTTAAACAAAGTAATACTGACATAAAAAAAATCGTCATTATCAGTACCGATTTTACTCGTGAAAAAGGCTATGTGGACAATTTGACCAGTGTTTTAAACGCCCTTCAAGTTGGCTCTGAGAACTCCTCTGTCACCATAGAAGAGCTGCCTCTAAAAAACGGTATCGAGGAAAACAACGTCGAGGCTATCAAAGATGTCCTGCTACAGTGGATTGCACACAACAAAGCCTCGCAGATCATCTTTAATATCACAGGTGGTACCAAGCTTATGAGTATTGCTCAAGATCAGATTGCACAAATTAGCAGCCGCTACGATTGTGTGTATCAAAGCCGAGGTAGCAATCAGCTGGTCTGGTACAACCGCCCGCCTGGTAAGCAATGCTACGATTTAGTACTGCCCGAAAACCTCGAAGCACGCCTTAAAGGGCGCGGCTATCAAACTGTCAGTGCTGAGACTTCGTTTTTGGACTTGCCAGCCCAGCAGTATCACTATATTCAGCAGATGTATAAATATCTAGATATCAATATCGATAAAGCCAAAGACTTAGTGTTTTTGCTCAATGCTCTGACGGCTAAGGTGATGAATGAGCCTGAGCATAGCTTTCCACAGACAATTGAAGTGCGCGATGGCTATAGATTAAAAAAGTGTATCACTTGGTTAAAACTACTGACAAAGCTACCACAGCCTTACTTTAGCTATGATAGCGAAGCTGCCACGATTACTTGGGAGAATAAGGAAGCGGTAGAATTCGTTGGGGGTAAATGGTTTGAGGTACTGACTGGTTTGCTTATTGTGCAGCATTATCTTGCTCAAAAGCAGCAGGTTGACGTACAAATTGGCTTACAGTTCAAAAAAACCAGTGATGGCAACGAAGTGGATGTCGCCTATATTAATTCAAGCTATCTGCATCTGTTTGAATGTAAGACCGTAAATTGGGAGCGCCAAGACAACCCAACGACCAAGGTCAATGCCGACTTACGTAAATTTGACTCTGTTGGTCAAGTGGGCGGACTTAATACGCATAAATACTTTGTCAGTTTGTTTGACATCTCAGATCAGTCTCTCGCTGTCGCCAAGGATACAGGTATAAGAGTCATTATGGGTAAGCAGTTACAAGACTTTGGTCGCTACATCGCCTAATCGCTATCAATCTCACAAGCTTGTGAATAAGCCAAAATCGTCATAAGCTCTGCTACACTTTAACCCATTAAATCGCTGTTAAATTTAACAAAAGGAATGCTTATGTCACGCAATATTTTATTTTTGGTTACTGGTATGACCCCGCAAATCATTACCGAAACCATTTGGGCGCTTGCTTGTGACGATAGTGCCGAAGAAAACTGGGTGCCTGATGAAGTGCATGTTTTGAGTACCCAAGATGGACTCAACCAAATTCGTAAACGCTTGTTTGAAGATGGTGTGTTTACGCAGTTTAAGCGTGACTACCCTATCCTAGAACAGGTTGACTTTGATCCTGCCACTCATCTACATGTGATTACTGATCAAAATGGTAAGCCTTTGATGGATCTCAAAACGCCTGAAGACAATGAGAGATCAGCCGATATTATTTGTGAGATGGTCAAGTCTTTTACTAGTATCGATGACACCAGTGTGCACGTCTCCATCGCTGGCGGTCGCAAGACTATGGGCTTTTATGCAGGCTATGCCTTATCTCTGTATGGACGTGCACAGGACAGTATGTCTCACGTTTTAGTACAGTCAGAGTTTGAGAAAGCAGTCAACTTCTTTTATCCCACTCCTAAGGAGCACTTGGTTTCTGATCGTGATTCAACAGTCGTCGGAAACGCCCAAGAAGCACAAGTTTGGCTGGCAAAAATCCCATTTGTAAGAATGCATGAAGCCATACTACCCAAGCATCAATTGAGAAAAGAAGACAGCTTTAGCGAAGTGGTACAAAAAATCAACGAGTCTTATGAGGATGTGAGCTTGGAGCTAAATACCTTTAGCCGCAAAGCCGTCGTCAACGGCAAGTTTATTATAGATGATCTGCCTCCACGCGAGTGGGCGCTACTAAACTGGTTTGCTGATAGACGCAAAGATAGTAAAGGTGGCATTGTTGCACCTACTAAGAATGCTGACGAAAAATATATCAAGCAGTTGTCTGAAGAATACATAGAATATTATTACGACCATAAAAACGATGAAAATATTATGGTTAGTGTTGATAAAAACTTTTTTGACGGTGCAAAATCAAGATTGCAAACTGCTTTAAAGGAGGCTTTGGGTATAGAGCTCGCGGCTAAGCTTGATATCACATCTGATGCTGGCAAAGGCTCGCCCTTTCAACTTCGTATAGCACCAGACGCTATCACCATTAATGAGATGTCTTAAGAGAATCAAGAAGTAAAGCACAAGCTTGCCGTCTCAGTTTTTTAGGCTAAAACACGATATATTTAATGTCATCAGCTACCCAATATTAAATACCTGAGGAGAAGATCCCATGGCTCTACCTGCTATCGTTGTTAGTCATACTGTTGCTGTCGCCGCTTTAAAAGAAGGCCTAAGCTTGTGCCAATCAATCATAAGTTATCGTATAGCAACACAACAAATTGAGTTACAACGCGCCCATATGCATAGTAAGGCCAATGCTTTTATGCAGCAACTTGAAAATGAATATAACTCTAGTATTGCTAGGCTAAATACCATTGCTCATGCACATAAAATCACGCTTGATGGTATAAAGACCTCTAATGAGGAGGTCGTCAATATGATTGAAAGGGGTCAATTAGAGCTTGATAAGTATTTAAGTGTTGTTGTCTCTCCTGATGTTTCAGATGATATTAAGCAAAGCATGATGACTGTGATTTCTCAACTGTCACAGCAAAACATGCAATTAGCAAATAGTCACATCCAGAACTCACGAGCGCCTATTGATGCTTTAGTTATAGTAATAGATGAGCTTCGTAATGACAACCAACCGCGCACTTTTACTGACGTCAGCTAATATCGTCTGTAAGGTTGATTGATAACGTGATGTATGTTGGTTTTTGACTAAGGAGAAGCATATGTATTGGGTTGTTGGTGTCGCTGCCGCAGTTGGTGTTATTGCATGGTTAAGTGGTGAAGAGCAGACAGCCTGTGCAAACTACCACTCGTCTAGTCGCAGGCTCTCTACAGAGACTTCTCAGCGCCAGCAGCAAATAGCTGAGCGACGCGCCAATTATGCAAAGAATCAAGACTTCTATGAGCATATTGAGCTGCACCATGCTTCTCATTTGACGGCTGACGCCCTATACAAAGAACTTGAAAGCCATAAAAAAATTGTCGCTATGTTTAGGGAGAAACAACAGTCGTTTGGTCAATGCATTGGCGAGCTTAAGAAACAACGCGATGCTGCAAAGGGTATACGAAAACAAGCCATCAGAGAACAACTTTTGCAAATGCGAGAGCAGTTTAATGAAGCTAAAGAATATCTTGTCATGCTAGCAGAAGAAAAAGAGCGTAAGTTGATTCAGATTCGCCAAATAAATCAGTCGACACGTGAGTACAAGCTATATATTCGAGACTATTGCGGTCAAAAAGGCCGCGACTGGTATGAGCGTGGTATCGAGCGCGTAAGGTTGCGCTCGGCTATTAAAGGCGTGACGTGATGACCGCTTTTTTGTGTCTCAGATTATTTAATTAATCAGTCAGCTCCATTTATTAATTTGCTTAACCACTTTATCCAGTTGTTTTTTTGTACCCACTATTTCAGAAAGCTCACTCGATAGCGTTTGCAGCTTAGTCTTTTGCTCATCGGTAAAGGTGTTTTTATACGTCGTAAACGATTCTTTTAGAATTTTATGAGCATCCTCTTTCATAGTATTGGTCAGCTCTTGCTTTGCTTTGGCAATGAAGTCCTCAATCTCATATAACGCCATTTCTTCTTCTGTCGCGCTTTGTTTTGCCTGCTCGCGTACTTTAGCCTTAGCTAGTTCTACTAGTTGTACCTTTGCATCCTCTATACTTTTATCAATATTAGACTGATACTCAACCGCCTTGATTTGCTTTGGATCATGAATTTCGACGGGTACATAACGATGAAAATTATTAGCGAAGTCATCTAAATACTGTTGTTTTTTGAGGTCTGCATATTCTTTGGGAGTTGATAAATACTGATAGCTGTCAATATCATGGCTAGGTGTTGCATACTCATGCAGGGCCTTTATGACATCACAGTCTTCCCATTTAGTAATTGTAGCTATATCATTGGCTTCAAACACTTTGTTCATATAATTACGAAACTCAATACGGCATCCTGCTAGCCATGCAGTCTCGTCCTCTATATCTTTACTATCATTACGCATTAAATGGCTATCAACCACTGATAGCTTCACTTGTCCTAGACCGAATGGCTTGCCCATACCTAGCGTGTGATAGCATTTATCACTCTCTCCAAAGTCTAAAGACCATAATAATGCGCCAAGCTCGACAGGGCGTATATTGTGCAGTCTAATTTTAAATTGAAACTGACTGTCATTGGCTAATGTCTCTAGCTTAACTTGTACTTTTTTATTTTGTAATACCTTGGACTCTAACCTTGGATAGTCTTCACAGGCTTTAGCTTGGTATCTTTTCCATCCTGCAATTTTTGCATGATTTTGCATTAATTGATTAAAGCCATTGCCTTTACCATCTTGATAGATATAAGCAGGATAGTAGGTTGGTTTGGGCGCACTCAAAACCACCTCAGGGCTAAACTGTAATAATGGCTGATTACCCTGCCACATACCAAATCCTATTTGCACCCTACCTCTTAAACTTGATGCCCCTTCTTGCTCATCTAAGTACCCAAACAACAAGTCAGCCATGCCAGCCTTATGACTATCATTGATATGCTGCGCATTGGTATGTCCTACTGCATCATGAATGCTGTTCTTATAAGGCAATTTATACATCATCGCTAGCCCTAAAGAGCGCACCGATTTACCATCAGTATGATAAAAAACAGGTACACCATGTTTTAGTGTATTGATGTTATTTTGCCAAAACTGCCATTCCTTGGTGTCTTGATGGATTTGGCGAAAGCCACTCATTACCGTACTACTCACCTCTACAGCACCTTCTTGAGTATTAAAAAATACAAATTCGTATTTTTTAGCACCTTTGCTTTTATCAAATGCAGCGCCTGGCTGTCCTGTCATGACTAATACACCAGAATTACCTTGAGTATGACTAATATCAGTCAGTTGCTTGCCGTTTTTTTCTTCCGTCTGTTCAAACTTAATGTCCGGACAAACTCCTATTTTGTAGTATCTATCCATAACCGTTTGACTGTCTACCCAGTCTTTATAAGAAATATTAAAAGTATCAATAATCTGTTGTTGATGTACTCGAGCATAAGAACACGGGTAAATAACCCAGCCTTTTTTCTCATCAAATTTGAGCCACCCGGATTTAGGACTTTTTATATTATCCATATAAAAGTTTCTTGAGTCCGTTAAATCACGAACTCCTAGTTTTTGATCTTCAATCTGACGCATGGGCGAAAAACTAGCAATTTCCAGTACGTTTTTGAGCATACCTTTTAATGAGCTACCAGGTATTGATGGTTTGCCATCTGGTGTTCTATAAAAATGTATTTTTCCAGCCTCATATTCCGATGAGGAAGACTGCTGACCACCCACACATAGCGGTGTCTGATTTTTAAGTGCTATGGTGATCTCACCACAGATACCATCTTTAAATGGTTTATCATGACTGACTTTATTCGCCCAACTTGGGTAAACAATTAAATTCGATAGCGGTACAAATCTATATGGGGCAGTTACTTCTGGCATTTGATTTTCCTTTTTGTACAGTTACTAAGCAATCATTTGCTCGTTTTTATTGTTAGCGTTTTTGTGCCATGGCAATTGATATAAACCGTCACAACACCTAACATGCCAAATATCAGATCAATATGACGACACTATGAATCAAAGCCGACAAAAAAAGCCATATCAGCGACAGCGGCAGTGTCTTTATAAATCCAAAGCTTTTGATAAATCAGATTACGTGTATTTTTGACGCCGACTTCTTTATGTATCACACGCTCCGCTAAGCTATTAGCTGGTTTTGTATCGGTAAAATCCAAAACGCATTGTTGCAACATCCATTTATTGTTACCGATATACTCAAGCACATAGCTTGTTTGAGTATCCGCTTGTGCATCACCTTCTACCCATTCACCATTGAGTAGTGGACTGCTCACTACGATAGTCTCATTATCAAGCGTCTTTACCTCACCCGTTGCTTGCACCCAGCCTGATACGTTGTTTATTTCTTGAACCTTCACGGCTAGCTGATCTTTATCAAGCGTTTGATGACTGGTACTACTGTGCACCGCTCTAAACTTATTCATATCTATTTTTAAGCTGCTATTTTGGCTTAGCGTGGCGATATCGTCTAATAATTCAGACAACCAATTTTGAGTCGTCATTACACCGCTCCTCTTGTCTCAATCCATGTCTGGTTATCTGACCATTGAATACCTTTATTATCTTTATCTAAAAACACACCTAACCCACGTGAAGCTGATGCACCAAGAGGCAGCCAACCATTTGCTAAGTCTGTCAATGATTTGTGTAGCGCCAATTTAATATCTGGATCTGTAACTTTGTCAGGGTTTACCACATCAAGTTTTATTTTGATGCTGGTGTGCCAAAGGACATTTTCGCTAAACAACGCCCCATTTATTACGCCACCTGTGAATTTATCTATCTTGTTGTGCATCAGTACTTGCTGCTTTTGTGTTTCTAAATAGATATCTTGAAATGCCAATATCCCCGCTCTCGACTCGTTGTCTTTAGCATACCCAAACAATGCAGTTATCGCTGGGCTTTCATCTGACTCATAAGCTGAGTCATCATCTACAAAGCGAGAGGTCAAACAGTTATAATGATAAGCAACACGATGACGAATGGCACCTTTAATTGCGCTGGCAGGCAATAGATATTGCTGCTCTCCTATCTCACCTACTTGTGTACCATTAGGCTTTTTTGTCCAGTATATTTTAGCTTCGTGCATGGGTAGCATGTCAGGCTCTCTATCGTCATTGTATGACGAGGCATTAGCCAAATAACGCTCACCCCCACCCAATCGCCAAGCAGACTCAGCGCTAAGCTCAAGCGAAGCTGATAGCTGTATTGGTGTCTCGTTGCCGTCCAGCTCAGGTTGAGTGTTGAGAGGTTCCATGTACTTATAATCCATTCGCGTACGCCCACGATTACTATAAGCGCTTTGGCCTTCATCGGTGGTCAAATCCCATACCGATTGGTGTAACGCTACCGCTTCAAACAGTCCATAGCCGTTTTTTGTGCCACGTCCGATGCGTATATTTCGCTCAACAAACAGCTTGAGTAAGCGACTCCATTGCTTGTTAGACTCATCAGAGCCATCACCCCAATAGCTGATGCTAAAGCTATAGCGAGTGCCAGCGGGTACTAAGGTAACATCAAACTTGCCGGAATCCACACTTGAACCACGGTCATTTAAGCGAACGCGTTGACGCACAATCAGCTTGGCATCACTAAGCTCAGTATATAAAGGGTCATCTAACTGAGCTGAGGTTAGCAATCCTTCTTGCGCTTGGTTTAAGCTATTATGCGCTAGACCCCAAGTGACGTTTAACCAAGAGGTCTGACCATCTTGACCATTTGCATAACCAAACAATGCTTGTGTAGCAGACTCACCATACTGACGCTGATATTCATGGCGTAATACACCAGCCAAGCTAGACCCTGATAAGGTAGGTAGTCCATTAGCGTCGCGCATAACCAAGCTATCATGAACGGTATCACCATGCCCTGTATGAATGGCGTGAGCACTCTTTGCTTCTAATGTCACTTTTAGTAAGTGGAATATTGGACGAGAACTGATCATTACGCTTGCTCCTCACGTTGTTTTGCCATTGCTTGCATCTCATTTGCTGTCGGTCTAATACCGATACAGTAATCATCCCACGCGTCTGATAACCCTAATATAGCCAGCTCAGCAACAATATAAGCAAAATAACTTTTGGTCTTGTGTGTGGCCAACTCATCTTGCATAAACTGACCAAGGCTTGCGTGAGTACTAGGCGCATACTTAATCTCCCAGCCAGCACTTTTATACGATGACCCACTTTGTCTGTTATCGCGGTCTTGTTCCGTACCGATTTTCAGCATTGCATTTTTATTGACTGATAAGTTTTGCCATAACTGGTTAACATCGCTACGATGATGATTGGCTAGCTCCTTCAATCGACCAAACTGGGTTCTTGAGGGGGGCGTAGGCTCTAATGGCATGCCTCTAACCAATCCTTGGAAGCGTCTGGCTTGAGTAATTTTGGTGCACAGCTTTTCAAAGATATCAGCAGCGATCTGGCGTGGCTTAGTACCCACTTCAGCCGTTTGTTGTTTTCTTAAAAGTGTTGATACTAGCGTACTGTTTTTTGGTTGGGCAGCTGACGTTGCATGCGCAATGTTTGCCGTATTATCCTGAGTGTACCAAGAGGGATGCGTACTTGATAAGATTTCAGGATTGATCCATACCTGACCTAAGCCGCATTCTGTTTGTATGCCAATACCTCTTAATAGATTTTGATACAACGTATCAAAATCAACAAAGTCTGATGGTAACTGATATCTCAATACACTACCACGGCTGATGACTTGACATTCTTTGTCATAATGACGGCGATAGGCGTTATACATACTGTATCGACGAGTACGCAAAAAGCTTGCTTCTGTTATCCATGTGGTACCCTCTGGCATTCCAAGTACTTGCGGCTCTGGTATTAGGGTCGGTTGTCCATTATTTTGTAGTTGCATGTCGCTTGTTAGCCATAAGGTCAATAGCTGTTGCGACTGAATCGTCGCTTGACTGGTTTGTACCGAATCTTGTTGCTCGATATCTACAGCGCCAAACTGCGCCGATCGGGAGCGACCTAAATGCGCTTTACCCACTATAGCTGACAGTTTATCAATCAGTTCATTAGGAACATCATCATCTATATCAATACTAAAGCTAAAAACCTGACCTGCTGATAGCGCTTCATAACCAAACAACTGCGCATCTCTTGCTCTATTTTGTTCGGGGTCAATGGCTGTTTTGAGTGTATGCTCTTTATCTGGACTGATACGCATACCATCCATAGTGATATAAAAGTTACGTAGCTGTACGGGCTGTTTTTCTCTGATAGATTCTTTTAAAGTCGCGTCGGTCATTACTTTTGAGATGTCAAAGATCTTATCGGCAAACAGCGCTTGTCCGTCAGCATACTTTTCAGCCTTGAAACTATGCAAACACATAGGAACAGGATAAGCAATTTGTGCGTTGCCTTTTAGCATGGGCAGCGCATCGTTAAACCTAATTTTTCCACTATGAAAAACTAAAAAAGCTTCATCTGCTGACAGTTTCTTATACAAGCGACTTGCCAGCAAACCGAGTAATGTAGACCCTTTGATATAATCTAAGCTTTGATGAGCGCCAACAGATGCAGATTGTTCACTGATTATCACAGGTTGACGAAGCGTAAGGAGATATTGATTGGTTTTCATAAGGTTAGTCCTTTAACTCTTGAACAAATGAGAGCACTACTTCTCCTAAACCGCGACTTCTATGCGCGCCTATAGCATCTATTAGCGGTAATGCTTTTTCTATGATCTGCCAAGGATTAGGATTACTAGCCAGCATTGCTTGTTGTTGTTGCAACAGCGTGTCATCAAGTGCTGTAAGCCTTAACTGTAGGTCAGTGTATAGTGACATAGGCAATGCAACTTCTATACCGCGCAAACTCATATCTTCAGCAGTGCCACTATCGTGCTCTATTTTGGTATTATATAGTGGCTGATACAGGTACTGACGTAATGATGCTTGTTCAGCATCTCGTAGATAGTCGTATTCTGATTTTGCAAGCTCAGCGTTACCTACAAAGATCATACCTGAAGAGGTTTCAAACCGACCCTCGCTTTGAGAGGCACTACCAAATAACAAGTCTTCAAAGCTCGTAGCCTCACCATCACAGTTCGCTAAGCCAATGTCTTTATACCATCCCCACGCCTCTGCGCGTCTTACCGCATGACGCAGCAAACCTTTTAATTGTTTTCCTGAAACAAAGGGTAGTCCATAATTGTCTTTTAGGCATTCCTCATCGAGATAGTAGCCCCGCCCTTTGCCACTACCCACGTGCCAATAGCCCTGAAAATCCAAATGAATTATTTTTTCTAATGCATTCTGCATATTTATACTCCCTCATCGTCTTTAGGGTTTTGATCGCTACTTTGGTAGGTGGTTCTTTCTTCTGCTATAGTCATTAAGGTCAATAAATCCGCTATAACGCTTTGATATTCGAGCTTATGAGCTATGTCAGTGCTGCTGGGTTTAACTTTACTAAAGGGTAAATCGCTTTCGAGCTCACCGATGACTTGTGCAAGCTTTTGTAGAAACACATTGATTTGTTTGACTTCTCGTTGTTCAGCTCTAGAAACGTTTTTTAGTTGCTCATCAGAGCGCTTAGAATATTGGACCCAGCGCTTAAAGACATGCTGTGCTTGATCTATATTGAGATACATTAATGTTGCAATCTCTCTGAGTGCCCGCGGATTGATTGCAGAGTTAACCAATAAGTCGTTGATTTCTTCTAACTGATTTAAGCTTGCTACTTGCGCACCTTCTTCTGGCTGCTGTATATCATCCACCATATAAGCAGCTGCAGATAAGTGATACACTTCATGATCGGTCGTAACTGTCATGCTATTTTCGACCATCATGTCCACCTCTTCTATCAGACTGTCGCCAATCTTATAGAAGGCTAAGCTCGATGGAATAATGGACGCATCACTATCTGCAACCGACTGCTTGTGATTGCGCGAGAACATTTTTGCTTGCTTACACAATCCTTCAGCCACCTCGTAGGCTTGATAAAATGGCTGTGAGGACTTCATATAGACGATGCCTGCACAAGCGGTCAAATAAGCAGGCAGCTTGTTTGCTGATGTTGTCAGTCCATTGTCTATAAACTTCTGTTTGAGCTGTGCCAGTTCAGCTTGACTAGTCTGTTTAAAGGCTTGTAAAAATGCACGGGTGAATTCGATAGCGATATCAGCTCTTACAATGACAGACAAATCATCACCTCCCAATACCAATGGACGGGCAGGAATTACATTATCATCTGTAATATTGGACACTAGCGTGTCATTTGCGGCTTGATTAGTTGCCTCAATCGTCGCTTTGGTGATGCCTTCTGAAAAAGTGCGATATAGATCAATATATACCTCATCACTGGCATCTTGACACGCTTCATTGAGCAAGCGCAGTATCTCACCCAAACCATTACCGTCTGCATGAATCAACCCCACCAATTTGCGACGGCCTAAAGGGAACTTTTTTGATGCTTTGGCATCTGACTCAAAGTTGTTAGGAAAATGTACTTTTTGATTATTAATGTCGTGTTCTGCACGCTCAGAAAAACCGTATAAAAATCTTTCGGTTAGTGATTGGCTCTTAGCAGGCCTCTGAAAGCTGCGTAATATTGAGGTACTCAAATCAAGCGATTCAGTTCCGCGTTTGCCATGTACCTCTCGTCTGACGACCGCTTGTCCCGTTCTTGGGCTTCTTTCTGTGATGGGACTTGCATTGGGTAGCGCTACACTAATGATGTTGCGCTGCTGGGCAAGTTGCTTGATGCCGTTATTAATAGCTTCTTTAGCAGAGCTTGCTTGACTGACCACATCGACCTGCTCAACAGACGGCAGCCACTGTGACATGAGTAAACGCCAAGTACTTTGAAACCTTTTTGCATCTGCTAACTCATCAAAGACCAAATAAAAAACGCCACCTGCTTTACGTGGTGACGTCACTTTATCCATCAATTTTAAACTGCTTAAAGCCTCATCTAATAGACCATTATCTGCACAGATATAATCAATTAGCTCACTGCCCTCAAGCATATCTTTGAGCTTACCCGTAGCAAATAAAAACCGCTGAATACCTCTGGTTTCAAAAAGATAAGCGTTTTTCATATCACATCCTTATATTCGATAAGTAAACTATATTCTAAGCCAAGTCAAAACCTAGCAGAAACATCTTCAGCTACGCTTACTTTTGTTTACCATATTATTTTGGCTGTCAGCATAGCAGAAATAAATCATCTATATAGCTAAAATAACGCAAAACTGGTCAATTAATTATTGTCACAAGCTTGTCATATTTTGGCTTCACTATATTAGTATCGTAAGAGTCTTTATTAACCTCATATCACTATGGCACAGTGATTGACTCGTTATTGCAAAAACCATATATTTGTTTTACTATAACAGCGTCGCTTTTTATTAAGCGGCCCCTAATTATCAGGGCGTTTCAGACATAATCTGACGAAGATTATAGTGGTTATTTAACGTTTCAGATGTAGAATTGGTTATTATTTATGCAATTTCTACCTAAAAATTGGTCAAAAAAACACCAACTTTTAAGAAGACTTTTGTCGGTTAATTTATTGGTTGTAAGTTGTTGATTTTATTGATAATAAAAATCGTTGTGCAGTCTGAAACGCTCCCTGATTCGTAAGGGATTAAGACGGCTATTGTTCTCGGTCATATCGATCTCCTGGTGTCTGAAACGCTCCCTGATTCGTAAGGGATTAAGACTCAGAGAGAAGAGTAATCTCTACAGTATTACTACGTCTGAAACGCTCCCTGATTCGTAAGGGATTAAGACTACTAAAACTTGTGGTAAATGGAAGAATGTGAAGTCTGAAACGCTCCCTGATTCGTAAGGGATTAAGACTGGTAATTCTCCTAATGAATGAATATGAATTGGTCTGAAACGCTCCCTGATTCGTAAGGGATTAAGACTTCCATAAGACTTCCTTTTAGGATAAAGGTCTCCCAGACCTTTATTGTTTCCTAGCTCATAGCTTCGCAAGTAACAATCCTTTAAATAGGATTGTTTGAAGACAGACCGCTCTATTTTAAAAAGCTGATAAACAGAAAACCACCTTTCGAGGTGGTTTTTTGCGTTTAATGAATAGATTGTCGCAAGCTTGTGATTTTACTAGCACTAGTATCTTCTCCTCCATAATTGGCTCATCAACCGCCTACTGGAGAGAGACCGATGATCGCATATAACCAAGCACAAGAAGCCGTACAGAGCGTCGCACAACACGTTGCTCATGCTGCCGATCAGCTACAACTCCATGGCTTTGATCGCTATTATAATGCGATGGTCGGTGCTTATGTGTCAGGTATATATAAGAGGCTGCCATACTCAACCTTTGCGCATCTAACCAACCGCGCGCAGACACCACTGACCTCTGTAGAGCAAGCAGTGATGTATACAACCTTATATGGCAAAAGCCATTTTGACCGCTTCAACAGTGTTATAGCTCAGATAATGGGTAAAAACAAACGCACAGAGGCAGTCACTAGAACGATTGAACCGCCCCGGGATTGTCGGAGACTCAATTTTCTGAGAGAATACGACAATGAAAACACGAAACTATACCCCTGAAATGCAAGAGCGAGCCGTCCGTATGCTAATTGAAGCTAAAGACGACTACCC